>NZ_JAVAIM010000001.1:691755-1322380 GCF_030717945.1 Qipengyuania profundimaris
GGCCGCGACAATCGAGGAGCTCGAAGAGTGGGTCGCGGAAGCAGCGGAGTACGATTGATGGCGCGCGGCCTGGCCGGGCTCGCCGCGGCGCTTCTCGCGGCCTGTTCGGCACAACCTGCGGCGGATACTGGCGCTGCGGCGGAAGTCGCAACCGAGACGACGCATCCGGTTAGCGGCCTCGAAGTCATCCCGCTCACCGTGACCGGCACATCGGGCACGCACCGCTTCGCGGTCGAGCTGGCCGACACGCCCGAAGCGCAGCGCCGCGGCCTGATGTTCCGCACCGAGCTGCCGGACGATGCGGGCATGATCTTCCCCTATGACGGGACGACGGCGCAAAGCTTCTGGATGAAGAACACGCCGCTGCCGCTCGACATCATCTTCATCGGGCCGGACGGGCGGATCAGCAATATCGCCGCGATGACGGAGCCATATTCGCTCGAATCGGTCTACTCGGTCGGCCCGGTCCTCGGCGTGCTGGAGCTGCGCGGCGGCCTTGCGGCCGAACTCGGGATAGAGCCAGGCGACAAGGTGGATTGGTGATGGCGAATTCGCGCAAAGCGGCGCTTCCCTCCCGCGTGCGATTGCGCTAATCGCGCCGCCATGAGCTTTCTCGGCAAGATCTTCACCTGGTGGAACGGTGCCACCATCGGCACCATGCTGTGGTCCTCGCGCAATGGCGAACATGTCGGCACCGATGCGCAGGGCAATGCCTATTACCGCTCCAAGAAGCGCGGCGAAGGTCAGCGCGAACGGCGCTGGGTGATTTACGAAGGCAATAACGACGCGAGCCGCATCCCGGCCGAATGGCACGGCTGGCTGCATGGCGCGGGCGAAGATGTGCCCGAAAGCTTCCTGCCGCCCCCGCGCATCTGGGAAGCCGACTATACGCCGAATGCCACGGGCACGACGGGTGCCTATCGCCCCGCCGGCGCGCTCGAACGCGGCGGCAAGCGTGCGCGCGCGGTGGGCGATTACGAAGCTTGGTCGCCGGACGCGTGAGCATGCGCGGGGCACTCGCCCTCATAGGCACCGTGGCGCTTGTCGCAGGCTGTTCGGACGAGGTCCCGGAAACGCCTGCGACGCAGGAAACCGAAATCCCCGAGGATCTGCAGCAGGCGGAGATGCCCGAAGTCCCGGCCGACGAAGCAGGCATCGGCACGCCCATGGCCGAGCGGGTCGCCACCATCGGCCTCCTCAACAAGCGCAACAATGTCAGCCAGGAGTTCGAGCTTTCGCCCGGCGAGCAGCGACGCGCTGGCGATGTGATCGTGCGGCTGCAGGCTTGCGAGCGCACTGCGCCCTGGGAGATGCCGAAGGAAACCGGTGCCTTCGTCCAGGTGCTGGTGCGTCAACGCGGTAGCGAGGACCAGTTCGCCCGCATCTTCTCAGGCTGGCTGTTCAAGAATTCGCCCAGCCTGAACGTCGTCGAACACCCGATCTACGACGTCTGGGTCAAGGATTGCGCGATGAGCTTCCCGGGCGAAGAAGCCTCGGACGAGGCAGCTTCCGAATAGCTCCGGATTGCCGCCGGGATCGTCGTGTCCGGCGACCCCGTGGCCCCCGACAACAGGCCGAGATAGCCCGCCTGCGGCAGCGCCACAGCGCCCAGCGTCGCGAGGTGCTCGGTCATGAACTGGCAATCGAGCAGGCGATAACCCGCTTTGCGCATAGCGGCGACCAGCCATGCGAGCGCAACCTTGCTCGCATCGGTCCGGCGGCTGAACATGCTTTCCCCGCAGAACACCTGATCGAAAGCGACGCCATAGAGCCCGCCCGCCAGTTCGCCGTCCTGCCAGCATTCGATCGAATGCGCGTGACCGGCGCGGTAGAGCGCGAGATAGCTCGCCTCGATCCGGTGGCTTATCCAGCTTTCCGCATGCTCTTCGCGCGGCTCGGCGCAGGTGGCGATGACTTCGCCGAAAGCGCGGTCACACGTTACCTCGAAGCGGCCTTGCCGCAGCGTTTTGCGCAGGCTCCCGGACAGGCGGAAGCCGTCCATCGGGATGATCGCCCGCTCGCGCGGCTCGACCCAATAGACTTCCGGGTCGCTGCGATGATCGGCCATGGGAAACACGCCCGCGCGATAGGCGCGCAGCAGCAGGTCGACGGGAATCAGTTGGGAGCCAGGGGCGTGCATGGCGAGCGGTCTTACCAGTTCGCCGCCACGCATGATATCCGCCTTGCTATTCGCGCGGCCCCATATTAGAGCGCGCCGTCGCTGCAGGGGTGTAGCTCAGCTGGTAGAGCATCGGTCTCCAAAACCGAGGGCCACGGGTTCGAATCCTGTCACCCCTGCCATTTCCTTTTCCTCACTTGTCCGGCGCGGCGCCGCGTCCTATCGCGCCGCGCATGACAGAAGAAGAAAAGCGGAAACGCGATCTCGCCGATCGCAAGTTCTACCCGGCCGAAGAAGAGGCCAAATTCGAAAAATCTTTGCCGAAGCAGACGCCGCAGACGGCGCATCCGGCCTATAAGCTCGCCTTCCAGGACAAGGACTTCCTGCTGCGCGAGGAATTGCGCCCGGTGCGCTTCCAGCTGGAGCTGCTGAAGCCGGAAATGATCCTCGACGAGGCCGGGGTCGGATCGACCATGGTGATGTATGGCAGCGCGCGCATCCCGCCCCCCGAAGCCGCCGAGGAAGCGCTGGAAGGGGCCAAGGACCTGCCCGATGACGAGCGAAAGATCGTCGAGAGCCTCGTCGCCAAGAGCAAATATTATGGCGAGGCGCGCAAGCTGGCGCGGCTGGTCACCGAGAAGTCGATCATCGAGGACGGCAAGCGCCAGTTCGTCGTTTGCTCGGGCGGGGGCCCCTCGATCATGGAGGCGGCCAATCGCGGCGCCAGCGATGCGGGTGGGGAGAGCATCGGGCTGAATATCATCCTGCCGCACGAACAGGCGCCCAACAGCTATGTGACGCCTTACCTGTCGCTCAACTTCCACTATTTCGCACTGCGCAAGATGCATTTCCTGCTACGCGCGAAGGCGGTGGCCGTATTCCCTGGCGGCTTCGGCACGTTCGACGAATTCTTCGAGCTGCTGACGCTGATCCAGACAGGCAAGATGAAGCCGATGCCGATCCTGCTGTTCGGCAAGGATTTCTGGACCCGCGTCGTGAATTTCGAGGCGATTGCCGAGGAAGGGACGATTTCGAAGAAGGACCTCGACCTGTTCCGCTGGTGCGAAACCGCGGACGAGGCTTGGGCGCATATCAGCGCCTTCTACGAACTCGACCGCTAGGGTCCGGGGCCCTGGGAGCGATCAGTCGGAGGAAAGGGAGCGTACAGCCTGATGGCCCAGCGGGCCGTTACCCTCGCCGAAGCCGGGCGCGCTCTCTATTGCCGCGAAGGTAAAGGCGCGGGCGATCCGCACGGCATGGGTCAGCGGTTGGCGATGGGCCAGCATCGTGGCGAGCGCGGCGGATAGCGTGCAACCCGTGCCGTGGGTGTGGCGCGTATCTAGTCGGGCATGGCCGAAGCTGCCGATCTTGCCTGCCGCAGAAACGATCCGGTCGATGGCTTCTTCACCCTCGCCATGCCCGCCCTTGGCGAGGATTACCATGTCATGGCGCGACGCCAGCTCGCCGGCCGCGTCGTAGATGTCCTCGTCCGCCAGCGTGTCCCGACCGGTCAGCGCGGCGAGTTCGGGCAAGTTGGGGGTGACCACCGTGGCGATGTCCATCAACGCGCCGAAGGCGGCGATGGTCGCTTCGCTTGCCAGCTCTGCACCGCTGGTCGCGACCATGACCGGATCGAACACGATCGGCCCGGCGAAACTGTCGAGGCGCTCTGCCAGCAGCATCGCGATTTCGGGCGAGCCCAGCATGCCGATCTTGATTGCATCGGCGCCGATATCGCTGAGGCAGCTATCGACCTGGTCGAGCACGAGGTCGGGATGCATGACCTCCACCCCCTGCACGCCGCGCGTGTTCTGTGCGGTCACGACGGTGATCGCGGTCATCGCATAGCCGCCGAGCATGGCGATGGTCTTGATGTCGGCCTGGATACCGGCCCCGCCCGAACAGTCCGAGCCGGCGATCGAGAGGACACGGGGAGGGGCGCTCATCCGTTGAACCTGCGCTCTTGCGAGGCGGGAAGCTTCTCCTGCAGCGCCTTGCTCCGGGTCGGGCGATCCATCAATTCGCCGCCGCAATTGGGGCAGCGATCGTCGAGCGCTTCGGAGCATTCGGCGCAGAAGGTGCATTCGACGCTGCAGATGAAGGCACCGGGCGCCTCGGCGGGCAGGTCCGTGCCACAGCGTTCGCAATCGGGACGCATCTCCAGCGCCATCAGGCAGCCGCCTTCACGGCATCGCAGATCCGGTCGACGCAAGCCTCCACCTGTGCGGCATCGTCGCCTTCCGCCATCACGCGGATGACGGGTTCCGTTCCGGAAGGCCGGATCACCAGGCGACCCTTGCCTTCAAGCTCCGCTTCGGCCTCTGCAATGACTTGCTTCACGGTTTCGTTCTCGAGCGGTTTGCCGCCCGAATAGCGCACGTTCTTCAGCAATTGGGGAACAGGATCGAACACATGGAGCAGTTCGCTCGCCGGCTTGCCCGAGCGTACGAGGCTGGCGAGGACGCGCAGCGCCGCGACAGACCCGTCGCCCGTGGTCGCATGGTCGAGCAGGATCATATGGCCCGACTGCTCTCCGCCGACGTTGAAGCCGCCTTCCTTCATCCGTTCGAGCACATAGCGGTCGCCGACCTTGGTGCGCTCCAGCGTCAGGCCGAGGCTCTCGAGATACCGCTCCAGCCCGAGGTTCGACATCACCGTCGCCACCACGCCGCCGCCGGTCAGCGAGCCACGCTCGTGCATGCGCGAGGCGATCAGCGCCATGATCTGGTCCCCGTCGACCGTCTCGCCCTTCTCGTCGATGACGATCAATCGGTCCGCATCGCCATCCAGCGCGATGCCGATGTCCGCGCCTTCCTCGACGACCTTGGCCTTGATCGCTTCGAGCGAGGTGGACCCGACGCCGTCATTGATGTTCGTGCCGTTGGGATCGACGCCGAGCGTAATAACCTTCGCGCCCAGCTCCCAGATGACCGATGGGGCGACCTGATAGGCCGCGCCGTTGGCGCAATCGACCACCACCGTCAGGTCATCGAAGCGGATGTCGCTGGCCACCGACTGCTTGATCGCATGGATATAGCGCCCGCGCGCATCGTCGATCCGGCGGGCCCGGCCTATGCGGTCGGCGGAAACCAGCAGGGGCTGTTGTTCGAGCAATCGCTCGATCGAGACTTCCGCATTGTCCGACAGCTTGAAGCCATCCGGGCCGAACAGCTTGATGCCGTTGTCCTCGAAAGGGTTGTGGCTGGCGGAGATCATAACACCCAGGTCGGCGCGCATTTCGCGGGTCAGCAGCGCGATGGCTGGCGTTGGCAGCGGCCCGGTCATGATCACGTCCATGCCCACGCTTGTGAAACCGGCAACCAGCGCGCTTTCCATCATGTAGCCCGAAAGGCGCGTATCCTTGCCGATCACGACGCGGTGGCGGTGGTCGCCGCGCAGGAAATGCGTGCCCGCCGCCTGGCCCACGCGCATGGCGGTTTCGGCCGTCATCACGCCTTCGTTGGTGCGTCCGCGTATACCGTCGGTGCCGAAGAACTTGCGTGCCATGTGCGTCGAAAACTCCTGCCTTTCGCGCGGGCTCTGTGCCGCGAATGCCGGTCGAAAGAAACCCCTCGCGATCTTTTCGGCGGGAATTGGCGACAGGCTGCAACCCATCGCTTCCCCGCGCGTTGCAAACCTGAACCTTACCTTTCCGACGCCAGACTAGAGGGGACCCCCAATGGCATTCGATCTGATCGACCTTCCCTATGACGACACTGCACTCGAACCGGCCGTTTCGGCCAAGACGCTGTCGTACCACCACGGCAAGCACCACCAGGCCTATATCGACAAGACCAACAAGGCGATCGAAGGCACCGATCATGCCGACAAGAGCCTCGAAGAAGTGATCGCCGCGGCCCGCGGGTCGGACCAGGGCCTGTTCAACAATTCGGCCCAGAGCTGGAATCACGGCTTCTACTGGCACTCGATGGCGGCGGACGAGACCTCCGCTTCGGACGAACTGAAGTCGATGATCGATCGCGACTTCGGTTCTGTCGATGGCCTCAAGGATAAGCTCGCCGAGCGCGGCGCCGGCCATTTCGCCAGCGGTTGGGTATGGCTAGCGGTCAAGGGCGGCAAGCTGACCATCGAGGAAACGCATGACGGCGACACGCTGGCCGATCAGGACGGGGTAAACCCGCTGCTCGTGATCGACCTGTGGGAGCACGCCTATTATCTCGACCACCAGAACGCGCGTCCCGCCTATCTCGACGCCGTGAACGGCAAGCTCAACTGGAGCTTCGCCAGCGAGAACCTCGCCCGCGGAACCACGTGGGAATATCCTAACTGATCGAGTAGTTCCGACACATTTCGAAAGCCCGCTGCGCCACTCGCGCGGCGGGCTTTTGCTTATGCGCTCAGCTGCTTTCCTCGGTTTCGTCGCCACCGAATATTTCGCTGGCGAACAGCGGCTCGCCGAAGATGAAGCCGACGAGGTTCGGCCTGCCGACATGGTCGAACAGGGCGGTCAGCATCAGCAGTATTGGGACCGACAGCAGCGCACCAAAGACGCCCCAGATCCACGAGAAATAGGACAGGGCGATCAGGATCATCACCGGGTTCATGGTGAACCGCGCGCCGAGGATCGACGGGGTCACGACATTCGCCTCCACCGTATGCAACGCGAGATAGGCAATCGCCGGGACCATGCCGAGCAGGATCGTGTCCGCCGTGCCGATGCCGAACAGGCCCAGCAGCGTGACCATCACGATCGGTCCGATATAGGGCAGGAAATTGAGCAGCGCGGCGAGGCCGCCCCACATGATCGGTGCATCGACGCCCAACGCCCACGCGCCGAGTGCCACGACCACGCCCACCAGCGCGTTGATCCAGCCGACTGTCAGAATATAGGCGGCGACGCGCTCCTGCACCTCGCGCAGCACTCGTGCCGCCTTTATGCTGGTGCCGAAGCTCGCCCGGCCGAACAGCAGGCGCTGGCGCAGGCGGACCCGTGCCTCGATCATGAAATAGGCCATCAGCAGGGTAAGCACGGTTTCGAGGACTACGCCGGGCGTCGCGAAAGCCAGCTCTTCCAGCAGGCTCGGACTGGCGAGAACCACCTCGCGCCCGCCTTCGCGGTTCATCAATTCGGCCAATTGCTCGTTGATCTGCGCAACCCAGGCGAACTGGCGCTGCAATTCGCCGAACCGGTCCATCACCTGGTTGGCCATCGCCGGCACATCGTCGAACAGCGCCACTGCCGGCTGGAGAATAAGCGCTAGGGCGAGCAGCAGCACGGCGAAGAATATCAGCAGCGCGACGAGCGAAGCGATCGCATTGGGCAGGCCCCAGCCGTTCAATTTGTCGGCGAGCGGGGAAAGGATCACGGTCAACACAAGCGCCGTCACCAAAGGCAGGAATACGACGGCGCCGATCGACAGGACGAAGGGCAGTGCGAAGAATAGGCCGAGGCCGATCAGCAGCACCAGCGAGGAAATGAGCCGCAGCTCCTGCTCCGCAAAGGCGAGCCGCCGCGAGCGGCCCGCGCGCGCAGGCGTCGGTTCGACCGGTGCGGGAGCTTCGCTGTCGTCCATCGCGCCTTATCTGCCGCGCACGGCAATTTCTGACAAGTTTACAGTGCGGTCTGCGCCTGCGTCAGCTGCGCGCGGCAATGCCGTTGCCTGCGGCGACGTCGTCGAGTTCTTCGAGGATCGCCCGGTGCGCCGCATCGTCCTGGAGCGAGCGCTTGGGGATCGAGCCATCGCTGAGCATCGTGTTCAGCGCAGCACGCGCGCGCCCGACACGGCTCTTGATCGTACCGACGGCGCAGTCGCAGATCGTGGCCGCTTCCTCGTAGGAAAAGCCGCCTGCGCCGACGAGCAATAGCGCTTCGCGACGTTCCGGCGGCAGCGTCAACAGGGCCCGGTGCATGTCCGACAGATGGATCGGCTCTTCCTGCCCGGCAGGGGCCGTCAGGATGCGCTCAGCCACGGTCTCGTCATACTCACCGCGGAAGCGATTGCGCCGCATGTCGGTGAGATAGGCATTGCGCAGGATCACGAAGGTCCATGCGCGCATGCTGGTGCCCGGCTGGAACCGTTCCTGCGCGGCCCACGCCTTAAGCAGGGTTTCCTGCACGAGGTCGTCTGCCATGTCCGCACGGCCGCAGAGCCCGCGCGCAAACGCACGCAGGTGCGGGACGACTTCCGTCAGTTCCCGCTTGAAGTCGGCCTTCTCGGAGGCCGTTCGTTCTGTGCCTCCCATCAGTCCTTCGTATCCAGTTGCTCGAGAAGATCCTTGAAGCTGTCCGGCAGCGGTTCGTCCACTACAGAATCATATAGCTTGCGCAAACCGTTCGCCCATTCGGGATCATTGCCGTCCTTCTTCGCGGTCGATCCGCCGCGGGGGGATGGCATGTGTGATTTGTCGGAATTCATATCGATCCAGAATTATTCCCTCTACGACCCTTTCGCGCACTTCGCCATCAGTGTGAGAGCGCAGAATCGAACCCGTGTGTGGAGGCGGAACGCGGTCGATGCCCTCTGGTTCCCGCGAAAATGTGTCATGGAACCAAACGCAGGGCGCGACATACTACAGGCACGCCATCAAATGATAACAGGGGTTCGCGCTGGGAACCGAGGAATTCGAACGAAAGGGTAGCCGCCGGCGATTGCTGGCCGAATACCCGCGCGCGGCGCCCGTGGTCATATTCCTTATGGTCATGGCGATTACCGTGACCAGCGTCTTTGGCATCGAACGCGGCGAGGCAGAGCGCGACGAAGCCGATATCAACCGCCGGACCATGGCGATGGCATCGGCGATCGAGCGGCGAGCCTTCTCAAGCACCTCCTATCTTCGTGCAGGTGCGGCTCTTCTGAGCACTCAGGACGAAGTAACAGGAACACTTTTCCGGAGGTTTGTCGAAGAACTGCGGCTCGATTCAAACTTTCGCGGAGCCGAGGGCATCGGCTGGGCGCCAGCGATCATGGCGCCGGAAGTCCCCACGTTTGAGGAAAGGCTGTCCGAAGGCCGAGTGTCGGATGTAAAAATCACGCCGTCTCTGGCTGCGAAGCCGCGCCCTATGCTCGTGCCGATATTGTATCTGAAACCCGATACGCTGCGGAACCGCCGCGCGTTGGGGTACGATATGTATTCCGAACCGGTCCGCCGGGCAGCCATGGATCTGGCCGAGCGTGAACAACGACCGATCGCCAGCGGCCGGATCGTTCTTGTGCAAGAAGGCGGTGGCAATGAACCCGGCTTCATCATCTTCATGCCGGTTTTCGATTCAAGCGGATCGGGGCAAAATTTGAAGGGCTTCATCTATAGCCCGTTCAACGGTCCGCAGTTCTTGGCTTCGGCCGCTGAACTGGTGAGCTACGACGGGCTGTCCGCTCGATTGTACGATGTTGAAGGCGGAGAACGCACTCTTCTCGCTCAACTGCCGGGCTGGCGCAGTTCGCCGAACGTGGTCGAGCGCGAAGTCGAAATCGCCAATCGCAACATGCTTCTGATGGTCGAGTCCGGTCGCGACGAAGCGTTGTCGATGATGTCCATGATTACGCTGCTGTTCGGCCTGGCGGTAGCAAGCCTGCTGATGCTGGTCGCGCGCCTGCTGGCCCAGCAAGCGATGGAGGACAGCCGTTCTCTCGACTGGTTCGCGCAGCAGAATTCCATTCGCGATTCGCTCACGCGCGAGCTTAATCACCGCGTGAAGAATACACTCGCCAACGTGCTTTCGATCGTTTCGCTGACCCGTCGCCGGGCCAGCGATCTCGACGAATTCGCCGAAGGGATCGACGGGCGCATCCGCGCGCTTTCGGCGACGCATGATCTGCTAACCCAGTCCGAATGGGGCACGACGCCGATCCGCTCCGTGGTGGAGGTGGAACTGGCGCCCTATTCGCGCAATGCGGAGCACGAAGTGGTGCTCGACGGGCCGGATGTCGATCTCGCGCCCAACGATGCGTTGAGCTTCGGTCTCGCCATCCATGAACTTGCCACGAATGCGGCGAAATACGGATCGCTCAGCGTCGACGGCGGGCGGGTCGAAGTCCAATGGGCCAAGGTCAACGAGCGCCTCGCCAAAGTGGAGTGGACCGAGCGCGGCGGGCCGACCGTCGTCAAGCCCGAGCGACGCGGCTTCGGCACCGAACTGATCGAGAAGATTGTGGCGCATGAACTGCGCCATCCGGTCGAACTGGTGTTCGACGAGCGCGGCGTGTGCTGCACGCTGTTGGTCCCCGTCCGCCAACCGAGCGAGTTTGCCCTGCGGGCGGCCTACCAGACCGGCAGCAAACCCACCCCGCACGACGAAAGCTAGGCGGCCCCTCTACTGCGTGCGTAATGACAAAAAAGGCCCGCCGGATTACGGCGGGCCTTTCGGATCATTCAGCGATGACTGTTTTCAGGATCAGCCCAAGGGCCTGCTCGATCCGAAGAAGAGCGCCTGACTGATGGCAGCGCGAACGGTCTGTTCTTGGAAGGGCTTGGTCACCAGATAGGTCGGCTCGGGCCGGTCGCCGGTCAACAGCCTTTCAGGATAGGCCGTGATGAAGATCACCGGTACGCTGCTGATTGCAAGAATATCGTCCACCGCATCGAGACCAGACGAACCGTCGGCAAGCTGGATGTCGGCCAGCACAAGGCCGGGCGTTTTATCCGCCACGACTTCCTGTGCCTGCGTCCGCGTGGCGGCCGTGCCGCAAACTTCATGGCCGAGCGAGGTCACGAGATCCTCGAGCTGCAGCGAAATGAGCGGCTCGTCCTCGATGATCAGCACGCTGGTCGCGGATTCCTTGTCGATTTCGCCGACAGCCTCCTGGACGAGCCGCTCGATCTCTTCAGGCTCCATTTCCATGATGTCCGCTGCCTGCTCAACCGAAAAATCCTCGAGCGTGGTCAGGAGCAGGGCCTGGCGGTTGAGCGGCGTGATGGATTTCAAGCGGTCGTGCGCCGCGCCTTCGTGGCTTTCGCCGGAATCCGGCTCGGACACATCCATATAGGCGCTGGCCCATACCTTGTTGAACGCCCGGTAGAGCGGTACGCGCCCCCCTTCGAGCGATGCCTTGAGACTTTCATCGGCTAGCGCCGCCTCGAGCGTGGCGCGTACGAACGCGTCGCCCGTGGCCTGCGAGCCGGTCAGTGCGCGCGCATAACGACGCAGATACGGAAGGTTGCGGGCAATTTGATCACCAAGCGACATAAGACCCCTTTTGGTTAAGTGCGCGCATTGAACGCCCTGCATCCATCTTGGTTCCTTTCCGCGGCGCGTTGTGTAGTAAGGACGAACGACATGCGAGTGCAGGCGGTTTGGAGCCCGTCTGTCGCGAAGAGGGGAGATATTGCATGCACGAGGTTGCAAATCCGTACAGCTGCGAGAATTGCCCGCTCCAGAGCAGGCCGGGGTTGCGCCCGCTCCAGCCGCAGCAACTGGCTTACATGGGCGAATTCAAGGAAGGCGAGATTGCGCTTGAGGGTGGCGAGAGTCTGCTGGAACAGGGCGACGAGGGCAATCGCCTCTACACCCTTATCGAGGGGGTCCTGATCCGGTTCCGCACGCTCGATGACGGACGCCGCCAGATTGTCAGCTTCATGTTCCCCGGCGACCTGAGCGGATTGCAGGGCGCGTTCGACGAGCCGGCGAGCCATTCGGTCGAAGCGCTTACCGACGCACGCCTGTGCACGTTCAAGCGCCGGGACTTCATCGAACTGATCTCCCAGCATCCGCGCCTCGGTTACGACATTACCTGGCTGGCAGCGAAGGAAGAGCGCCTCCTGGAAGACCATATCGTGGCGCTAGGGCAGCGCAGCGCGCGCGAGCGAGTGACCTATCTGGCGGTCTGGTTGGTCGATCGCGCCCTCGAGACCGGACTCGCGGCGCGGGACAATGTGCTGCACCTTCCGATCAAGCAGGCGCAGATCGCCGATATGCTCGGCCTGTCGCTCGTCCACACCAACCGCACCATCCGACAGCTGGAGCGCGAAGGGCTGGTTATTTGGAAGTCACGCGAAATCTGCGTGCCGGACATGGATGCAGCCTGCAAGGTCGCGCAATTCGAACGTGACGACAACAGCCTGCGGCCGTTCATATAAAGCGAGAACTGCGGTTTTCCGGGTCTTCCGGACGACGCGAAAATTTTTTCGCTTTCCATGGAACCGGATTTCAGGCCGGTCATTTAGTCTATGTCACCGCCGAGACCCCCCTCCCGTCCAAGCGGCTGGTGATACGATCCCGAAAGGCCTCCATTGGAAAAATCCGGTGGAGGCCTTTTTTCGTGGATCGTGATTTTTGCCCGGCGAGGGCAAGCATGTGCTGGTGCGCCGCGGGTGCGACGTCTCCTTTCTCCAGCGATTTGTAAAATTCAGCGGAGCCGACCGCGCAGGCGCGAAATGATGCCGCGGCGCTTGGGCTCGCGGAGCAAGTCGATCAGCGTTTCGATATCGTAAGGCTTGGCGAGGACGCAGCCCATCTCGGCGACCCCTTCGGGAATATCCTGCGGCGCCCCGGTCGAAAACACGATGCGCGGGCTGTCCGGCCCCAAGGTCTTCACGAGCTCCGCGATCGCCCAGCCGTCGTCGCGATCGGCCAGATGCACGTCGAGCACTATGGCATCGGGGCGTTCGCGGCGCAGCGCATCGAGCGCCTGTTCCGTGGTCGTGCTGATCTCGACATTTCGCACGCCCGCATCGGCCAGTGCGTCCTCGAGCGCCAAGCCGATGATCGCATCGTCCTCCACGATCAAAACGCGGTCGGGAAGGGGCGGCAGGTCTGTTTTCGTGGTTGCGGGTGCGTCTGGCATTGTCTGGCGATCGAATGGGCGGGCGATTGCCCGTGTGTCGCCTAACGGTGCAGGGGCGCAGTGTGTTCCGGCCCGATGATGAACGCAGCGCCTGCGTGTCCGCGATGCAACAGCGCTGCGCTATAACGGCTTGCGATAAATCACGTATTCGCGGTTTACGGAACTGTCGATCGCATCGGCTATCGCCTTCATTCCCTGGTTGTCGTCGAGGATCCAGCCGATCTCCGCCCGCTTCGCGCCATAGGCCTCGACCGCGTTCACTCGGATCTGGCTGATCATCATGAAAGCGAGCTGGCTGGCGAGGCGCGAGTTATGCAGTTCCCTGAGGACCCCCATCAGGGGCACGCGCATGTCGGACCCGGTCGGCTTGCGCAGCCAGCGAAGCATCCGCACCCAGCCGAAAGGCAGCAGCTTGCCGCCGGTCTGCTTCAATACGCCGTTTACGTCGGGGAAAGTCAGCATGAATGCCACCGGGCGGCCATCCAGTTCGGCAATCATGTTGAGGTTCTCATGAATGATCGGCTTCAGCTTCTTGCCGGCATAGGCGATTTCTTCGGGCGTGAAGGGGACGAAGCCCCAGTTCTTCGACCATGCATCGTTGAGGATGCTCAGAACGATCTCGACCTCTTCGGCCCAACGGGACTTGTCGACCGGGCGGATGCGGATTCGCTCGTTGCGCTGGCCCGATTGCACGATGCGGCGGATCAGCGGCGGAAAATCCTCCGTGACGTCGAGATCGTAGGTCAGCAGCGTTTTCTCGCGCTTGTATCCCGCGCTCTCGATCCACCCGGCATAGGCGGCCGGATGATGTCCCATCATGATCGTCGGTGCGTGGTCCTGCCCTTTCACGAGCAGGCCGGGCTCTTCCCAGACCGACATGGAAATCGGGCCGATGACATGCGTCATGCCCTGTGTGCGCAGCCAGTCCTCGGCTCGCGCCAGAAGTGCTCCGGCGACTGCTTCGTCTTCAGCATCGAAATAGCCGAACATGCCCGTGCCTGGTCCCATGCCCTGCTCGGGCGGCAATTCGAGCGCGAGATGGTCGATATGCGCGGAGATTCGCCCGACATCGCGGCCACCCCGTGTGGCGACGAACAGTTGGTGGCTGGCATGGCCGAAGAACGGGTTCTTGCCCGGCTCGACCAGTTCCAGCTGCTCCGAGCGTAATTGCGGTACGGCATGCGGTTCGCGCGCGGCGAAGGCGCGGCCGAGGTCGACGAAGCGGGCGCGCCCTTGCTTGCCTTCGACGGGTTCGATCACTATTTCGCCTGCCGACACCAAAACACTCCCGTTCAGTCTGCGTTAGCCCGTTGTGTGCTGAATGATCTTTGTCAAGGAATGACCCCGCGGCCCCCGCGCACCGTCGATCACAATGATCGCAAGCGCCCGCTGTATTCCGCGCCCCTTTTGCGGTAGGGGACCTCCAAGGAAATCGAGAGATGAACGCCCACCAGCCCATGCCTTCCGACGATTTCGTCGCACGCCGCGATGCGGGCGCCGGCTGGCATGCGCAAATGCCGGATGACAAGGCGATGCTGCGCGCCGCGCGCGACCTGACCAAGGACATCGCCGAAGCGCGGCCCGCGATTTACTGGCCTGACATGATCGGCTCCGCGCTGCTCGGCTACGTTGCAATTGCGGCTGCGATACTGGTCGACGGGGCGCTGGAGAAGATCGCTTTCGGCATCGTTGGCGCGCTCGCCTTCTACCGCGCGCTGATGTTCATCCATGAGCTCACGCACATTCACAAGAACGCGCTGCCGGGTTTTCGGTTGGGCTGGAACCTGCTGGTCGGCATCCCCCTGCTGGTGCCGTCTTTCATGTACGAAGGCGTGCACACGCTGCACCACAAGCGCACGCAATACGGCACCGTCGAGGACCCGGAGTACTTGCCGCTCGCTCTGATGAAGCTGTGGAGCCTGCCGCTGTTCGTGCTGGTTTCGCTGCTGGCGCCGATCGGGTTGATCGTGCGCTTCGGCCTGCTCGTGCCCCTCGGTGCGATCTTGCCGCCGGTCCGCAAGTTCGTGTGGCAGCGCGCCTCCTCGCTCTCGATCAATCCCGAATTCCGCCGCCGTCCGCCCGAAGGCGATATCTCGAAGCGCGTTTTCTGGCAGGAGCTGGGCGGTATGCTGTGGGCATGGGCACTGGTCGGTAGCGTATTCTGGCTCGGCTGGGCACCGCTGGTAACTGCCGGAGCGATACTTTCGGTGACGGCGCTGCTCAACCAGCTGCGCACGCTCGTGGCGCATCTGTGGGAGAACGAGGGCGAGGCGATGACCGTCACGGCGCAATTCCTCGATAGCGTCAACGTGCCGCCGCCGGGCTATGCGGCGGAAATCTGGGCGCCGGTGGGCTTGCGCTATCATGCGCTGCACCACCTGATGCCGTCGATGCCCTATCACTCGCTGCCCGAAGCGCACCGCCGTCTCGCCCGTGAGCTTGGCGTGAGTTCGACCTATCACGGCGCCAACCATAAGGGCATGGCGACGCTGGTGGGACGGATCGCGCGCAGCACGATGACGCCGCGCGGCTGATCAGCCGAGAAACCGGATCATCGCACAGCGCCGTTCGCGCGGCAGGCCCAGTTCGACGGCTTTTTCTAGCGATTCCGCCAGATGCGGGCGGCCATCGAAATCCTGCAATTCTACGAACCCGTGGCGTGCGTAGAACGGCGCGTTCCAGGGGATGTCGATATAGGTGTTGAGCGTGATTGCGCGGAAACCGGAATTCGCCGCATCGATCGCCAGTGCTTCCAGCAGTGTCGCCCCGATGCCGCAGCGCTGGTGCGTGCGCGCAACGCTGATTTCGGCAAGGTGCAACTCCCGGCGAATGGGCGCGGCTGCGGCGAAACCGACCACGCGCTCGCCTTCGTAGGCCGTCAGGCAGTGGCCCTTGCGGATCAGGCGGCGATAGTGATCGGCGCTTTCGGACGGCGGGACCGGGACGCCCTCCAGCGAGGGCTCTTCGCGGAGGAGCCGGGCGGCATCGTCCTCGACCTCGTGGAACCCTTCCGCATCCTCCGCCCGCGCCAGCCGGATATGCCAGCTGCTCATTCCTCCGTCCGCACGAGGACCGTCTCGCCGATCAGGACAAACAGCAAAAACGGCGCCCAGGCGGCGAGGAAGGGCGGGTAGCCGCCGAAGCTGCCCATGGCGAGCGCGGCATTGTCGACTACGAAATACGCAAAACCCAGCGCCATGCCGATGACCGCCCGCAGGAACAGCTGTCCCGAGCGGGCGAGGCCGAAGGCCGCCACTGCACCGAGCAGCGGCATGAGGAAGGCGGACAGCGGCCCGGAGATCTTGTGCCACCACTTGGCGCGCAATTCGGCGGTGCGCCGGCCGGCCTTTTCATAGGCATCGATGGAGTCCGACAATTCCCAAAAGGGCTGGGTCTCCGGATCGACCTTGGCAAGATCGATCTGCGCCGGTGTCAGACCTTCGCCGACCACCAGCGTATCGAGCTCTTCGGTCACGGCATTCTGCACGCTGAACCGCGTCGCACCCTCCAGCCGCCAGCCGGGGGCGGCAAAGGTCGCCCGCCCGGCATCGACCTGCTCGAGGATCGTGCCGTCCGCGTTGCGATTGTACCAGGTGACATCGGTCATTGCGATGTCGCTGCCGGAGCCGGTGAGGTTGGCCGCGCTCAGCACGCCCGTGCCGTCGGTGAGATAGACGTTGGCGCGCACGTCGGTCTCTTGCGGAATGGCCCCGTATTCGACCGCCTCCCAAGCTTTCAGCGTGGCGGTCGCCCGCGTCGTGATCTGCTCGTTGAACGCGAAGCTCAGCAGCGAGACTATCCCGGCAGTCAGCAGCAGCGGCGCCAGCACCTGATGCGCCGAAAGCCCCGCCGCCTTCATCGCGATGACCTCGCTGTTCTGGTTCAGGGCGACCAGCGTGATCAGTGTCGCCAGCAGCACCGAATAGGGCAGGAAGCTCTGGACCAGCTGCGGTATCCTGAGGCCCGCATAGGTCAGCAGCTGGCCCTGGCCATTGCCCTCGACGGCGAGGATCTTCCCGCTGTTGGACAGCAGGTCGAGCATCATCAGCACCAGCACCAGCATGAACAGCATGGCGAGGATGCGCACCACGAACAGCTTGGCGAGATAGACCGTCAGCGTCTTGGACGGGAAGAAATCGAATTGCATGCCCGCGCCCTATTCCGCCGGTTGCGCCACGAGGTCGGGCCGCGGCCGCCTGCGCCGGAACAGCTTGCCGAGTTTCTTCGACAGCTTGGCGAACCACACCTCCAGCGCGCCGATCGCCTGCCCGCCCGGCACGAAAGCGACGCGGTAATACATCCAGCCGATCAGCGCGGCGAAGATCACGAAAGGCCCCCACAGCGCGATGATCGGATCGATCCGCCCGAGGGCGGCCACGTCCTCTCCATACTGGTTCACCTTGTGGTAGCTCACCACCATGATGATCGAGAGGAACACGCCCAGCGCGCTGGTCGATCGCTTGGGCGGGATGCCCAGCGCCACCGCCAGCAGCGGCAGCATCAGCATCATCACCACTTCGACCAGCCGGAAATTGAAGCTCGCCTGGCTGGCATCGCGCTGGGCTTCGCTGGCATTGTCGCTCCAGCCGACGCGGAGCAGTTCGGGCAGGATATACTCGCGCTCGGCATCGCCGCGGTCGCGGAAGGCCTCGATCGCGGGCAGGTCGATCGGCAGGTCGTGACGAGTGAAGGTGAGTACGCGCGGCGTTTGCTCGCCCGTGTCCTGCACGATCGTGCCGTCCGTCAGGCGCAGGATGATCGTGTCGGGATCGTCGGAAGTCGCAAGGAACGCCCCCTGCTTGGCGGAGATCGAGAGGACCTGGTCGTTGCTGTCCGACACGCGGGCGAAGATGCCGTGCAACTCGCGTCCTTCGTCCTCGCTGCGTTCGATCCTGAGCGCCATGCGATCGGCCAGCGTGGTGAACTCGCCGACCTTGATGGAGGCACCGAGTGCGCCGGAGCGCAAATCGTATTCGAGCTGTTCGTAGTAATACCGGCTGATCGGCTGGACGTAGAAGACCAGTGCGATGTTCACGCCCATCAGGAACGCGGTCAGGATATAGGGCACGCGCAGCAGCCGCCCGTAACCGAGGCCCACGGCGCGGAACACGTCGAGCTCGCTGGTCGTCGCGAGCTTGCGGAAAGCGAGCAGCACGCCGAGTAGCAAGCCGAGCGGAATGGCGAGGCTGGCATATTCGGGCACCAGCGCGGCCAGCATCTTGAAAACCACGCCGACGGGCCCGCCCTCGACCGAGACGAATTCGAACAGCCGGCCCATCTTCTCCAGCGTCAGCAGCGACGCCGCGACGAAGAACACGCCGAGCATCGGGATGATGACCAGCCGGAAGATGTAGCGGTCGATGGCGGGAATGAAATTCAGCAAGGCGGTACCGGCGTTGAGGCGTTCGAAATGGCCCTAGCGTGAATTGCGGGCGAGGTCATGTCCCTTGGTCGATCGATGAAATTACCAGAACCGGCTGCCGGGGATGCCCTTGAACGGACCAGCTTCCTTGCTGGTGATCCACCCGCCGTAGAAGCCGCCCGGTTGCGGCACGACCTGTTCGCCATCGACCAGTACTTCGTCGAAGGGCTCGGGGTAAAAGGCGAATTGGCCAGCGATGCCGGCAAAGCTCGGCGTGGGATCGGGGTAGGACCATCCCGCCGCCTCGATCCTCTCGCCTGCGATCTCGACATCCCAGTAGCGCGCCTGCCCCTTCCACTCGCACAGCGAACGGCGGGCATTGGGCGACAGGTGGTCCATCGCGATATCGGCCTGCGGAATGTAATAGGTCGGCGGGTGGCTCGTCTCGAGCGTGCGCCATGCGCCACGCGTATCGGCCAGCGTCACGCCCCGGTGGCGGATGACGATGTGGCGGTCCGTGGGCTCGGCAATGGCGGGGCGGGGGTAGTCCCAGACGCTTTCCTGCCCGGGGCCGGGCGGATCGAGGTCCGGATGGCCGAATAACGCGATCGGCTTAGGCCTTTTCCAGCGTACACTGCAGCGGATGCTGGTTCTGGCGGGCGAAATCCATCACCTGGTTAACCTTGGTTTCGGCCACTTCGTAAGGGAAGATGCCGCACACGCCGACGCCCTTCTGGTGGACGTGCAGCATCACCCGCGTCGCCTCTTCCATGTCCATGCGGAAGAAGCGCTTGAGGACGATGACCACGAACTCCATCGGGGTGTAATCGTCGTTCAGCAGCAGCACCTTGTACTGGCTGGGCTTCTTGGGCTTGGTCCGCGTCTTGGTGGCGACGCCGACCTGGCCTTCGCCGTCCTTCGCATCGTCGTCGTCGCGATCGGCGGCGCGGGCGGGAAAGGGGGGAAGGCGATCGATCATTGCAGGCCCATTATCGTAACGCTTTGCCAAATCGCAAGGCGGACGAGTGTCTCACACCATGTTTCGGGTCAAGAAAACGCTGAAATGCTGCGCTCCACGGTCGAAAATCGATGAAGCGAAAAAAATGGGCCGAATGGCGCGATGCCATCCGGCCCGGGTGTCCAATCACCGGGCGGGGAGAGAGGAGAGAGTGCCCGGTGGATTGAAGCTGGTAATTTCGCTTAGGCGGCCTTGCGGACCTTTTCGGCGGCGAGGCTCATGCGGTTCGAAACCGGTGCGAAAGCTTCGTTGGCGAGCTTCAGCATGGCTTCGGTGTTCTTCGAGGTGGTCGAAACCATCGCGTCGAAGTTGCGGCGCATGATTTCGCCCTGCAGTTGGAACAGCTCGGTCGGCGACTTCACGGCAGCCATCTTCTTGACGTCGGCCTGGACGGTCTCGGCAGCAGTCTTGGCTTCCTCGACATAGATGCGGCCCATGTCCTGCATGCCCGAAGCGAGGATCTTGCCGCTTTCCACGAGAGCTTCGAAATTGCCCTTCTGGAATTCGACGGTGTCCTTGGTCAGCTCGGTGCCCTTGTCGTAAGCAGCCTTGGCGCGCGTCTGCATGTCGGTAGCAACTTCCTTGGCCTTGGCGGTGTAGTCGGTGGTCTTGGCGTTCTTGGCAGTGGCCATGATGTTTTCCTTCAGCTTGGAAATGGGAGTGATCTTGGTGGTGGCCGCTTTCTTGCGAACGGCGGTAGTCTTCGCGGCGACCGGCGCCTTGGCCGGAGCCTTCTTCTTTGCGACGGTCCTGGCGGCAGCCTTCTTCGGCTTGGCCTTTTTCGGTGCAGCCTTCTTGGCGGCGACCTTCTTGGCCGGGGCCTTCTTCGGCGCTGCCGGCTCGGCAGGCGCGGCGACGGCTTCGGCGATCTTGTCGGTCTTTACCGGAGCGGTCGCGTCCGCTTCGACAGCCTTTTCGACGGTCTTCGCGCTCACGCTCGCCTTGGCGGCGTCGGCGGTCTTCTTTTCCGCAGCCTCGGCAAAAGCCTTCTCGGCAGCGGCATCGATTTTGCTCTGGCTGTCAGCCATGGGAACCTCGCTTTTGTTGCAGTGCACAAAATAGACATTGCAGGTGCGAAGTCAAGCGTTTTTTGTGCAGTGCACAATAAGGCGCGATAGGCCGTTCTTTCAATACGTTAGCGCGTGGCGACGTAGCGTCCTGGTGCGTCTTCGATCACCTTGTCGCCCTTGCTGCCGGGCTTGCGCTTGCCTTTTGCGGGTACGGTTTCGCCGTCCTGCTCGCGCAGCCAGTCGATCCAGTCGGGCCACCAGCTGCCCGGATGCTCGACCGCGCCCTCGCGGAATTCGGCCAGGCTGCGGGGCTCCCCGTCGTTGAGCCAGTATTGGTATTTGCCCGCATCGGGTGGATTGACCACACCCGCGATATGGCCGGACCCGGCGAGCACGAACTTGATCGGTCCCTTGAAGTGGTCGGTAATTTTCCAGACGCTTTCGGCCGGGGCGATATGGTCTTCCTTGCCCGCCTGCACATAGGTCGGCGTTTCCACGATGCCGAGATCGATCGGCGTATTGTCGACGCTGAGCGCGCCCGGTTCGACCAGCTTGTTGTCCTTGTAGAGATCGCGCAGATACTGGGCGTGCCACTTCGCCGGCAGATTGGTCACGTCGCCATTCCAGTGCAGCAGGTCGAAGGCCGGATAATCCTCGCCCAGCAGGTAGTTGTTGACGACGTAATTCCAGATCAGATCGGTGCCGCGCAGCAGGTTGAAGGTCGCCGCCATGTAGCGCCCGTCGAGATAGCCGTCCGCGCTCATCGCCTTGACCATGCCCAGCTGCTGGTCGTCGACGAAGTTGAGCAGTTCGCCCGCCTTCTCGAAATCGACCTGCGCGGTGAAGAAGGTGGCGCTCTTTACCTTGTCCTGTTCGCCGCGGCGGTGCAGCAGCGACAACGTGGCGGCGAGCGTGGTCCCCGCGACGCAATAGCCGATCGCATGGACGGCCGTCACGTCCAGCCGCTCGCGGATGTGGTCGATCGCATCGATCTGGGCGCGCACGTAGTCGTCCCACATGACGTCCTTCATGCTCGCGTCGGCCGATTTCCAGCTGACCATGAACACGGTTACGCCGTGATCGACCGCCCATTTGACAAAGCTCTTCTTCGCATTGAGGTCGAGGATGTAGAAACGGTTGATCCAGGGCGGGAAGATCACCAGCGGAATCGCCAGCACTTCGTCGGTGGAGGGCGAATACTGGATCAGCTGGTAGAGCGGCGTTTCGTGCACCACCTTGCCCGGAGTCACGGCGATGTTCTCGCCCAGCGTGAAGGCGCTGGCATCGGTATGGGATAGCTGGCCGCGCCTGAGATCGTTGAGCAGGTGCTCCATGCCCTTGACCAGATTGTCGCCGCGACTTTCCAGCGTCCGCTCCATCACCACCGGATTGAGCAGCGGGAAATTCGCCGGACTGGCGGCTTCGGTGATGGCCTTGGTGGTGAAGCGTAGCTGCTCGCGTTTGTCCTCGCTAAGCCCATCCATCTGGTCGACCATGTCGGCAACGCGCTGGCCGAGGAACAGATAGGTCTGGTGAATCAGCGCGAAGGCGGGATGCGCGCGCCACCTTGGATCGGCGAAGCGGCGATCCTTCAGCGGCATCTCGGGATCGTCGGCCGGGATGCCGGCCATTTCGCCCAGCCCGTATTGCCCCAGCACCTGCTGCCACAGCTGTATGCCTTCCTGCATCAGCTGCTGCTGCTGCGCCGGATCGGCGATCGGCATCTGGCGGAACCAGTCCTGCGCGAGGCTCTGCCAGCGGGTTGGATCGAAATAAGGTGCCATGGCCTGCGGATTGGCCAGCTGTTCGGCCTGGTACTGCATCCACATGGTCTGCAGCTTCGTGCCGACCTCGGCCCAGTGCTGCGCGTCTTCCGGCTTCATCGGCGTATCGCCCAATGCTCCGCCCGCCATCGCGCCCTGGAACGGCGCAAACATCATCCGCGCCAGCTTGGCCGGGGCTTCGTACATGTTGGTGAAGGGATCGGGGCCGGTCTCGGTCATTGTCGCTCCTGAGGGTGGCAAGCGCGGATTGTGCTGGCCATAGGATATTGCGTGCCCGCATGCACCTAGGCCGATTGCACCTGCACCGTGAATAGGTAATCAGTGTGACTCGTGTAACGCCTTACGGAGCCGGAATGTCCGAAGAATTCTACCGCATCAAGCGCATGCCCCCCTATGTCATCGCGGAAGTCAACGCGATGCGGCATGCGGCGCGGCAGGCGGGGCGCGACATCATCGACCTCGGCATGGGCAATCCCGACCAGCCGCCCCCGCAGCACGTCATCGACAAATTGTGCGAGGTCGCGGCCAAGCCCGATGCGCATGGCTATTCGCAGTCGAAGGGCATTCCCGGCCTGCGCCGCGCCCAGGCGAATTATTACCAGCGGCGGTTCGGTGTGGAATTGGACCCGGAGCGCGAGGTGGTGGTCACCATGGGATCGAAGGAAGGCCTTTCGTCCATGGCCACTGCGATCAGCGCGCCAGGCGACGTGATCCTGGCGCCGAGCCCGGCCTATCCGATCCATACCTATGGCTTCATGATCGCTGGCGCGACGATTCGCAGCGTGCCGACCACGCCGGACGAGAATTACTGGAAGGCGCTGGACAATGCGATGGCCTACACGGTCCCGCGCCCCACGGTGCTGGTGGTCAATTACCCCAGCAACCCCACGGCCGAAACGGTCGATCTCGATTTCTACGAGCGGCTGGTCGCATGGGCCAAGCGCAACGAGGTCTGGGTGCTGTCCGACCTCGCCTATTCCGAGCTTTACTATGATGGCAAGCCGACCCGCTCGATCCTCGAGGTGCCGGGCGCGAAGGATGTGGCGGTGGAGTTCACATCCATGTCCAAGACCTTCTCCATGGCGGGCTGGCGGATCGGCTTCTGCGTCGGCAATCCCACGCTCATCGCCGCGCTGACGCGGGTGAAGAGCTACCTCGACTATGGCGCCTTCACCCCGGTCCAGGCTGCGGCCTGTGCGGCGCTCAACGGGCCGCAGGACGTGGTCGAGCAGAACCGCGCGCGCTACCAGCACCGGCGCGACGTGATGGTCGAAAGCTTCACGCGGGCAGGCTGGGCGATCCCCAATCCGCCCGCCAGCATGTTTACCTGGGCCAAGCTTCCGCCGGGCTTCGAGCACATGGGCAGCCTCGAGTTCTCGAAACAGCTTCTGCAGGAGGCCGGTGTCGCCGTCGCCGCGGGGGTCGGCTTCGGCGAGGAAGGCGAAGGCTACGTCCGCATCGCCATGGTCGAGAACGAACAGCGCATCCGCCAGGCTGCGCGCAACATCAAGAAGTTCCTCTCCGACCACGCACGCTGAGGCGCTGGCCGACCGGTGATGCTGGACAGGCCGGTTGCGATCGGCAACTGTGTTTGCGCGTATTCGACCACTTGCAGAAAGGATTCATCATGCTGCCCAACGACCGCGTTTCGATCGAGCTTGGCGACAATGGCGTGGCGCAGGTGCGCTTTACCCGCGGCGACAAGATGAACGCGCTCGACCAGGCGCAATTCGCCGGCATCATCGAGGCGGGCGAGGCGCTGCGCGAGATGGAGGGCCTGCGAGTCGTGGTGCTCTCGGGTGAGGGGCGCGCCTTTTGCGCCGGGCTCGACCTGTCCAACTTCAACGCCGCACCCGATGTCGATCGCACGCCGCTGACCGAGCGCACCCACGGCAATGCCAATCAGGCGCAGGAGGTCGCGATGACCTGGCGCAAGTGCCCCGTGCCGGTGATCGCGGCGGTCCACGGCGTCTGCTTCGGCGGCGGGCTGCAGATCGCGAGCGGCGCGGACATCCGCGTGGTCCATCCCGACACCCGCATGGCGGTGATGGAGATGAAATGGGGCCTCGTGCCCGACATGGGCGGCTATGCCCTGTGGCGCGGTCTGGTGCGCGACGACGTGCTGCGCGAGCTGACCTATACCAACCGCGAATTCACCGGCGCGGAAGCGCTGGACCTCGGCTTCGCCACCATGGTGGAGGACGATCCTCTCGCCCGCGCCACCGCACTGGCCGAAACCATCGCCAACAAGAACCCCGCCGCCATCCGCGGCGCCAAGCGACTGTTCAAGGTGATGCACGAAGAGGGCGAAGACGCGATCCTCATGGCCGAGAGCGAGGAGCAGGCAGGTATCATCCGCAAGCCCAATCAGATCGAGGCGGTGATGGCGGAAATGCAGAAACGCGCGCCGAAATTTGCGTGAGGAAGGGAATACTCCTGTTTGAGCTAGCCAGGGCCCGAACGGTGTATCCTCAAAGCATCATTTCTCCCACGATCAGACCCACGGATATGACCGCGCCGGCGATGGGAACCGCAAGAGGGACCGCATACGCCGCCTCGTCCGCCGACTCTCGGAGCTTCAGCCTGACGAGGGCGAGGTTCGCTGCCGCAAACACGCTCAGAATGATATAGCTCGTCCAGCCTGCCAGTTGTTCGGTCGGGAAAAAGAGCGCCAGCAGTGTGACAGCAAGGCCGGAAAGCACAGTTGCGACGATCGGCGTCCCAGTTTTTTGGTTGATCCGGGCAAGCCAGTCAGGGGCGGCGTTCCTTCGCCTGCCGAGGTCATGCACGACCCTGGGTGCCATGACGATTTGCGCCATCGCGCCATTGACGATCATTGCGAGGCTTACCGCACCAAGCAGGTAACCGTTCCTGCCTTTCTCCCGGACCAGATCGACGAGCGGTGCCCTGCTCTCACGTAGGACGTCCGCGGGCAGCACGCTTACCGCCGTTGCGGATACGAGCAGGTAGAGCAGCAG
Source organism: Qipengyuania profundimaris (assembly GCF_030717945.1). Taxonomy (NCBI): domain Bacteria; kingdom Pseudomonadati; phylum Pseudomonadota; class Alphaproteobacteria; order Sphingomonadales; family Erythrobacteraceae; genus Qipengyuania; species Qipengyuania profundimaris. Next base: position 716,769 of record NZ_JAVAIM010000001.1, read on the forward strand.
GGAAGCAATAAGGGTGAACCAGATCGCCCGTGGCATGGCCGTGCTCTGATCCTTGGTTTCTTCGGAAAGCGTAACGAGATCCTCGAAGCCGATATACGCATAGAAGGCCAGGAAGGCCGCGGGCAGCACGGCGCCCGCCAGACTCCTTCCCGGATCGGACCAGGCACTTCCGAATTGCCGCGGGAAATCGCCCAGGTCGACCCATCCGTACCAGACCACCCAGAGCAGGCCGCCTACACCGGCAATCGTCGTTATTGCCATGAACCACGAGGATTGCCGGATACCGGCGACCGCGAAAGCAGTCAGCGTCGCCGTCAGTATCGGCACGGCCCACCACTTCGAGATCGACAGGAAGACATTCGAATAACCGACGAACCCGGTCACGATCGCCGCTGCCGATACGATACCTGTCGCGACGATTCCCCAGCCGGCGAGGCCGGTGAGAAAGCGCGACTCGAATCCCGCCGAAACATAGGCCGCACTTCCGCCGCTCTCAGGCAACCGCGTGCATAGTTCCGCATAGGACAACGCAGTAAAACCTGCGGCCAGGGAGGCTAGCAGGAACGCGATCGGAGCCAAAGCTCCGGCGAGGCCGATGATATCGCCAATCACCACATAGATGCCTGCACCAACGACCGTGCCCAGACCGTAGAGCATTAAAACCCACGGGCCGATATCGCGGTTAAGGGTTGGCTGGGTGGGCGAACTGGATGCCTGCGCTTGAGTGGGTGCCATATGGTTACAAGCAGCGACAGGCGCGGAAGTTCAAAAGAATGGGGGATCGAGCGTATAGGTCGCGTACGTGAGGGAAATGGCCGTCGGTTTTCCAGGCATTGACGCAAATCCCTTTCCTACTCGCGCCGAATTTGCCTTAACCTCGCGGATGACGAACCAACCGCACCCCTCCTCGTTCGCGACCGACAGCGAATCCGCTGCCGAAATGCTCCCTGCAACCCTCGATGCGCCCCCCGCCGCTCCCTCCACACCCGACCGCCATGACGGCTGGACGCCTGCCAGACAGGCCGCGTTCCTGCGCGAGCTTGGGGCGACGCATAACGTCTCCGCTGCGGCGCGAGCGGTGGGGATGGGGCGGCAGTCGGCCTACAAGCTCCGCGCGCGGCTGCGCGGGACGCCGTTCGACCGGGCGTGGGAGGCGGCTTTCGCCTCGCGCTTCGATGCACTGGCGGAGGCAGCGCTCGATCGCGCGCTCAACGGGGTCGAAGTCCCGCATTTCTATAATGGCGAGTTGATCGGCACTTCGCGCCGGTATGACGAGCGGCTGACCTTGTCGCTACTCGCCATGCGGCGCGAACTCGTGCGCAAGCCCAAATACGACTTCCTGCCCGAAGCGGCCTATGAAACCGGCGATCTCGCCGCGCTGGCCGACCGGGTAGAGCAGGGGCCGCCAGAATGGCGTTCGAATGCCGATGCCGAATGCAAGGCCCGCAAGAAAGCGAAAAAGGCGAACGGTAAGTAAGGTGCGGGGGCGGGGGGCAGTCCAAGCAACGCCGACCTTCCAAAGACGGGAAAGGTCGTTCTATAACAGCGGTTTAGCGCATGTCGCGAGTGGGCGACAGGGTGTCGCCTTTGTCGCCGCAGTGTCGCCCTACCCGAACACCGCCACGCATTGCATCCCGTCGAGCACCTGCTTGCCGTCCGCATTCCATAGCCGCAGCCGCTCGCTCGAATAGCCGGCGTCGGCGTGTTGGCTGGCATTCTCGCTCAGCCACCAGCCGTCGCGCGTGGTCGGTTCGGTGTCGAGCAGGTTGAACGACCAGTTGATCGAGCTGATCGGACCCTGCCGCTCCATCGCGCGCATCGCGCCGGGCGGCAGGACGTCGCCGAGCAGGATCAGCTCGCTGACGGGATCGAGGCCCTCGCGATCCGTCAGCCGCGCCCAGCGGCGCACTACCGGATCGCCGGGGCCGCGCATCTCCTGCGCGCGCAGAATTTCGAAATTGTTCTGGATGAAGGCCGGGCCCTTGCCTTTCATCGCCGGCTCCTGCTCCTCCGGCGCGCCGGGCCAGTTTTCGACCGGAGCGGGAGGGTGCACGGCATTGGGCTCGCGCGCGGTGCCGAACAGCCAGAAAGCGGTGAGGGTGCATTTGCCCTCGCACCAGATTTCGCTGCGCACCTGCGCCACGTTGCGCCCCTGGCGCACGATCTCGCGCCGCAGTTCGACCTCCGGCCCGGTCGGCGCCACGAACGCCACCTGTCCGGCACGCAGCGGCGGCAGGTCGGGAAAGGCGCGTGCCGCGGCGAGATAGGCGATCAGGGCAGACGCGCCGCCATACAGCGTGCGCCCCTGCATCCAGTTGTCGAGGCCGCTGAAACGGGTCGCGCCGCCTTCGGCAGTGATGGGGTCGATAAGATTGGCAAGGCTCATTGGCAGTGTCATTGCGGCTGAGAGCGCGCCCGTCCAGAGTGACGTTACGGAAGGGTGTCACGCGGCGATTGCCAAGCCCGCGCAGAATCGCTAGTGCGCCGCTTCCCGTGCCGAGAGGCAAGGGCGAGGCCCGATGGCGGAGTGGTTACGCAGAGGACTGCAAATCCTTGCACGCCGGTTCGATTCCGGCTCGGGCCTCCACTTCCCGCAGGCGGGAATGTGCCGCTTTAGCTCAGTTGGTAGAGCACATCATTCGTAATGATGGGGTCAGGTGTTCGAGTCACCTAAGCGGCACCATTTTTCATAGGCGGCGGAAAACCGTCTTTACCCAGCTCCCTTGTACCGGCCAAGAATCTCTGGCCAGGTGAGGCGCTTTGATATCGGCCATACGACCAAGTCCGGATATTCCCGCGTAGTCGAAAGATCCTGAAGGCGGTCATTTCTCAGCCCGGGCCTCATAGCGATTACTGTGATAGCCATTTCGCTTAGCAATTTGCTTTTGTTGATTGGTCCATCTCTCTACGGAAGGAGTGATGGCCTTTCTTAAACGATCGCTCGGCTTGTGGACTGCGGTATTGCTTACTGCATGTGCATCCGATCCCGACGAACGCGCCGACGAAGCGATCCCGGTTGTCGCCGAAAACGTCCGCTTCCTACCTGAAAAGGTGCAGGTGGAAGCGATTGGCACGGCGCGTGCCGTGACGTCAGCGGAAATTTACCCCGAAAGTGCCGGCCGCGTGACCCGCGTGATGTTTTCCGCCGGTGATTTCGTGCGCTCGGGTCAACCGCTGCTCCAGCTTGATGCACGGCAAGAGCGATTGGCGGTCAATTCCGCGCGAGTCCAGGTGCTCGAAGCCGAGCAATTGCTGGGCCGCTATCGCCGGATCGAGGACACGGGGGCGATTTCCGAAAGCCAGATCGAGGCAGGTGAAACCACCCTTGCTTCAGCGCAGGTGGCGCTGAAGCAGGCGCAGGCACAACTTGCCGACAGGGTGATCCGGGCGCCGTTCTCGGGTCATATCGGCTTGACCGAGATCGATCCCGGAGACCGAGTGAGCGATGCTACGCCGATCGCACAAATCGACCAGCGCAGCAGGTTATACATCGACTTCCCGGCACCCGAAGAAGTGTTTACGACATTACGCGAAGGGCAGGTGGTGCAGGTCGCCGCATTCTCCGATCCCGGCAATCCGATCGACGCGCGAATCGTTTCGACCGACTCCCGTATCGCAAGCGACACCCGCAACTTCATCGTGCGGGCTGCGATCGCCAATGCGGGCGATCGTTTTCGCCCGGGAATGAGTTTTCGAGTAATGTTCACCCGCAACGACGCCACCCGTGCCGCAGTCGCCGAAGAGGCGATCGTATGGGGCGGGGAAGGTTCATACCTCTTCGTGGTTCGCAACGAAAATGCGGCGCGCATTCCAGTGACGATCACTTCCCGCAGGGACGGCCTTGCACTCGTCGACGGGGCGCTGAAAGCTGGCGACCGTGTAATCGTCGAAGGCGTTCAGAAAATCCGCGACGGGCAGGCCATCCGACTGGTCCGCCCGGTCGCCGCGCCCGAAGCCGCTGTCGAATTGCGCGGATCTTCCGAAGCCGTCGACGAAAACGATGGCCGATAAGACCGACCTGCCGATGCTCGCGGTCAAGCGGCCGCTGCTGGTGGGGGTGCTCAACCTGCTCATCGTTATCGCCGGTCTTGCGGCATTCGCCGGGATCGAGGTGCGCGAACTGCCCAACGTCGATCGACCGATCGTTTCCATAACGGCTTCGCTGCCGGGCGCGGCGCCGGAAACAATGGATAGCGAGGTCACGAGCGTCCTGGAAGATGCCGTCGCTCGCGTAACCGGCGTCCGGCAGATCAACTCGTCGAGTGAGGAAAACAACTCGCGCATCCGTGCCGAATTCAATCCCGGGGTCGATCTGGATACGGCGGCTTCGGATGTGCGCGAGGCCGTCAGCCGCGTAACGCGCGACCTTCCCGATCGGGTCGAACAGGTCAACATCGTCAAGGCCGATGCCGATGCTCAACCGATCATGGTGCTTGCTGTCTCGAGCGATCGATACGACGAGGCCGAACTCACACAGGTCGTCGAGAACGATGTGATACCGGAATTGCTGACTGCCGAGGGGGTGGCCAGCATCGACCAGTTCGGCACGCGCGTCTTGCAGATGCGCGTATCGGTAGACCCGGCCCGGCTAAACCGTTTCGGGCTGACGATGAGCGATGTCGCCGCCGCACTCGAACGCGCATCATACGATGTCCCCGTCGGATCCTTTCGGTCGGAAGCGCAGGAACTCGTCGTGCGCGCCGACGCCAGCGCGACCAATCCTGACCTTATCCGCGAGGTCATCATCGCCGGGACGACCCGGGTCGGCGATGTCGCCGAAGTGGCGTTGGCCCCGGCCGACGCAACGAACTTCGTCCGGCTCGACGGTCGACCGATCGTCGGCCTCGGCGTCGTGCGCCAGGCAAACTCGAACACGATCGAGATTTCGAGTGCCATCCGCGCTTCGGTCGAACGGGTGGGGTCGCGATACCAGGACCTCGAAATAAGCGTCGTTTCGGACGATGCCGATTTCATCGAGATCTCGGTCCGCGAGGTATTGATCACGCTAGCCTTCACTATCCTCGTGGTAGTCGCAACGATGATGCTTTTTTTCCGCGCCTGGCGCGCCACGCTGATACCAAGCACCACAATTCCGGTCGCGCTCGTCGGCGTGCTCGCAGGAATCTGGTTGATGGGGTTCTCTATCAATCTGTTGACCCTGCTGGCGTTGGTTCTCGCGACAGGCCTGATCGTCGACGACGCGATAGTCGTCCTCGAAAACACGCAGCGGCTTCAGAACAAGGGTCTTGGACGGCGCGCTGCGGCAGTGGTCGGCACCCGGCAGGTTTTCTTTGCCGTGATCGCAACGACTGCGGTTCTCGTTTCGGTTTTCCTTCCGATCAGCTTCCTGCCGTCGCAGGCAGGCCGGCTGTTTCGGGAATTTGGCTTCGTCCTGTCGGTCGGGGTGCTCCTTTCGTCTTTCGTCGCCCTGTCGCTCGTGCCGGCACTGGCGGCCAAATTCGACTTGAGGAGCGGCGATGACGGTTCGGATCGAATAAACCGCATCGGAACGAAATTGCGCGAGCGTTACACCGCCCTGTTGGGTCGATGTCTGGACCACGGCCGGATCGTGGTCGGCTGCGCAGTCGCAATGGCGGCGGCCACAGGACTGCTCTATCTCCAGCTGGATTCCGAATTGGTCCCCGATGAGGATCGCGGTGTGATCGAGGTCGATGCGACCGGCCCGGACGGCGTAGGGCTCGACTTCATGGATCGCGAGCTCGACGAGATAGAAACCGTCCTCCAGCCCTATCTCGATAGTGGGGAGATGCAGAGCACCTTCTCTATCGTCGGTCGTTACGATCCAAACCGGGTTCGCGTCACTGCGCAGCTTGCCGACTGGAGCGAGCGCGATCGTAGCCAGAGCGCTATCGTCGAGGAGTTGAACGAGCCACTCCGCGAAATCCCGGGCTCGCGAACCAACGCCCGCGGTCGTGGTACGCTGAGCTTCGGCGGTGGCGGCGGATCTATCGAGGTCGCGCTGACCGGAGGCGAATACGATAATATCTACCGATCCGCACTAGCATTGAGCGATGCGATCGACACCGGTTCGGAAATCCTCTCCAATCCCGATATCTCGTACCAGCCCACGCAGCCACAGCTCTCGGTGCAGATCGACCGCCAGCGCGCATCCGATCTCGGTGTCGATCTTGACGATGTCGCGCAAACCCTGCGCGCCATGATCGGCGGCGACGACCTCGTCGATCTGAATGTCGGCGACCAGGCGGTGCCGATCTTTCTCACCTCCGAAGCGGTTGCGGTGACAAACCCTTCCGACCTGCGCAATCTTTACGTTCGGACCGAGAATGACAGTCTGGTTCCGATGTCCAGCATCACTCGGATCGTGGAGCAGGGTGTCGCTGCGGAACTGGACCGCACCGAACAACGCCGGGCGATCGAGGTAGAGGCGAACATTGCTGAAGGTGTGCCACTGCAAGAGGCGGTGGACGAAATCGAGCGCCTTGGCGCGGAAACGGTAGCGGACGACATCGATATGCTTTTGCAGGGCGAGGCCGAAAGCCTGGAGGAAACTTCGAATGACGTATTGCTGACCTACCTCTTCGCGCTGGTGATTGTTTTCCTCGTGCTGGTCGCTCAATTCGAAAGTCTCACAAGCGCACTCGTCGTACTCTTTACCGTACCATTCGCGCTGGCTGCTGCGATCCTCGCGCTGTTCCTGTCGGGTGTCTCGCTCAACATCTATTCGCAAATCGGGCTCGTCATGCTGATCGGACTGATGGCCAAGAACGGTATCCTGATTGTCGAGTTCGCCGACCAGCTCCGCCATCAGGGGCGCAGTGTACGCGAAGCGGCTGAAGAAGCCGCCGCCATCAGGCTACGTCCGATCGGGATGACGCTGATTTCCACCGTGATCGGCGCTGTGCCGCTGATCCTTGCTTCGGGTGCCGGGGCGGAAGCGCGCCAGTCGATCGGATGGGTCATTTTCGGCGGTCTCGGCATTGCTGGATTTTTCACGCTTTTCCTGACCCCGGTGATCTACCTCGGCATTGCGCGCTTCGGGCAACCGCGCAGCGTCGATTTGGCGAAGCTTCAGAAAGAAATAGACGATGTCGACGAAGACATGACGATGGCGCCGGCATGAAATTTGGGAAAATTGCTTTACCGGCCAGCGCCCTGTGGCTCGCCAGCTGCGCGAGCAACGATTTTGTCATTCCCGACACCGCTATTGCCACACCGACGGATTATTCTGCCGATCTGCCGCCTGCGGGACTCGATGAGTTCTGGTGGCGAGCCTTTTCCGATCCGGTCCTCGACGACCTGATCTCGCGCGGGCTTGCGGCCAACCTCGATATCGCCGCCGCTGGCGACCGGCTTCGCGCGGCTGAGGCGCTACTGCGTGCCGAGCGCGCCGACCTTTTTCCAACCCTCGACGGCTCGGCAAATCTGGGTGTCGAAACCGGCGGTGATGGCGCGCGCGTTACGGGAAACGTAGGCCTCATCGGCAATTTCGATCTCGACTTCTCGGGACGGCTGGGGGCGGAGATTCGTCTTGCCGCTGCGCGCTATGGAGAGGCGGGCTACCTGCAGGCTGACCAGCGCCGGCTGGTCGCGGCGGCGATCGCTGCGCAGTATGTCGAATATCGCCTGACCGGTGCCCAACTCGCTCTGCTCGAAGAATCGACCGAGCTGCAGCGGCAGACGCTGCGGATCGTCACTTTGCGGTTCGAAGCGGGCCTGTCGGCAAATCTCGATGTGCGCCGCGCGGCGGCCGATCTCGCGCAGACACAGGCCCGGCTGGGCCTGATCGAGGTCTCCCGTGCGGAGGCGAAGCATGCGCTTGCCGTGCTGCTCGGCGAAGCGCCGGGGACGTTCGAAATTACGGCGTCGGCAGGCGAGGAAGGCTCCATACCCGATTATGGCGCCGGTCCGCCAATAGGCGCGCCCGTCAATCTGTTGCGCCGCCGCGGCGATGTGCTTGCCGCTGAGGCCCGGCTGGCGGCTGCCGCCGCGCAGGTCGGCATCGAGCAGGCCGATCTGCGCCCTTCGCTCGTGGTGCCGGGATCGATCCTGATCGGTGACGGTTCGCTCGACGGTCTGTTCTCCAGCTTTCTCGCCACGCTCGGCGCTGCACTGGACTTGCCTTTGTTCGATGGCGGGCGGCGACGCGCCGAAGTCGAGGCCGCACGTGCCGAGCTCGACGCCAGTCTCGCCGAATACCGCCAGGCTTTCCTGCTGGCGCTTGGCGAAGCCGAAAACGCGCTGGTCGCCATTGGCGCCTACCGCCAGCGTGCGGACTCGTTGGCCGAGGCGATCGAACAGAGTGAAACGGCGCTTGCTCAGTCCAACGCTCTCTATCGAGAGGGGCTGGCCTCTCTCTTCGACGTGCTGGATGCACAACGCCAACTTATCTCCAGTCGACAGTCCTTGCTCAATACCCAAGCCGATCTGGCAACTTCATTCATAGCGCTGCATTCTGCGGCAGCGAGCCTTGATGGCCGGAATAGCCTAGAGCTGCGCTGAATCGGAGCTTTCCCGCCTGGCCGATGCTTACCAATGGCAATTTAGGCGTGTCAGAACCCGAAGGAAGGATCGGTTCGTCAGGACGACCTGCTCCGACAGCGGGGATTGGTTCGCGCTCACCGACACACTAACCGATGTGAGTTCCGGGCCCGCTCATCCGGCTATCCGTTTCCTAGCTATGCGACCGTCAAAGCTTCAACGCGCTGACAAACGTTGAGGCATGACTGAGCGATTGCCCAAACTTTCATTCTCCGGCCCTTGCGTGAAACCATGTTTACTCAGCTCGACTCTCCTCTGCCAGTGACGGTCCTTGAAAAAGGCAACGGCCTTGCGTTTGCCGTCATCGACTATGGACTGGAGCATAACCTTATCTGGGTTACCGCGCTCGACAGTTCGGGCGAAATCTGGTGCGCTCCAAACCCCAGGGTCCGGATGCAGGCCAATTGGACGGCTGGCCGGCAGAAAGACGCAACCTTCGATACGCCGGAAACGGGGCCGGCATGAAACCGGGAATGCTCGGTGTAGAAGACCGGCTGGCTACCCGCCTTGCCGACGAGTTTCGTGAGCATATCCGGCGCGCGGCGTTTCCTTGCGTCGGTGCAAAGTCGGCGCTTGCGAAGAATTCGCTGGAGATTGTGATCGCGTTCGACATGTGCAGCGGATGGGACGATCTGCGCATTCACGACAAGCTGATCGATTGGGCGGAGACGTACCGCGACGATCCTGAAGGTCTCAGGAGCATCGCGGTTATCTTCGCGCAACCCGTGCGCCTAGACGAAAATGATTTCGAGCGGCTCTTGTGGGAAAGGCTGCAATCTTTCGCGGATAAGGACAACTGGCTCGGCCAACCTTACGACCCGGGGGTCAGCCCCGATCCGGGCGACCCGCATTTCTCGTTGAGTTTCGGAGGCCAGGCCTATTTCGTGGTTGGCCTGCATCCCGCAGCATCACGGCCGGCTAGGCGCTTTTCGCACCCCGCCATGGTGTTCAACCTGCATGATCAATTCGAAAGACTGCGCGCCGAAGGAAAATACGAGCGGATGCGCGCATCCATTCTCGAGCGCGATCGCCAACTGGCTGGGGACGTAAATCCCATGCTTGCCCGGCACGGCGAAAGCAGCGAGGCGCGCCAGTATAGCGGTCGCAGGGTGGATGACGACTGGGAGTGCCCGTTCCGGGACCCAAGATCGGAGAGAAAATGAAACGCATCGAACCGCGAAGCGGAGTTGCCTTTACCATGGAGCGAGGCTCGATCCTGACCGTTTGCGATCCGGATGGTCAGCAGGTGTCCGACCTTGTCGCCTACAATGCGATGGATGCAAAAGAGGTTATCTCGAACGGGCGGACCTTCGATTATGAGGAGACCATCCAAATCGGGCGGGGTAACCGATTGTGGTCGAACCGGTCCAATCCGATGCTGACGATCACAGCTGATACCGCGCACCGCCATGACTTCCTCCTGACACCATGCTCCGAACAAACCTTCCGGCATTTCTACCCGGACAAGCCGGTTCACCGTGGATGTTTCGGAAACCTTGCCGAAGCGCTGGAGCCCTTCGGCATCATGCCGGATTCCATACCGACGGCATTCAACATTTTCATGAATGTCCCCGTCGATGGCGAGAGCGGATTGCTAGCCGTCAAACCCCCAACCTCAAGGGCCGGCGACAAGATCGAGTTCCGGGCCGAAATGGACCTGATCATTGGGCTGACTGCTTGTTCGGCCTATGATTCCAATGGCGGAACTTTCAAGCCTATCGACTACTCGGTAACCTCCGGTGCCTGAGAGCCTCAATCTCTGGTCGAACTGGCAGCGGGTAATTGAAATTTCGGCCAATTCGCTCCTGTTCTATATTCTGATCATCGCCATGGTCCGGATAGTCGGCAAGCGGACAACGAGTGAGTTCAACAATTTCGACTGGATCATCAATGTCGCCGTTGGCAGCCTTGCTGCGAGCGGAATTCTGCTACGCAACGTAACCACCGTCGATGCTATAGCGGCGATCTTGGTTCTCGCAGCCTGTCAATTCTTCACTACGAAGATGGTTCTACGCAGCAAAAAGGTCGCTGATCTTGTCAAAGCGGAGCCTACCCTGCTGACCCACAAGGGAGATTGCCTACGGGATGCGATGAAACGTACGCGGATTTCGGAGGAGGAGATCAAAACGGCTTTGAGAGCGGCCGGAATTACCGCGAATTCCGATGCCAACTGGGTTGTCTTGGAAACGAACGGCACGATGTCCGTGATACCGCGCCAAGACGTACATTGGCGCGATGCCGATGCCCTGTCAGACGTCAATTGCCCCGCCGAGCTGGAAAGCTAGTCCCAGTCTTCTTTCACCTTCAGCGGACCGTCGCCGTATAGGTAATCCGGATCGAACTGCGCGTAGTCCTTCAGTGAAGCCCAGTCGTTCGTGTATAGATCGCCCCTGCGTATCTCGGCGATACCCAGCTCGCGTAATTTGCCGACAGCACGGTTGGCATGGATCGCGCTGACGCCGCACATATCCGCCATGTCGAATTGCGTGAATGGCGTGCGCAAAGCACGCGTCACGCCGCGGCCGATGAGATCCAATCGAGTGTGTAGTTCGGAATAGAGATGCGCAATGCGCCGCGGGGCATCCAGTTGCTCCAGCGTCTGGATCCATTTGCGATGAATTGCAGCGTCGAGCAGCGTGGCAAACCACATAGCGCGGGCCACGCCCGGTCGATCGCGCATGACGTTCCGCAGCGTCTCATGACTGACGCAGCCCACTTTCACGCGACCGGCAGCGTCAATATTGTGGTCGAGCCGCTTCAGCGCGAAGCCGTGGAGATCGACAAAATCGCCCGGTACATGAACTCCGGTGATAAAGCGCTTGTCCGCGGTCTCGATCGTGCGAAAAATATAACCTTCGACAAGAATCGTGCTGCGATCGGTCTTGACCCCACGCTCAAGCAGGCGCGCCCCGTCCTCGTGCTCTTCCACGTTTTCGACAAGTTCTTCGATATAGGTCAAATCATCGAGGCTGAGGTTTCGCCGAAGTCTGCCAGCCAAAAAATCGCCGGTAAGAGGGAAACGACCGAGCCCGATGTCTCCAGTCTTTACGTCCATGTCGCGCTATTAAGCAAAGCGGCCAAAATGCGTCTATTGACGGATGTTAGCTTTCTGTTCTTTTCATTCGCTCGCACCGATTTTCTTCGTCGCCGAAGGATTCCCAGCCGCCTCGACCGCCTCGCGTACATCGCGCAGCGGATGTCGGCAGAGTGACGGGAGGACATCGGTTTGCCCACCGGGCCTGTACCCCCATCGTTCCATTCGCGAGACGAGATCGGGATCGAGGACTTTGGGCACGCTGTAGCGGCGATTTCCATCGATCACGGCGAGATCCGCGACATGTTCGGGAAGCGACAGGAAGGCGAGTGCGGATCGATAAACCGAAGTCGCATCTGCAACCAGATCCTCATAGCGCACCACGAGGGTAGAATGCAGAAAGGGGAGGTCGGCGGCCATCCGGTCGTATGCATCCAGCGCATATCGTACGAGATCTTGCGGATCTCGATCGTCCCACTTGGCCAGCGCAGCGGCCATTACCTGCGGGTGGCGCAGAATGACAATGAACTGTGCGGTTGGGAAAAGCTGCTGGTATAGCCGCATCCGGGTCAGGTTTACCGGTGATTTCTCGATCCACCATGCCTTCTCCTCCGCAAACCAGGGCGACCAGTCCGCGAGTAGGCGCGTCTTTGTTTCCAACGTGTTGTAGGGTGAGTGCTCGGTGTGATGCTCGTGCGGATTGGTTGCGAAGTATCCTGGTCGACCATCGAGTGCCGTGTGCGGTATTGCACCTTGCAGATAACATCCTTCGTTTTCGGGAACGGGCGAGTCTATAATGGAAGACACTTGTGGATGGGTTCCGATCATCCGCGCGAGCAGACTTGTGCCCGTTCTGTGAAGTCCGGCCACGAAGACAAACCTGTTGCTGCGCGGATTCACCCGACTTCCCGCAGGGACAGCTCACCCTCTCCGTAAAGATAATCGGGCGTGAAACCGGAATAGTTTTCCAGTTTTTCGCGATCGGCAATACGCACCTCACCGCGCTTGAAATCGGCCAATCCCTGTTTGCGCAGTTCGGCTAGCGCACGATTGGTATGGATTGGCGTGGCGCCGCACATATCGGCAATGTCGGATTGCGTGAGAGGGGTGTTGAATCCGTCCGGATAGCCGAGGCCGACCATTTCGAGGCGGCGCCAGATTTCGGCGAAGATATGTCCGATGCGCTTGGGGGCCGTCAGCTGTTCAAGCTTCATTATCCACTCACGATGCATGGCCGCATCGAGCAGGGTCGAAAACCACAAAAGGCGGGCAAGGTGCGGCTTCTCCTGCATGACCTGTGCAATCGCCGTATGCGGAACCTGCGCGACCCTCACGGGTCCGATGCAGTCGATATTATGATCCAGCCGTTTCAGTGCAAAGCAGTGCAAATCCACAAAGTCGCCCGGTACGTGGAAACTCACTCCGTAGCGGCGATCTTCGCTCTCCAATGTGCGGAGCATGAATCCTTCCACAAGCATCGTCGAACATTCGCAGACATCACCCCGCGCCACGAGGCGATGGCCATTCTCGAAGGTCTGAACATTTGCGGCCAGAGCTTCGAGTTCGGCCTTCTCCGTCTCGCTCATGTCGTGTCGCAGACGTCCTGCCAGGAAATGGCCGGTCTTCGGGTATCGTTCGAGTTCGCTTCCGGACTTCATCGAATCTCCTGTCGAATGTACCGAACCACTCTCCAGCCTTTTCGGCCGACGGCTGCACGAATGTTAGCTTTGCCGCCAGACCGGCAGCAAGTCGGTTTTGGTATACATGCCGAAATTGACTGGAGCCCGGCCGTGAAGATTGCCGTTCTCGCACATATTCGCCACGCGATTGCCGAACCGTTCAGTGGTGGAATGGAAGCGCATTGCGACATGCTTTGCCGCGGCCTGCGCGCTGCAGGTCACGAAGTCGACCTTTTTGCCGCCGAAGGTTCGGACGATCCATGCCTAGTCCCTATTTGCGATGCACCATATGACGAAGTCTTGCCGTGGAGCACTTATCGCGGAACGCGCGAACTCGCCGCCTATCAGCGCCACGCTTTCGAGCGGGTGTTGATGCAGGTCGGTGCTGGTGGATACGATGTGATCCACAACAATTCGCTGTTCCCGGAAATTATCGAATGGTGCGCTCACGCCGGGGTCCCCTGTGTCACCTCTCAGCATGTTCCACCGTTCGGCACCATGTTCGATGCTGTCCTTGCTGGCTCAGCCTTTCCCAATATCGGGGCGACCGTGACATCGCGCGACCAACATACCCTATGGTCCCGGAAAGGCTGCGAGGCGCTTGAAGTCGTGTACAATGGGATCGACACCGAACTCTGGAGGCCGAGCGAAACCATCGGCGACTATTTCACTTGGGTCGGACGGATCGTTCCCAACAAGGGGCTTGCCCAAGCAGTCCAGGCAGCCAGAAAGGCTGGTGTACGTTTGAAGATTTTCGGGCCGGTGGAAGATGCCGGATACTTTGCAGCCGAAGTCGAGCCCTATTTGGTCGACGGCATCGAATTTCACGGCCACCGTTCAGGGGGGGTATTGCGCGATGAGGTTGCAGGTGCGCGCGGCGCGATAGTTACGCCCTTATGGGATGAACCATTCGGCCTGGTCGCTGCCGAAGCCTTGTCCTGCGGAACGCCCGTGGTCGGTTTCGATCGAGGGGCGCTGGCCGAAGTGCTTGGGGATTGCGGTCATCTGGTGCCTGGAGGCGACATCGAAGCATTGACGCGTGCGATCGAAGGGATCGACACCATCGACCGTAGCGCCTGCCGCCAGCGCGCCCAAGAGCAGCTTTCGATTCAGGCGATGATAGCTGGCTACGAGCGTTCCTACGCCACGGTAATTGCGGGAGCCCGGTTGGCCTCGCTACCGCGCCTTGCCTGGTCTTCCAACGCATCGAGCACCAGCGCGCTGCTCGCATAGGGCTGGTGTTCCTGCTGCCGGGTCAGCGCAAGGTCGGCCTCTTCCGGTTCCTTCAGCTTGGTCCAGCCCCCCCGACCGTCGGGTTCGATCAGACCCATCAGGCGGAACGCGCGCAGCCAATGCTGCATCGTCGGCTCGCCCCATTTTTCAGCGAAAATCTGTGCGTTCTGTAAGACGCTGTCGAGGTGGTGAACCGGCGGCATGTGATGTTTGTGATATTGGTGATAGGCCTTGGCGCCGCGGGCCCACCACAAGGGCACGTCTTTCGACACCAGCGTACGACCGAAATCGGTATCTTCGCCGCCATAGCCGACATAGCGCGGATCGAACCCACCGATATCTTCGAAGGTGGTGGCGGGCAGGGCGAAATTGAGCGACCAGAAGCAACGGTAATCGCCGCACTGGCCGACCATTCCGCGCGGTGGTCCGGCGCGCTCGGAATGTTTTACCGCCAGCATTTCGAACCGTCGGTAATCGATGCCATGCTCGGTCGCGCCTTGCGGCAGGTATCCGACCTCACCCATCAACACTCCATCGTTGAAGGCCGAAGCGGCGCAGTAGTCCTCGATAAGCCGAGGTGACGGAATGCAATCCACGTCGAGAAAGACGAGCAGGTCTCCGCAGGCCCTTGCCGCAGCGGCATTTCGCGCTTCGGCGAGGCATATGCCACTTTTCCCGAGCACGACCTGGCGCACGGGAAATCCGGATGCCGGAAGCTCGTATCGTGTCTCTTGCATGACGGCGATGACCAGTTCCCCCGGTGGGCGGGTGGAATGATTGAGGCCCTTTACCAGATTGGCCAAATGCGTCT
Organism: Qipengyuania profundimaris; assembly: GCF_030717945.1. Classification (NCBI taxonomy): domain Bacteria; kingdom Pseudomonadati; phylum Pseudomonadota; class Alphaproteobacteria; order Sphingomonadales; family Erythrobacteraceae; genus Qipengyuania; species Qipengyuania profundimaris. Next base: position 732,046 of record NZ_JAVAIM010000001.1, read on the forward strand.
CACGGCCATGCGCCAAGGTGCAAACAGAAATGGTCACGCCACGATCTCCAGCGGAGGCTTTTGTCCCGTTCCGGCCCAAAGCGCGCGACACAGATCGTCCAGCCAGTTCGCAGCACTCTGGGCTGAATTCGTGTCGATGAGAACGCGTTGTCGCTCGACATCGATCAGGCGCGCCGCGCGCCAAAGCTTCTCCCAGGCTTGCGCATGAGAGGGCCAATGGCGCGAAACCGCCGCCAAGCCTTCGCGATCGAGAACTTCGGCCTTGCAGAACTGTTCGTCGAAATAACGCCATTCTGGAACGACTACCCAGGGTTTCCCGGAGGCGAGAACCATGTGTACGGTGGTGTTGCCGCAAGACGAAACCACCCGGTCGGCTGCAGCGACCCATTCGCGTGGGTTGTCTACCCATCCCCTATGATCGAGATTCCCAGGTGGCGTTTCATGCCATTCGCTACGAACCGAGCCGATCGTGATCCACTGAGCATCCGGTTCCGCACGCGCGCCAAGAGTGAGAGGCGCGGATGGGCTGCCTTCGCCGCCGCCGCCAGCGATGACGAGGACAACTTCCCGGTTCGGGTCGAGACCAAGCCGCTCACGAGCTTCGTTTTTCCTAAGCTCGTGCCCGCAGTCTATGCCTACGCCCGAAGCGTAATGAGTCTTCTGACGGTGGTTCGCCAGCCTGTCCGACTGCTCCAGATCCTTTGCGAATGGTGCCAATAGTCCGACGGCGCTATCGTACGCTGCCAGGTGCCCCGGGTCGGACCTTTCGCCATGCTGCAGAACGGCCACATGGGGCACCGAACAAAGGCGCGCCAATTGCGCAAGCTCGGCCGAAACGTCGGTGACGAACAATGCCGGTCTAGCCTTCTCGAACCATTTCGCGATGGCGGCGAAAGCCGAGGTGATGGCAGGCCACCCCAGAGGGGCGCAATGTACCGTATCTGGCATTGCGAGGGTAGCCATGGCCGGAGCCTCGTCGCCGTTCGCCTCGAATAGCGAGGGTATCCTTACGACTTCGACCCTTTCATCGAGGTCGGGGAAAATTCCCGGTTTGGCGCAGAACAGCGTCACGCCGCGCTGTTCGACCAGCACGTTTGCAATCGATGCGGCACGCTCGGCATGACCGCGCCCCTGATGATGGACGAAATAGCCGACGGGCCCGTTCTTGGTCATGCCGGGACTCCTTCGCGTTGGCGCATACGCCGCTGGCGGGCGCGATGGTGAGCGAGGACCCCTTCCAGCGCCCCCGAAGCGTTTTCGCGGCGAGAGCGATACACGTTGGGACGCGCGGCAAGCGATGCCAGTTCCTCGGCGTGGTTGCCAACGAGGATGGCGTTTTCGCAGGTGGTCAGCATATCGATATCGTTGCCGCTGTCCCCGGCAGCGAAAACGTGGCTAGAAGGCACACCGATACGCTCCGCAACGTGCATCATGGCGGCAGCCTTCCCCGCCCTGGGTGGCAAGATATCGAGCAGGCGTCCGTGGCTGAATACCACTCGGGCAGCGACACCTTCCGACCGCAGTAACTGCTCGATCCTGGAGACACGGCCAGCATCTTCGACAAAATAACTGCGCTTGTAATCGCGTTGCTCGTAGCTTGGTTGTAAAATGAGATCCGGGTGCCCGGCAAGGATGCGGTCGATAGACGACGCATCCCATCCCGCAGCGATTTGGCGCGCAAAACCCTCGTCGAGGGTCAGTCCGCGGTCATCCTCCATATAGACCTCGGTTCCTACCGAAGTGATCCACGCAAAAGGCACGGGCAAAGACCAGTCCCGTACCAAGCGGCGAGCTTCGACGATCGAGCGTCCGGTCGCGATTACGAAGCCAAACTCGTTCTGGCGTTGCATGAACTTATCGAAGCGGCGGATACCGGCGCGGCATCCGGTGAGCGTATTGTCGAGATCGCTGACCAGCAGTTTGGCTGGCGTCTGTTCGTTTTTTGCATCGTGAAGTATCTCAGCTGCAATCGACGCAAAGCCGGCTGCGTAGGTATCCCAGCTCATCCCCGCACTGTTGACGAGCGCATTGCGCGAACAGCGGTTCCACAGCGACCGGTCCGTCACCAAACGTTCTATGGCTGTGCTTATTTCGCTGGTATCGCATGGATCGACGAGCAGACCGTGATCGAGTTCTGCTACGATGTCCTGCGGGCCGCCAACCTTCGTAGCGACGACCGGCAGGCCTTGGGCTGCGGCTTCGACCAGGGTCAGGCCATACGGCTCCATCAACGCCGGATTGACAAAGACCCCGTGGGTGCGTTTCGCCAAGGAATAGAGCGCCTTTACTTCCTCCCTGGTGTGCGATTTGGGATAGGCGACGCATCCGTAAAGATCATGGCGATCCACGCTTTCGACCAACGCACGCTGCACCTGCTGCTGCTCGAGATTTCCGCTTGAGAGACTGTCTCGCAGGCCGGCAAGAACCACCAGATTGCACTTTTCTCGCAAAGTGGCGGAATTACCGAAAGCTTCGACTAGAGCGACGAGGTTCTTTTTGTGCACCGGTCTCGCTATCGCGAGAACCATGGGTTTCTTCGGATCACGCAAAAACGGCGCGATAAGGTCGTTTGCAGAAGAAAGGCGATCCTTGGCGAGTTCGCGATCAATGCCCGGTATCAGCCGGTTTATTTTCCCCAATCTTGCCGAAGGATAGGCAGCAAGCTGGCGCTCGCACTCGTCCCGGGAGGATCCGACGACGGCGCGCGCTTTCGCAATTGCCCGGTCTTCTTCGGCAATGCGAGCTTCGAGGGCGCTCGAATGATCCGCCATGGCCGCGCGTTTGTCGAGGCCCAGGGAGTGAGCCGTGTAGATGAAGGGGATACCGAGTGCTTGCTCGACAGCGATGGCAACATCGGCGGCGTCGGCGAAGTGAGCGTGGATCAGATCGGGCAAGCGTTTGCGCGCACGGAACTCCGCGATCAACGCTTGCGTAAAAGCTTCGCGATCCGCTCTCAGGGCGTCCTTCGCGAGGTAGCTTGGCTCTCCGCTGTCTATCCTCGTAATGAATAGTTTCGGGTTTACCTGCTCTACTGCTTCCGCGTGGATCGTGCCAAGGTCGGGTGCATCGAAACGCCGCGTCACAATTTCCGCAATCCGCACGTCGCTACGCCGGGACAGGGCCTCCATCTCGCCGAGAATGTAAGTAATATGTCCGCCGGTGTCCTCGGTTAGGCCATACCGAACCGGTTCGGCCTTCAGGCAGCCGCCGAGTGCGAGCGATACGATATGCAACAGTGGTCCCCTTGGTGACTTACACTGTCAAACAAAGGCCGGCTGGCAATCGCACCTTAACCAACTAATGTTGGTTGGGATTGCACGGGTTAGTATTCGAATTGCGCAGCCCTGTGTGGGCGTTCACCTGTCGTTGGTCTCGGGGCGGTTGCCTCTGCCCCTGCGGCGAAGCCCGGGATTTGCAGTCCTCGCCGCCCAACTAGTGCAATGGCACTATTTGCGGCATTGATGCCGAGGATAGATAGCCGTTGGGTGGGCGATCCGCTCGCGCCCGATAGGCAAGCGGGGGTTTCGCGCAGAGAATGGCATCAGGTTCGGCTAAAACATCCCTGTTGCGCAGCTCGTCGCGCCGTGAGAAGGTGTTCTTTGCAACCGTCGCGGCTCTTTTCGCCCTGATCGCGCCATTGCAGGTCTTTGCTCCCTACGACTGGATGCAGAGCATCGTTTCGGCACATATCAACCAGAAGCCCTACGGTGGGGATGGGGTGGTCGTTGCGGTCGATGACGCGACCATTGCAGCCACTCCCGACGGCGAGTGGACGCCGGAACAACTGGCGGCGCTCCTCGATCGGATCGCTTCCGCGAACCCTGCGCAATTGGTGGTGGAAAACCAACATCTCGATCCGGGAGAAACGCAGCGATCGGACGTTCTTGCGCGAGCGCTTGGCCGCTTCACATCCGATCCCATCTGGGAAACCAGTTTGCCGACCGACGACCGGCAGGAATTGAGTGCCAGTTCCTTGCCCCCCCCGGAAGTCGAATATTCCAAGGTCGCCCTTGCCGGAGATGCATTGCCGGGCCCCGCAACCATTCCGGCAGTCATGCCGGTCAAAGCGACATTCTCGCCTGCTCCTGTCTGGACGGTCTACACCGCCAGCGCTGCGACCGGCGTCTACCCCTCGGTGACGAACCTGCTGGCAGATGGCAGCCGGCCGGGCGAGAACATCTTCAATATCGACGTCAGCTACGATCCGGAAACGGTGCCGCTGATAAGTGCAGGTTCCGTTTTGCAGGGTGGAGATGTTCGGCCCGCTCTTGAAGGGCGAACGGTAGTGATCGGCCTCGTTACCGACCCTAGGCGCGATTATGTAGCGACACCCCATGATTTCTATACGCCGAAGCCGGTTATCACCTTGCTGGCGACCGAGACCCTTCTCAATGGCCCGCCGGTTTACATCGACTGGCTCCCTGCATTTCTGGTCGCTCTGTGTGGGGCCGCCGCCTGGCTGTTTCTGACACCTGCGGTTGGACGCACCGTGCTGCTCGCCAGTATCATTTGCTTGATCATAGCACCGACGATCCTCGAAGCAGGGCTGATCTACCTGGAAAGTTCGGCCGCTGTCGTTTTCCTGGCTGTGTTGATGATCGGACGGCTCTGGCAGAAGAGCGGGCACGCAGCGCGCGCCTATCGCGAGGCGGCGGAATCCAAATCGCGATTTTTGGCCCAGGCCAGCCATGACTTGCGCCAGCCGATCCACGCGATCGGATTGCTGGCCGATCGGCTCGAGCAGACCCAGCTTTCAGCGCAGCAAGGCGATATGGTGGCCAAGATCTCGTGGTCCGTCGACAATGCGAGCAGGATGTTCCGGGTCCTACTTGATATCGCCGCGATCGAAAGCGGCGCCTTGCAACCGGACATCGAGGCCGTTTCGATGAACGAGCTGCTGGCCAAGATCGATGGTCAGAACTCGCTGGCGGCCGAGCAAGCAGGAGTGGAGATCCGGTTCGTCCCCTGCGATGTCACGGTGCTGACTGACCGGGCGCTGATCGGCACCATGCTGCAAAACCTGGTATCGAATGCGATCAAATATTCGCGCGGCGGGCGGATCGTCGTCGGGTGTCGGCGTGTGCGCGGGCGGATGGCGATACACGTCGTGGATACCGGCAAGGGGATTTCGCAATCCGATCTCGCGCTCGTCAAAAAGGAATTTTATCGCGGCGGGAGCAATTCGCTGATGCGGAGCGACAACAAGGGGCTTGGTCTCTCGATCGTCAGCCGCCTCGCTTCGCTGCTCGACCTGAAATTCACGCTGAAATCGGAAGAGGGCAGGGGAACATCGGCAGTCATCGGCGGCCTCAGGGTGACCGATGCCCTCCCGGAGCCTGCAGCCCCCGGACCCAGGAATGCCCTTCCTCTTGCAGGATTGTCGGTCCGTATCGCGGACGATGATCCGGAATTGGTCGAAGCGACGGTGAGAGTGCTGAGCCAATGGGGCTGCGATGTAAGCACGACCTTCAGACCTCCGACCGATGACGTGACCGAGGCCGTTCTTCTTACCGATTTCGATTTCGGCGACGACGAGACCCTTGCCGATCATTTGGCGACACTGGAGCAGATTCGCGCGAACGGCACCACGATTGCCATTCTTTCAGGACGTCATCCCGATCAGATCAAAAAGGAGTTGCCAGATTTTTCGGGGCTGGTTCTGACCAAGCCCTTGCGAGCAGCCCAATTGCGGTCCGCGCTGATGGCCATGAGGACAGGCGAGGGGCCCAAATAAAACCGCAAGTAGTGCATATTGACTAGTGCAAGGCAGGCCGGAGAAACCCATGTTGGTCTTGTCCAAGGGGATCAGATTCGCAATCAGGAGGACGCGATGGATAAGACGATGACTGGTGAAATTTTGATCGAAGACGAAGTCGAACTCGTAGTCGGTGGCAATGACGAAACCGATTCCGATACGCCCGTCGTGACGCCTCCTCCTCCGGGTCCGGAAGACATCCTCAACTGGATGCCGCCTTGGTGAGCTCGAGCCAATTCGGCTCCAAGAGGTAAGTCCAAGTAAAAAGGGCCGCTCGTGAGCGGCCCTTTTCTTTTGGGCGGGATCAAATTCGGTGCCGCAGGTTCAAGGCCGCGAATGGCTCAATGCACCCCGTATTTCATCGCCATGGCCGCTGCCGCTGTACGGGTCTCCACGCGTAATTCGCGGAGCAGCGCCGAAACGTGAATGCGTACCGTGAAGGGCGATATACCGAGATCCTTGGCGATCTGCTTGTTCGAATGGCCATCGGCGATGCCGCGCAACACATCCATCTGGCGCGGTGTCAGGCGCGAGAACTGCGATACCGAAGCGGCTTGCGCCAGGCCGCTACCGACGCTGACGTTGACGAATTCCCCCTCCATCACTGCGGCAATACCTTCGCGGATCTGGTCCTGCGTAGCGGCCTTGCTGATAAAGCCGTCGACACCGCACGCCATCACGTTATCGGTCGATCGCTTGTCGTCCGCCATCGAGATGACGACGATCGACGCCAGCGGGAATTTGCGCCTTAGTTGGGGTACCGCCGTTTCGATATCCATTCCGGGGAAGCGCAGGTCCAAAAGGAAAAGGTTCGGGCTGTAGCCGGCCTCGGCCGTCTCAAGCATTTCCTCATAGGTGCCCGCTTGGTCGATCTTCGCTTCGGGATCGAGCTTCTTCAGGATCGAGCTGATACCTTCGCGAAAAATCGGATGGTCATCCGCCACCATCATTCTGGCCGGTCTATTGTCCATCGGTCTGCGTTGCACTCTCACGACTTCAAACTCCCGCAATCATGCATCGGTATGTGCCTATGACCATAGCACATGACGACTATCGGTTGACGACTGAAATCATGACCACCGTTTGCCTTCTGCCGTCCAGCGGATTGCGGGATAGTACATTCATACTGTTGCCCGCAGTCGCGCGTTGCTGAAATCAGCAGGGCGGCATACTGATCGACAGTAGGCGCACCGGGACAAAGGCGCGGGGGAATTTCGGGTTCATGACACAGCTCTTCCGCACGGAGGCTCTGCAACAGAAGAAGGATCGCCTGTCGGGCGAGGTGGCCATTGCCGTCCCGGTCAAATGGCAGCTGATCGGCTATCTCATCTTCGGCAGCCTTGCAGCGGCGCTGATCTTCCTTTCGCTGGCGAGCTATGCGCGGGTCGAGACCGTTACCGGTACGATCGTGCCCGACAAGGGTGTCGCGTCGATCGTACCCAACCGGCGCGGCGTCATCACCGAAATGTTGGTTGAGGACGGGCAATCGGTCGACATGGGCGATACGCTGGTGGCCATCCGCGCCGAAGAAGACAGTGCATCCGGCGTGTCCGCACTGGCGATGACCGAACAGGCCATCGCGCAGCAGGACGCCAGCCTGCTTGCCCAGTTGACTGCGACCCAGCGAACGGCGTCCGCCCAGCGCAGCCAGATCTCCGTCCAGGCCGCCGGCCTGCGCACCGAGATCGACCAGCTTCAGTCGCAGATCGCGCTCCAGCGGGACCTCGTCAATTCGGCCGAGGCCGATCTCGAACGGGCCCGACGGGTGGCGGAGCGCGGCTTCATCAGCCAGCAGGACTTGCGCGCGCGGGAAGATGTCTATCTTTCCCGTCGTCAGCAATTGTCGCAGCTCCAGCAATCGCTCACGTCGCGCCGGGCGACGCTGGCGGAGCTGACCAACAGTGCCGCAGGCATCTCGGCGCAGGCGGAAAGCCAGGCGGCCAGCATCGCGGCCTCGCGGGCGCAGGTGGCGCAGCAGGCCGCCTCTAACGCCGGAGCGCGATCCTATGCGCTGACCGCGCCGGTCGCGGGCCGGGTGACGGCCCTGACCATGCGGGCGGGCCAGCTCGTCAGTCCGCAATCGCCGGTCATGGCGATCGTGCCCGAAGGCTCGACATTGCGGGCCGAACTCGCGGTGCCCAGCCAGGCCATCGGTTTCGTCGAGCCTGGTCAGGAAGTGCGGCTGGCAGTCGATGCTTTCCCCTACCAGCGCTTCGGTACGGTGACCGGCACGATCCGCACCGTATCCTCCAGCGCGATCAGCCAGGCACTGCCGAACGGAGCGGTCGTCTCGGTCTATCCCGTGATCGTGGACTTGGCGGCGAGCGAGATATCGGCTTTCGGGCGGATGGAGGAACTGGTGCCGGGAATGTCGCTGACCGCCCGGATCGTGACCGAGAACCAGTCGCTGATCGAGTGGCTGTTCGAACCCCTGTTTGCAGTGCGGAACCGCTAGGATGGAACTCGACCTCGGCCTTACGACCCGCAGCCGCGTGCGCCTCGTCCGGCAGACGGAGGTGGCGGAATGCGGCCTCGCCAGCCTGACGATGATTGCCAATTATCACGGGTTGGACATCGATCTGGGCACCATGCGGCGGCGATACTCGCCATCGCTGCGCGGCGCCCCGCTTCGCGCGCTAATCAATCTTGCCGACCAGATCGGCCTCACCCCGCGCGCGGTGAAATTGCCGCTGGAAGAGCTCGGCAATCTGCACATGCCGGCGGTGCTGCACTGGGACATGAACCACTATGTGGTGCTGGAGGCGGTAAAGGGCGGCAAGGCCCTGATCCACAATCCCGACGGCCGCTCGCGCTGGATGCCGCTGCCGGAAGTGTCCGAGCATTTTACCGGCGTGGCGCTGGAACTGCGCCCGAGCAGCGATTTCGATCGCAAGTCGCTGCGCGAACGGCTCAATCTCTCGCAGCTCTGGCAGAGTATGACCGGGCTGAAGCGGTCGCTGGCGCAGATCCTGTTGCTCAGCCTGGTGCTGCAGGCCTTCGTTCTCGCCTCGCCCTATTACATGCAGGTTGCGATCGACAGCGCATTGCCCGCGCTCGACAACGATCTGCTGACGGTGCTTGCTCTGGGGTTCGGCCTGTTCACGGTCATCAATGTGATGGCCAGCCTGCTGCGATCCTTCGTTCTGCTCAACGCCGGCACCAGCATCGGTTTCTCGCTCGCTTCCAATATCGCGCGCCGCCTGTTCCGCCTGCCGGTGGAATGGTTCGAGAAGCGGCATACGGGCGATGTCCTGTCGCGGTTCCAGTCGATCACCCCGATCCAGTCGCTACTGACGCAGGGCGCGGTCGCCGCGCTGGTCGACGGGGTGATGGCGCTGCTGACGCTGGCGGTAATGTTCTATTACAGCCCGATGCTGGCCTTCATCGCGATCGTGGCTTTCGGCCTCTACGCGCTGGTGCGCGCGATCAGCTTCTCCTTCCAGCGCGAGGCGCAGGAAGCGAGCATCATTACCAAGGGCAAGGAACAGTCGACGCTGATCGAAACCGTGCGGGGCATGGTGACCCTGCGCCTGTTCGGGCGCGAGGCGCTGCGCCATGCGCTGTGGCAGACACGGCTGACCGATGCGGTCAATTCCAATGTCCGGCTCGCGCGGATCGGCATCTGGCAATCGACGGCCAACATGCTCATCTTCGGGATCGAGAACATCATCACGATCTGGCTGGCAGTCGGTTTCGTGATCGACGGCGCGGGCTTCAGCGTCGGCATGGTCTTCGCCTATATCGCCTACAAGGGACAGTTCATCAGCAAGTCTGCCGCGCTGATTGACCAGGCGATCGCCTTCAAGATGCTCGGCCTGCACCTGGAGCGCCTGTCGGACATCGCTCTTTCGCCCGAAGACCGCAGCTTCCAGCCCGGCACCGATGCGGTGACCGAGCTGAAGGGCAAGATAGAGATGCGCAACATCTTTTATCGCTATTCGTCGAGCGACCCGATGGTGTTGCAGGGTGTCAGCCTGACCATCGAGCAGGGTGAGCACGTGGCGATCACCGGCCCCTCGGGCGGCGGCAAGTCCACCTTGCTCAAGGTCATGCTCGGCCTCGTGGAGCCGGAAAGCGGCGAAGTGCTGATCGACGGCATCCCCTTGCATCGTTTCGGCTACAAGAGCTTCCATTCGCAGACGGCTGCGGTGCTGCAGGAAGACAGCCTGTTTGCCGGATCGCTGGCCGACAATATCGCGCTGTTCGACGACGAGATCGATATGGAGCGGGTCATTTCCGCCGCGACCGCCGCCTCGATCCACGACGACATCATCCAGATGCCGATGCAATACGAGACCCTGATCGGCGACATGGGTTCGACGCTGTCGGGCGGGCAGAAGCAGCGCGTGATCCTGGCGCGTGCCCTGTACCGCCAACCGAAGATCCTCTTTATGGACGAAGGCACCGCGCATCTCGACGCCCGCCACGAGCGGAAGGTGAACGAAGCGATTTCCGCCATGGGCATCACGCGCGTGATCATCGCCCACCGCAAGGAAACCATCGAAGCGGCCGATCGCACGCTGGTAATGATGGGCGGAGCGATGGCCGAATGGCACGGAGAGGGCGCCTAATCCGCGCCGAAGCACCAATTCACGGCGAAGGCTCGCCTACCATGTATGGTGGCAGGATCGCAGTCTGACGGGCCATCTATCGGATTGATCGCAAGCACAATGACGCGTTCGGAACGCTCTTGGTCGTAGCTGCGGACGGATCGGGTCCGAAAAGCCCGGGTTGATCGCCGACTTGAAAGCAGATCGGAAAAGGGGCGCCCGGTAAGGCGCCCCTTTTCGTTGTAGCGCTATTTGAGCGGCAGGATTTTGCCGATGATGTAATCGGCCGCCTCTTCCGGGCTCATCTCCACCGTGTTGACCCGAATTTCGGGATCCTCTGGTGCCTCGTAGGGGCTGTCGATGCCGGTGAAGTTCTTGAGCTTGCCCTCGCGGGCCTTCTTGTAGAGCCCCTTCACATCGCGCGCCTCGGCGACCTCCAGCGGCGTGTCGACGTGGATTTCGATGAACTCGCCCGCGTCGATCATGTCGCGTACCAGCTGGCGGTCTGCCCGGAACGGACTGATGAAGGCCGTCAAGACGATCAGCCCGGCATCGGTCATCAGCTTTGCGACCTCGCCGATGCGGCGGATATTCTCGATCCGGTCGCTCTCGGTGAACCCCAGGTCCTTGTTCAAGCCGTGGCGCACATTGTCGCCATCGAGCAGGAAGGTGTGGCGGTTCATGATCGCCAGCCTTTTCTCGACTTCGTTGGCGATGGTCGACTTGCCCGAGCCGGACAGGCCGGTGAACCACAGCACGCGCGGCGTCTGGTTCTTCATGCCGGCGTGATGATCGCGGGTGATGTCGGTCGCCTGCCAATGCACGTTCTGACTCCGGCGGAGGCTGAAGTGCAGCATGCCGGCGCCGACCGTGCGATTGCTGATCTTGTCGATCAAAATGAACCCGCCCAGCGCGCGGTTCTCATCGTAGGGATCGAACACGATCCGTTTGTCGGTGGTGATCTCGCACACGCCGATCTGGTTGAGATGCAGCGTCTGCGCGGCGAGATGGTCCATCGTGTTGACGTCGATCTCGTATTTCGGCTCGGCGATAGTCACGCTGACCGTCTGCGTGCCGAGCTTGAGCCAGTAGGCGCGGCCGACCACCAGCGCCTCGTCGTCCATCCAAACGATGGTACTCTCGAACTGGTCGGCGACTTCGGGCGGGTTGTCGGCGGCAGCGAGCACGTCGCCGCGCGAGCAATCGATCTCGTCCTCGAGCGTGATGGTGATGGACTGGCCGGCGATCGCCTCGTCGAGATCGCCCGACATCGTGACGATCGACTTGACCTTGCTCGTCTTCCCCGAGGGCAATGAGCGCAGCGTGTCCCCGGGCTTGACGCTGCCGGTCGAAATCAGCCCGCTGAAGCCGCGGAAGTCGAGGTTGGGGCGGTTGACCCATTGTACCGGCATGCGGAAAGGCTTGGCGAGATTGGCTGCGCTGCGCACCTCGACCGCTTCGAGGTGATCGACCAGCGTCGGGCCATCGTACCAGCGCGTGTTGTCCGAAGATGCGGTAATGTTGTCGCCCGCGAGGCCCGAGATCGGAATGGCGGTAAAGCTCTCGATCCCGATGCTCTTGGCGAACTCTTCATAGTCCGCGACAATCGCATCGAACTTGGCTTGGTCGTAACCGATCAGGTCCATCTTGTTCACGGCGAGGACGAGGTTCTTGATACCGAGCTGGTGGCACAGGAAACTGTGGCGCTTGGTCTGCACCAGCACGCCCTTGCGCGCATCGATCAGGATGCAGGCGAGGTCGGCGGTCGAGGCACCGGTGACCATGTTGCGCGTGTATTGCTCGTGGCCCGGGCAGTCGGCGACGATGAACTTGCGCTTCTCGGTCGCGAAAAAGCGATAGGCGACGTCGATCGTGATGCCCTGTTCGCGCTCGGCGGCGAGGCCATCGACCAGCAGGGCGAAATCGATCTCCTGCCCCTGCGTGCCGACGCGCTTGCTGTCGGCTTCGAGGCTGGCGAGCTGGTCTTCGAAGATCATCTTCGAATCGTAGAGCAGGCGGCCGATCAGGGTCGACTTGCCATCGTCCACGCTGCCGCAGGTGATGAAACGCAGCATCGACTTGTTCTGGTGCTGCTCGAGATAAGCGTCGATGTCCTCGGCAATGAGGGCGTCGGTCTGGTAAACGGGTTCGGTCATCAGAAGTACCCCTCCTGCTTCTTTTTCTCCATCGACGCGTCGCCCGCGTCCTTGTCGATCACGCGGCCCTGGCGTTCGCTGGTGGTGGTCAGCAGCATCTCCTGCACCACCTCACTCAGGGTGGCAGCCTCGCTCTCGACCGCGCCGGTCAGCGGGAAGCAGCCCAGCGTGCGGAAACGGATGGATTTCTCGGTGGTCTCGGGGCGGTAGCCCATGACCTTTTCCAGCCGGTCGAGATCGTCGGCCATGAACAGGCCGCCTTCATATTCGAAGGTCGGGCGCGGCGCGCTGAAATAGAGCGGCACGATCTCGATATTCTCGGCCATGATGTACTGCCAGATATCGAGCTCGGTCCAGTTGGAGAGCGGGAAGACGCGAATGCTCTCGCCCTTCTTCTTGCGCGCGTTGTAGAGGTTCCACAGTTCGGGGCGCTGGTTCTTCGGGTCCCAGCCGTGGCTGGCGGTGCGGAAGGAGAAGATGCGCTCCTTGGCGCGGCTCTTTTCCTCGTCGCGCCGGGCGCCGCCGAAGGCCGCGTCGAAGCCGTATTTGTCGAGCGCCTGCTTTAGCCCTTCGGTCTTCCACATATCGGTATGCAGCGGGCCATGGTCGAACGGGTTGATGCCGCGTTCCTTGGCTTCCGGATTCTGATGGACGATCAGCTCCATGCCCGCATCCTGCGCGCTCTTCTCGCGCAGCGCGTACATGTCCTTGAACTTCCAGGTCGTATCGACGTGGAGCAGCGGGAAGGGCGGCGGCGAAGGATAGAACGCTTTCTTGGCCAGGTGCAGCATCACGGCGCTGTCCTTGCCGATCGAATAGAGCATCACCGGCTTTTCGGCCTCGGCAACCACTTCGCGCATGATGTGGATGCTCTCGGCCTCGAGGCGCTGGAGATGGGTGAGGGTTTTCGCGTCGCTCATCGGAACTCCTTTACGGACCCGAGAGGTAGCGGTTCGCAAATTCGCTGGACCTCCCAAATGGGAGGTATTATCGAACGAGCATGCGCATTCCCAACCTGGGCGAAATCGAGCTGCTGGTGCCGTTGCAGGACGGCGTGTTCGAACAGCCGATGTGGGGCACGTTCCTGCGACGCCTCAGACGCGTGGCGGGTGTGTCGGCGACGGTCCTGAAGCTGCGCCTGCCCGGTGCGCGCGATCCGCTCATCCTGTCCGATGGCGAGCTGGCCGGCGAGGCGGAGCTGCTGCATGCCGACATGCGCGAGGGGCGGGTCTATTCCGGTACCGAACTCTCGATGGAGCAGGGGAAAGACCTGCGCGCCCTGCGCCTCAGCGAGGAAATCGGCATCGAGGCGTGGATCGCGCTGGTGGGCGGGGAGCTGGACGCCGAACACTCGAGCCTGCTGACAGCGCTCGTGCCTTATCTGCGGGTCGCCCTGCGCGTCCTCGCCAGTCTAGAGCGCGAGAAAGCCCGCGCCTCGCTGAGTGCCGACGCGCTGAGCCGCATGAATTTCGGCTGGATCGCGCTCGACGAGCGGTGCCGGATTGTGGAGTGCGACCCGCAGGCCGAGCGCTTCCTGGCCCGCTCGGGCGCGTTGCGGCGCGGGCCCTACAACCGGCTCACCCCATCCTTACCGACAATCGACCGCCAACTGACCGCGCTGCTGCGTGACTGCGCGGCGGATCGGCGGGCGCGACCGCGCGCGCTCAACCTCAGCCGCGATCCCTGGATCGAGGTGCTGGTCTCGCCGGTCCACGTCGAATCGCTGGCGGGCGACAGCCGGGCGGTGGCGATGGTCTATTTGCGCGGCGACCGTTCCTCCAGCGCGGACCGGCACGAACAGCTGGCCGACCTGTTCGACCTGACCCCGGCGGAGGCGAGGCTGGCCTGGTCGCTGTCGCAGGGGTTGTCGATCGCCGAAGCGGCGGCGCAGCACGGGCTGACGGTGGAAACGGCGCGCTACTACTCGAAGAAAATCTACGCCAAGACCGGCGCGCGCGGGCAGGTCGATCTGGTGCGCAACATTCTCACCGGCGTGCTGGCTTTGGCCTAGTCGGTCCGTGCGGTCAGGTCGGGCCAGAAGGCATCCGCCCCGCGCGCGATCACCGCGTCGCCCAGAATGCCGCTCCAGTGCGCATCGCCACCGAAGTCGCTGCGCCATTGCCACAAGCGACGGGTCAGCTCGTGGAGGCCGTATTCCCGGGTGAAGCCGATCGCACCGTGAACCTGGTGCGCCACGGTGGTGCCGATGCCGACCGCGCGATTGGCGCGCAGCTTGGCAGCGGCGACCTCGAAGCGCGCATCGCCCCGGTCCAGTGCCTGCGCCGCGCCCATGGCCGCGCAATTCGCCGCCGCCGCCTCGCAGGCGAACGTGGCGAGGCTCTGCTGCACCGCCTGGAACTTGCCGAGCGGCCGGCCGAACTGCTGGCGCTCGTTGACGTACGCCACCGCGAGGCCGAGCGCGGCGTCGAGCGCGCCGGCGATCTGCGCGGTCCGCGCAAAGGCGCCGAGCTGGAAATGCGCTTCGCTGCCCTCGTCCGCGCGCGTGGCAATGATCGCGTCGGGCAAGGGCAGGGCGAGGGCGTGGAAGCCTGCCAGGCGGAACACGACCAGCGCGTCCTCCCAGGTGCCGCCGAAGCCGCCGTCCGCTTCGCTGACGAGAATCTGCGGCAGGCCCAGCTCTTCCACGCGCGCCCAGTCGCGCTCCATCGTCGCGCCTGCGCCCAGCTCGGCGAACAGCGGATCGGCCATCTCGGCCAGCATGCGGCGGGTGTCGTTCATCGAAGCCCGAGCCCCCGCGCGATGATGCCCTTGAGGATTTCCCGCGTCCCCCCGCGCAGCGAGAAGCTCGGCGAGACCTGCAGCAGGTAGGCGGTCACGCGGGCCAGCGCGTCCTCGCCCGCAAGGTCCATCTCGACTGCCGCCTGCACCAGCTCTGGGATCGCCTGCTCGTAGGAATTACCGAGATCCTTGACGATGGTCGCCTCCAGCGCCGGATCCTCGCAGTGCGCCAGTTTGGCGGCGACCGAGGCGCTCATCAGGCGCAGTGTCCATGCCTCCGCCGCCAGCCGCCCGACGAGGTCGCGCACCGCGGGATCGGGATGCGCTCCGGCATGGCGCACCAGTTCGAGGAACAGGACCATGGAGGAGAGGTACCGCTCCGGCCCCGAGCGTTCGAGCGAGAGCTCGGCGGTGGCCTGCCGCCAGCCCTGGCCCTCCTCGCCCAGCAGGGCGGAGGCGGGCAGGCGCAGGTCCTCGAAGAAGACCTCGTTGAACTCGTGCGCGCCGGTGAGGTCGATGATCGGCTTTACCGTAACGCCGGGCGCATCCATCGGGATGACGAACTGGGAGAGGCCCGCCTGCCTTTCGCTGCCCGCCTCCGACCGAACCAGCGCGATCATGAAGTGGCTGACATGCGCGCCGGTGGTCCAGACCTTTTGGCCGTTGATCACCCACCCGTCCCCGTCGCGCCGCGCCGAGGTCCGCACCGAGGCGAGGTCCGAGCCGGAGCCGGGTTCGCTGAGGCCGATGCAGGCGAAGGCCTCGCCCCGCGCGATGGCGGGCACCCAGCGACGCTTCAATTCGTCGTTACCGAGCCTGAGCAGCAGAGGCCCGCTCTGCCGGTCGGCGATCCAGTGCGCACCCACCGGCGCGCCCGCCGCCAGCAGCTCCTCGATCACCACATAGCGTTCGAGCTGGTCGCGCTCGTGCCCGCCGTATGCCTTCGGCCAGGTCATGCCGAGCAGGCCCGCCTCGCCCAGCTTGCGACTGAAAGCAGGGTCCGCCTTGGTCCAGCTGTTGGCGCGGCGGACCGGATCGCGCTCGCCGTGCTCGGCGACGAGCGCGCGCACCTGCTCGCGCAAGCGCCGGGCGCTGTCGGGCCATTCGATCGCTTCGGTGGCGAAGGTCTGCACGCGCTCTCCTCTCGCTTCCTCTCTCACCAATTTGCTGCCGCATCGCAAGACCCGTTGCAACGAGCAACGAATCCCGACAGTGTATCGGCAAGAGAGACGAGTCCCCCAGACCCACCCCAAGACCACCGAGGAGAGACCCCATGACCGACTACAAAAACCTGATCGACGGCGAGATGGTCGACAATGGCCAATGGCTCGACGTGGTGAACCCCGCGAACGAGCAGGTGATCGCCCGCGTCCCCGCCTGCGGCAAGGACGAGCTCGACCGTGCCGTCGCCGCCGCGCGGCGCGCGTTCAAGGAATGGAAGAAGACGAGCGCGGAAGAACGCCAGAAGGTTGTCCAGGGCATCGCCGCCGCGATCAAGGACAATGCCGACGAGCTGTTCCGCCTGCTGACCAGCGAGCAGGGCAAGCCGCATGCGCAGGCCCAGCAGGAAATCTACGGCGCCGCCGGTCTTGCCGCGGCGCAGTCGACCCTGACGCTCGACGACGTCATCAACCAGGATGACGAGCAGCGCCTCAGCCGCACCCGCCGCGTTCCCGTCGGCGTGGTCGGCGGGATCGTGCCGTGGAACTTCCCGGTGATGATGGCGATCCAGAAGATCGTCCCTGCACTGGTCGCGGGGTGCACTATCGTGCTGAAACCCTCGCCCTTCACGCCGCTCACGACGCTGCGGATCGCGGAACTGATCAAGGATGTCGTGCCTGCCGGGACGGTCAACATCATCACCGGCGAGGACAGCCTCGGCCCCCTGATTACCGAACACCCCGACATCGACAAGATCACCTTCACCGGCTCGACCGCGACCGGCAAGAAGATCATGGAGGGCGCATCGGGCGACCTCAAGCGAATCACGCTGGAACTCGGCGGTAACGATGCTTCGATCGTGCTGCCCGATGCCGATGTCGAGAAGGTGGCCGAGCAGCTGTTCTGGTCCAGCTTTTCCAACGCCGGCCAGGTCTGCATCGCTGCCAAGCGCGTCTACATCCACAAGGACATCTACGACGATCTAAGCAAGGCGATCGCCGAATATGCCAAGAGCGTGGTCGTGGGTGACGGATCGCAGCAGGGGACTGGCGTCGGCCCGATCCAGAACAAGAAGCAGTACGATCGCGTGCTGGAGCTGATCCAGGACGCCAAGGACAATGGCTACAAGTTCCTGACCGGTGGCGACAAGGATCCGTCCGGTACCGGTTACTACGTGCCGATCACCATCCTCGACAATCCGCCCGAAGACGCGCGGATCGTGGCCGAGGAACAGTTCGGTCCGGTCATGCCGCTGCTCAAGTTCGACAGTATCGACGAAGTCATCGAGCGGGCGAACAATTCGGAATACGGCCTCGCCGGTGCGGTCTGGACCAAGGATACCGACAAGGGGGTCGAGATTGCCGAGCAGCTCGAAACCGGAACGGTGTGGATCAACGAATTCATGCACCTCTCGCCCTTCTCGCCCTTCGGCGGGCACAAGCAGTCGGGCTTCGGCGCGGAATACGGCGTCGACGGGCTGAAGGAATTCACCTACCCGCAGGTCATCACGGTCAAGCGCGACGCGGTCGTCTGAGCAGGCCGGGCTTCGCCCACACCGCGACATTCGCCAGCAGCAACGCCGCAAGGATCGTTGCTGCTGGCGTTGTCGCTTTGGGCCGGCAAGGTCGAGCGAGAAAATGGCGGAGCAGGAGGGATTCGAACCCTCGATACGGGGTTACCGTATACACACTTTCCAGGCGTGCGCCTTCGACCACTCGGCCACTGCTCCGCATTCCCGTTCGCGCTGCCGCTTTGCTGCTTGAACGCGGCAGGGCATCCGGGAAGGCGCGCGTCTAGCGGTGACGGGTGGGAATCGCAAGCCGAAGTGGCGGCGGCCTATTCCGCTTTGTGAAAATGATGGTAGGATGCCGGTCAGCGACGGTGCTGCGCGGATCAGGCATCCCCTGCGAACATCGTCTCGAAGCCCCTTTCCGCCCTCGAAAACGCGCGGGAAGGGGTTTTCGATTCCCGAGGCCAGCGAAACCGAGCGCTCTTGCCTTTCGGCAGGGTCGTGGCATCGTCCATGCCATGACCAGACAGCCCATAGCTCTCGCCGCAGCCCTCGCTCTCGCTTTTCCGGTTTCGGCGCAAGAACCGTCGGAGGGCGCGCCTTCGCCGAACGAGATCGTCGCCGAGGCTTCTGCGGAGGAATGGGTCGTGGTTTCCGCCGACGACCTGCTTGTGATGACACTCGCCCCCGGCGCCGACGGCAAAGAGCGCAAGGTGACGATCCAGCTCATGTCCGAGCCGTTCTCGCAAGGCTGGGTGGAGAACATCCGCATGCTGGCGCGCGCCGGCTGGTACGACGGGATCAGCATCAACCGCGTACAGGACAATTACGTCGTCCAGTGGGGCGATCCGAATTACGACAATCCCGAGGCCGACGGGACAGCGAAACCGCTCCCGGAATCGTTGAACGCAGTCCCGGAAGCTGCCTACACCGTGGATGGCGACGCGATCGCCTTGTCGGTAAAGCTGGCGGACAGCGAGCGCGATCTCGCGCTGGAGCGTGGAGAGGCTCTGGCTGGCACGGACGAGACGACCGGCATCATCCTCGCGAACGGGCTGGTCGATTCCTATTCGCAGGCGGCGCTGTTCGACAACGGCTGGCCGCTGGCAACCGACGCCGGCGATGCGACAGAGGGCGAACCCGCGACGGTGTGGCCCGTCCATTGCTACGGCATGGTCGGTGTCGGGCGAAATTACTCCCCGGACACCGGTTCGGGCGCAGAGCTTTACACCGTGATCGGTCATGCGCCGCGCCATCTCGACCGGAATATTGCGCTCGTCGGGCGGATCGTCGAAGGGATGGAGCATCTGTCGTCGCTGCCGCGCGGGACCGGCGATCTCGGTTTTTACACGGCCGAAGAGGCGGACAAGCGTACGCCGATCCTGTCCATCCGCGTCGCCAGCGATCTGCCGCAAGCCGAGCGGCCGGCCTTCGAGTATCTTTCGACCGAGGGCGAGACGTTCGCCCGCTATGCAGATGCCCGCGCCAACCGCCGCGATCCGTTCTTCATCGTGCCGGCAGGGGGCGCGGATATCTGCAATATCCCGGTGCCGGTGCGCCGCGTGGGCGGGTGAGCGAGACGCTCGCCTGCACCGCCGAGATCCGGCGCTGGGAAGGCGAGACAGCAGTCTATCACATGGTCACCATCGGCGGCGACATGGCCGAGGCGATCACCATGCACGAGCGACTGCACCGCCTCGAATTCGGCGGCAGGCGCGGTTTCGGATCGGTCAAAGTCATGGCGGCGATCGGCGGCACACGGTGGAAGACGTCGGTGTTTCCGTCGAAAACCGGCGAATGGTGGCTGCTGGTGGGAAAGAAGGTCCTGAAGGCCGAGGATCTAGTGGCGGGCGACACGGCCGAAGTCGCGCTGGAATTGCTGTGAGACGCGGGCAGCATCATTCGAAGCTGGCATGGCTAGTCGGCGGAGGCTTGCTGGTCGCGGGCATTGCCGGGCTCGCGAGCGCCACCATCCCGCATGGCGAAACGCTGTGGCACATGATCGCGGCGCCGGAAGAAGACGGCCTCTGGCGCTTCGAGCGGATCGACGGGCGCGACGTATCGGGCGTCGGCTATTCGGTTCGCGTCCATTGGGGGGAAGTGTCCGGGTGGTACAATGGCTGCAATTATTGCGGGACCAGCGGTGAGGGGATGACGATCTGCACCTTGCAGGCGTGTGTCGAGCAGCCCTCCGACCGGCTCTATTTCCGCTTTTCCCGTGAAAGTCCGCAAATGCGCGTCGACGGCGACCGAATGGTTTTGACCTTACCCGGTTATCGTGCCGAATTGGTCCGCTTCACCGAACGCGTAATCTAGACCCGCTGCATCAGCTCGATGCGGTTGCCGAAGGGGTCCGCGATGTCACCACGGATGAAGCCATCGAGTTTCTTGCCCTGCTTGAAGGGAATGCCCGCCAGTTCCAGCCGGGCGATCAGCGCGCGCAAATCCTTCACCAGCAGGGCCGGGTGTGCGCGCCGCGCAGGGAGGAAACCATCCTCAACCCCGCAATGGATCGCGACGCCGCCGCCTTCGAACCAGCAGCCGCCGTTGACCGCGAGGTGTGCAGGCTTGGCGATTTCGTCCAGCTCCATGATCTCGCCCCAGAACATTCGGGCGTGGGCTTCGCCGCCATGGGGCATGGCGAGCTGGATGTGGTCGATCCCGGCAAGCTGCGTCACACGCGCTCCGCCTGAGCGATGGAATCGCTGGCCCGCAGCGCACTGAGAATGCGCGTGAGGTGGGCGAGGTCCTGCACTTCGAGATCGATCTCGTAGGTCGTGAAGGGGTGGTCGAGCTGCGTCTGTTCGAGGCTTTTCACATTGACGTGGTTCTTGGCGAAGATGCCGGCCATCTCGGCCAGCGTGCCAGGCCGGTCGTACAGCGTCACCCGCATCCGCCCGACCGCCCCGCGCGAGCGCTTGTTCCAGGAGAGGTCCAGCCAGTCGGTATCGATCCCGCTCGCAAGCTGCGCGCAGTCGATCGCGTGGACTTCCACGCCTTCGCCCGGTTTGCGGATGCCGACGATGCGGTCGCCGGGGACGGGATGGCAGCATTCGGCGAGCTGGAAGCCGACGCCGGGCGTCAGGCCGCGGATCGACAGCGCTTTGCCCTCGCGCGCCCAGTCGGGTTCTTCCGCCATGCCTTCGGTGCAGCCCGGCACCAGCGCTTCCATCACCGTGCGATCCTCGATGTTGGCGGCGCCGATGGCGTAGAAGAGGTCTTCCTCTTCCTCGAGCTCTAGCCGCTTGAGCGCATCGCGCGTGGCCTTTTTGCCGATCTTGGCCGGCACCCGAAGAGCGATCTCGTCGAACAGTTTCTTGCCGATCTCTGCGACTTCGGCGCGTTCTTTCAGGCGCACCGCGCGGCGGATCGAGGCACGCGCCTTGCCAGTGACGACGAAGCTCAGCCAGCTCATCTGCGGATCGGCTTGATCGCTCTTGATGATCTCCACCACGTCGCCATTGTTGAGCTGTGTGCGCAGCGGCATGTGCCGCCCGTTGATCTTCGCGCCGACGGTCTGCGCGCCGAGATCGGTGTGCACGGCGAAGGCGAAATCGACCGGGGTCGAGCCCTTGGGCAGCTGGAACAGCGCGCCTTTAGGCGTGAAGGCGAAGATGCGATCTTGGTAGATCGCCATGCGGGTGTGCTCGAGCAGTTCTTCGGCATCGTGACTGGCGTCGACGATCTCGATCAAATCGCGCAACCAGCCGACCTGTCCGTCCGGCCGGTCGCCCTGCTTGTAGGCCCAGTGCGCGGCATAGCCGAACTCGTTGAGCTTGTGCATCTCGCGCGTGCGGATCTGCACCTCCACGCGCATCGACTTGCCGTAGATCAGCGAGGTGTGAAGGCTGCGATAGCCATTGGTCTTGGGCGTGGAGATGTAGTCTTTGAACTTGCCCGGCAGGAACTGCCAGGTCGTGTGCAGGACGCCCAACGCGCGGTAGCAATCGGCCACATCCTCGCAGATGATGCGGAACGCCATGATGTCGGTCACCTGCTCGAAACTCACGTGCCGCTCGGCCATCTTGCGCCAGATCGAATAGGGATGCTTCTCGCGGCCCGAGACTTCGGTGACGATGCCCGCTTCCGAAAGCGCATGCTTCATGTCGAGCGCGATGGCATCGACCTGGCCGCCGTCCTCGCTGCGGATCTGGTCGAGGCGCTGGGTGATCGTTTCGAAGGCTTCGGGCTCGAGCTGTTCGAAGGCGAGCATCTGCATCTCGCGCATGTATTCGTACATGCCCACACGCTCGGCCAGCGGGGCGTAGATATCCATCGTCTCGCGCGCGATGCGCTGGCGCTTTTCCGGCTTCTTGATGAAGTGGAGCGTGCGCATGTTGTGCAGCCGGTCGCCCAGCTTCACCAGCAGCACGCGAATGTCCTCGCTCATGGCGAGCAGGAACTTGCGCAAATTCTCCGCCGCGCGCTCGTTCTCGGGCATCTGCTCGATCTTGGAGAGCTTAGTCACGCCATCGACCAGCCGCGCGACGTCGGGTCCGAAATTCGCCTCGATATCGTCAATCGTCGCCAGCGTGTCCTCCACTGTATCGTGGAGCAGGGCGGTCATGATCGTTTCCTGATCGAGCTTCAGGTCGGTCATCAGCCCCGCGACTTCGACCGGATGGCTGAAATAGGGGTCGCCGCTGGCGCGGGTCTGCGTGCCGTGCTTCTGCACCGTGTAGACATAGGCGCGGTTGAGCAGCGCCTCGTCGGCGTCGGGGTCGTATTCCTGGACCCGTTCAACAAGTTCGTACTGGCGCAACATCGCGAACAGGATGTGCGGATTCGTGCGCCTATTGCAACGCAAAAAAGCTGTGCGGTGTGATCGGGTTGCTCGGTGCGACCCGCATAGCTTGTTCTCGATCTATGTATGCCTAGAGTGAGCAAATGGACAATGATGAGATTTCCGCTTCGGGCTGGCGCTTCGCAATTGATCGCGGCGGTACTTTCACGGACGTCGTAGCAACGACGCCTGACGGCAAGCTTGTGACTGACAAGCTGCTGTCAGAGAACCCCGGCTTCTATTCCGATGCAGCGAGCGAGGCGGTGCGGCGGCTGATGGCGGAGCACGGCGAGGGGCCGATCGTGGAAGTCCGCATCGGCACGACCGTTGCCACCAATGCGCTTCTGGAGCGGAAGGGCGAGCGGCTCGCGCTCGCCATCACGCGCGGGTTTGGCGATGCGCTGCGCATCGGCACGCAGGCGCGGCCCGATATTTTCGCGCGGCACATCATGCTGCCGGAGCAATTGCCCGCGCGGGTCGTGGAGGTCGAGGAGCGGGTGGCTGCGACTGGCGAAGTGCTGCTTCCGCTGGACGAAAAGCAGGCACGCGCGCAATTCGCGGCGCTGCGTGAGGACGGTTTCGACGCCATCGCCATAGTGCTGATGCATGGCTGGCAGCACCGCGACCACGAGGCGCGACTTGCCGCGATCGCTCGCGAGCTCGGCTTCGCTCAAGTCAGCGTCAGCCATGAGGTCGCGCCGCTGATCCGGCTTATCCCGCGCGGCGATACGACGGTCGTCGATGCCTATCTCTCGCCGGTCTTGCGGCGCTATACCGACAACCTGGAGGCGAGCCTCCCCGAAACCCGCACATTGCGCTTCATGCAGTCGAATGGCGGGCTGGCGGAGGTCGGCGCGTTTCGCGGCAAGGACGCGATCCTTTCGGGTCCGGCCGGCGGCGTGGTCGGCATGGTCGCAGCGGGCGAGGCATTGGGCCACGGCAAGCTGATCGGCTTCGACATGGGCGGGACCAGTACCGACGTCGCGCATTACGCGGGCGAGTACGAGCTGACCGGCGACAGCGTGGTCGCGGGCGTGCGTGTCGCCGCGCCGATGATGCAGATCCATACGGTCGCGGCGGGCGGCGGCTCGGTCTGCCAGTTCGACGGTGCACGCTTTCGCGTCGGGCCGGATAGCGCGGGCGCCGATCCCGGCCCCGCCTGCTATCGCAAGGGCGGCCCGCTGACGGTGACCGACTGCAACCTGTTCCTCGGGCGGATCGACCCGGCTTTCTTTCCAAGCGTCTTCGGCCCGGGCGGTGACGAACCGCTCGATCCCGCCGCCTCGCGGGCGCGGTTGGAGGAGGTGGCAGCCGCCATGCCGGATCCGCAGCCGCTGGAGAAGATCGCCGAAGGTTTCCTTGCCATCGCGGTCGACAGCATGGCCAATGCCATCCGCAAGATCAGCGTCGCACGCGGGCACGATGTAACCGGCTATGCGCTGGCCTGTTTCGGCGGTGCGGGCGGCCAGCACGCCTGCAAGGTCGCCGATGCGCTGGGCATGGAGACGGTGCTGGTGCATCCGCTCGCCGGAATTCTGTCCGCCTATGGCATCGGCCTCGCGCCGGTAAAGGCGATCCACGAGGTCAGCCTTGTGCGGCCATTGGTCGAGAGTTTCGATGCCGAACTCGCAGCCCTGCAAGACGAGGCGCGCGATGCGCTGATGCAGCAGGGGATCGCGAGGGACGCGATTGCACTCGAAAGCCGCGCCCGGTTGCGCTTCGAAGGGAGCGACAGCCTGCTCGCAGTCGAGTGCGAGGATCGCGAGGCAATGGATACCGCTTTCCGCGCCCTGCACCGGCAGCGCTTCGGCTACTCCGATGCCTCAGCTCCCATCATCGTCGAAGCGCTCAGCGTCGAAGCGAGCGGGAATGCCGGTGGCCTCGGTGAAGCGCAGGCCGCTCCGGAGGCTGTCGGTGTACAGGCGTCGGGGAGCTGGCGGACCATCGAACGCGCTTCGATGGACGAAGGAGACGCAATCGAAGGGCCGGTCCTGATAATCGATCCCGGATCGACCACGGTGGTTGAGGAGGGATGGCAGGCACGCCTCGCCGAGGAAGGCAGCCTGGTCCTGACGCGCGCGCAGCCGATTGCGCGAGACCGGGCCGCGGGGACCGAAGCGGATCCGGTCCGCCTCGAAATCTTCAACAACCACTTCATGGCGATCGCCGAGGAAATGGGTGTCGTGCTGCAGTCGACCGCAACCTCGGTCAATATCAAGGAGCGGCTCGATTTCTCCTGCGCGCTGTTCGACCGGCATGGTGCGTTGATCGCTAATGCGCCGCACATCCCGGTGCACCTCGGCAGCATGGGCGACAGTATCGCCCGGGTGATCGAAACGCGCGGCGAAAAGCGCGACGGGCGCGGTTTCCGGCGCGGCGATGCCTATGTGCTGAACGATCCCTTCCGCGGCGGGACGCACTTGCCGGACATCACGGTAATCGTCCCCGTATTCTACGATGAGGGTGGCGCCGAAGAACCGGAAGCTTTCGTCGCCGCGCGCGGGCATCATTCCGATATCGGCGGTATCGCTCCGGGCTCCATGCCGCCCGAAAGCCGCACTATCGAGCAGGAAGGCGTGCTGATCGACAATCTGCTGATGGTCGACGAGGGAGATTTTTGCGAAGCGGCGGTGCGTAAAGCTCTGGCCGACGCGAAATACCCCGCGCGCAATCCGCACCGCAATTTGTCGGACCTGCGTGCGCAGCTCGCCGCCTGCACACGCGGTGCAGAGCTGTTGCACGCGGCCGCAAGGGATCACGGTGCCGAGGTCCTGTCAGCCTACATGGGCCATGTTCTCGCCAACGCCGAAGAGAGCGTGCGGCGGTTGCTCGACCGGCTCGACGATGGCGAATTTGCGTATCCGATGGACAATGGCGCGGTGGTGCAAGTCGCGATCCGCATCGACCGCGAGGCGCGTTCAGCGGTGTTCGATTTCACCGGCACGAGCGCAGAGCTGCCGAACAATTTCAACGCGCCGAAGTCGATCACCCGGGCGGCAGCGCTCTATGTCGTGCGCACGCTGATCGACGATGCGATTCCGATGAATGACGGGTGCCTGCGACCGGTCGAGCTGATCGTGCCCGGGGGCTCGATGCTCAATCCCAGGCCGGGCGCTGCGGTCGTCGCCGGCAATGTCGAGACCAGCCAGGTTGTCACCGACGCGCTGTTTGCCGCGACGGGTCGGCTCGCGCCGAGCCAGGGGACGATGAACAAT
This sequence comes from Qipengyuania profundimaris, assembly GCF_030717945.1. Taxonomy (NCBI): domain Bacteria; kingdom Pseudomonadati; phylum Pseudomonadota; class Alphaproteobacteria; order Sphingomonadales; family Erythrobacteraceae; genus Qipengyuania; species Qipengyuania profundimaris. The sequence continues at coordinate 757,915 of NZ_JAVAIM010000001.1, forward strand.
TTCACCTTCGGAAACGAGCGACACCAGTATTACGAGACCATCTGCGGCGGCTCCGGCGCAGGGCCGGATCACGACGGTACCAGCGCGGTGCAGACGCACATGACGAATTCGCGGCTCACCGATCCGGAAATTTTCGAAACGCGCCTGCCGGTGCGGCTGGAGCGTTTCGCAATCCGTCACGGGTCGGGAGGCGAGGGCGCGTATAGCGGTGGCGACGGCGTCGAGCGCTGCGTCACGTTCCTCGAGCCGATCCGCGCGAATATCCTCGCCAATCGCAGGAAGGTTGCGCCGAAGGGAATCCGTGGCGGTGGCGATGCCAAGCCGGGTGCGAACTGGGTGGACCGCGTGGATGGTACGCGCGAGTCGCTCGATGCGACCGCTGCTGCCGACATGCAGCCGGGTGACCGGTTCACGATCCTCACGCCGGGCGGTGGCGGGTTCGGAGCGGCGGCCGTTCCCGACCCGACCGGAAAGTCCTAGCTGTTGGCCGCTCCCTTCAGCGGCAAGATCTTTGCTTTGCCTGCACCGTTCATCGCGTCGGCAACCGGCTGCGGCAGCGCGATTTCGCCGATCCTGACCCGCGCTGCGCTGAAGCCCAGCCGGACTTCGTAGTCGCCCGCCTCGACCTTGAACCGGGCCTGCGCGTCATATTGCGCGAGCGCCTCGGCAGCGAGTTCGAATGAGACCTGGATGCTCTGGCCCGGTTCGAGCGCGATCCTCTGGAACCCGCGGAGAACGGCCTCCCGCGATGCGTCGGGACCGTTGAGCCTGCGAAGGTAGAGCTGCAGCATCTCTTCGCCGCGCCGCTCGCCGATATTCCGGAGGCGGGCGCTGGCAAGGATGCGGTCGGCGCCAAGCTCTAACGACAGATCGCCAAGCGTGAATTCGCCATACGACAAGCCATGTCCGAAGGGTAGGCGGACCTCTCCGCTGCGCGTCCTGATCGCATAGGGCAGACGTGCGGACGGCTCGCTTTGTCCGCTCAGTATCTCGGCGATCGCATGACCCGACTGCGTGCCCAGCGTTCCGGCATGGAGAATGCAGGGCAGCGGCTCTCCGCCGATATCGGGATCGCAGGGCCGCGAACCGAGCGTGACGAGGACAGTTCTCGGATTGGCGGCGCGCAATGTCTCGAGCAGCACCGTCTGCGCTTCGCCCAGCGGCTCGCCCGGTCGCTCGCTGCCCTGCCCGAGCACGGCCACCACTATTCCCGCACGGCGCGCGGCTTCGCCGGCCATGCCGATGGCCATGCGATCGGCGTGGATCATCCTGTTGATGACCGACTGACCTTCGCGCAGGGCAAGGCCGGCCACGAACTTGTGTGCGATGCCGAGCGCCTCGAGGCCATCGATGACGCTAGTCGCGTCGCCCCGGCTCCCGCTGGAAGAAAGCGAACGGTCGCGAGCTGCGCTGCCGACCACGAGGACGTCTTCGCCGCCGGGCGACAACGGGAGCAGTCCGCCCTGGTTGCGGAGCAAGACGATCGACTTGCTCGCCAGATCGTGTGCCGGGTCTCGAAGGTCATTGGGCCTTGGCGGTGCAGCGGGCGCCACATCCTCCGACGGACGGAACAGCCCGAGATCGAATTTCGCCGCGAGAACCCGGCGCACGGCTTCGTCGAGCTCGCTGGCACCGATGCGCCCGTCCTCGACGGCCGCGACCAAGCGCTCTACCGACAGGCCGATGAAGGCCGGTCCGTCGGCGTGGTGTCCGGATTTCTCTGCCAGTTGCGCCCAATCGGCCAGCAGGATCCCATCGAACCCGCCGGCGCGGCGCAGGTTTTTCAAAGCGTCGTTCGCGATCCGGGAGACGTTGCGCCGGCCTTGGCCTATCATATCGAGACCGATGGTCGCGGGAGCAGCCTGTTCGACCGTCTTGAGAATGGCGCGAAATTGTTCGCGCTCTCGCAGGCTGCCTTCTCCGCGACGTCCGGCCCTGTCGTTGAAGGCAAGATCGAGCGTGGCCAGAACCTGCCGCCGAAAGTCGCTGCGTTGCGCCTGCAATCCGCGTACGCGGCCAGCAGCGATCTGCTCTGCGAGCCAGGCGCTTTCGCCGAAAGACTGCTCGAAGCCGGCATCGGTGAGATAGTTTGCCGTCGCGAGGACCGGTGAAAAGGCCCAGTTCAGTCCAAGTGCGAGGTATTCTTCGGAAAGCGCCTCCTCGGCAGCAGCTACTGCTTCGGGGTTCCAGCTGGCGGCCATACCGACCGGGGCGGGCAGGCGACCGGGCAGCACCTGGGCCGGGTCGGCAGCGAAGAATAGCGGTATGCCGAGACGCGTTTCCTCGATCGCGATCTGTTGCAATTGGTGGGTGCGCATGGCGCCGACCGGATCGATAAACCCGCTCACCAGCCCGCGTCGCAACTGGTCTATGCGCGTCGGATCGCTGCTCGCCGATCCATCCGGCAAGAGCACCAGTTGCCCCGCTTTTTCTTCCAGCGTCATGTAGTCGAGCAGGTCCTCGACGAACCTGACGCGCTCGGGAGCGGGAGTGAAGGGTGTTTGCGACATTGCCCGCCGGTGATCGCGGGGAATGGTAAATATCCGGTTTGCAATTGCCGCTTGCTGCGACAGGCCGTGCTTCGGCAGCGACCCTTCCGTAGAGATTTACAGATATAAAAATATCTTTATATCCCCTGCAGGAATGCACACCGAAACCCTCTTCCGCGCGCTGGCCGACCCTACGCGCCTCAGGATCCTGCGGCTGCTGGGGTCGATGGAACTTGCCGTGGGGGAGGTGGCGCAGGTGCTCGGCCAGAGCCAGCCGCGGGTTTCGCGCCATATCGGCATCCTGTGCGACGCCGGTCTTGCCGAGCGGCGGCGCGAGGGCAGCTGGACTTTCGTTCGTGCAGGATCGACTACAGCCGGAGAGCCATCGCTTTCCGGAGGTGCCATCCGTTTGCTCGACGTTGCGGAACACGCGGACAACGATTTTGCCGATCTATGCGCCTCCGATCGGCGCAAGCTCGCCGAAATCCGCGAAACCCGCGAAGCCGAGGCGCAGGCCTATTTCGCCCGCCACGCGCACGATTGGGATGAATTGCGCCGCCTGCACAGCTCGGACGAAGCGATCGAAAGCGCTCTGGACGCAGCCTTGGGCAGCGCCCCGCTCGGTCGTTTGCTCGATATCGGCACGGGAACCGGGCGCATGGCCGAGCTCTTTGCCGAGCGCGCCGAGCACATCGTGGCTCTGGACAAGAGCCTTGCGATGCTGCGCGTGGCGCGAGCGAAACTTCAGAACCTGCCGACCCATCGGGTCGAACTCGTCCAGGGCGATTTCGGATCGCTCCCCTTTGCCGGGGCTAGCTTCGACACGGTGCTGTTCCATCAAGTGCTTCATTTCGCCCAGGCTCCGCGCGCCGCCCTGGCAGAGGCTGCGCGGGTCACGTCTCCGGGCGGGCGTATCGCGATCGTCGATTTCGCCGCCCACCAGCGCGAGGAACTGCGTGAGCGCTACGCTCATGCCCGCCTCGGCTTCGGTGACGCGCAAATGCGTGACCTGCTGCAAGACGCCGGCTTCGTCCCTGGCGAGACCGCCGCCCTGGAGGATGGCGAGCTGGTCGTGAAAATCTGGATCGCAGAGCGCGATGCCGAAGCAAGAAAGGCCGTATCGTGAGTCCGACCCTCAACCAGATGCGCGAAGCGCAGCGCGCGCTGGAAGCGCCCCTATTCTCGGGGCTTCCCGGCGATATCGAGGTGAGCTTCGAATTCTTCCCGCCGAAGTCGGAGAAGATGGCGCAGACGCTGTGGCAGAGCGTGGAGACTCTTGCCCCGCTAGACCCGCGTTTCGTGTCGGTGACCTATGGCGCCGGTGGCTCTACCCGCGAGCGCACGCATGCAGCGGTGCGCCGTATCGTGAGCGAGACCGATATTCCCGCCGCTGCGCACCTCACCTGCGTTCAGGCGACCCGCGAGGAGGTTGACCAGGTCGCGCGCGAATATTGGGAAGAGGGCGTGCGGCATATCGTCGCCCTGCGCGGCGACGCCCCCGACGGTGGCGGCAGCTACGCCCCGCATCCCGGCGGCTACCAGAACGCCGCAGACCTGATTGCAGGCCTCAAGCAGATCGCCGATTTCGAGATTTCGGTCGCGGCCTATCCGGAAGTCCATCCGGATTCGCCCGATCGTCAGGCCGACCTCGATAACCTCAAGCGCAAGTTCGATGCCGGGGCGACTCGCGCGATTACGCAATTCTTCTTCGATCCCGAGTGCTTTTTCGAGTTCCGCGACAAGGCGGAGGCTGCCGGGATCGAGGGCGAGATCGTGCCGGGCGTCATGCCCGTGATGAGTTTCGCAGCCGTCCAGCGGATGAGCGGATTGTGCGGCACCGCCATCCCCGACTGGATGGAAGGTCTGTTCGAGGGGCTCGACGAGCGGCCCGAAGCCCGCCAGCTGGTGAGCGCGACAATCGCTGCCGAAATGTGCCGCCGCCTCTATGCCGGCGGCGTTCGCCAGTTCCATTTCTACACTCTCAACCGCGCCGAGCTGAGCTATGCGATCTGCCACATGCTCGGCCTGCGACCGAAGGCCTGACATGTCCAAGCGTACCGAATTCGCCGAAGCCGCCGGCCAGCGCATCCTGATCAAGGATGGCCCCTACGGCACCGAAATCCAGCGCGCCAAGTTGGCGCCGGAGGATTATGCGGGCGATACCGGCCTGACCGCCGACCAGAAGGGCAATAACGATCTCGTCAATTTGACGCAGCCGCAGGTGATCCGGACGATCTGCGACAGCTATGTCGATGCCGGCGCGCATATCCTTGCCACCAACACTTTCAACGCCAACCGCATCAGCCAGGCGGATTACGATGCCGAGCATCTGGTGCACGAGATCAACGTCTCCGCCGCCCGCATCATCCGCGAAGCGGTGGACGAGGCAACGGCGAAGGACGGCATACCCCGTTTCGTCGCAGGCGCGATGGGGCCGACCAACAAGACGCTCTCGCTCTCGCCCGATGTCGAGGACCCGGGCTTTCGCGAAGTCACCTACGACGAAATCGTGGATGTCTATGTCGAGCAGGCGCGCGCCCTGATCGAGGGCGGGGCGGACTTCATCCTGATCGAGACCGTATTCGACACGCTCAATTGCAAGGCCGCGATCATGGCGGTCAAGCAGCTGGAGCGCGAGCTTCGGCAGGACATCCCGATCATGATCTCGCTCACGCTGACCGATCTGTCGGGCCGCAATCTGTCGGGCCACACGGTCGAGGCCTTCTGGTACACCGTGCGCCACGCCAAGCCGCTGACGATGGGCCTCAACTGCAGCTTCGGTGCCGAGCAGCTGCGCCCGCATGTCCAGATCCTGTCGGACATCGCGGATACCTATCTGATGGTCTATCCCAATGCGGGCCTACCCAACGATATGGGCGAATACGACGAATTGCCGGAGACGACAGCCGCGCTGACCAAGGTTTGGGCCGACAACGGACGGATCAATGCGCTCGGTGGCTGCTGCGGTTCGACCCCCGCCCACATCGCCGCAATGGCCGCGGCCGTCGACGGCATCGCGCCACGCAAGCTGCCCACCGTCGACCCGGAAATGCGCTTGGCAGGCCTCGAACCTTTCACGATTGCAGCATGAGCAAGCGCCCCGATCACGAGGTGAAAATCCGCGAGGCCGGCATAGAGGGCGCTGCGCGGCTTTCGCTCGTCTCCGATGCGACTTTTCTCGAAACCTTCGCAGGCATGATCGACGGGGATGCTCTGGTGGCGCATTGCCAGAAGCACCATGAGGCGGCGTATCTGGCCAAGCTGCTCGACGATGGCGCGAGAGCCTGGCTCGCCGAAATAGACGGGGCGCCCACTGGCTATGCCTTGCTCAACCGGCCTCAGCTCGAGGCAGCCGAAGAGGGCGATATCGAGCTGAAGAAAATTTACGTGCTGTCGCGTTTTCACGGCAGCGGCATCGCAAAACTTCTGTTCGACGCCGTCATGCAGGCAGCGGCCGGCAACGATCACCTCCTGCTGGGCGTGAAGGACGACAATCACCGCGCCATCGCCTTCTATCGCAAGCAGGGCTTCACCCAGATTGCCACGCGCCGCTTCGATGTCGGCGGCAAGCTTTACGATGATGTCGTCCTAGCGCGCGACCTCGACCGGACCTGACCCATGAGTGACCTTACGACTGCCCGCTTCGTCAACATCGGCGAACGCACCAATGTGACCGGCTCCGCCCGGTTCAAGAAGCTGATTCTGGCGGACGACTACGATTCCGCCGTCGAAGTCGCGCGCCAGCAGGTCGAGAACGGCGCGCAGGTGATCGACGTCAATATGGACGAGGGTCTGCTCGACGCCGAGAAGGCGATGACCACCTTCCTCAAGCTGATCGCCGCGGAACCCGATATCGCACGCGTCCCGGTGATGGTCGACAGCTCCAAATGGGATGTGATCGAGGCCGGCATCAAATGCGTTTCCGGCAAGCCAATCGTCAATTCGATCAGCATGAAGGAAGGCGAAGACCAGTTCCTCGAGCAGGCGCGCAAGTGCATGGACTATGGCGCCGCCGTAGTCGTCATGGCCTTCGACGAGACCGGCCAGGCCGATACCAAGGATCGCAAGGTCGAAATCTGCACCCGTGCCTATCAGCTGCTGACGGACATCGGTTTCCCCGCGGAAGACATCATCTTCGATCCCAATATCTTTGCCGTGGCGACGGGGATCGAGGAGCACGACCGTTATGGGCTCGACTTCATCGAAGCGGTGGCCGAGATCAAGGCGGCCTGTCCGCACGCCAAGACCAGCGGCGGTCTCTCCAACCTCTCCTTCAGTTTCCGGGGCAACGAGACCGTCCGCCGCGCGATGCATTCGGTGTTCCTCTATCACGCAATCCCCGCCGGGCTGGACATGGCGATCGTCAATGCCGGCCAGCTCGACGTCTACGACCAGATCGACCCGACCCTGCGCGAGGCGTGCGAGGACGTGATCCTCATGCGGCGGCCGGATGCTACCGAACGGCTGATCGACCTTGCCGAAAGCTACAAGGGCAAGTCCGCAGCCGATGAGAAGGCGGCCGAGGAATGGCGCGGCTGGGAGGTCAAGAAGCGGCTGGAGCACGCGCTGGTGAAGGGCATCGACGCGCATGTCGTGTCCGACACGGAGGAAGCGCGCGAGCTGGTTGCAGCTTCCGGTGGTCGCCCGATCGAAGTGATCGAAGGCCCGCTGATGGACGGCATGAACGTCGTCGGCGACCTGTTCGGCAGCGGCAAGATGTTCCTGCCGCAGGTCGTGAAATCGGCTCGCGTGATGAAGAAGGCTGTCGCCCACCTCATCCCCTTCATCGAGGCGGAGAAGGACCTGCTGCCCGAGGCCGAGCGCAAGGCCAAGGGCAAGATCGTGATGGCGACCGTGAAGGGCGACGTCCACGATATCGGCAAGAACATCGTCGGCGTGGTGCTGCAGTGCAACGGCTACGACGTAATCGACCTCGGCGTCATGGTGCCCTGGTCGAAAATCCTCGAGACGGCGCGCGAGGAAAAGGCCGACATGATCGGGCTGTCCGGCCTCATCACGCCTTCGCTCGACGAGATGGTGACCGTGGCCGAGGAGATGCAGACGGCGGGCATGGACATGCCGCTGCTGATCGGCGGGGCGACGACCAGCAAGGTGCACACCGCGCTGCGGATCGATCCGGCCTATGAGGGGCCGGTGATCCACGTGCTCGATGCAAGCCGCGCGGTCGGCGTCGCCAGCCGACTATTGTCGGACACGCAACGCAACGAGTTCGTCGAGACCACGGCCAGCGAGTATGGCCACGTCCGCGATGCCCGGGCGGGGAAGGGGCAGAGCGTGCTGCTGAGCCTGGAAGATGCCCGCGCCAATTATTACGATGCCTTCCTGTCCGACAAGGCCGCCCCGCCGCTGAAGCCCGGAGTACATGTGTTCGACGACTGGTCGCTCGCCGACCTGCGCGACTATATCGACTGGACGCCGTTCTTCCGCGCTTGGGAGTTGCACGGCAACTACCCGGCGATCCTGAATGACGAGGTCGTGGGCGAGACGGCGACGCAGCTGTTTGCCGACGCCAATGCCATGCTCGACCGGATCGTGGAGGAGAAATGGCTCACAGCGAAGGGTGTCGCAGGCTTCTGGCCCTGCGCGCGAGACGGCGACGACGTGACGCTGCATCTCGACGATCGCGACGATGTGGTGCTGCCCTTCCTCCGCCAGCAGGTGAAGAAGAGCCGCGACCGGGCGAACATGTGCCTCGCCGATTTCATCGATCCGGCGGGCGACTGGATGGGCGGCTTCGCAGTCGGCATCCACGGGATCGAAGAACATTCGAAGCGCTTCCTGGAGGACAAGGACGATTATTCGGACATCCTCCTGAAAGCGCTGGCGGACCGCTTCGCCGAAGCCTTCGCCGAACGCCTGCACCAGCACGTCCGCACCGACCTGTGGGGCTATGCGCCTCACGAGCAGCTGACCAACGAGGCACTGATCAAGGAAGAATATCGCGGCATCCGGCCTGCGCCGGGCTATCCTGCGTGCCCGGATCACAGCCTCAAGCCGATCCTGTTCGACTTGCTGGATGTGCCCAGCAACGCCGGTCTGACGCTGACCGAGAATTTCGCCATGTGGCCGACGGCTGCGGTCAGCGGGTTCTATTTCGGGCACCCGGAAGCGCAGTATTTCGGCGTCGCCCGGATCGGGCGCGACCAGCTAGAAGACTATGCGCAGCGGCGCGAGGTCGATATGGCGACGGCCGAAAGATGGCTGAGGCCCAATCTCGACTGAACCGCGTCCAGCCGGCGCTGGGACATAGCTCGCGCCTCGCCATGATCGGCGGGGCAGGGCTTGCGCTGGCCTACGCCGCTTTGTGGTTCTTTACGCGCTACGATTTCGCATTGATGCGCGATCTCTGGTTTCTTCCCGGCGTAGGCGTGGTGGGCGCAATCATCGCCAATGCCAGCGGGACCGGCGGGGGCGTGGTCTTCGTCCCGGTGTTCAACGCCTTGCGCGATCTCGGGAACATGACGCTCGGGCCTTTGCAGGTTGTAGCGGTCTCGATGGGCATCCAGTCGTTCGGCATGAGCCTAGGCGCGCTGCGTTGGACCGACCGGCTCTATCACCAGCATGAGCCGAACCCGCTGGAAGCCAGTACGCGCGCACGCGACTACTGGCTGGTGTGCCCATTGGTGCTCGCCCTCTCTACACCGGCGCTACTGTGGACCCAGCGCATGGTGGATTTCGACCCGCGCATGGTGCTGCTGGGTTACAAGACCTTCTCCATCCTGCTCGGGATTGCGCTGATAGTGGCGACGTGGACGGTCAACCTTGCCGTGGCTGAGCGCGATCGCCTTGCTCGCGTCGATCTCGCCATGCTGGCCCTGATCGCCATTCCCGGCGGCGCGATCACAGCGCTGTTTTCGGTCGGCATCGGAGAATTGGTCGCCTTCTACCTATTCCTGCGCCATTACCCGATGGTGCTGTGCGTGGGCACGGCTTGCGTGATTTCCGCGGTGAGCTGCATCGCCGGGCTGCTCTGGCACGTCGAGGCAGGGACGGTCGCCTGGGAGGTCGTGCTGCTCGCGGCACCCGGCGCTATGCTCGGAGCGTTCCTTGCCCGACCCATCGCGCTGTGGCTTGGCGCGCGCCGCTTGAAGACGCTGGGCGGGTTGTGGATCGTCGCCTCGGCGCTCTACCTCGTCTGGCTCGCAGCGCGCTGATTGGCAGCATTGCAATAGAGCGCCCATGGAGAGGAATTCGCGCTCCTAAGCCGCGCGATTGAGGCCGGGGAATAACCCTTTTCGCGATTGACGCTGCGCGGGGATTGCCGCAGTGCAACAGGCGTCGGCTGCGGGAGCGATTCTGTAGCGGGCGCGCACGGGAGAGCGTGCGGGGCGGCGTCCCCGTACCGCCGAAGGAGCAACCGCCCCGGAAACTCTCAGGCCACCGGACCGTGCGGGCCATCGACACTCTGGAAAGCGCCGGTCGCCATCGCGGCCAGCCACCGAAGGGGTAAGCACGCCCATCCGCGTGTCAGTCTCTCAGGTTTCCCGACAGAGGGGGCATGGGTTGTTTTCCCGCGCCGGGATCGGCGCGCCCATGCTTTGAAGGACGGGACTTGAGCGAGACTGAAGAAAACGAACAGCAGGAAACCGGCACGCTGCCGCTCGATGCATGGCATCGCGGCAAGGGCGCTCGCATGGTCGAGTTCGCCGGTTACTGGATGCCGATCCAGTACAACAAGGAAACCGGCGGCGGGATCGTCGCCGAACACGACTGGACGCGCAGCAATGCGGGCCTGTTTGATGTCAGCCACATGGGCCAGCTGATGGTGACCGGCGAAAAGGCAGCCGAGGAACTGGAGAAGCTGCTTCCCGGCGCCATCGCCACGCTGAAGCCGGGCCGGGTCCGCTACTCGCTGCTCCTCAACGACGAGGGCGGGATCCTCGACGATCTGATGGTGACGAATGCCACCCCGTGGATCGAGGGCGACGAGGACGCTGGCACCGAAGGCCGTTGGGGCGAACCTGCCTATTACATCGTCGTCAATGGTGCGATGAAGTGGGACGATATCGCCCATCTGCGCGAGCATCTCGACGACGATGTCACGCTCACGCACATGGACGATTTTGCGCTGGTCGCGCTGCAGGGGCCCAATGCCGCGACTGCGCTCAACCGCATCATGCGCGGGGTGCCCGAGCAGCTCGTATTCATGCAATCGCTTGAGCACGATTTCGGCGAATGGCCGCTGCGGATCACCCGCGCAGGCTACACCGGCGAGGACGGGTTCGAGATTTCGGTACCTGCCGAATTCGCGGAATCCCTGTGCGACCGCCTGTGCGCGGAGATCGAAGTGCGTCCGGCAGGCCTCGGCGCGCGCGACAGCTTGCGGCTTGAGGCGGGCCTGCCGCTCTACGGCCACGACATGACCGACACGGTCGATCCGGTCAGCGCCGATCTCGCCTTCGCGCTCACCAAGAAGCGCCGCGAGACAGGCGGCTGGATGGGCTTCGACGCGGTGAAGACGCTGATGGAGTCCGGCCCGAAGGAACGCCGCGTGGGCCTTGCCCTCGAAGGGCGCCTGCCGGCCCGCGAAGGTGCGGAAATCTACGCGGGCGACGACAAGGTCGGCCGCGTCACCAGCGGCGGCTTCTCGCCCACGCTCGGCCACCCGATCGCCATGGGCTATGTCGATGTCGCCCATGCCGAAGCGGGAACCGATCTGGAGATCATGGTTCGTAACAAGAGACTTGCGGCGAAGGTGGTGACGCTCCCCTTCGTCTCCCACAACTATTACCGAGGGAGCTGACCCGATGGCCCGTTACTTCACCGAAGAGCATGAATGGATCGACGTGGAGGGCGATAGCGCCACCGTCGGCATTACCGATTACGCGCAGGGCCAGCTGGGCGACATCGTCTTCGTCGAACTGCCCGAAGTCGGCAGCGTGATCGACAAGGGCAAGGACGCTGCCGTTGTCGAAAGCGTCAAGGCCGCCAGCGACGTCTACGCGCCGATCAGCGGCGAAGTGATGGAATCGAACGAGGCGCTGGAGGAAGACCCCGCGCTGGTGAACACTTCGCCTGAGGAAACCGGCTGGTTCTTCAAGATGACCATCGGCGACAAGAGCGAGCTCGAAGGCCTGATGGACGCGAAAGCCTACAAGAGCTTCTGCGACAGTCTCTAATTGCCTCCCGGGCTCTCACCGGGACGACGGGAACACGAAATGCGCTACCTACCCCTGACCGATACCGACCGTTCGGCGATGCTCGCCAAGATCGGCGCGAGCGACATTGATGCCCTGTTCGTCGATGTGCCGGAAGAGGCGCGGCTGAACGGCCCGATCGAAGGCCTCCCGATGCACGCCAGCGAGATGGCGGTCGAAAAACACATGCGGCGGCTCAGCAAGAAGAACCTCGCGGCGTCGGACGCAGCCTTCTTCCTTGGGGCGGGAGCCTATAAGCATCATGTCCCCGCCAGCGTCGATCACATCATCCAGCGCGGCGAGTTCCTCACCGCCTATACGCCCTACCAGCCGGAAATCGCGCAGGGCACGCTGCAGATGCTGTTCGAGTTCCAGACGCAGGTCGCGCGGCTCTACGGCTGCGCGGTCGCCAATGCATCGATGTACGATGGCTCGACCGCCTGCTGGGAAGCGGTTGCCATGGCCAGCCGCATCGCCCGCGGCAAGAAGCGCAAGGTCGTGCTGTCGGGCGCGCTTCACCCGCATTACGCCGAGGTGGTGCGGACGATGGCCAAGTTCACCGACGACGAGATCGCCGGCGCTCCGCCCAGCCTGACGGCCAAGCCCGATGACGACGGCCTTATCGCGCGGATCGATGGAGATACGAGCTGCGTCGTGGTGCAATATCCCGACATCCTCGGCCGCCTTCCCGACATCGCGAAGATCGCCGAGGCAGCGCATGGGCAGGGCGCGCTGGTGATCGCGGTCAATACCGAGCCCGTGGCGCTCGGGGCGGTGAAATCGCCCGGTGAAATGGGCGCGGATATCGTCGTCGGAGAGGGACAGTCGATCGGCGTCGGCCTGCAGTTCGGCGGGCCGTATCTAGGCCTCTTCGCCGTGCGTGACGAAAAGCATGTCCGGATGATGCCCGGACGGCTGTGCGGGGAGACGGTCGATGCGGAGGGCAAGCGCGGCTTCGTCCTGACGCTGTCGACGCGCGAACAGCACATCCGCCGCGAGAAGGCGACCTCGAACATCTGCACCAATTCGGGCCTCTGCGCGCTGGCGTTCAGCGTCCACATGACGCTGCTCGGCGAGAAGGGGTTGCGACAGCTCGCGATGGAGAACCACCGCCTCGCCTGCATCGCCGCCGACCGGCTGGCCAAAGTGCCCGGCGTCGAGGTGCTCAACGAAGCTTTCTTCAACGAGTTTACTTTGCTGCTGGATGGCGATGCCCGCCAGATTGTGCGCAAGCTGACCAAGCAGGATGTGCTGGCCGGCGTTTCGCTCGGCCGCCTGTTCCCCGGCAATGAGGCGCTTGCCAACGGGCTGCTGGTTGCAGTGACCGAAACCACAACGGAGGAGGATATCGAAATCCTTGCCTCCGCGCTCGAGGAGGTGCTGGCATGAACGCGCCGACGAAAACTCCGAACGCATCGGGCTGGAAGCCCGGCACCCCGGTCGAGGGCGACAAGGCGATGAGCGGTCCCGACACCGCAACCGGCAATCGCGCGCTGATGCTCGAAGAACCGCTGCTGTTCGAGATCGGTCACAGCGAGACGACCGGCGTCGATTTCGATTTCGCGGCCAAGCTGGATCTGGCCGGTGTTGAGCAGCCGAGCCCGCCGACGCCCGCGCCGACCAGCCGCCTCGGCGATTTCGAGCGGAGCGAACCGATCGGGCTCGTCGGCCTGACCGAACCGGAAACCGTGCGCCATTACACGCGTCTCAGCCGGCAGAACTATGCCATCGACCTCGGCCTGTTTCCGCTCGGCAGCTGCACGATGAAACACAATCCGCGGCTCAACGAGAAGGTCGCGCGGATGCCCGGCTTTGCCGACGTCCATCCGCTGCAGCCAGTCGATACGGTGCGCGGCGCGCTGGAGGTGATCAACGAGCTAGCCTTCTGGCTCATCCACCTCACCGGCATGCATGGTGTCGCGATGAGCCCCAAGGCCGGCGCGCATGGCGAGCTGTGCGGCATCCTCTGCATCCGCGCCGCACTCGAAGCGCGCGGCGATGCGCGCAAGGTCATCCTCGTGCCCGAAAGCGCGCATGGCACGAATCCCGCCACCGCCGCCTTCGCCGGCTACGAGATCGAGGATATTCCGGCCAATTCGGACGGCCGCGTCGATCTCGATGCGCTGAAAAGCCGCCTCGGTCCCGATGTCGCAGGCGTAATGATCACCAATCCCTCGACCCTCGGCCTGTTCGAGCGCGACCTGAAGGCGATCTCCGACGCGGTCCACGAGGCTGGCGGCTTCGTCTATTGCGACGGGGCGAACTTCAACGCCATCGTCGGCAAGGTGCGTCCCGGCGATCTCGGCGTCGATGCGATGCACATCAATCTGCACAAGACCTTCTCCACCCCGCATGGCGGCGGCGGCCCGGGCTCCGGCCCGGTCGTGCTTTCCGAGGCGCTCAGCCCGTTTGCCCCGCTGCCCTATACTTCGCGGACGAAGGACGGCGTCGTCCACCTCGTCGAGGAAGAGGATGCCGACAGCTTCTCCGAAGAGCATTTCGGCGGGCGCATGCAGCATTTCGGGCGCATGACCGCGTTCCACGGCCAGATGGGCATGTTCACCCGCGCGCTGTCCTATATCCTCAGCCACGGGGCGGACGGCTTGCGGCAGGTGGCCGAGGATGCCGTGCTCAATGCGAATTACATTCTGCGCAGCCTTGAGGACGTGCTCGATGCGCCCTTCGCCCACAGCGGCCCCTGCATGCACGAAGCGCTGTTCAGCGACAAAGGCTTTGCCGAAGGGATGTCGACACTCGATCTCGCCAAGGGGCTGATCGACGAAGGCTATCATCCGATGACCATGTACTTCCCGCTGGTGGTGCATGGGGCGATGCTGGTCGAGCCGACCGAGACCGAGAGCAAGGCGGCGCTGGACCAGTTCATCCTAGCTCTGCGCAGCGTTGCGGAGCGGGCCAAGACAGGCGACGAAACGCTCAAGACCGCACCATTCTATGCCCCGCGTCGCCGCCTCGACGAGACGCAGGCCGCAAGGAAGCCGGTGCTCGCCTACAAGGAGCAAAGTGCTCCAGCCGGAACGCCGGTCCCCAGCGAAGTCGGCGGCCGCTAGTCGCGGCTGTCGGTTTTCGGTTCCACGGTGATGGTGATCTGGCTGAGCGAAATCACCGCCACCCAGAACCCGATGACGGACAGCGCGCTGGCGCCGAGAACGGTGAAAGCCGCGCCCTTAAGCCCGTTCCAGTCCATCGCCACCTGCAGCAGCGACAGGCCGATGATCGTCGGCACCGCGCGCATGACGAAGGCGGTGCCGGCGCGTCCGGCGCTGACCAGTAGCGATTCCAGGCTAGCCCCGACCAGCTCGATCGCCCCGGCAATGGCGAGGATGACCATCGCCCAGTAGACGACGCGGAATTCGGGCCCGGCGATCAGGACCAGTCCGGGCCGCCCGAGGAAGATCGCGACCAGCACGGCCAGCGCGCCGCCGACGAGCGCGATATTGGCCATGCGGCGCGCCATGTCGTGGGCATTGTCGCGGGCGTGGACGAGCTCGGGATAGATGGCCTTGGAGACCGTCTGCGCTAAACTCACCAGCGCTTGCCCAAGCTGGCTGGCGACACGGAAGCCACCGGCGAACGCCTCGCCGCCGATCGCGCCGACCAGCAGGATGAGCACCTGTTTGGAGCCTACATTGAGGCTGCCGGTAAGATTGGTCGACCACACGAATTTCCACGCCCCGGCATGCTCGCGCGGGAGACGGAACAAGCTGATCTGAGAGAAGTCGATCCGCTCGGTCCGGCCGGCAGCGAACCAGAGCGCGGCAGCCACGCAGACTTCGGCAGCGGCCCAGGCGAGGATGAAGCCGGTGACGGTCGGCATGAAGATCGCGGCGAGGATTGCGCCCAATGCGCGGATTATCGGCTGCACCGCCTCGGCTGCCGTCGCTCGCCCGTATTCGAACCGCAGTCGCAACAGCCCGGTGGGTGTGGTGCGGATGGCCAGCAGCGAGACCATGCAGAAGCCAAAGGCGAGCCACAGCAGATCGGGCGGCAGGGGTAGCCAAAACTGCGCCGACCAGCACAGTGCGGCGGCGAGCACAGTCCCGAGCACGATGGACAGGATGTCGAGCGCGATGGCGAAACCGGTCGCTTCCGCAGGGCCGTCCTCGCCCGCGCCCCAGCGCACGACGAATTGCCAGGTCTGAAAGTTGGCGATGCCCGTGACGGTCTGCCCGAGCGCGACGATGAGCGCGAAATATCCGAACCCGTCGAGGCCCAGCGTCCGCGTCGCGATCGCCAGATATACGAGGCTCAGCACGGCATTGACGCCGCGACCGCTGAGCAGCCAGCCGATATTGCGGAGCAGCCTTTTCATTGCCCGAGTATCGCTGCCTCAGGCGGCGGAGGTGTTCCGTTTGGCCAGCAGGCGTTCGGTGACTTCGAAAGTGCGCTCGTTATCGACGTCGATCGCGCAATAGCCATTGCTCATCTCGATCGGGACCAGCTTGAAGCCGAAGCGGCGGGAGACCTGTGCGAACAGCTTCTCTTTCGTGCCCCAGCCGAGGAAGAAGCGGATTAGGTTCACCACGCCGAAGGCCTTGGCGATGCGGCTGG
Source organism: Qipengyuania profundimaris (assembly GCF_030717945.1). Classification (NCBI taxonomy): domain Bacteria; kingdom Pseudomonadati; phylum Pseudomonadota; class Alphaproteobacteria; order Sphingomonadales; family Erythrobacteraceae; genus Qipengyuania; species Qipengyuania profundimaris. Next base: position 774,131 of record NZ_JAVAIM010000001.1, read on the forward strand.
GGAATTTCACGAACTGCCCGCCGCCGCGCATGATCTCCGCCGCGCTGAGCGCCTGCTCGCTGCCGATCCAGTAGGTGTTGCAGTTGGAATAGCCGCCGTCGGAAAACTCGTAGAACTTCTTCTGGCCCACCGGATCGGCTGCGATGACCCCTTCCTTTCGCGCCAGGGCAGCGGCGGCGCCTGCCTGGTTGGCGATCGCCTTGTCGATGAATTCGGCATAGTCGTGCGGCAGCCACAGGCAGTTGTCGGCCGTGGTAATCATGATCGGATAGCTCGCGCCCTCCGCGCCGGAGAACACGCTGTCGACGAGGTTGAACGCGCCGGGGCGGAACACCAGTCGGCCTTCGTCCATCAGCGCCTTGATCGACGGGATCGCCGCGATCTCGTCCGGTTCATGCGCCACAACGCGGATCTCACCGATGCGATCGCAGGCAGCGACATTAGCGATCACCCGCTCGATCATCGGCATGCCGCCGACCGGCACGACGCATTTCTGGGCGACACCGGCACGCTCGGCCAGCGGGTCGAGGACGCCGGAGCGCTTGCCGGCCATGACGAGGGCGGTGATCTTTGCGTGTGTCTGCGTAGCCATGCGCGCGCATTTAGGCCCGAAGTGCGGGGTTGTCACCTTGCAGCGCAGCGGGCAGCGAGTGCGCCATGCGGATTATCTTCAGTCGCAAGGGCTTCGACAGCGCATCGGGCGGCGGATCCTCGCCGATCGTCGATGGGCGGCCAATCAGCCTGCCGATCCCGGCGGGACGAGCCTCGCGGACGAGTTATGGCGATCTCGGGCTGGGAGACTTGGCGCATGCGGCCAGCCGGGGCCAACATGATGCCGAAGACCTCTGCCATCACGATCCGATGTTCACCGAGGACGGTGCCTGCCTGTTCGGCCAGGTCGGCGCGGCGCAAACGCATCTGGCCAATCGCGGGGTCGGGGTTGGCGACGTGTTCCTGTTCTTCGGCCTGTTCCGCGCGGACGGCAGCGATCCGCATCACCGCATCTTCGGCTATCTCGAGGTTGAGGAGGTGATCGCACTGGCAGATAGGGTGCCGAAGTGGCTCGTCGATTGCCGCCATCCGCATGCGCTCGCTATGCATGGCACGAACGACACGATCTATGCCGGGCCCGGCAGCGTCGCCAATCGCGCCAGCGATGCCCTGCGGCTGACCGTGCCCGAAGGCCCGCCGAGCCTGTGGGGCCGCCCTGACTGGCTACGCAAGGGCGGCCTCAGCTACCACGACCGCGCCGACCGCTGGCTGCGCGGTGGCAGGTTGCGGAGCGTGGCGCGCGGTCAGGAATTCGTCGCCGATATCGGCAAACGCACCAAGCCGCGCGACTGGCTGGCGCGGATAATCGCCGAGATCAGAGCGTCTTGATGACAGAGGAGAAGTCGAGCGCGCCGTGCTCTTCGGCCAGCTTCTCGTAAATCTCCGCCGCTTTCGCACCTAGAACGGTGGTGGCGTCGACATCCTGCGCCGAATCCATGGCCAGCCGCAAGTCCTTGAGCATGAGCGCGGTCGCAAAGCCGCCCTTGTAATCATTGTCCGCCGGGCTCTCGACGCCCACACCGGGCATGGGCGTATAGGCGTTGAGCGACCAGCAATAGCCCGAAGACTGGCTGGAGATCTCGTAGAATTTCTGCGGATCGAGGCCGAGCTTCTCGGCCATCTTCATCGCTTCCGCCGTGCCGATCATCGAGATGGCGAGCAGCATGTTGTTGCAAATCTTGGCGGTCTGGCCCGCACCCGCATCGCCCGCGTGGATGACGGCCTTGCCCATCGCCTGCAGTACCTCTTCGGCGCGTCCGAACGCCTTCTCGGTGCCGCCGACCATGAAGGTGAGCGTCCCACCATTCGCCGCCGCGATCCCGCCGGAAACAGGAGCATCGACCATGTCGTAACCGGCGGCTTCGGCCTTGGCGATGACTTCCTTCGCGGTGGCGACATCGATCGTCGAGCAGTCGAGCAGCACTGCGCCCGCCGGAGCCTTGCCGATCACGCTGCCTTCGTAGACCGACTTCACGATCCCGCCATTGGGTAGCATCGTCACCACGCCGTCGACACCCTGCACGGCTTCTCCCGCATCGGTGAAAGTCGCACAGCCATTCTGCTTGGCGGTCGCAAGCGCATCTTCGCTAAGGTCGAAGGCATTCACCTCGTGCCCCGCCTTTACAAGGTTTGCGGCCATTCCGCCGCCCATATTGCCGAGGCCGATGAAGGCGATTTTCATTTTGAATTCCTTATTCAATTTGCATCCGCTTACCTAAGCCAGCCGCAAGCGACACGATCACGGCCATAATTAAAAGCCTATCCCAGCGAAGTTCCGCCAGAAGAATTGGCTCCCAAAAAGGTGCGGGCCAAATGAGCAAGCTCATAGCAAAAGACAGGATCATCCCGGTGAGGGTGGCGCCCAGGATGCCGGTTCTGGATGTCCAAGTGCAAAATGCAGCTACTGACGCTGCGAACACCAAGACGAAGGCAAATTCGGCAGGCAAACCTCAACGCCCCTTCCATTTGCCCTCGCGCTTTTCGACGAAGGCGGCCATGCCTTCCTGCTTGTCCTCGCTCGCGGTGAGGATCTGGAAGATGCGGCGCTCGATGATCAGGCCCTGGTCGAGGCTGGTCTCGAAGGCGGCGTTGACCATTTCCTTGTTCGCGATGGCAGCCATCGGCGGCATGCTCGCGATTTGCGTGGCGGTCTTCATCGCTTCGTCCAGCAGGCTGTCATGCGGCACGACGCGCGCGACGAGGTTGCTGCGCTCGGCTTCCTCGGCATCCATCATGCGGCCCGTCAGGCACATTTCCATCGCCTTCGACTTGCCGACCGCCTTGGTCAGGCGCTGCGACCCGCCCATGCCGGGCGCGACCCCCAGCTTGATCTCGGGCTGGCCGAACTTGGCGTTTTCCGAAGCGATGATGAAGTCCGCCATCATGGCGAGCTCGCACCCGCCGCCAAGCGCAAAGCCGTTCACGGCTGCGATCCACGGCTTGCGGGTCTTCTTCACGATCTCGCTGGTCCAGGGCGCGAAGAAGTCGTCGAGATAGAAGTCGGCCGCGTCCTTCTCGCTCATTTCCTTGATGTCGGCACCCGCAGCGAAGGCCTTGTCGCCCGATCCGGTGAGGACCGCACACAGCTGACTGCTGTCGGCCTGGTAAGCGGCGAAAGCGTCGATCAGCTCTTCCAGCACCTTGCTGTTCAGCGCATTGAGCGCCTTGGGGCGGTTGAGCGTGATCAGCGTGACCGCATCACGCTGTTCGACGGTAATTGTCTCGTAGGTCAAACTTCTCTCTCCAAAGTCATTGCGAGGAGCCGGAGGCGACGCGGCAATCCATCTTCCGATGTTTGCGAAGCACGCGCCGTTCGTTGATGGATTGCTTCGCTACGCTCGCAATGACGGGGGAAGCAACCCGCTCGGGTCATCGCAAGGGTTTCCATTCCTCATTGGCGGGAAGCGGGGCAAAGATGCTTTCGAGCAGGTCCTCGCTCACGCCCTCGGGCGTTGCCGGATCCCAGTGGGGGTCGTTGGTCTTGTCGACGATCACGGCGCGGACGCCCTCGGCGAAATCGGGGCGGGTCAGGACGCGCGATGCGATGCGATATTCCATCCGCATATTATCGGCAAAGCTGCTCAGCTTCTCGCTTTCCGCCAGCTGGCGAAGCGCGACCTTGCAGGTCTGCGGGCTCTTGGTGCGCAGCGTGGCCAGTTCCTTGGCCGCCCAGTCGCTATCGTCGGCCTCGAGGCTGGCGAGGATGTCCTCGTAGCGGTTGGACGCGAAGTGCCTGTTGATGCGCTCGCAATTGGCCTCGATCCGGGGCTCGGGCGGAGTAACCGACAGCTCGGAGAGAATGCCCGCAATGCGGCCGGGATGCTCGGTGATCCGCGCCTTCGCCTCCGCCAGTTTTTCGGCAGGGATGTAATGCGTCGCGATCCCGGCAAAGTGGCATTCCGCCCCGTCCAGCCGCGCGCCGGTCAGCGCAAGGAACTGGCCCAGCCGTCCGCCGAGACGCGAAAGATGCCAGCCGCCGCCGACATCCGGGAACAGGCCGATGCCGGTCTCTGGCATGGCAAAACGCGTATTCTCGGTCGCGACGCGATATTTGCAGGGCAGCGCAATGCCCACGCCGCCGCCCATGGTGATGCCGTCCATGAATGCCACGATGGGCTTTTCATAGGTCATCATCTGATGGTTGAGCTGGTATTCGTCGTGAAAGAACTCGCGACCGCTTTTCCCGCCATCGTTCAGCGCGGAATGGCGTAGCAGATTGATGTCGCCGCCTGCGCAGAACCCGCGCCCTTCGGCATGGTCGAGGATGACCGCCTCGATCTCGTCCTCATCGGCCCACCCGGACAGTGCCGCGCTCATCGCGTGGCACATGTCGAGCGTTAGCGCATGCAGCGCCTTGGGTCGATTGAGCGAAATGTGGCCGGTGCAGCCGTGGGTGTGGATGTTTACTTCGTCTGTCATCGAATACTCGCTCACTGTCGCAACAGGTCCCGGCCCACGATCATGCGCATGACCTGATTGGTTCCCTCGAGGATCGAGTGGACCCGCAGATCGCGCCAGAAGCGTTCGATCGGATAGTCCTTGAGATAGCCGTAGCCGCCGAACAGCTGCAGTGCGTCGTTGACGACCTTGCTGCCATTGTCGGTCGCCAGCCGCTTCGCCATGGCCGAGAAGCGCGACTTGTCCGGCGCGTTATCCGTGACCTTGGCGGCAGCGAGGTAGAGCAGGGCGCGCGCGGCCTCCAGATCGGTCGCCATGTCGGCCAGCATGAACTGCGTGTTCTGGAACTCCGCGATCGGCGTGTCGAACTGCTGGCGGTCCTTGGTGTAGGCCACCGCCTCGTCGAGGCAGCGCTGCGCCCCGCCGAGCGAGCAGGCGCCGATGTTGAGGCGTCCACCGTCGAGACCCATCATGGCGAAGCGGAAGCCCTCGCCTTCGTCGCCGACCCGGTTCTCCACCGGCGCGCGGGCATCCTCGAAGATGACCTGCGCGGTCGGGCTGGCATTCCAGCCGAGCTTCTTTTCCGGCGCGCCGAAGCTGACACCCGGCGTGTCCTTGTCGATCACGAGGCAGGTGATGCCCTTGGTCTTGTGCTCGGAAGTGCGGACCATGGTGACATAGACATCGTTCACCCCGCCGCCGGAGATGAACTGCTTGGTCCCGTTCAGCACATAGTGGTCGCCGTCCAGCACAGCGCTGGTCTTGAGGCCCGCGGCATCCGATCCGCTGCCCGGTTCGGTCAGGCAGTAGCTGGCGATCTTCTCCATGGTGACGAGGTCGGGAAGGTACTTTTCCTTCACCCCTTCGCCGCCGAAGCGGTCGATCATCCAGCTGGCCATGTTGTGGATCGAGATGAAGGCACTGGTGGTCGGGCAGCCATAGGCCATGGCTTCCATGATCAGCGCTGCCTCGAGCCGGCCGAGGCCGATGCCGCCGCTCTCTTCCGAAACGTAGATCGCGCCGAAACCGAGCTCGGCGGTCTGCTTGATCACCTCGCGCGGGAAGTGGCTTTTCTCGTCCCACTCGCCCGCATGCGGCGTGATGTTGTCGGCGGTGAAACGCTGGGCCATTTCCTGGATGGCCAGCTGGTCGTCGGTAAGCTGGAATTGTCCTGTCATGCGGTGCGCTCTAGCCCTCTGACGGGGGCAAGGGAAGGGGCGAGGCCGGTCAGTCGCGAACGATTGCCTCGGCCTCGATCTCGACTTTCCATTCCGGTCTGCAAAGCCATGCGCAGCCTACCATTGTTGCGGCGGGGCGCGCCTCGCTGAAGTAGCGGGCGTGGACCTCCCCCACCGCGTCCTGATCGGTCGGTTCGGTCAGGAACATGCGTGTGCGGATCACGTCGCTTGCCGACCCGCCGAGTTCCTCGATCGCGCGAAGGATCAGGGTGCAGCAGCGCTCGGCCTGTTCGGCGGCACCGCCTTGCGTGCTCGAACCGTCGTCTTCCACCGGGCCGGTGCCGGCAACGATGATCCGGTTGCCGTCGCGGACCGCGCGAGCGAAGCCGAACTGCGCTTCGAACGGAGAGCCGGTGAAGGCGTGGCGGCGATCGTTCACCCGCAGGTGATCTCGATGATCTCGCGGCTTTCGTCATAGCGCACGTTCACGCGATCGGTGCGGTAGTCCATCGTCCAAGCAGAGTTCGGCGGGCCCCAGCGCAGCGTTTTCGCGCCACTCTCTCGCAGTATGGTGGCGCCCATTTCGGCGCTCGCCTCGTGCCCGATATGATACTGGACCGGCTGGGCATCGCATTCGCCGCCGGCTTCGTTTGCCGGGACCGAGCCAGGTGCTTCTCCGTATGTTCCTGCGCACGCAGCGAGAGGCAGTGCCACAGCACCTAAAAACAGACTACGCATATTGTCCTCCTCAGTTATCGCAGCGCTTGCGCGGCAAGTCGCGGCCGGCGCTTGGGTCGGCCGGGTCCAGGACAAGCAGCCGCGCTCCGCCATCTTCGAGCACCAGCTCGCGGCGCTCTTCCCACGTTTCGCCTTCGCCTTCCATGGCGAGCGTGACGATCACGCTCCCAGTCCCGCTGTCCTCGATACCGGTCAACTGGCCCGCGGATTCATAGAAGGTGATCGAGTCCTCGCCGATCTCAATCCGCAGGTCGGACGCCGGGGCGCAGCTTCCTTCGACAAAATCCCACACCCCGCGAAAGCGTGGCGGGATCGTGCCGATAAGCTCCGGCAAGGGCGGTGCGCCGTCGCCGATGCCGCCATCGGGCTCGACCGGAATGGCGGTCTGCTGCGGGGCGGGATCGTCCGGCGTGGTCTGGCCGGGCGAACAGGCGAACAGCGCGAAGACGGTAATCGATGCGAGGGCTAGGCGGGTCATGTATCAGCCCATCGTCGGGATGACGAAGGCGTTGCTGCCGTCGCCGCCGCCGTCGGGCCAGCGCTGGGTGACCTTCTTCGCCTTGGTCCAGAACTTCAAACCTTCCATGCCGTATTGATCGATGTCGCCGAAGCCGCTGCGCTTCCAGCCGCCGAAGCTGTGATAGCTGACCGGTACCGGGATCGGCACGTTGATGCCGACCATGCCGACGTTCACCCGGTTCGCGAATTCGCGCGCCGCGTGGCCGTTGCGGGTGAAGATGGCGACGCCGTTGCCGTACTGGTGCTCGCTGGGCAGCTTGACCGCTTCCTCGAAATCCTTCGCGCGCACGATCTGGAGCACGGGGCCGAAGATTTCTTCCTTGTAGCTTTCCATGTCCGGCGTGACGCGGTCGAGCAGCGTCGGGCCGACGAAAAAGCCGTCCTCGTGACCCTGCAGGCTGAAACCGCGCCCGTCGATGACGACTTCCGCGCCTTCCTTCTCGGCCGTGTCGATCCAGCCTTCGACCCGCGCCTTATGCTCGGGCGTGACGACCGGGCCGTAATGCGCATCGGGGTCGTTCGACACGCCGACGCGCAAGCCGTTGATAGCAGGGATCAGCTTCTCGCGCAGCTTGTCGGCGGTGTCTTCGCCCACGGGTACCACCACGGGCAGCGCCATGCAGCGTTCGCCCGCCGAGCCGAAAGCGGCTCCGGCAAGGTCGTTCACCACTTGGTCGAGATCGGCGTCCGGCATGACGATGCCATGGTTCTTCGCGCCGCCGAAGGCCTGCACGCGCTTCGCGTTCGCCGTTCCGCGCGAGTAGATATACTGCGCGATGTCGGAGGAACCGACGAAGCTGATCGCCGGAATATCGGGATGGTCGAGGATCGCATCGACCATTTCCTTGTCGCCATGGACGACCTGCAGCAGCCCCTCGGGCGCGCCCGCTTCAAGGAACAGTTCGGCAAGGCGAACCGGAACGCTCGGATCGCGCTCGGAGGGCTTGAGGATGAAGGCATTGCCCGCCGCAATCGCCATGCCGAACATCCACATCGGGATCATGGCGGGGAAATTGAACGGGGTGATGCCCGCACCGATACCCAGCGGCTGGCGCATCGAATAGACGTCGATGCCGGGGCCTGCGCCCTGCGTGTACTCGCCCTTCAGCGCCTGGGGGATGCCGCATGCGAACTCGATCACCTCGAGCCCGCGCTGCACGTCGCCATGCGCATCCTCCACGACCTTGCCATGTTCGCTCGAAAGCAACTCGGCCAGTTCCTGCTTGTTCGCTTCGACCAGCTGCTTGAACTCGAACATCACGCGCGCACGTCGCTGCGGATTGGTCGCCGCCCATTCGGGCTGGACCTTTTTCGCGGCATTGACAGCCTTCTGCAGCAGCGCGGCATCGCCCAGCGCGACTTCGGCCTGGACCTCGCCCGTCGATGGGTTCCAGATCTGGTGCTTGCGAGTGGCGGCGGGGCTATTCCCGGCGATGAAATGGTCGACATGGCGCATGAAAGATTCCTCTCTTTTCGTGCCAACGGCTCTGGCAAGCGAGGCGTCCGAAATCAACCGGTTTCAGATGAAACCTTCACTTGGATTAGCGGCTCGTCACAATGAACGTATCATAGGTGTCAGGCAGTTCGCGAAAGTATTCTCGAACGATGTTGGCGTATTCTGATTTGTCGAAATGACGCATAGCGATGATCGCGTCGAGCCTGGCCTCAAAGCCCGGATTTCGCCAAATGCCCCCTTCGATTTCCAGCAACTCGCTTGGACCTTCCAGTATTCGAGCTACAGCGTTTTCGGCCGCACCTTTGGACAATTTCATCCACCCCGAACCAAATTGGTCGAAATAGCAATCTGCGTCGTCGAAACGCACGCTTCTTGGCTTTGACTGATCTGGCTTTGCCATCGGACTAGCTGACCGCCGCCATCATCTGCGCGCACAGGATCGCGCCATAAGTACCGAGCGCATAACCCAGCACAGCGAGCAGCACGCCGACAGGGGCAAGGGCCGGATGGAAGGCGGCCGCCACCACCGGCGCGCTCGCTGCCCCGCCGACATTGGCCTTGCTGCCGACCGCGACGAAGAAGAACGGCGCCTTGATGATCTTGGCGACTACCAGCAGCAGGACGATATGGAACAGCATCCAGATCGCGCCGATGGCCATGAAGGCGGGGGCGTCCATGATCTTTGTCACGTCCATGCGCGTGCCGATGATGGCCACCAGCAGGAAGATGAAGAGCACGCCGAACTTGCTCGCGCCGACGCCCTCCAATTCTCGCGCGCGGGTGAAGCTGGCGGCGAGGCCGGCGGTGGTGGAGATGACGACCACCCAGAAGAACTCGCTCGCGAGCGTCGCGTCCTCGCCCTGCATGCTGGCAAACCAGCCTCCGATCCATCCGCCGAGCAGGTGCGACGCGCCGACGACGGCCATGGTCGCGCCGAACAGCAGCACATAGTCATTGGCCTTGGCCACGCGCTCGATCCGTTCGGAGTAATCCGCCATGCTGTCGCGCAGCCGGGCGATGGAGGAACTGTCCGCGCCCAGCCAGCGGTCGACCCGCTCGGTCGCTCCGGCGCCGTAGAGCAGGAAGATCATCCATATCTCCGCGACGATGATGTCGACCGCGAGCAGGGCAGCAAATCCTTCCAGCGGATAGCCATAGACTTCCAGCATGGCAGTCTGGTTCGCACCGCCGCCGATCCAGCTGCCCGCTAGCGTGGCTAGCCCACGCCAGGCCGCAGTGTCGCCCGATCCGATCACCGAAGGCTCGAACTGCGCGACGATCCATAGCGCCAGCGGACCGCCGAGGATGATCCCGACCGTGGCGGTCAGGAACATGATGATCGCCTTGTTGCCGAGGCCGAGAATTCCCTTGATGTCGATGCTGAGCGTCATCAGGAACAGCGCGGCGGGCAGGAAATAATCCTTCGCCACCGGCCACAGCTGACTCTCGCTCGTGTCGATCAGCCCGGTCGTCACGAATAGCGACGGGACGAGGTAGCAGACGAGAATGATCGGCACGAAGACGTAGAACCGCTGCCAGCCCGGCCGGTCGCGCGTCGCAAAAACGAAGGCGAGCAATGCGCCCAGCAGGCCAAGGATGATGCGATCGTCGCTGATCATGATGCGTCTGGTGTCCCGTCTGTTATCTTGCTCGCCTGCCTAGCGTCTTCTTTCTGCGCACGCCAAGGTGTTGGTCCTCAGGCTCCACATCGCTACGAGGAACGCGTTTCTCGCGTTGACCAAACCTCTACGCTGCGGCAAATGCCGCCGTCCGGCGCGCGGGTGTAGCTCAATGGTAGAGCAGCAGCTTCCCAAGCTGACGACGAGGGTTCGATTCCCTTCACCCGCTCCACTTAGAATTTGCCCGTATCGAAGAATGCGCTGATCCGCTCGCGCGGTTCTGCCACGTCCAGGCCTTTCGCTTCGAGCCAGCCGTCATCGAAGATCGTGTCGGCGTAGCGCACGCCGTCGTCGCACAGGATCGAGACGATCGAGCCTGCCTCGCCTCGCGCAGCCATTTCTGCGGCAATCATCGCGCAGACCCATACATTCGTGCCGGTCGATCCGCCGCAGCGGCGGCCAAGCCGCTCGCTGACTTCATGCGCGGCGGCGATTGAGCAGGCGTCGGGCACCGCTTCCATCCGGTCGACCACGTCAGGCAGGAAGCTCGGCTCGACCCGCTGACGCCCGATCCCCTCGATGCAGCCGGAGGGGTGCTCTAGGCGAGTGACCGACCGGTCGGCCCAGTGGCGGTGGAAGACCGAGCCTTCGGGATCGGCGACGCAAACTTTCGTATCGTGCCTGTTATATCGGGCGAAGCGGCCGATGGTGGCCGATGTTCCACCGGTCCCCGCCCCGCACACGATCCAGCGCGGCACCGGATGCGGTTCGCGCGCCATCTGTGCGAAGATCGATTCGGCGATGTTGTTGTTCGCTCGCCAGTCGGTCGCGCGCTCGGCGAACGTGAACTGGTCGATATAGTGGCCACCGAGATCGTCGGCGAGCGCTTGGGCGGCGGCATACATCTCACCCGGCGCATCGACGAAATGACACTCGCCGCTATAAAATTGGATGGCGTCGATCTTCGGCTTTGCAGTCGAGCGCGGAACCACCGCGATGAAGCGGAGGCCAAGCATCTGAGCGAAATACGCTTCGGAAACCGCAGTCGATCCGCTCGACGCTTCGATCACCGGTGTGCCTTCGCAGATCCAGCCATTGCACAGGCCATAGAGGAACAGCGACCGCGCCAATCGGTGCTTGAGGCTGCCGGTCGGGTGGCTGGACTCGTCCTTCAGATAGATCGCGATGTCGGGCAGTGCGGGGACGGGCAGGGGAATGAGATGCGTGTCGGCCGAGCGCGTAAAGTCGGCCTCGATCCGCCCGATGGCCCAGTTCACCCATTCGCGTTCGCTTACTCGCTGTCGCCCTATCACTTGGGCGGCATCCGGATCGCCCCGTCCAGCCGGAACTGGTGGCCGTTGATGTAGCTGTTGCGCGCGATCTCGAGGATAAGCGAGGCGAATTCCTCGGGATGGCCGAGCCGCTTGGGGAAGGGGACGCTGGCGTTGAGTTGGTCCCACATCTGCGGATTGCGGTCTTTCATGCCGAGCATCAGTGGGGTCGCGAATATGCCGGGCATCACCGAATTCACGCGGATGCCGATGTCCATCAGGTCGCGCGCCATCGGCAGGACGAGGCCGTTCACCCCGGCCTTGCAGCTGCCGTAGATCACCTGGCCGATCTGCCCGTCCTGCGCCGCCACGCTGGCGGTCAGCGTGACGCAGCCGCGCTCTCCATCCTCGTTCAGCGGGTCGCAGTTCGCCATGCCGAGCGCGGACAGGCTGGCAATGCGATAGGAAGATACGAGGATGCCCTCGGCCCCGAAAGCATAATCCTCGGTCGCAAGCCGCTTGTAGCGCCCGTTTTCCTTGTCCCAGCCGAGCGTCTTGCCGCGCCGACTGGTCATCGCGCAATGGACCGTCACGCGTTCCTGCCCGTGCGCTTCGCGTGCTGCTGCGAAGCCGTCGACCACGGACTGCTCATCGGTGATATCGACCCGCGCAAACGTGCCGCCGATGGCCTCGGCATGTGCCTTGCCGCCATCCTCGTCGATGTCGAAGATCGTCACCTTGAGGCCCGCATCCGCCAGTGCCTGCGCGCTGGCCTTTCCGAGGCCCGACGCCCCACCCGTGACGACTGCTGCCATGCCTGCCTTGAGTTCCATCGCCCGCTCCTCACCCTTTGCCTGAAAATCTGACGTGCTATCGCACGGGTGCACGGCAAAGCCAAAGGGGCGATCGCAAATGACATCCTTCCTGTTCGCAATGGTGGCGAGCTTCCTCGCCGCGACGGGTTCGCGCGACCAGCTGCTCGTCGCGCATCTGCGTGAGCGGCTGGGCGCGTCGTACGCGCTGTTGCTGCTGGCCGTGGCGACAGCCATCGCCACTGCATTCATCGCCGCGTGGTTCGGGAGCACCCTTGCCGGGCAGCTATCAAGCGACGCGGCAACCATGTTCGTCGCGATTGCCATGCTGCTGGCGGCGGTCGAGTGCGCCTGGCCGATCCGCGCTCGCCAGCCGCAGGAACCCACCCGCTCGCTCGGCGCTATCGGGATCGTGCTGTTCCTGAGGCAGCTGACGGACGCCTCGCGTTTCCTAATCGCTGCCTTCGCCGCTGCACTCGCGTCGCCGATGCTGGCGGCGAGCGGCGGCGCCATCGGGGGTTCGGCAGCAGTTGGACTTGGCTGGTTCCTGGGCGAGAAGCTGCAGCATCTGCCACTACGGGCCATCCGCGTGAGTCTCGCCGCGTTGCTGCTCCTGCTCGCAATCTGGCTCGGCCTAACGGCGCGCGGATTGATCGGTTAGATCGATTACTATCTCAGCGAAGGTTGGAGAAACCGATTGATAGGTTATCCGTTGCACACGTGTAATCCAAAGACAAAAGGGAAATTCACATGGCCGAACTCGGCGACAACGCAAAAGTCGGACTCGTTACAGCGCTCAACGGCGCGCTGGCGGACACGATGGCGCTCTATTTCAAGACGAAGAACTTCCACTGGCACGTTGCAGGACCGCGCTTCCGCGACCTCCACGTCCTGTTCGACGAACAGGCAGCCCAGCTGATCGGCACCGTCGACGATCTTGGCGAGCGCGTGCGCAAGAACGACGAATACACGCTGACCTCGATCGGAATGGTGCAGTCCGAGACTCGCATCAAAGACCAGGACGACGTCACCTTGACCGCCGATGCGATGGTCGCGGAACTCCGCGACGATAACCGCCTGCTGCACAAGCGCCTCGGCGAAGTTAAGGAAGCCGCCGAAGAGGTCGGCGACAATGCGACAAGCGGTATCGTCGACGATTGGATCGACCAGTGCGAGGAGCGGATCTGGTTCCTCAATCAGACATCGAAATAAACGAAAAGCCATTCGCGCCACGGTTTCGGCCGCCTTCACCCTTGGGTGCGGGCGGCCTTCGTGTATCAGAGGGCATGGCTGACATTACATTGATCGAAAATGCGGACGATGCGGCGATTGCCGCTTGGTTCGCGCGCGAAATCGGCACGCGGATGAAGCAGAGCGAAGGGCCGGTTACCATCACCGTCCCCGGCGGCTCGACGCCCTTTCCCATCATGGAAAAACTGCTCGAAGAGGATCTGGACTGGTCACGTCTCGTCGTGTGGCCCGGCGACGACCGGATAGTGCCGGAAGATCACGAGGCGTCCAATACCGGCAAGCTGCGTGCCCTGTTCGAGCTTGCGGGGGCCGAGGTCGTCACGCTGACGATAATGGAGGCCGTACCGCATTTCGATCTCGCCTGGCTGGGCATGGGCGCTGATGGCCACATTGCCTCGCTTTTTCCCAATACCGACCCGCAACCAGACGATCCGCGACCGATCCTGCGTCTGACGCCCGATCCGCTTCCGCCGGAAGCCCCCTTCGACCGCATCAGTCTGACCATGCCCTCGCTGCTTGCCAGCGACGCGCTTGTCTTCGTCATGCGCGGGGAGGAGAAGCGCACGGTGTTCGATGCGGCGGCGGCGGGCAAGAACGATTTGCCGATTGCGCGGCTGCTCGGCGCAGCTAAGCAACAGGTGACATGCTTCGTCTGATCCCCGCACCGCTGTTTCGCCAGGCTCTCCGTGTCGCGCACAAGGCGCGGCATCACTGGCGCAAGTGGCGCGGCGTGACGCCGCACGGGGTCTGCGTGATCGCTCGCGACCTGGAAGGGCAGGTGCTGCTCGTGCGGCATAGTTACGGGCCGCCGGGCTGGTACATCCCTGGCGGCGGGCTCAAGCGAGGCGAGGATCCCGAAGATGCCGCGCGGCGCGAATTGCGCGAGGAAACCGGCTGCGAGATCGATGGGCTCAAGCCGCTCGGCGAAGTGCATGAAACGCTGTCGGGCGCCCCGCATGTGGCGCATGTCTTCACCGGCGTGGTCGACGACATGCCCAAGCCGGACGGCCGCGAAGTAGTGGAAGCGCGCTTTTTCCCGACCCATTCGCTGCCCGAACCCCTTGCACCAAGCGCACGGCGGCGGCTGGAGGTCTACACCAAGCGCCGTAGCTAAAGTAGGCTGAGCTGGGCGTCCGGGCGCGGCTTCTCGGCCTCGCCATTCCTTTCCAGCTTCGACAGCGTCAGGCCCATCAGGCGGATCGGCATGGGTAGGGGCAGGACCTCTTCCAGCAGTGCGCGGCCGATACCGGCAAAGGTTTCCCGGTCGGTGATCGGCGTATCCACGGTCTTTGCCCGGCTGAAGATCGTGAAGTCGTTGTATTTCATCTTGAGCGTCACCGTGCGACCCTTCGCTTCGGCCCGCTCGATATAGCCCCAGACGATATCGATGATCTCCTCCATCGTCTCGCGCAACTCGCTGCCGGAGGAGAGATCGCGGCTGAAGGTACGTTCTCCGCCGACCGATTTGCGCGTCCGGCTGGAGCGTACGGGCCTGAGGTCGATGCCGCGGGCCGCGCGGTAGAGATAATCGGCGAAGCTGCCGAAATGCGCGCGCAGCCATTCGATGTCCTTGGCCGCGAGATCGCCGCCGGTTTCGATACCGAGCCGCGCCATTTTCTCCGCGCCCTTGGGGCCGACGCCATGGAAACGCCGGATCGGCAGCGTGCTGACGAACTCCGCACCCTCGCCGGGGCGGATCACGCACAGCCCGTCGGGCTTGTTCTGATCGCTGGCGATCTTGGCAAGGAACTTGTTGTAGCTCACGCCCGCACTGGCGGTGAGGCGTGTCTTGGCGCGGATTTCCTGCCGGATGAGCTCCGCAATGCGGGTGGCGCTGCCGATGCCGAGCTTGTCTTCGGTGACATCGAGATAGGCCTCATCCAGGCTCAGCGGCTCGACGAGGTCGGTGTGGTGGCGGAAGATCGCGCGGATCTGCTGGCTGACTTCGCGATAGGCGTCGAAGCGGCTCTTCACGAAGATCAGGTCGGGGCATTTCCGCTTGGCCGTCACCGAAGGCATGGCGCTGCGCACGCCGAACTTGCGCGCTTCGTAGCTCGCTGCTGCGACGACCCCGCGCCCGCTCGATCCGCCCACGGCGACCGGTTTGCCGCGAAGCTCCGGATTGTCGCGCTGTTCGACGCTGGCGAAAAACGCGTCCATATCGACATGGATGATCTTGCGCAGGCCGTCGGCCTCGCCTGCCTCCTCGTCATCCGTGCGTTTTTCGCCATCGCTCATGCAGGAATAGATAGGGCAGTGGGTTGCAAAGCGGAACCTTGTGAGCCACCTGCCATTTTGTGCAGATGCGAAACGATCAGCTAGCTTCAGGCGAACGCCCTTCGGCCGTGGCGGCGACGCGCCCGCGCATCGGCGAGCGCGAGCTGATCTGGATGATGGCGCTGCTCATGGCACTCAATGCCTTCGGGATCGACGCGATCCTGCCCGCGCTGGACGCGCTGGCGGGCGATCTGGGGGCGCAGGGTAACGACCGGCAGTTCGTGGTCGGCGCCTATCTGCTCGCTGCCGGGATCGGAACGCTGGTGCCGGGTGCTTTTGCAGATCGGTATGGGCGCAGGCCCGTGCTCTTCACCGGCCTTTTCTTCTACATCGTTCTGTCGGTCGCCTGCGCGCTGGCGACGACTTTCGACATGCTCGTGGGCCTTCGAGCGGCGCAAGGCTTCTTCGCCGCCGGCATCATCGCCCTGCCGCCCGCAATCATCCGCGACCGCGTGGGCGGCGACAAGATGGCGCGCATGATGAGCCTGATCTTCGTGATCTTCCTGCTCGTGCCCGCCGTCGCGCCCAGCATCGGGCAGGCCGTGCTGCTGGCATTCGGCGACTGGCGCTGGATTTTCGCGGCTATGGCGGTCGCAGGCTGCGTGATGAGCCTGTGGGTCTATGTCCGCCTGCCGGAAACGCTGCATGAGGACGACAAGCAGGAGATCCGCATTCCGGTGATCGCGCGCAACATGCGAAAGGCCGTCACCTTGCGCGAGACGATCGGCTACACGCTCGGCAGCGCGCTGGTTTTCGGCGGGCTGTTCGGCTTCATCAATTCCAGCCAGCAGCTGATCGGCGAGGCCTTCGGCGCGGGCGACCGCTTCCCGCTGATCTTCGCCATCTGCGCGGGCTGCATGGCGATCGCGAACTGGTCGAACAGCCGCATCGTAGAGCGGTATGGCGCGCGGCGCGTGAGCCATGTGGCGCTGTTCGCCTTCATCGCGGT
The DNA here is from genome assembly GCF_030717945.1 of Qipengyuania profundimaris. Classification (NCBI taxonomy): domain Bacteria; kingdom Pseudomonadati; phylum Pseudomonadota; class Alphaproteobacteria; order Sphingomonadales; family Erythrobacteraceae; genus Qipengyuania; species Qipengyuania profundimaris. Next base: position 790,650 of record NZ_JAVAIM010000001.1, read on the forward strand.
GGCCGCAGCCCAGCTCTATTTTGCAAATCAGCCGGACGAAAGCCTGTGGACCTTCGTGCCGCTGATGGCCGCCAACATGAGCCTGCTCGGCTTCATCGGGGCGAATTTCGGCAGCATCGCGCTGCAACCCTTCAAGCACATCGCCGGCGCGGCCAGTTCGGCGCAGGGCTTCCTGCGCATGACCAGCGGCGCGTTGCTGGGCGCGTTCATCGGTTATGCGTATGACGGCACGGCCCGCCCGCTCGCGCTGGCGCTGCTGTGTACCGCGGTGCTGAGTTTGGTGTTCGTCCTGTTCAGTGAACGCGGCGCTCTGTTCGGTCCGCCGGAACCGGAGACGGACTAAAACTCCGACCGAAGCCTGCGCCAGGCGAGATCCGCGAATTCGCACAGCAAGGGCCGGGTGTCGCGCGGGTCGATGATGTCCTCGACATTGAAGCGCTCGGCGCTGCGGAAGGGTGAGGTGACCTTGTCCAACCGTTCGCGGATCGCCGCAAGTTCTGCCTCCGGATCCTCGGCGGCTTCGAGGTCGGACTTGTAGGCGACCTCCAGCCCGCCTGCGATCGGCAGGCTGCCCCAGTCGCCGCTCGGCCAGCAGAAGCGGTATTGATAGGTTTCGGCATTGCTCATCGCGCTGCCGGCGATGCCATAGGCGCGGCGCAGCACCACGCTGGCGAGCGGGACGCTGGCCTTGTAGACCGCGTTCATCGCCTGAACGCCGTAGCGGATCGTGCCCGCCATTTCCGCCTCGCGCCCGATCATGAAGCCGGGGTTGTCGACCAGATGGACGATCGGCAGGCGGAACCGGTCGGCGAGCTTCACGAAACGCTCGACCTTCTCGCTGGTCTTGGCGTCCCAGCTGCCGCCGAGATAGCTCGGATCGCTGGCGAGCACCATGACCGGCCATCCGTCGAGCCGGGCCAGCGCAGTGATGCAGGCGCGGCCCCACATCTTGCCGATCTCGAATACGGTACCCTGATCGAACACCATCTCCAGGCACCGGCGCATGGAATAGACCTGCTTGCCCGCGCGCGGGACGAGGGAGAGCAGCGCTTCCTCGCGCCTATCGGCCGGGTCGCGGCATTCGGTGCGGCGGGCGAGTTGGCCGACATGTTCGGGCATGAAGCTGAGGAAATGGCGCGCGCGGGCGAAGGCCTCGGCCTCGCTGGCGACTTCGTCGTCGACCACGCCATTGCGCGTGTGGATGCCGCTGCCGCCGAGGTCTTCCTTGGCCTGCTGGTGATCGTCCGAGCCCTTGTAGCTTTCGCCGAGGCCATCGACCACGGCGGGTCCGGCAGCAAAGATCTGGCTGAGGCCTTTGACCATGATCGAATAATGGCTGGCGACGATCCGTGCTGCGCCCAGCCCTGCCGTGGGCCCGAGCGCCAGCGCGACGACCGGCACGGTGTCGAGGTTTTTGACCACGTCCGACCAGCCGGGCACGGCGGGAATATAGGTCGCACCGATCTGCTCGAGCGTCTTCACCGACCCGCCGCCGCCGGTGCCGTCGATCATGCGGATGATGGGCAGCTTGAGCTCGTGCGCCATCTTCTCGGCCTGCACCATCTTGCGGCTGATCCCGGCATCCGCCGCGCCGCCGCGAATGGTGAAATCGTCCGCCGTGGCGACCACCGGGCGGCCGTTGATGGTGGCCTTGCCGAACAGGAAAGGGGCGGGGAGAACGGACTCGAGATTGCCGTCCTCGTCATAGGAACCCTTGCCCGCGATCTTGCCGATCTCGCGGAAGGAGCCGTCGTCAACTAGCGCAGCCAAACGCGCGCGCGCATCCATCTTGCCGCGGCCGTGCTGGCGCGCGACCTTGTCCGCGCCGCCCATCTGCTCGGCGAGGGCTTCGCGCTGGCGCAGTTCTTTGAGTTCTTTTTCCCAGCTCACCATTCTCTCCCCACACGTCATTGCGAGGAGCCGCAGGCGACGCGGCAATCCAGAACACATCGGGACTGGATTGCTTCGCTACGCTCGCAATGACTGAGATGCTTGTGAAGCCCTATTTTTCCGCAGGCTCCACCAGGCACAGCACCGCTTCGACCTGCACCTGCCCGCCTTCGCTGGCGGAGAGTTCGGTGACGGTCCCGTCGAACGGCGCGGTGAGCGCGTGTTCCATCTTCATCGCCTCGAGCACCATCAGCCGCTGGCCCGCCGTGACCGCATCGCCCTCGGCCACATCGACCGCGATGACCTTGCCCGGCATGGGGGCGAGGATTGCGCCGTCGGCGGCGGAGGCTGCTCCTCCTGTTCGCGGGGGATGGGGATAGAACGTGTAGTCGAAACCGCGATCAGTAACGATGATCCCTTCATCTAAACTAGGATAGGTGTTCGGACAGGGCCGCCCACCCTTAGTCGTTGCTGCGAAGGTTTCGCTGCCGCACCAAAGCGTTACGGTGTTCTCGCTTGGTTTGTTCAATCGAAAGCCGAAAAGCTCGTCGAGGATCGGGTCATATCCACCCCAACCGAACCTATCACCCTTGTATCGCCTTGCGGCTGTGTCTGCGACACTCTTGTCCGGCACTTTTTGCGAGATAAGCTTGTCACCGGCGGCACCAATCAAACCAGTGTCGAGCTTGGCATCGGCGAAGTCGCTATTGTCGAGACACTCGAACAGGAAGCCCTTGTTGGTTTTCACGGGTCCGACGAAACTATGATTCAATGACCGCTTGAGTGTTTCGATAGCCTGATCGCGGTCATCTTCATGGACCACCACCTTTGCAATCATCGGGTCGTAAAACGGAGTAACGGAGTCGCCCTCCTCCACCCCAGTCTCGATACGGGCCCAGCGATCATCAAGAAGCAAGGATTCCAACCGCCCCGTGCTCGGCAGAAATCCCGTCGCCGGGTCTTCGGCATAAAGGCGGGCCTCGATAGCCCAGCCCTCAATACTTAGCTCGTTCTGCTTCAGCGGGATCGGCTCACCGCTCGCCACCCGCAGCTGCCACTCCACGAGGTCCACGCCGGTGATCTCCTCGGTCACCGGGTGCTCGACCTGCAGGCGAGTGTTCATTTCCATGAAGAAGATGCGGTCGGCGCGCAGGCCTTCGCTGGCGTCGGCGATGAATTCGATCGTGCCTGCGCCCTCGTAATCGACCGCTTTGGCCGCGCGCACGGCGGCGGCGCAGATTTCCTCGCGCGTCGCCTCGTCCATGCCGGGGGCGGGGGCTTCCTCGATCACCTTCTGGTGGCGGCGCTGGAGCGAACAGTCGCGCTCGAACAGGTGGACGACGTTGCCATGGCTATCGCCGAACACCTGCACCTCGATATGGCGGGGCGAGGTAATCCATTTTTCGAGGATCACGTCGTCATTGCCGAAGCTCGCCTTGGCCTCGCGCCGACAGCTTTCGAGCGAGGTCAGGAAGTCCTCGGCCGCATCGACCTTGCGCATGCCTTTGCCACCGCCGCCGGCGACCGCCTTGATCAGCACGGGATAGCCGATCGCGTCGGCCTCCTGCTTCAGGCGCTCCGCCGACTGGTCGTCGCCGTCATAGCCGGGAGTGACGGGCACGCCCGCCTCGCGCATCAGCTTCTTGGCGGCGTCCTTCAGGCCCATGGCGCGGATCGAGGACGGCGGCGCGCCGACCCAGATCAGCCCGGCATCCATCACCGCCTGCGCGAAGTCCGCGTTCTCCGACAGGAAGCCGTATCCCGGATGGATCGCCTCCGCCCCGGTCTGTTTGGCCGCAGCGATGATCTTTTCGCCGACGAGATAGCTCTCCGCCGCGGGTGAGGGTCCGATATGCACCGCCTCGTCGGCCTGCCGGACATGAAGCGCCTTGGCATCGGCATCCGAATAGACCGCCACCGTGGCGATCCCCATGGCGCGCGCAGTGCGGATGATGCGGCAGGCGATCTCGCCGCGATTGGCGATGAGGAGCTTTGAAATCATGGATGTGCGCTAGCCGTAGCGTCGCGCCCGTTCAAGCTACCACCCAGCGACGGGGCGGAAATCGTGGCGGCTCCACAGGATCGGCTCGCGCGGCTGGGTGGGGCGGTTCCACAGGGCCTCGAAGAAAGCGCTCGCGACGTGCCAGCTCTTTTCGAGCCCGCTCACTCGCGTGCGCCTGTCCCAGGCCAGCTGCCCGCGGTTCAGCACCTTGCGCCCGATCGCGCCGTAGATATTGGCCGCAGCCAGCACCGCCCAGCGCTGCCGGAAGCGCAGCTTCTTCGCGCCGAGCTTGGACGCTTCCTCGTGCTTCTCCATCAGCGCGATCAGGCGCGGCATCAGGCTGGCGAGGCGGAAGCGGTTTTCCGGCAGGGCATGTTCGCCCGCTTCCCAGCCCATCTCGTCGAGCCAAGTCTTCGGCAGATAACAACGCCCGGCATCGGCATCCTCGACGATGTCGCGCGCGATATTGGCGATCTGGAAAGCAAGGCCGAGGTCGCAGGCGCGGTCCAGTGTCTCGCCGTCGTCCTTGCTGACGCCCATGATCACCGCCATCATGATCCCGACCGATCCGGCGACGTGATAGCAATAGCGCATCATGTCTGCCTCGGTCGCCGGCTGCCAGCGCGTGGCATCGAGCGCGAAGCCGCCGATCATGTCGTTGGCCATGTCCCAGGTGAGGCCGGTTTCGTCGGCCACCATGCCGAAGGAATCGAAAGCGAAATCGGCAGTCGGCTGCTCGTCCAGCGCGCGTTTGGTCAGCACGCGGATCGCCTGCACTCGGTCTTCGGCGCTCTTCAAGTCGCCCTGATCGCCCAGAGGGCCGCCCTTGTCCTGATTGTCGGCAATATCGTCGCAGCGGCGGCACCAGGTGTAGAGCAGCCAGCTGCGCTCGCGCGTGTCGCGGTCGAACAGCTTGCTGGCGGCGGCGAAGCTCTGCGAGCCTTCCTCGATCGCTTCCTTGGCGCGCGCGATGAGATTGCGCCGGTCGCGTCCGCCACCGGCGCGCGTCGGTGTCGCGCGAATCTTGCTGGTCGTCAGTGGGCGGGGCGTGCTCAGAGGTCGTCTGCCTTCATCTGGAAGATCGGCGTATGCGCCTCGTAGCTTGCCATTTTCTTTAACAGCCCGCCGAGATTGTCGTCGGCGATCAGGATGTTCTGGTGAGCGGGGCGCACGAAGCCGACCTCGGCCATCCGGCGATTGAAGGCGATGAGGTCGTCATAGAAGCCGAAGGCATTGAGCAGGCCGACCGGCTTCTGGTGATAGCCGAGCTGCGCCCAGCTCATTGCTTCCCACAACTCATCCATCGTGCCGACCCCGCCGGGAATGGTGACGAAACCGTCCGAGAGATCGGTGAAGCGCTGCTTGCGTTCGTGCATGCCGCCGACCGTGTAGAGTTCGGTGCAATCGTGGTTGGCGACTTCGGAATTGGCGAGCGCCTCGGGGATCACGCCAATTACCTCGCCATCCGCCTCCAGCGCGCCGCGCGCGACCGCGCCCATCAGGCCGAGCCGCCCGCCGCCATAGACGACGCCGATGCCGCGCTCCGCCAGCCCTGCGCCGATATCGTAGGCGAGCTGGATATAGCGCGGATCTTCGGGCGAGGCCGAACCGCAATAGACAGCGAGACGATTCACTCGACCAGATCCTCGACCATCAAGCCCGCCGTCGCCTTGGCGCTGCCGACCACGCCGGGGATGCCTGCGCCCGGATGCGTGCCCGCGCCGACGAGGTAGAAGTTGTCGATCACGTCGTCGCGGTTGTGGCCGCGGAAGAAGGCGCTCTGGGTCAGCACGGGTTCCAGGCTGAACGCACTGCCCATATGGGCGTTGAGATCGCTGGCGAAATCCTTCGGCGCATAGTGGAACTTGGTCTTGATGCGCGAATGGATGTCGGGGATCAGGCGGCGCTCGATCTCGTCGAGGATGCGTTTCTCGAGGATCGGGCCCATCTCGTCCCAGTCGACCGCCAGCTTGCCCATGTGGGCGACCGGAACCAGCGCGTAGAAGGTGCTCATGCCCTCGGGCGCCATCGATGGATCGCTGACGCTGGGGTGGTGCAGGTAGATCGAGAAATCCTCCGGCAGCACGCCGTGATCGTAAATGTCCTCCAGCAGGCCCTTATAGCGCGGGCCGAACAGGATCATGTGGTGCGGGATGCCGGGCCAAGTGCCCTCGATCCCGAAGTGAACCACGAACAGGCTGGGGCTGAATTTCTTGCGCGCCAACTTTCCGGCATAGGACTTGCCGCGTTTGGAATCCGACAGCAGATTGCGATAGCTGTGGACGATGTCCGCATTGCTGGCCACGGCATCGAAGCGCTCGCGCCAACCGGACGCGGTTTCGACCTCGGTCGCCTTCGTCCCAAGCGTATGCACTTGCACCACCGGATCGCCGACGCGCATCGTGCCGCCGATGCGTTCGAAATGACGGATCATTCCTGCGACCAGCCGGTTGGTGCCGCCCTTGGCCCACCAGACCCCGCCGTCTTTCTCCAGCTTGTGGATCAGCGCGTAGATGCTGCTGGTCTTCATCGGGTTTCCGCCGACCAGCAGCGTGTGGAAACTCAGCGCCTCGCGAAGCTTCTCGTTCTCGACATAGCTCGACACCATCGAATAGACGCTGCGCCAGGCCTGCTGCTTCGCAAGGGCAGGGGCAGCCTTTAGCATCGACTTGAAGTCGAGGAAGGGCTTGTGCCCCAGCTTGACGTAGCCTTCCTGATAGACGGCCTCCGAATAATCGAGGAAGCGCTGGTATCCGGCGACGTCCGACGGGTTGAGCTGCGCTATTTCGGCAAACAGCTGCTCTTCGTCGTTGGAATAGTCGAAATTCGTGCCGTCGGGCCAGTTCAGCCGGTAGAACGGCATGACCGGCATGATCTCGACGTCTTGCACCATGTCGTGCCCCGTCAGCGCCCATAGCTCGCGCAGGCAATCGGGATCGGTGATGACGGTCGGGCCGGCATCGAAGGTGAAGCCCTCCTTCTCCCAGTAATACGCACGGCCACCAGGTTTGTCGCGACCCTCGATCACGGTCGTCTGTATACCGGCGGACTGCAGGCGAATGGCAAGGGCGAGTCCGCCGAAGCCGGAACCGACGACGCAGGCCGTCTTCCCGGTCGCAGGCACACCCGCAACGGTGGTTTCACCGGTGGCGGTGGGCGGTGTGTTCGTTTCGGCGTTCATCAGGATCCCTTTTGGACCAGCGGAGCGCCCTTGCCAAGCAAGGCGCCGATTGCCGCCGGTATGGGTATCGGCGGCTTGCCGATCAATACGCGTGCCTTGTCTGCCAGAGTGGAGTGGCCCGCATAGAAACGCTCCACGAGTGGCTCCGGCAATCGATAGAAATGCGCGAATATGCGGAAGCGTTCCTCCGGCTGCGCACCCTGGAACAGCATACGGCCGAGGGCCCGATAGAAGCTGGTTGCGCGCCAGTGATCGCGGGCGCGTTTGTCGATCAATGCCGCGAGCTGCTCGCCGGGCAGGGTAGCCTCGCGGGCAATTGCCAATGCGTTGTCGACTGCGAAGGGCAAGGTATAGCTGGTCAAGGGGTGCACGAAGCCGCCGCGTGCGCCGGCGCGGACGATGCCGGGCGGCCCGATGTCGCGCCGATAGGCGGCAAAATCGCCTCCGGTAATGACCGGCAGGACCCCGGTTTCGCCGCCGACGATCTCTCCCTCCCAACCGTGCTCGCGGCAATAGTCGTCGATCCTGCGTGAAAGGGCGCTGCGATCAAGAACCGGGCTGTCGGCATAGTAGGTATCCTCGACGAAGAGATCCTGCGCGCCCAGCGGGAGAGTGTAGACGAAGCGATAGGCGCTGTGCTGGCGAACACGGGCGTCCATCACGATCGGGCGCTGCATCCCGTGCGCGGCGGGCAGTTTGATATGGCGACCCATGAAAACCTGCCATCCGCCGCGCAGATGCGGCGAGGGTGCGGCATTGCGGCAATCAATGACAACGCGCGCCGGAACATGCTCGCCGCTTTCCAGCAACACGCCATCAGGCGCCATGTCAGCCACCGGGCTGAGCAGGCGCATCGATTCCTGCGGCAGTTCGCGCCGCAGATTGGAATCGAAATCCCGGCTCGCGATGGAGTGATAGGTCGATGTGAGCGTCCGGGCGATGTCGGGGAAATAGACCTCGTATCCCCGATCCCATTCGACCTGGCGGCAGTTTGCCAGCAAAGCCTTGCCGGCGGCGTCGAGATCGCTGTCGAACCAGCTCCAGCGGTGATTTCCGCCGAACACATCGCCGCTCTCGAACAGGGCGAGGCGCATTTCCGGATGGACGCGATGTACGGCGAGCGCGATCAGCCCGCCGGCGAGCCCCCCGCCCACTATTGCCATATCGATCATGCGCCCGTCCATCGGTTGCAGGGCTTAGGCAGTTCGCGCTCCGGCGGCAATGCGGCTATCCGTTATGCGACAGTGGAACGCGATGCGCGCCAAGCCGTTTGAGGCGAAAGACGAAGTGAGGGTATCCATGAACAAACTAGCCATCGCCGCCGCACTCGGCGCAGCATTTTCCGCATCCGTTGCCAGCGCACAGGACCAGGGGGAGCCGGGCGTTGCCGCAAGTGCTCCGGAAGAAAATGCAGTCGAGGCAACCGTATTCGATGGCGATTTTGTCAGCGTCGGTGTCGGCGTCGCTTACGGGCCGAGCTATTCCGGCTCGGACGACTACACCGCCTTCGTCTTGCCGATCGTACAGGGCTCGTTAGGCGGAGTGGACATCAACCCGCGGCCCGCGGGCATCGCGCTCGATTTCGTCCCCGATGCCGATGAAGGCGTGTCGTTCTCGGCGGGGCCGATGATCAAGCTCAATCGCGACCGGGTCGATATCGACGACATCAAGGACGAAGTCGTCGCCCGCTATGGCGAGCTGGACACGGCGATCGAAGTCGGCCCGAGCGTCGGCGTATCCTTTCCCGGCGTGCTCAACCCTTACGACAGTGTAAGCGTCAATCTCGACGCAGTGTGGGATATCAACGGTGCCCATAGCGGTCGCACGATCAGCCCGAGCCTAACTTATTTCACGCCTCTCAGCCGCGGTATCGCTGCCTCACTTTCGGTGAGTGCGAACCATATCGACGATGACTACGCAGATTATTACTACTCGGTCGCGCCGCTCAATACGCTGGTTCCCGATCCGGACGCCCTGCCGCTCTTTCAGGCGGAGGGCGGTTTCGAAAGTATCGGGACCAATGTGCTCCTGGCCTTCGACCTCAACGGCGATGTGACCGATGGCGGCCTCGCCCTGATCGGGCTGGCGAGCTACTCGCGGCTGCTCGGCGATGCGAAGAACAGCCCGTTCACCAGCATTCGCGGAAGCGCCGACCAGTTCATGGTCGCAGCAGGGATCGGCTACACTTTCTGAGGTTTCTCAACCCGACAAAATCAAAGGGCGGCCCGAGAGCCGCCCTTTTTCATATCAGCCTTCGTCTTCGGCTATCTCCAGCGTCGGTCGCGGACTGGGCATTTCCGCGTCGCGATCGCCGGTCTTCAGATAGGTATCGAACCAGCGCATCATCCGCAGGTTGTAGTCGTAGCGCGCGGCGGCCTTCTGGTTGCCGTGTCCCTCGCCCGGATAGAGCACGAGGCGTACCGGCACATCGGGCTTGCGCACTTTCATCGAACGATAGAGCTCGTAGCTCTGGCTGGGCGAGACGCGCGTGTCTTCCTCGCCGTGTAAAATCAGCAGGGGCGTGTTGGCCTTGTCGACATGGTAGATCGGGCTGACTTCAAGCATCCCCTGCCAATCGTCCCACGGCCATTTGCCGGAATGCACGTTGTACATCTCGTACGGGATGTCGGTCGTGCCGAACTTGCTGATCTGGTTGGAAATGCCGACGAACATCACACCGGCGGCAAATTCGTCCGACAAGGCAGTCGATGACCATGCCGTAGCATAGCCGCCATACGATCCGCCGGTTACCCCGACGCGGTCGGCATCGGCAATCCCGGCCTCTACCAGCGCGCGCTTGGCATCGACGAGATCGGTGAATTCGGGATCGGTGTAATTCCCGGTGTGCTGCTTGGAAAAGGCCGTGCCGTAACCGGTGGAGCCGCGATAGTTCGGCAGGAATACGGCATACCCCTGTCCGGCAGCAACCTGGCCCGGGCCACTGTAGCTTGTATTCCAGCCATCGGATTCGTGGGCTTCCGGTCCGCCGTGCACGTCGAGGATCAGCGGGGCGCCGCCGCGCGGAACGCCGCCGACAGGCTCGATCAATACGCCTTCTACCTGCTGGCCGTCACGCGCCGTGAAGGTCATCGTGCGCTGGTTGCCGAAGTCGATTTCCGAGAGCCAGGGGTTGTGCGTCGTCCAGCGCTGGAAAGCGCCGTTGGACCAGACGAACAATTCGGTCGGGTGCCGCGCGCTGCTGGCTTCGACTGCGATCGTGCCGCCGCCCGTCTCGAGGCTTGAGAGCAGCAGGTCGCCGCCCTCATGTTCTTCGGCAACGCTGCCATCGGCATTGTACATGCGCAGCGCGCTCTCCGCGCCCTTGTGGATCACTGCGGCCAGGCGACCGTCGGCGAGCCATGCCGCATCGACGGCGGCCTCCGGCGCGCCTGCATTGAGCGCGCGATACTGGCCGCTGGCAAGATCGACGAGGTGGAGCGTCGTATCCGCAGGGTCGTTCATATCGACGCCGGCGATCATCGATAGCTGCCGACCATCGGGCGACACCTCGATGTCTCCCAGCTTACCTGGCGTTTCAATCACGCGCAGGACCCGGCCGTTCGTCAGATCGAGCACATGAGCGCGCTTGGATGTATAGGCATCGTCGATCTGCGGCGTCGGCGCGCTGTCGACCACCGCCGTGCGGCCATTGGGCGCGACGCGGAAGGCGCTTACATAACCGGGAATTGTAACGGCGCGCGGATCGGCGTCCACTTCCCCGCCGACATTTGCGGCGAACAGACGGTTGAGACGGGCTTCTTCCTCATAGACGATGGCGTTGAAGCCGGCCTTGGCTTCCTTTTCGCGAGCAGTGTCTTCTTCGGCACCGGCCAGTAGCCATATGCGCGAGCCATCCGGGGCCCAGGCGTAGGCGCGGACATCCGCGCCATCGACCGCGGCGAGCTTGCGCTGCGCGCCGCCATCGACCGGAATGCCCCAGACCGCGCGGTCCTCGTCCTCATCGGCCCAGACGAAGCTGACCATCCGCCCGTCGGGCGAGAACGCTATCGACGAGGCGCTGATGTCATCGGGCAGGAATTCGCGGGCATTGTTCGGGCCGTACGCCATGCTGAGCCGGAGGCTGGTCGAACCGTTGTCCTCGCCCTCGGTCACGTCGGGCAGGCTGGCGGTGGTGTATGCCACACGGCTGCCATCGGGGGAGACGGCGATCGTACCCACGCTTTCCAGCTTGGCGACGTCTTCCGGCGTCATCGGCCGGGCCTGCGCCTGCGCAGCAAGCGATGCGGTGGCCAGAAGGGTTGCAGCAGTAGTCGCGGCGCGAAGGATCATCGAAATTCCTCTCTCGAAAAGAACGGTTGGGCGCTTCATAGCGACCATCGCGCGAAGGGCAAATGATGCGCGAGTGCGCCATGCCGTTCGTCGAGCATGGGGCGACGGTCGTCTGCATCTTCGCTTGAGTCGATCTATCCCGTGTCATAGGCCGACAACACACGAATTTCAGGGGATCGATATGACCAGTTTCCGCAGGGCCCTCCTAGCCGCTACCGCCTTCTCCCTCGTTGTCGCCCATCCTGGTGCAGCGCTGGCGCAGGATGCCACTGTTACGACAGGACAGACTACCGAGCGCGACCGGCTGTTCGAACTTTTCGCAGAAGCGGATGCGCGCAGTCTCGAGCTGGAACCCCTCAGTCGGCTGTTCCGTGGCGACGACACGAATGCCGACCGGCTCGGAGACTACCTGACTGACTCCAGTTTCTACGCCTCGCGGCTCGACAGTCAGCTCAATCTTGCGCTGCTCGACCAGATCGACCGCAGCAAGCTCGCGCCGACCGACCAAATGGCCTACGATGTTTTCAAATATCAGCAGGAAACGGCTCTACGCGGCCAGACCGACGAGATCCGCGCGCTGACCGAAGTGCGGCCGATCAATCACTTCTTCGGTTTCCACACCTTCTACCCCAATTTCGCCAGCGGCAATGGCGCTGCGCAGTTCAAGACCCTCGCAAACTACGAGGACAATCTCAGCCGTCATGACGATTACATCGCCATCAGCGACCGCGCGATCGAGCGGTCGCGCGAAGGGATGGAAAGCGGCGTGCTGGAAACCAAGCTCACCATCGGCCGCGTGATCGAACAGCTCGATACGCTGCTGGCGGTGCCGCTGGCCGAATCGCAATTCATGGGCCCGGTGCAGAACTTCCCCGAGGAGTTCTCCGACGCCGACAAGGCTCGTCTGACGGCCGCTTACGAAGCAAAAACGCGCGAGATCAACGCCGCGCACGAGCGGGTGCGCGATTTCCTGCGCGACGAATATTTGCCCGCGGCCCGCGACACCATCGGCCTCAGCCAGATGCAGGGCGGCGAGAAGCTCTATGCCCAGCTGATCGAGCAGACCACGACCTTGCCGCTGGAGGCGGATTACATCCACAATCTCGGACTCAGCGAGGTGACGCGGATCAAGGGTTCCCTCGAAGCGCTGCAGGCCGAAGTCGGCTTCGAAGGCACGCTCAACGAGTTCTTCGATTACGTCCGCACCGACGAGCAGTTCAAGCCGGAAAGCCGCGAATGGCTGACGCAGGACTTCTATCGCATCGGCGAAATCGTCGACGGCAAGATCGGCGACTACTTCTCGCTGCTGCCGAAGTCGGAACTTAAGATCGAGCCTTACGATGTGTCGATCGAGCGGTATTCCGCGGGTGGCTCGTACCAGTCCGGCGCGCCGGACGGCTCGCGGCCCGGCACTTTCTATTTCAACGCCTACGACCTGCCGAGCCGCCTCACCACCGGCAACGTGACGCTCTATCTTCACGAGGGCGCGCCGGGGCATCACTTCCAGATCAGCCTTGCGCAGGAGAATACCGACCTGCCGGCCTTCATGCGCTTCGGCGGCACCACGGCCTTCGTCGAGGGCTGGGCGCTTTACTCTGAAACGCTGGGCTACGACATGGGCCTCTTCGACGACCCATGGGCGCGTTACGGCACGCTGCAGGACGAGCAGCTGCGCGCCATGCGGCTGGTGGTCGACACCGGCATCCATTCGAAGGGCTGGACGCGCGACCAGGCGATCAACTTCATGCTCGATAATTCGGGCATGACGCGCACCGAGGTCGAGAACGAGGTCGACCGCTATATCGCCATCCCGAGCCAGGCGCTGGCCTACAAGATCGGCGCGCTTAAAATACAGGAGCTGCGTGACCGCGCGAAGCAGCAGCTCGGCAATCGCTTCGATATCAAGGATTTCCACGCGCAGGTCCTCAACACAGGCGGCTTGCCGCTGCCCGTGCTGGAATCCAAGATCGACCGCTGGATCGCCAACGGCGGCGGGTAAAAGCGCTCAGGGCCATCTGGCGCCATGAAACCGCGCCGATTAAGCGGGTTTCATGGACGCCCGCTCTTTCTTCCGCGACGCGCACTGGCTGACCGGCCAGCGCGTGCGCGGCTACGCGCTGCTCCTGGGGCTGGCCTCGCTGGCGCTACTTGCGAACAGTTTCGTCAAGGCGATGGGCGTGGAAGGTACGGACTTCCTTGCATTCTGGGGAGCAGGGAATGTGATTGTGCAGGGCGATCCTGCCTCGGCTTACGATCTGGCGGTCCAGCAGCGGATACAAACCGGCACCGGCAGCGAAGGCTGGTTCGCCTTCGTCAATCCGCCGCCCTTTCTCTTCGCCGTAGCACCTTTCGGAGCCTTACCGTTTCCCGTCGCGTGGCTGGTATGGGTCGCAATCACCTATGCGCTCTGGGCTTGGGCCGGCATTCGCGCCTTTCCGAAGCTGTGGCCGCTGGTCTTGGTTTATCCGGGAGCACTCATTGCGGCGGGCCATGCTCAGACCGGCCTGCTGACCGGCGCGCTACTGGTGCTGGCGGCGCACGCTTTCACTCACCGCCACGTGTGGTCGGGAGCGGCGATCGGCGCTCTCGTCATCAAGCCGCATCTCGCAGTTCTCGCGCCATTCTGGTTCGCAGCCAGCGGTCGGTGGAGCGCATTCATCGCGGCAGGCGCCACGGCTGTGGGCCTCGTCCTGCTTTCCTGGGCCGTATTCGGCGCCCAGACCCTGCTGGCCTATACGACCAGCTGGGAAGCGAGCGCTGCGCTGATGGAGGGCGTCAATCGCGATTTCCTGCTGCGGATGACGACCTTCTACTCGCAGACCCGTCTGCTCGCGGGAGATACGGCGGCTGCGATTGCAGGCGGGCTTTCGTTCTCACTCGCGCTGGCTGCGACGGTACTGTCGGCGAGGCGCTTTCGCGAAGATCCATCGGCGATCGCTGCGACAGCGTTGGCGGCGACGGCGCTCGCCTCGCCCTATCTGTTCAATTACGACCTGCCCTTCCTGATCTATCCGACCCTGTGGCTGGTCGACCGGGGACTGCGGGACGGCTTCCGCCCCTACGAAAAGCTCGCGCTCGTCGCGCTTTGGTTCGCGCCGTATGCGACGCGCGCGGCGGCCCTGCCGCTCGGTATCAACCTGATGCCGCTCGCCGCGCTTGTCCTGTTATGGCTGGTGTGGAGCAGGGCGGCTGCAGACCATGCGGGAACCCGATCCGCCCGATAGGTGTTCATACCCACTAGGACGGAGGGAAAGCATTTCATGAGGTTAGCCCATGTCGAGCATGTCCTTCCACAGTAGCCGCCCCGATCGGTGGGTGAAGCCGAAGCCCGTCAGCGACAGTTCCGCTCGCTTTCAGACCTATGGCAAGATCCTTCCGATGGAGAGCGAAGAGCCGGGCTTCCTTGCCCGTCTGTTCGGTCGGCGCTGAGGGTTCAGTCAAAGGATAAGGGGCCGGGAGTAACGTCCACTCCCGGCCCCTTTTTCTTTGCCGCTACCTGACGAAGCCCGTCAGTACTCCTCGGGCTCCTCCGGTGTCGCGGCGTGATGGTCCTTGCCCGCCGTGCGGTCGCCCTTGGCCAGCTTGAACACGACGCCCGAGAGCAGCGCGAGCGCCAATAGGTTGGGCAGCGCCATCGCGGCGTTCGAGATGTCGCCCAAGCGCCAGACCAGCTCGCTCGGTTGAGCCGCACCCAGCCAGATGACCACGCACCAGAGCACGCGCCATGCCATATGCAGCTTGCGCTCGCCCGACCGCGTCGAGCCCTTCATCCGGTCATAGAGGAAAGTGATCGCCCGCTCTCCGTAGTAGCTCCACGTCAGCAGCGTGGTGAAGACGAAGAGGATCAGCGCGATCGACGCCACCAGCGTCCCGATAGGAATGCTCGCGATTTCGAGCGGGAAGGCAGCCGCGAAAGCTCCGCTGGTCATCTCGAAGCCGACCCGGTCGGATTGCCAGGCATGCAGCACCGGCTCGCCCGCCGCGGTGAAATCGCCACGCACGGTGAGGATGACCAGAGCCGTCATGGTGCAGATCACGATGGTGTCGATGAAGGTCCCGAGCATCGCCATGCGGCCCTGCGTCTCCGGATCGTCCGTTTGCGCCACGGCATGGGCAATGGCCGTCGAGCCCTGGCCCGCCTCGTTGGAGAAGAGGCCGCGCGCAACACCGGCCCGGATGGCCAGGATGATCGCAGCACCCACGAAGCCGCCGCTCGCCGCTTGCGGATTGAACGCACCGTTGAAAATGCGGCTGAACGTTTCCGGCAGGTCGCCGAAGTTCAGGATCAGCGCGATTGCTGCCATCACGATATAGGCGGCGGCCATGAAGGGCACGACTTTCTCTGCCACGTTACCGATCGACTTGATGCCGCCGATGATGACGATGAACACGAGGATCGCGACGATCAGCCCGCCGAGCCATTCCTCGATCCCGAAGAGCTCGTTGAGCCCGTCGGCGACCGCGTTGGCCTGGATCGAATTGCCGGTGACGAGCGCCGAGAACAGCGTGCCGAGGCAGAAGATTACCGCCAGCCAGGTAAACTTCGGGCCGAGGCCCATCATGATATAGCTCATCGGGCCGCCGCGTTTCACGCCGTCGCTGGTGGTTTCGCGATAGCGGATGGCCAGCGAGCCCTCGGCGAAGGCCAGCGCCATGCCGAACAGGGCAGTGATCCACATCCAGAAGATCGCGCCCGGTCCACCAAGGGCGATGGCGGTGGCGACACCGGCGAGATTGCCGGTGCCGACCTGCCCCGACAATGCCGTCGACAACGCCGCGAAGGGCGAGATTTCACCCGCACCCTGGCTCTTGCGCCCGGCGAACAGGCCCTTGAAGGCGCTGCCCAGCTTGACGATGGGGTAGAACTTGAGGCCGACCATGATCCACAGGCCGATGCCCAGCAGGATGATGGTCATGGGCGGGAAGGGCAGGACTTCCGCCCCGTTCCACGTACCGCCCCAGATGAAGTCGGATATGTTGGTGACCGGCTGAATCAGCCGCTCGCCCAGACCTGGTGCCTGGCTGGTTGCCATTGCAAGAATTCCCCTCATACGACCCGGATGGGTAAAGCGCGGAGGCTAGGGCCGAAGCGCGCGCTTGAAAAGGCCGGAAGTGCGGCCCTTCCACCGCTTGCCTTTTGGCCGCGCACAGCCTAAACGCCCTTCCGTCTTCCGACATTGGGATCACGAAAAGCCCCTCCCGGACTTGAACCGGGGCGGCGAGAGACCCTACCTGAAAGGGACGTGGCGGAAGGCGCGACGAGTTTTACGCGAGAGTGCGAGCGATGGCAGACAAGCAGAAGACCAGTCCGGCGGAATTCCTCCGGCAGGTGCAGACCGAAGGCAAGAAGGTCGTATGGCCGACGCGCGAGGAAACCGTGCGCACGGCGATCTTCGTGGGCATTCTGACGCTGATCCTTTCGCTGTTCTTCCTCGGCGTCGATTCGCTGTTCGGCGCCGTGGTGCGCTGGCTGCTGACGCTCGCCTGATTAGCATTCTTCCGACAGGGTAATTTCGACACATGGCACGTTGGTACATCATCCACGCCTATTCCGGCTTCGAGAACAAGGTCCGCGATTCGATCATCGCCGAGGCCGAGCGCCTGGGCCTGTCCGAAGGCGTGGAAGAGGTCGAAGTCCCGACCGAAACGGTTACCGAGATCAAGCGCGGCAAGAAGGTGCAGGTCGAACGCAAGTTCATGCCCGGCTACGTCCTGGCCAAGCTCAACATGACCGACGATGTCTACCACCTCGTCAAGAACACCCCGAAGGTGACCGGCTTCCTCGGCACCAACAACAAGCCGCAGGCGATTTCCGACAAGGAAGCCGCGCGCTATTTCGGCGGTGTGGAAGAAGCCAAGTCCGCGCCGAAGAAGCAGGTTTCGGTCGATTATGAGATCGGCGACAACGTCAAGGTGCTCGACGGGCCCTTCGCCAGCTTCAACGGGCTGGTCGAGGAACTCGATTTCGACAAGCAAAAGGTCAAGGTCTCGGTCTCGATCTTCGGCCGCGCCACTCCGGTGGAACTGGAATTCGAGCAGGTCGAACTGGTCAAGTAATCCGAGCGGACGGCGCTCGAACTTCAACGAGCGCATGCGCTTTCCTGCGTAGCGCGGACGCGCGAGGCGTTAGGGCTCGTACGCATCCGCAGCGCGGCGTTTTCGCATTTGCGCAGCTGGAAGCGCACCTTGCGGTCCCGGAAATCGAGCGAGACGCGGCGGAAGGTTTCCATCAAATCGGTGCCGAGGAGAAGCGATGGCTCGTCCTCAAGCCCGAACACACCGAATGGCGGGATATCGGCAAAGGCGATGGGCACGTTCTGAAGCGTGATCGGACCGAGTTTAAGATTGCGGATGACGGCAAACTCGATTGCAATGGTCTTGCCGGTGACTCCGGTTACCTTGATCGTCTGGAATCCGCCGCGCCTTTTCCTCAGCAGTTCGTCGCGCAGAGCCAGATTGCCGATGGTCACTTCCGATCCCGTATCGACCACCGCATCGACCGAGGTGCGGTTCGCCGAAACCTCGGTCAGGATCAGCTGGCCGCGCTGAAGCCGGCCGGTGACGATGATGACCCCGTCCCTGACGGAGGCATTTTCGAGGTCGCTTTCCAGATCGTCATCGACGCGGATCGTGCGCTCCTCGAAGTCAATCATCAGGCGTTGGTTCACCAGCGCGTCGAGGCCGATCATGCCATCGCCGCCCATGTCGCGCTCGTCTAGGACAGGTACTTCGAGGTCGGTTGTGACCGTCGGGCCGAGCCGAAGTTCGTCGATCCATGCGCGGTCCACCATCTTGCTCTCGGTAACGCCATGCAGCATCGTCGGCGCGCCGTCTGGCAGGGCAAGCTTACCCGCCAGCATCTGGCCTATGGCTGAAGTGTCCGCCCCGCTGTCGACGACGAATTTGTATGGGCCTTTGCCGTTGACCTCCACCTCCACCGTCATTCGACTGCGCAGTTTGCGCGCCTCGATGTCCTCGCCCCCGATCGCCAGGTTCTCGTCGAACTGCGCAGGCGGCAAATCGGGCATTCTCGAGTCTTGATCATCGGGCGACTTGTCTTGTGCGGCCAAGGGGGCGCCAAGCACGAGCGTCATAGCTGCAGCGAGAGGATTGATGGAGCGAGATGACATTCGTGGAGCCTATCAGATCATGGAGCGGCGGTGCAGGAGCTCTCGACCACCGTCCCACACGGGTCCACGGACGCTCGCGGCACGTCGTGTGGACGTTTTCCTACACCGGCGCGATGCATTACGCCGCAAACCATGACATGCGTATTCGCAATACGAAACGAACCGGCTTTTGGATCGGTCTGCGAGATGGCTGGTTTCTCCGCCCTGGACTGCGGTCCATGCGGTCCATGTTACGGGAAACGCACAAGGCGGCTCCTACGGTGCTCCTACACGCAGGGAACAGGGCGAATCGCTTGCAATCGCGCGCCAAATCGCTATGTGCGCGCCTTCCCAAGTCAGCTTCGGGAACCCCGCGCGGGAGGTTCGGCACGCCGGACCGCTTGACCGCTTACCATGAGCCTCGGCTGGAAACAGGCGCGGCGAAAGTGAGAAAGGAGGCCATTCATGGCCAAGAAGATCGACGGCTATATCAAGCTGCAGGTGCCCGCGGGCATCGCCAACCCCTCGCCCCCCATCGGCCCCGCACTGGGCCAGCGCGGCGTGAACATCATGGAATTCTGCAAGGCCTTCAATGCTGCGACCGACAGCATGGAAAAGGGCATGCCGATCCCGACCACGATCACGGTCTATGCCGATCGTTCGTTCAGCTTCGTGACGAAGAGCCCGCCGGCCAGCTTCCTGATCAAGAAGGCTGCCAAGCTCAAGTCGGGCTCGAAGGAGCCGGGCAAGGTTTCGGCCGGGACCATCAAGCGTTCGGCTCTGGCGGAAATCGCCGAGCAGAAGATGAAGGACCTGAACGCGAACGACATCGAACAGGCTACCAAGATCATCGAAGGCTCCGCGCGTTCGATGGGCCTCGACGTGGTGGAGGGCTAAGACCATGGCAAAGCAGACCAAGAAGCAGCAGACCGTCGCCAAGCTGGACAGCGAAAAGCTCTACACCGTCGACGAAGCTCTCGCCACGCTACGCGAGCACAAGGCGAAGTTCGACGAGACGGTCGAAGTCGCGATGAACCTCGGCGTCGATCCGCGCCACGCCGACCAGATGGTCCGCGGCATGGTGTCGCTCCCCAGCGGTACCGGCAAGGACGTGAAGGTCGCCGTGTTCGCCAAGGGTGACAATGCCGACAAGGCTCTTGCTGCAGGTGCAGACAAGGTCGGTGCCGAAGATCTCATGGAAGACATGCAGAACGGCAATCTCGATTACGACCGCGTGATCGCGACGCCGGACATGATGGGCGTCGTCGGCCGTCTCGGTAAGGTGCTCGGCCCCAAGGGCCTGATGCCGAACCCGAAGCTCGGCACCGTCACCCCGAACGTGGAGCAGGCCGTGAAGGACGCCAAGGGCGGCCAGGTCGAATTCCGTGTCGAGAAGCAGGGCATCATCCACTCCGGCATCGGCAAGCTGTCGTTCAAGGACGAAGACCTGAAGAAGAACTTCGAGGCGCTGACTCAGGCGATCGTCAAGGCCAAGCCGTCGGGCGCCAAGGGCAAGTTCGTGCGCAAGGTCACGCTGACCAGCTCGATGGGCCCGGGCCTGAAGGTCGATCTCGGCGAAGTCGAAGGCGCGTAAGCCCTCTCTTCTCCGACAGGATTTCAGAAGGGTCGGGAGGAAACTCCCGGCCCTTTTGCTATCGGGCGTCCCCGGCAGGCGTACTCCGCAACTGGCGGGAATAGACCCAGCCAATACCGATGAGGCTGAAACCCAGCGCCATGAAGCTGGCTATGCGCAGTAGCCCTTCCAGACCTGCCGCGTCGACGATGAACACCTTGGCGACAGCGAGCAGGATCAGCACCAGCGAGCCGATCCGCCAGCTGCGCTGGTCGAGGCGATTGCCGAGGAACAGGTAAAACAGGGCGAGCAGGATGCCGGCGAGGCTGCGCATGAGGTCCTCCGCCTGGGTCAGCGGGATACCTGCCGGGATCGAGCCTTCGAATGCCTGCCTGAGCAAGGTCAGGCCCATCACCGACGAGAGCGCGATCACTATGCCGTCGAACGCAGGGCGCAGCCTCTCAGTCAGCCATCGCCGGAGCGATAGCGCCGCAATGATCGCGATGCCGTAAGCCGCGGTGGCAAGGTTGGCGATAGCCACGGGCCCAAGCGCCTGACGATCCCAAAGAGGGTTGTGAAGGAGGCCGGTATAGATCGTGAAATGCAGCAGCGCCGCGGCGGCGAGACCGATGCCCAGCCAGCGACGGGGCGCGATGCTGGCGACACCGGTGGCGGCGAGCCATGCCAGACCGAGGAGCAGAGCTTCCCACAAAGTCCGCTCGGCAAGCCCGAGCGCGACGAAGCTGGTCTCGGTTTCGATCGCCAGCAGCTGCTTGAACAAGACATGCGCTGCGATCAGCAGGACCGGGGCGGCGAGCCAAGCGGGACGCAGCGTCTGGACAGCGCGGATGGCTCGCAACGAAGGAAGGATTGCCAACGCTGCCGCCAGTGGAAGGATGCGGAGCAACACCGACTTGGGTGAGGGCAGGTCGATTACATAGACCGGATCGGCGGCCAGCGACGCCGCGCCCGCCTCCAGCCAGGTCAGCAGCGGGACCAGTGCCCAGAGGAGGGCGACGAATGTAAACGTGCCCTGCGCCGCCTGGCGCTCGCCAGCGAAGTGCCAGACGGCAAAGGCACAGGCAACGGCGGTCCAGGCGAGAGCGTCGGCTGGCAGAATTTGAGCCAGCGCACCATATACGAGAAACGCACCAACCACCTCGGCGCTGTGGCGCATCGCCGGTTCTCGGGTAAGCGCTGCCAGCGCTGCAAACGGAGCGGCTGCGGCGGTCCAGCGCAGGACGGCTTGCCATGTCGTCGTCGCCCCTGCATCCCCGCCGAGAAGCGCGGCTTCGTCAAAGAACGCGTCGGTCGCGATCAGTGCCCCGAGCGTCATGACGCAGCCGATCGAGGACAGCCGCGCGATTGCCCTGTCGCTGTCCCGGTAAAGCAGGGCAAACACAGGAAGGAGCGTGACCAACGCCATCAGAGGCGCGCTCCAGCCCGGCGTCACCATGAGCAGGGCCGCGAAGGAGAGCGCGGTGGCCGATCCGAGCAAACCAGCGAACCAGCGGCGGTCTTCACGCAGCCGGAGCATCCAGGCACCTACCGCCGGCAAGAGCGCAAGGAGAGCGGTCGCAAGAAACAGCGCCCATTCGGCCTCGTCCGCGTCGAACTTGCCGAAAGTGGCGTAGGCAACAGCGGCGAATGCTGGCGGAACCAGCGCAATCTGCAAGCGGTCGCCGATCCGGTCCGACCTGTCCCGCAGATAGGCGAGCGGCACGACCGCAAATACCAGCACCAATGCCGCGCCGACGAGGGCGAAATCGCTCGGGAATGGCACCGGCCATTGTGCATAGAGCAGAAGGCCGACAAGCGCCGCGATCCCATTGGCCTCGCGCATCTCGGGCCGTTTCCAGCCGAAGAACGCCAGGGTCGCGCCGAGCAAGAGGTACAGGCCCCAAGCGAGCGGCGCGTAGCCGCCCTGATCGACCAGCAGCGCCAGTTGCACACTGGCGACGAGCGCCGCGGCGAGCCGCAAGGGCTGCTCGAACCGCCCGGCCTCGCCAAGTGCGGGCATGACCGCGCCGAGGACCACGAAGTAGAGGCCCAGCGCAAGGATTTCGGCCACGCCCGGATCGCCGGCAAGCAGCAGCAACGCTCCCCAGCCGAGCCCGCCGACGATGGCGGCGATACCGAGCCATTGGCGCTGTTGCTGGCGGCCCGCATAGACCAATCCGCCGGTGACGAGGCCGAGATAGAGCGCCAGCAGCGGCAGGTTCGCCTCTTCGCCACCGACTAAAGCAGGGGCCGCGAAGCCGCCGACCAGGCCGAGGACGGCGCTCGGCAAGCCGAAGCGGAAGGACAGGCCGATTGCGCCTGCAGTGACAACGGCCAAGCCGAGAAATGCGAGCGACTGCCCGATCAGTCCGTACTGCGTGCCCGCGAGATAGAAGCCTGCATACAGCGTGGCGAGACCTGCGCCCGCCAGTGCCTGCGCCACGCGCGGGTCGGCCACCTTGTCGCGGAAGCGGTAGGCCGCCTCTGCGCCGGCGATCAGTCCGCCGCCGAACAGGAAGGCCATGATCACGCGCAAGGTGGGCGTGATCAGCCCGCGCTCGATCGAGTAGCGGACGAGGAAGACACCTGCAACGGCAAGGGTAACGCCACCCGCCCAGATCGGCAGCCGGCGCCCAAACACGTCCTCGAGGTCGAAGCTGAAGCGCGCGAAGAACGGCTCTTTCGAGGATGGTTCATCGACGGGCTGCGATGCAGGCTCCGGCTCGTCCAGCGGTGGTGCTGCAACGCCGGCTTCGTCTGCCACACTGGAGCGATCCCGCTGCAAGACGACCTTCGGGACGCTCGCCGGGCGTTCGGGCGGTGCCTCGACAGCAGTTTCATCAGGGACAGGCTCGCCACCCTTACCGGCATTGGCCGAGCGCATGTAATCGAACATGCGATCCTGCAGCTCGCTCAGCTCTTCGATGCGGCGTTCGGCCTTACCGAGGCGGTCGGTCAGGTAATAGGCGACTCCGCCCAATATCAGAATGAAGAGCCATTCCACGCGTCAGTGAACCTCCCGTACAGCAGGGATACTGCGCGTAGCAGGCTTAACAAAGGCCTTGTCAGATTCCGCCGGGGGTAAAATCGAAACCGGCGCTCGCCAGCCCGTCGCACAGGCTGTCGACACAGCTCTTCAATTCTCCGCGGTCGGTCGAGCGCACGACGAAGTTCGCGCCGACGCGGCCCTCGCGAAAGAAGGGGTAGCTGCCGATCTGGCACGAGGCATGGGTCTGTTCGACCTGTCGGAGAATATCGGCGACCTCGCTTTCGGGCGTCCAGCAGCCGACCGTCTCCGCAATCAGCGGCTTGCCGCCTTGCAGCGTACCGGTGAGGGCGTCGAGCATGCCTGCGGTGATATGCGGCACACCCGCCATCAGGTGCACGTTGCCGATCTTGATTCCCGGTGCACCCGACATGCGGTTGGCGATCAGCTCCGCCCCCTTGGGCACCCGGGCCATGCGCAGACGTGCATCGGTGATCCCGCCCTTGTCGGCATAGTAGTTCTCGAGAATCTCCCGCGCAGTCGGGTGGACGATCACGTCGACGCCCAGCGCCTCGGCAACAGCATCGACCGTGATGTCGTCATGCGTAGGGCCGATCCCGCCGGTGGTGAAGAGATAGTCGTTTGCCTCGCGCAGCGCATTCACCGCTTCCACGATCCGCTCGATCACGTCCGGCACGACGCGCACTTCGGCAAGGCGGATCCCCTGCACCTGCAGCCAGCTGGCGACCTGCGCGATATTCTTGTCATGCGTGCGGCCGGAGAGGATCTCGTCGCCGATCACGACGAGGCCGGCGGTATAAATGCGTTCGCTCATGCGCTCCGACCTAATGCGGTGCGGCGCGGAAAGCTACTCCGCAGCTTCCATGCTCCCCTCGGCCGCCGAAACCTCTTCGGTCGCGCGGAAGAAGGTGAGCACGCCGTCATCGACCGGCTCGCTCGCCATGCGCTTGCGATCGAGCACATATTCCTGGTTGAGCCGCCAAGGATAGCCGACCGCGTTCTTGGGCATGATGTGCTTGGAACGCTGGATATAGCCGGACGAGAAATCGAAGATATCGTCCTCCTCCAGATCGTGATCCTCGGGCAGACGCGGCACGGCAATGTCGACGTCCATGCCCTTCATCAGTTCGAGTACGCGGCAGACGTAATCCGAATTGATGTCCGCGCGCAGCGTCCAGCTGGCGTTGAGATAGCCGAACACGACCGCCAGGTTCGGCACGTTCGAGAACATGCAGCCCTTGTAGTAGAAGTGCTCTGCCAGATCGATCGGCTCGCCTTCCTTCGACAGCGCGATCTTGCCGGCCACCGCCAGCTTGAGGCCGGTCGCGGTCACGACGATATCGGCAGGCAGGAAGGTGTCGTCCGTCAGCCGGACCCCGCCTTTTTCGAAAGCCCTGATGTGACCGGTCACCACGTCCGCCTTGCCGCTCTTCATGGCTTCGAACAGATCGTCGTCCGGCACGAGGCAAAGGCGCTGCTCCCACGGATTGTAGGGCGGAGTGAAATCGGTGAGGTCGTAATCGTCGCCCATCGACTTGCGAATGCGCTTGTGCAGGCCTTCCGCCATCTTGTCGGGCTTGGTGCGCGCGCGTTTGAAGCCGAAATCCTGCAGTTTGATGTTCTTCCACCGGGTGATCTTGTAGGCCGTTTCCTCCGGCAGGATCTTACGCAGGAAATTCGCGACCGAATCCTTGGCCGGGCGGCTGAACATCCAGGTCGGCGTGCGCTGGAGCATGGTGACCTTGGCCGCCTTGTCGGCCATCGAGGGCACGATGGTGACGGCGGTCGCGCCGGACCCGATCACGACGACGTTCTTGCTCGTATAATCGAGGTCTTCCGGCCAGAATTGCGGATGCAGGACCTGGCCTTCGAACTCGCCGAAATCGAATCCCGGGTCGTAAGGCTCGTCGTAATCGTAATAGCCTGCGCCGAGGTAGAGCCAGTTCGCGGTCAGATGCTTGCGCTCTCCTTCCTTCGTTTCGAGCGTGACGTGCCAGCGGGCTTCGCTGCCGCGCCAGTCGGCGGAAAGGACCTTGTGGCCGAAGCGGATATGCTGCCGGATGTCTCGCTCGTCGGCGATGCGCTCGAGATAGTCGAGGATGGCAGGGGCGTCGGCGATGGACTTTTCGTGCTTCCAGGGTTCGAATTCGAACCCCAGCGTGTGCATGTCGCTGTCCGATCGGATGCCGGGATAGCGGAACAGGTCCCACGTGCCGCCGATATTGTCGCGCCGCTCGACGATGGCGAAGCTGTGGGAAGGCGCCTTGTCCTTCATATGCGCCGCCATTCCGATACCGGATATGCCTGCGCCGACGATCAGCACATCGAAATCGCTCGCCAAGTCAGCCATTCTTCTCTCCTCTTGGTCACAGAATAGACCATGAGAGCGGCGAGCGCCAGTCAGTCTCTAAATGAAATGTTTTCCAGACCATTCGCCCTGCAGCCGCCGGGCGATCTTCAGCAATCTATTCGACTTCGCGGCGGTCCATCTCGCGGACGATGTGATCGAGGACGCTGGGGTGCAGCGGGTGATCGAACTGCGCGCCGACGGTGCTGCCCTCGCGCCATTTCACCTCTGCGAGGATCGGACCGATGTTGCCCAGTTTAACAAGAATTTCCCCATCCACTTCGAGAACGGAAAACTTGTCGAAAAAGCGACAGCCATATTCGGAGACATCCTTGATCCAGATGTCTCGCGAATTGCCATGCTTGCCGCGATAACGACCAGCGACCTGGACTGTGAACCGGTCCTCCCGGCGATAGTCTCTAGCCATGCCATACCCCCGTGGTTCACCTCTCTTATCCGGTGCAGGTTCGTCTGTGCAAGTGCGGGCTGAATTGCGCTACTCGCAATCTCGCGAACTTCGGGTTAGGGAGACGGCAAAACTGCCATGGGACGTGGGATGTCGAACAGTCTGAACGGTGCGCCGCGGCGCGTAACCTCGATCGATGTTGCCGAGCGTGCAGGGGTCAGCCAGTCGACCGTCAGCCGGGCGCTGTCGGGGTCCGAAACCATTACCGAGGCAACCCGGCGCCGCGTGGAAAAGGCGGCGGAAGAACTCGGTTACCATGTCAATGCCCGCGCGGCCGGTCTGCGTCGCGGCGAAACCGGGACGATCGCGATCGTGGTGATCGGTCGGGCGGGGCAGGGCGCTGCCGCGATCAATCCGTTTTACTATTCGATGCTGGGCAGCACCTGTGCGGCGGCGGCGGAGCGCGGCTATGAAGCGCTCGTCTCTTTCCAGGCCGAGCCCGAGGAACTGTTCGGCCATTACGTCGCGCGGCGGCAGGCCGATGGCGTCGTCGTGATCGGCACGGCGACCAACCAGCCGGCATGGGACTATTTCCGCGAATGCGCCGCGCAGAGCGATTCCATCGCCTTCTGGGGTTCGCCGTTCGACGATGCAACCTGGGTGCGCTCCGACAACCGGGACGGGGGGCGGATTGCGGTCGAGCGGCTGGTGAAAGGCGGCGCGAATTCGATCCATTTCGTCGGCGACACGCATTGCTCGCAGCGGCAGTTCTCGGAACGTTACGAGGGCTATCGCGCGGCGATGAAGGCGGGCGGCCTGGAAGTTCACGAACCCCTGGTGGGGGAAGGCGAGGATCGGGTGTCGCAGGGGCGCAACGCCATCGCCACGCTGGTCGAGAGAGGGTCGGATTTCGACGGGCTTTTCTTCGCCTGCGATGCCATGGCGCTCGGCGCGCTGGAAGAGCTCGCTTCGCGCCAGATCGCGGTGCCGGGCAAGGTCTCGGTGATCGGCTTCGACGGGCTCGGTTCGGGTGAGTTCAGTGCGCCGCCGCTAACGACGGTGGAGCCGGACTTTGCAATGGCGGGCAAGCTGCTCATCGACACCGCGCTGGCCAAGGAGGGCGAAAAGCCGGAGCGGCGGGTGCCCGTGCGTCTGGTGGAGCGCGCCAGCGTGGGCTGAAGCGCCCGGGCGCAATCGCCATTGCTCTTGCGCCTCAGCCGCCTATGAAGCGGGTGAGGTATTCGAGGGAAAAACCATGAAATTCAGCATCGCATCCGTCCTTGCAGTCCTGTTCGCGAGCCAGGCGGCCTATGCGCAGGAGCCCGAACCGACTCCCGATCCAGTCGAAGAGCAGGAGGTCGATGCCTCGCAGGACGAACAGCCTGCCGAAGGTTCCGGGATGGCGGTCGATGCCGCTCCCGCGACTGCCAATCCGGCAGCATCGGGTGGTGACGCAGAGAGTTGGGACGTCGCCAATCCGCGCGGGTTCACCATCCGGCAGGTGCCGATCCGCACCGACGAGGGCACATGGATCGATGTCGATGTATCGCCTGACGGACGCACGCTCGCCTTCGCGCTGCTCGGCGACATCTACACCATGCCGATCGCCGGCGGCACGCCGCGCAGGATCGCAGAGGGCCTGGCGTGGGAGGTGCAGCCGCGCTTTTCACCCGATGGACGGCGTATCGCTTTCACCAGCGACCGTGGCGGCGGCGACAATATCTGGGTGATGAATGCCGACGGCTCGAACAAGAGCCAAGTCACCAAGGAAGAATTCCGCCTGCTGAACCAGCCCGACTGGTCGCCGGACGGCAAATACATCGTCGCCAAGAAGCACTTCACGACCGAGCGCTCGCTGGGGACGGGCGAGATCTGGCTTTACCATCCTTCCGGCGGTGGCGGCGTAAAGCTCGTCGCGCGCGCCAACGAGACGCTGCAGAAGGAACTGGGCGAGCCGATCTATGCACCGGGCGGTGAGGCAGTCTACTACACCCGTAACGTCACCGGCGGCCCGATCTTCGAATATGCGCAGGATTCGACGCAAGGCACGTTCGCCATCGAGCGTTACGATCTCGCCACGACCGAAGTGACGACCGCGGCCAGTGGCTATGGCGGTGCGGTGCGCCCGACGCCGTCACCCGACGGCACTTCGCTGGCCTTCATTCGCCGGGACAAGGATACGACCGAGCTCTGGGTGAAGAACCTCACCACCGGCGTGGAGCGGATGATCTACGGCGATCTCGATCTCGACATGCAGGAAACCTGGGCGGTCTACGGCTTCTATCCGCGCATGGATTGGACGCCGGATGGCAGCGCAATCGTGGCCTGGGCCGGCGGGAAGATCCGCCGCATCGCTGCCGATGGTAGCGGCGCGAGCGTGATCCCGTTCCGGATCGACGACACGCGCGGCGTGGCCGATGCTCCCCATCCGGTGATCCCGGTGGGCGAGGACAGCTTCACGGCGAAGATCCCCCGCTTCGCCAGCGTCAGCCCAAATGGCCGCACGGTCGTCTTCGAAAGCCTCGGCAAGCTTTACACCAAGCCGCTTGGCGGCGGTGAGCCGCAGCGGTTCCTGTCTGACGGTGGCGAGGCGCTGGAGCTGTGGCCGAGCTGGTCGCGTGACGGCCGGCGGGTCGTCTTCGTGCGCTGGACCGACGATGGGCTGGGGCAGGTCATGACGGCGGACGCCAATGGTCGCAACGTACGGGCCGTGACCCGTACGCCCGGCCATTACGCGCAGCCGCAATTTTCGCCCGATGGCGATACGATCGTATTCGAGAAGCGCTCGGGCGGGTATCTGACGTCGCCGGAATACTCCGAAAACGAAGGCGTCTACTCGGTTTCCGCAAACGGCGGCACGCCCACGCTGGTAGCCCGCGACACGACCGATCCGCAGTTCGGCGACGATAATGATCGCCTGTTCATGCTGGGACGGTCGGGTGGCAAGCTCCAGCTGCTGTCCGCTACGCTTGCCGGGGACCGGCGCCAGGTCCATGCGGAAGGCGAGCTCGTTAGCGGCTACAGCGTCAGCCCGCGCGGCGACATGCTGGCGTTCCGCGAGAATTACGAGGTCTTCGTCACCCCGCTGCTTCCTGGGGGGCAGGCCGTGACGCTGGGCGAAAAGGCCAGTTCGCTGCCGGTGACGCGCGCAAGCAAGGGCGGGGCGGACTACATCGGCTGGACTGAGGGCGGCAGCACGCTGACCTGGTCAATGGGGCCGACTCTCTACCGCGCTCCGACCTCAGCGATGTTCTCCAATGCACCGCTGGGCAAGGACGCGCCGAAATTCACGCCGCCTGCCAGCGGCATCTCGCTCGCCCGGACGATCCGCGCCGACAAGCCGAGCGGCGTGGTTGCGCTTACCGGCGCGCGCATCCTCACCATGACCGGTGATGGTGCAGGTGCGATCGAGAACGGCACGATCGTGATCCGCGGCGACCGGATCGCCGCCGTTGGCGCGGCCGATGCCGTGGCGGTCCCGGCGGGCGCGACGGTGATCGACGCAGCGGGCAAGACGATCATGCCAGGCCTCGTCGATGCCCATGCCCACGGACCACAGGGCGTGGCCGATCTCATCCCGCAGCAGAACTGGTCGCTGGTGCAGAACCTCGCACTGGGCACCACCACGCTCCATGATCCGTCCTCGCGCGCCAGCATGATCTTCGCGGCGTCGGAACGACAGCGGGCGGGCAGCCTGCTGGCTCCACGCATCTTCTCGACCGGGGAGATCATCTACGGCGCCAAGGCACCTTCTGTCTATGCCCGGATCGATGGCTACGAAGACGCGCTGGCGCACGTGCGCCGCATCAAGGCGCAGGGCGGCGTATCGGTGAAGAACTACAACCAGCCGCGGCGCGAGCAGCGTCAGCAGGTGGTTGCCGCCGCCATGGCCGAGGACATGCTCGTGGTCGCCGAGGGCGGTTCGTTGTTTGGCATGGACATGAACCTGATCGCCGACGGCAATTCGACCGTGGAGCACAACGTTCCGGTCGAATATTTCTACGAAGACGTGCTGCAGTTCTGGGGCGGTTCGCAGACCAACAATACGCCGACGCTGGTGGTCACCTATGGCGGGCTTGCGGGCGACCCGTACTGGCGGCAGGCGACCGACGTGTTCGACAACCCGCTGCTCGTCCATACTCCGCCGCGCCAGCTGATCGCGCAGACCGCGCGGCGCGTCACGGCGCCGGAGTGGGCCTTCGTCGACGACGATGCAGCACGCGAAACGAAGAAGCTGGCCGAGCGCGGCGTGAAGATCAGCATCGGTGCGCATGGCCAGCAGGCCGGCATCGCCGCGCACTGGGAGCTGTGGAGCTTCGTGCGCGGCGGCATGACGCCGATCGAGGCGCTGCGGGCGGGCACGATCTGGTCGGCCCAGTCGCTCGGCATGGAGCGCGACATCGGCAGCCTCGAGGTCGGCAAGCTGGCCGACCTGCTGGTCCTGTCCGCCGATCCCACTGCAGATATCCGCAATTCGGACGACATCGAGCGCGTGATGCTGGGCGGCAGGCTCTACGACGCGCGGACGATGAACGAAGTCGAGACGGGATCGGACACCCGTCGGCCGTATTGGTGGGAGTGATGCGTTTGCTGCGGGCGATGCGCCGTCTGCGCGTCGCCCGCGGAAAGCGGATCGCTTAGGCTGCGCGGACCTCGGCGGTGAAGGCCTGCATCTTCGCGCGCAGAGCTTCGGCCTGCAGTTCGAGTTCTTCCGCCGATGTCAGCACTTGGCTGGCTGCAGCCCCTGCCGAAAGCGACGTCTCGCGAACCTGCGTGATGCTGCCTGAGACCTCTTCGGTCGAGCGGGCGGCAAGATCGATGCTGCGGGCGAGGTCCTGTCCGGCAACCGATTGCTGGTCGACGGCACTGGCGATGGACACGGCCGTGGTTTCGAGTTCGCGGATCTGGTCGACGATCGAACGCAGTGCGCCAACGCTGGCGCCGGTCGAATTCTGCATGTCACGGATCTGGTCGGCAATTTCCTCGGTCGCACGGCTGGTCTGCGAGGCGAGTTCCTTCACTTCGCTGGCGACGACTGCGAAACCGCGTCCGGCCTCTCCGCCGCGCGCCGCTTCGATCGAGGCGTTGAGCGCGAGCAGGTTCGTGCGCTTGGCGATCGATTGGATCAATTCCACGATCGCACCGACCTGTTCGGCCGAACTGGCGAGGGCCGAAATCGTGTCGTCCGCGCCGGTAGCGGTTTCGGTCGCCTTGCGCGCCAGATCGGCCGAATGCGCCGCCTGCCGACTGATCTCGCCGATCGACATGGCAAACTCGTCGGACGCCGCAGCCGCCGCGGTCGCGCCGCTGGATGCCTGTTCCATCGAATAGATGACCTGTTCGGCCTGCCCGGTCGCCTGGTTGGCGGTGGAGGCCATGCCTTGCGCCGTCGTCTTGAGCTGGCTCGATGCCGCAGCGACACCACCGGCGATCTCGCCGACGCTGGAGTCGAGGTTGGCAGCTAGCTGGAGCAATTCGGCCTTGCGGGCCTTTTCCGAGTTCTGCCGCTTTGCGAAGAGCTCGTCGAGCTTGTGGCCCGACTTGGTGAAAACGTGCAATGCACGCGCCAGTTCTCCGATTTCATCGACCCGATCGGTACCGATTAGCTCGATGTCGCGGGCACCCGCTGCGAGGCGGGTCATTTCCCGGCTGATATGTGAGTATGGCCTAATCACCCGCTTGCGGATGAATTGGAGGGCAATCAGGCTGACAGGGACGCTGAAACCGACGATTGCGAGGATTGCGACTAGGGCTAGCCGGCTGCTCGTAGGAGAAATCAGCCCCCAAGCGGCCAGGGTTCCGATGACCGCAAGACCGCCAACCGACATGAGGGAGGCCAGCACCGCCTTGTCGTCGAGCGACTTGCCCATGAACCATGCGCCAATACCCGTAACCTCGTCGTCTCGCTCGCCAGCCACGACTTCGACATCGGCGATTTCGCGAATTAGATCGTGTTCCAGGAAATTCGTCGGCGCGTTCATGCGTCACTCCCCCATTAAGCTGTTGCTAACTGTAAGACGGGAGCGCTTGCGAAATGGTTAAGCGGGGAGAATTCGGTCTCTACTGCGCGGCGCCTTAGTCAAGGCAATTGGTGCGCGGCAGCAGCAAGTTATGTCCGAAGGTTGCGACGGTCGGGTCGGCAGCAACGCAGATCGAGTCGCTTTCCTGTCATCCCTGACGGACTTGCCCGAGGAATGTGGCGACCTGCTGGCGTAGCTCGTCCGCTTGCTGTTCCAGCTCGTTTGCCGAACTCAGCACCTGGCTCGCGGCGGCGCCTGTCTCCAGCGAGGTTTCGCGGACCTGCGAAACATGACGAGACACATCATCGCTGGCGCGCGCGGCTACGTCGATGCTGCGCGCGAGATCACGGCCAGCCACCGACTGCTGATCCACTGCGCTGGCGATCGAAGTCGCTGTCGATTCGATCTCGCTGATCTGGCGCGCCACGGCGCGCAGCGCGCTGACGCTGGCGCCGGTGGAGTCCTGCATGGCGCGGATCTGGGCGGCCACGTCGTCGGTGGCGCGGCTGGTCTGCGCCGCAAGTTCCTTCACCTCGCTGGCGACGACCGCGAAGCCGCGGCCCGCCTCCCCGCCACGCGCCGCCTCGATCGAGGCGTTGAGAGCAAGGAGATTGGTGCGCTTGGCGATCGACTGGATCAGTTCGACGATCGCGCCAACCTCGTTGGCCGAAGTGGACAGCGCGGAGATGGTCTCGTCGGCGCCCTTGGCGGTGTCGTTGGCCTGACGCGCGAGTTCGGCCGAATGCGATGCCTGCCTGCTGATCTCGCCGATCGACATGGCGAATTCGTCGGATGCGGCGGCCGCCGCCGTTGCTCCGGTCGAAGCCTCGGCGATGTGGCGCGCCGCCTCGCCTGCTTCCTGCGATGTGCGGTCGGCGGTTTCGCTCATCACCCCTGCCGTGCGCTGGAGCTGGTTCGAGGCACTCGCCACGCCGCCGACGACCTTGCCGACTGTCGTTTCGAAACGATCCGCGACGCGCTGCATCTCTTTGCCGCGCTCCGCGCGCAGAGCTGCGCGTTCCGCGGAGAGTTGCTCGAATTCCTGCGCGGACTGCGCAAATATTTCGAAAGATCGCGCAAGGTCGCCGATCTCGTCGGGGCGTCCTGTGCCCGGGATGTGCATGCCCTTTTCACCCGCCGCGAGGCGCGTCGCAACATCACTGATCCTGCCGAGAGTGCGCGACAGATCGCCGCCGATGTAACGGTTGCTGAGTAGGACCAACACTGCGCCGCCTACTCCCATCACGAGAAACATGACGAAAAGCATGAGGATCCCGAATTGGGCGTTTTCATCTTCGGCTTCGCCCACCGCGACCAACTCGTCGCGAAGATTGCGAGCGGTTGCAATAATATCGTCGCCCTCGACATAGACGCTGTCGGCGAATGCCTGCCACTGCTCCATGGTACCGCGAGAATCATTGGCGGCAGAAACGCGTGAGGCGAGGGCGGCAAGCGAAGCGTTGAGATCGTTGATCGCGGGGACCGTGGTGGGAGCGATCTCAGTCGCATGGGTCTCAATCTCTCGCAGCGTCCGATCGGCTTGTCGGAGTGAATCCTGAGCGGCTGCTAGATCCTCGCGATTTCCGGTAACCGCATAATGCTGCACGAAAAGGCGGGCATCGCCGATTTCGGCCACCATCTGCGCGGAGTCGTAAGTCGCTTCGGAAATCTCGACGCGCTGCTGGCGCATTTCCAATGCGTACCATCCGCCGAAAAGGATGGAGAGCAGAATGATCGCCACGGCGGCGATATTGATGAAAGCAATGGCGTCCAGCTTCTCGCCGACGGTCTTCGCATACATCCAGCCACGCAGGCCCCCGGAAGGCGCATCGGGATCGGCAGCTTCGTAAATTGCAGCCTCTCGCTTTTCGCCGAGAACCGCGTCGGGCATGACCTCGTATTCGGCGACGAAGCCGCCGTTCGTGTCGGAAAGAGCGTTCATGCTACTTTTTTACCCTTGGGAGTGTCTGCGATCATGGATTGGACCGGCTGACCGAGATGCTGCTCGATTTCGCCGGCCGGCATGGCTTTGAAATAGAGCCAGCCTTGGATCTGGTCGCAGCCGGCGGCGCGGACCATGTCGGCCTGTTCCTGCGTTTCGACGCCCTCGGCCGTGACGCCCATTTTCATGGCCCGTGCGACCGTGATGCTGGATAGCATCATCGCCCGGCTGCCATCGTCCTCGCCGGCCTGCACGACGAGGCTGCGATCGAGTTTCAGCTTCTCGAAGCGGAACTGGCGCAGGAAGCCGATCGAGGCATAGCCGGTCCCGAAATCGTCGAGGGCGATGCGCACGCCAAACCCTCGGATGAGCGCGAGGCTGCGTTCGGCAACGACCGGATCGAGCACCAGACAGGTCTCTGTGATCTCGAGTTCGAGCCGTTCGGCATCGAAGCCGGTTTCCTCGAGGATATGGCCGAGCTGGACCGGGAATTCGGGATTGCGAAGCTGAGCCGCGCTGATGTTGACCGACAGGGTGATGTCGTCCCAGGCGAGCGCATCGATGCAAGCCTGCCGCAGAACCCATAGGCCGATCGCGTTGATCAGTCCGCTTTCCTCGGCCACCGGGATGAAGACATTGGGGCCGATGGGCTTGCCGTCGGGACGCTCCCAGCGCAGCAGGCACTCGACGGCAACAACCATGCGCGTGGTGCTGTCCACCAGCGGCTGGTAATTCAGGCGAAACTCGTCACGCGCCAGCGCCATGCGCAATTCGTCGTCGAGTTCCTTGATCTGCTCGCGGCTCTTGTCGAAGGCCGGATTGAACCATGTGCAGCGCATCTTGCCGCCACGTTTGGAGGCGTACATGGCGACATCGGCACGGCGCAGCAGTTCGGAGGAACTGACTGTATCCCCGGCATTGCAGCGTGCCAGGCCGATACTCGCGCCGAGCGTCAGGCGGCGATCGTCCACATTGACGGGCTTGGCCAGTCGCTCGACGATCCGGCGGCACAGCCCTTCGAGCAAGGTGCCCGCGAGGGGACCTGCGGCCATGACGGCGTATTCGTCCCCGCCGAGCCGATAGATCGTCGCCTCGCCTTCGGTCATCTCCACGAAGATGCGCGAACATTCGCGAATCGCCGCATCGCCGACGAAGTGGCCGTAGTGATCGTTGACGAGTTTGAACCCGTCGAGATCGACAAGAGCGAGGGCGACCTCTTCGCCGCTCAGCGCCTTGCGCTGCATGTCGCGATGAAGCGCACGGCGATTGGGCAGGCCGGTCAGGCTGTCGCTCATGCTCAGGATTTCCGCCCGGCGCAGGTGGCGAATGCCGGAATAAGCGAGCAAGCCGACCGCAGCAGCGAAAATCGCGGTGCCGGTCGCCAGGATGGCCATTGGCTGGCCGATGCCAAGCCGACTGCTTGCCATGGTGAGCGCGAAAGTCGACAGGAAGATACCGGCCAGGATCACCAGCGGCCCGAAGACCACGGCTCTACTATCGCTGACAGCCTGATCCTGCCGAGTTTCCACCAATGCCCCCGATTAAAACCGTTCGATGTTCTGCAACATGGCGATAGCGGTCATTCGCTAAGGATTGGTGAAGCCGCGTTTACCTTGTCCGTCACGCGGAGGCCCGGTGCTGGAACGTGCGAGTGGCGCGGGCATGCACGGAAGTCGGCCGGTAGAGCGAAGACCCCCATTGCGAAGGCTCGAACCGCTCGGTCTGGCCTACCACCGATTCTCCGGCGCCGAGCATCAGCAAGCCGTCGCTGGCTGTCGCGCTGGCCAGACGGTCGAACACCGTACGGCGGATGTCCGTGTCGAAATAGAGCAGCACGTTGCGGCACAACACGAGGTCGAATTGCCCCGGATGGGGCGGGTGGTCGAGGATACTGTGCTGCTGGAAGCGGACCATCGAGCTGATCTTGTCGTTGGCCTGCCAGCCGCGCGGGGTCTCGGTAAAAAAGTTGAGCATTTGCGCGACGCTGATGCCGCGCTGGATCTCGAACTGGGTGTAGCATCCGGTCTTGGCCGACGCGATCGCCTTGCCGGAGATGTCGGACCCGAGGATCTCGATATCCCAGTCTCGCCAGCGTCCCGGCTGTTCGCAGAACAGCATGGCGAGGCTGAGCGGTTCCTGTCCGGTAGAGCAGCCGGCGGACCAGATGCGCAGACGCTTCGATCCGGCGCGCCGGCTTGCGAGATCGCCCAAGACCTGGTTGGCCAGCATCGCGAAATAGACGTGATCGCGGAAGAAATAGGTCTCGTTGTTGAGCAAGGCCTCGACAACCTTGGTCGCCAGATGGTGCTCGCCGGGACGTTCCAGCATGCAGGCCAGCTGGTCGACATTGTCGAGGCCGAGTTCGCGGAACAGCCCGGCAAGCGCCGTGGAGACGCGCCAGCGCCGATTTTCCGTCAGTTGTTGTCCGGTACGCTGTTCTAGGAGATCGGCGATGATTTTATGGGACGCGTCGTCTACGCCCATGCCTCGGCCCCCACGCTCGCGAGCACTTTTTCCGCGAGTTCCTCTGGCGGGCTGGCAGCGGCGACCAGACCCATCTCGGTCACCGCGCGCGGCATGCCCCAGACGGCGCAGGTCTCGGCGTTCTGGGCGTAGAGCGTGCCGCCTGCCTTCGCGATCGACTGCGCGCCTTCGGTGCCGTCGCGGCCCATGCCGGACAGCAGGACTGCGGCGACCCGCCCGTCGAACGCTTCGGCGAGGGATTCGAACATCGGGTCGACAGAGGGCATGCAACCGCTCTTCACCGGATGGTAGGCCAGCCCGGTGACGTAGCGCCCGCCCGACTTGCGCACGACCATGTGACCGTGGCCTGGTGCGATTATGATGTGGCCGCGCTTCAGCTCTACACCTTCGTCGGCGAGCACGGCAGGACGGCTTGCGGCCAATTCCATCTGCTTGGCGAACACCGGGATGAAGCTGTCCGGCAGGTGCTGCGTAATCAGGATCGGCAGGTCGAAGTTCTTCGGGATCTTGCGCAGGAACAGGTTCAGCGCGTGGATGCCGCCGGTCGATGCGCCGATCGCGACCACTTCGGGGCGCTTGCCCGATCTGGCGGGCGACGGGGCGGGGCGCGCTGGCTTGGGCGCTTCCGCATCGACGCCGGCGAGTGCGCGGATCTTGCCAAGCAGAGCTTCACGGTAGCTGTCGTTGAAGCCGCCCGGCCGTGGCTTGAGCATGGTGTCGGCTGCGCCCAGCGACAGAGCCTGGACGGTGTGCTCGGCGCCGTCCGCGGTCAGCGAGGAGATGACGAGGACCTGCGCACCGGGGGCGGCTTGCTGAATTTTCGGAAGCGCTTCGATCCCGCCCATACCGGGCATTTCGAGATCGAGCATGATCACATCGGTTTCATGCGTGCGCAGTTCGTCGAGCCCGCGTTCGGCCGTATTGGCCGTGGCGACGATGCAGATGTCCTTTTCCTTCTGGAGCATGCGCGTGAAGACGGTTCGCACGGTCAGCGAATCGTCCACGATCATCACCCGGACCTTGCGACCGACCGATGCGGCGGGATCGGCCCTCTCGCTGCGAAGCACTGCGCTCATTGCCGGCCTCCTCAGGCCATGCCGACAAGCTGGAGCTTGATCTGCAGGGTCTCGTGGTCGAACGGCTTCATCACATATTCGTCGGCACCTGCGCTGATCGCCTCGCGGATATGGGCCACGTCGTTTTCGGTGGTGCAGAAAACGACCTTCGGCTTGTCGCCGCCGTCGCGCTGGCGCAGCTGGGTGATGAATTCGATGCCGGTCATTACCGGCATGTTCCAGTCGAGCAGGACCACGTCCGGCATCGATTCCATGCAGCGATCGAGACCTTCCTTGCCGTTCTCGGCTTCCTCGACCTCGAAATCGAGGGTTTCGAGAATATGGCGCGACACCTTGCGGATGACGCGCGAATCATCGACGATCAGGCAGGTTTTCATGTTATTGGACCTCGTGTGTTTCGGGGCCTTGTACCGCCCGAGGGGTAACTATTCGCTTAAGCAGCTTCTTCCATCGGGCCTGCTATGAGCGAGGAAGTGTCGATCAGCAGGGTCGGGCCGCTCTCGGTCTCGACCATGCCGCGGGCGGCGCGCTGCCATCCGGCGCCGAAACCACCGGGCACGGCCACCGGTTGGCTGAGGGCTTCGCCGACGTCGTAAGCGGCATCGACGAGCAGTGCGTAGAGATGGCCTTCGACCTCGACCACCGCCGCGCGCTGGTCGTCTTCTGCAACCGTCTTGTCGAGGCCCAGGGCGAGCGAACAGTCGATCACCGTCAACGCCTGGCTGCGCAGGGCCGTGAGACCGAGAATGAAGTCCGGCGTTCCCGGGATCGGCGTGATTTGCTCGATCTCGATCACGGACTGGACATCGCTCGCCGGGATAGCCGCGTGGCGGCCGGCGACGAGGCACTGGAGCAGCAGGTCGGTCATGCGGTCCTCCCGAGGCGGGCCTGTTTGAGCGCGGCCAGCAGGCCGTCGCGGTCGTAGCGGTAGATGGTACCGCCATCGGCTCCGGCATTGTCCGGATCCTGGGTCAGGCGGATGACGCTGCGGGCGCTGGCGGATTGTGCGGGCTGTGCGATTTCGGCCAGCTGGATTTCGACATCGGCATCTTCGCCGTCATCGGCAGCGATGCGGTATCCGGCCGCCTCGACCAGCGGTTCCAGGATCGTTCTGGCCCAGTCGCTATCGCCCGGAATGCGGCACGACAGCACCTCGTCCGTTCGGCGCTGGACGCGCTGGCGGGCGAAGAGCGCGTGCCCGTCGAGCACCGGCACCAGCGAGTCGCCGATGAGGGTCACGCCCTCGATCAGGGGATCGTCCTGCGAGGGAATGATCTCGCCATCCATATCGGCGGCGTCGAGCACTTCGTTGACCGCATAGACGACTTCGCTTTCGCCATCGGTCAGGCGCAGCAGGCGGCACCGGTCTTCCGGCAGCTCGCCGAATTCGAGACCGAGCAGCGTAAATACCGATCCGTCGATGACGGCCTGCGCCCGCTGACCCTCGATATCGATCGCCTCGCGCGACACGGTGTCGATCCGACGAACCATGTCGAGCCGTACGGCGCGCTTGCGATCGTCGAGCCCGGCAAAGAGCATGATCGGCACAGCCTTGCGGCCCGTTTCGACGACCTCTTCTTCTACAACCTCGGTCGTGCGGCCCTCCCCCATGTGCAAGCGGTTGGTCGCGATGCTCGGCAAATCGAGCAGCATCATCGGGCGGCCATCGTCGAGCAGGGTGGTCCCGGCATAAAGGCGGGTTTCCATTACTGCCGGGGCGATCGGTTTGACGACTACGTCCTCGTGGTCGAACACACGGTCGACGGCGAGGGCGAAAACATCGTCGCTGGCGAGACGGATGAGGACCAGCGTCTTGCTGTCCCATTCCGCATCGTCGATCTCGTCGATACCGAGAATGTCGCCCAGCGCGAGGCACGGGACGCGCTTGTCGCGGAAGGTGACAAGGCGGCGGTCGCCGGCCGTCGCGAATTCGACATTGCTGCTGCTGCCGAAGACGATCTCTTCGACATAGCTGCGCGGGATCGCATAGCGCTGGCTGCCGGCGCCGACGGTAAGGGCGGCGATGATGCTGAGCGTGAGCGGCAGCTTGAGATGGAAGCTGGCGCCTTCGCCCGGTTTGCTGACAACATCGATGGAGCCGCCGACGCGTTCGATATTGGCGCGCACGACGTCCATGCCGACGCCGCGCCCGGAGACCGAGCTGACTTCATTGGCAGTCGACAGGCCCGGTTCGAAAATGAGCATATGCTTGCGCCGATCGGACATGCGGTCGACTTCGCTCTGCGAATAGAGCCCGGCAGCGACGGCCTTGTCTGCGAGACGGCCGGTGTCGATCCCCCGGCCATCGTCGGACACGACCAAGCTGATCTGGTTGCCGGCCTGGCGCGCTGCGAAGCGGAGCAGGCCGATTTCGCGCTTGCCGTTCTTCAGTCGCTCGCCGGGTCCTTCGATGCCGTGATCGATGGCGTTGCGAATAATGTGGGTCAGCGGATCGCGGACCATCTCGATCATTTCGCGATCGAGTTCGACCTCTCCGCCCTCGAAATCGACCATGACCTGCTTGCCGAGTTCGTTCGACAGGTCGCGGACAAGACGGGGGAGCGAACTGAAGAGGTGCTCCAGCCGCTGCATCCGCATGCGGGTGATCGCCGCGCGGACGTCGGCTAGGATCGTCGAGAGGCGATCGAAGGGTCCGTCGATGGTCGGTTGTTCCCCGGCCTCGCGCAGGCGACGCGACAGGTCGTTGCGCGCCAGCACCATGTCGGAGACGCCCTTCATCACCTCGTCGAGCAGGTCGACGGGCAGGCGAATGGAGCGCTGTACGACCTGAGCGCGTGCGGGTTTGGGCGCGGAACTCTCGTTGTCGGAGCCTTCGTCACCGTCGGTTTCGCCCGCATCCTCGTCGTTCGCCGGTTCGGCTTCCGGCATCACGGCGCTGGCGACGACGATGTCGTCGCTGCCCTGGAGCGCGGCAATCAATTTGTCGTCGCCGCCTTCGGGGAATTCCTCGCCGGCTTCGATCGCGTCGGTCATCTCGCTGATGCGGTCGATGATGGCGAGCACGGCGGAAACCAGCGCGCTGTCGGCCTCGCGGCGTCCGGCGCGGCATTCGGACAGCGCGTCTTCGGCAGCGTGGCTCAGTTTCTCGAGCCGCGGAAAATCGAAGAAACCGCAATTTCCCTTTACGGTATGGACGAAGCGGAAAATCGTATCGAGCCGCGCGCGGTCGGACGGGTCTGCTTCCCAAGCGACGATTTCCCCGCCGCTGGCTTCCAGCATTTCCCGTGTTTCGGCGACGAAGTCCGCCAGAAGATCATCCATTAAACTGCCCCTGATCCGATCGGAGGCCAGCTATGCAGCAAGATGGTTAACGATTGGTTTGGGGAATTGCGCTCGATTCCGAACGGTCGCGCAGCACCTGCCAGACGAGGAAAGTCGCCAGTGCGCCCCCGGCGATATTGGCGGCGAGTTCGGCGGCATAAATCGCTTCGGAGCCCCAGCTTCCGCGCAGCAGCCAGCCGAAGGGGAGCATGACCAGGAAGACACGCGCCGCACTCTGCGCCAGCGCCACGCCTGCGCGATCGACGGCGTTGAGCGCGCCGTTGGCGACGATGAGCAGGCCGAAGCCGGCATAACCCCAGACCGCAATGGCCAGGTAGCGAGAGAACTCGTCCACAACCGCAGGATCGTCGGTGAAGAAGCGTGCGAACCAGTCTCCGGTGAAGAAGAGCAGGACTGCGGTGGCGAGGCCGTAGACAATACAGAACAGCGCCGACCACCACATCGCCCTCCGCGAGCGATCGGGGCGGTTCGCGCCCCAGTTCTGGCCGACGATTGCGCCGATGGAGCCGGACAGCGCCAGCAGCGGGACGGTGGCGAAGCTCTGCAAGCGCCCGGCAGCTCCGAAGCCCGCCACGGCCGCTTCGCCCTGGCTGGCGAGCAGTGCGGTAAGCACGGACAGGCCGATGGGATTGATTGCATTCGAAAACGCCGCTGGCCCGGCCACGGAAAGGATCGCCTTGCTCGATTCCCCGACATTGCAGCGGCGGATGGTGGCCGGATTGATCGGCAGTTGCGCGCCCTTGATCAGGTAAAGCGCGACGAGGATAGCAATGAAGAAACCGGCAATCGT
The DNA here is from genome assembly GCF_030717945.1 of Qipengyuania profundimaris. Classification (NCBI taxonomy): domain Bacteria; kingdom Pseudomonadati; phylum Pseudomonadota; class Alphaproteobacteria; order Sphingomonadales; family Erythrobacteraceae; genus Qipengyuania; species Qipengyuania profundimaris. The sequence goes on from NZ_JAVAIM010000001.1 coordinate 832,070, forward strand.
GGCATAGGCTGCGCCCGCGATCCCGAAACCGCCGAAGCCGAAGGCCCCGGTAATCAGGATCGGGTCGAGCACCCAGTTCGCCGCCGAATAGGTGACCGAAACATAGCTGGTCTTGCGCGCTTCACCCTGACCGCGCAGCACGCCGTTCAGGCCCATCTGCAACAGCAGCACCGGCAGGCCCAGCGCATAGGGCTGCATGTACTCGCGGATCAGCGGCAGCAGGTTGTCCGATGCCTGCATCAGCTGGAACAGCGGATCGAGCAGAGCGAACAGCAAGAGGCCCATGACCACGCCGATTGCCAGCGCGAAGATCGCGCCGAAGTTCGCGCGCCGCTCCGCCCGGTCGCGGTCCCCTTCGCCCAGCGCGCGGGCGATTACCGAATTGATCCCGACCATCACCCCGACGCCGAGGCTCGAGAGCGCGATGGTGATCGGGAAGATGAAGCTGACGGCAGCAAGCTCTTGCGCGCCCAATTGCCCGATGAAATAGGCATCGATCAGGCCGACCGACATGATCGCGGCGACGCCGATGATCATCGGCGCAGTCTGGCTGACGAGATGGCCGCGAATGCTCCCGGTGGTGAGTTTGGCCGTCTCGCTCATCGCGGCTCGCCTAGCGGGCGCGTCCGGTATTGCCTAGCGGAGAAATGCGCCGTGCCGCTTGCCCGCCGATGAGCGCCCGTGCGATAGCGCGGCCGTCCAGTCCACCCGCGAGGCGAAGCGCGCATCCATGACCAGCATGACCGTCAACGGAAGACCAGTGCGGTTCCGCATGGAGCCCGACACGCCGCTCCTCTGGGCGCTGCGCGATGCGGCCAACCTGACCGGCACCAAATACGGTTGCGGCGAGGGCGATTGCGGAGCCTGCATGGTGCATGTCGATGGCGAGGCGCTGCGGTCCTGCCTTATCACCATCGGCGAGGCGGAGGGGCGCTTCATCACCACGATCGAGGGGCTGAGCCGCGACCGCACGCATCCGGTACAGCAGGCGCTGGTGGCCGAGCAGGCGATCCAGTGCGGCTTTTGCACGCCCGGCATCGTCATGGCGGCGAGCGCATTGCTGGAGAAAAGCGGCTCGCCGTCCGAGGCGGAGATCAAGACCGCAATCCCGAACCTGTGCCGCTGCGGTGTCTACCCGCGCCTCGTCCGCGCCATCGAGCGGGCCGGACGGGTCGCCCGGAGGCAGGAGCGCATCAGTGCCGCGCCGGTGCCGGGCATCAGCGCCGAGGACGCGGCCCGCGATGTGCCCGCCATCAGCGCGCCGGAAAACTGACTCAAGGCGACAGACGGGCGACAAAGGCGACACCCTGTCGCCCGGCGAAGGTTGCTACAAGCCACTGAATTATTTCGATTATCATACCAGAGCGCGGGCGATGCACCGTGGCGTCCCCCGGGGGGCATGGCCACCCTGCGTCGACCGACCATGACAAGAAGCGGCAGCGAGCCTAGCCCGCCGCCGCTCCTGTAGGAAAGCCGGTATCGGCGCTGGCGTCAGAGCTCGAAGCGCACGCCCAGCTTGGCGGTCAGCGGCTTGCCCGGCTGGATGTTGTTGTCGCCATGCGCGCTCGGATAATAATCCTCGTCGAGCAGGTTCTCGACATTGAGCTGCAGGCTCACCCGGTCGTTCAGCGTGTAGAAAACCGCCGCATCGACGCGGGTATAGGACGGCAGGACGACGTCGTTGCTGAAGCTGGCGAACTGGCTCGACTGGTGGACCAGGCCGAGGCCTGCACCGAGCTTGTCGGTAAAGTCGTAGCGGCCCCAGGCGCCGATCTGGTGTTCCGGCAACTGCTGCAGTTCGGTCCCGATGCCGCCGGAATTGGTCGCCGAGCGGATCTCGCCGTCGAGATAGGTGTAGCCGACATTCACATGCAGCTGGTCCGTCAGCGATCCGGCAAGGCTGGCCTCGAAGCCTTGCACGCGCGTTTCGCCCGTCTGCAGCACCAAATTCTGCACCGGATCGGTGAAGGCCGTGTCCTTGCGATCAAGCCGAAAGACGGCCGCGGTCACCAGCAGGTCGGCGCGCGGGGCATACTTGACGCCCGCTTCCCAGGTCTCGAAGCTTTCCGGTTCGAGGTTGATGCTGGTATCGCTCAGCACGGTGAACTGGTCGCCCGATGCGGGGAGGAAGCTTTCCGAATAGCTGGCATAGATCGACAGGCTGTCCTGCGGCTTCACGATCACGCCCAGGCGCGGGCTGATCTTGTCGTCCTTGCGCGAGCCGAAGAAGTCGTTGCCGATGTCGTAGCTCTCGAGATCGAACTCGTCATAGCGTGCGCCGACGATGACCTGCAGCCAGTCGGCCAAGTCGATCTGGTCCTGAATATAGAACGATAGCGTCGACAGCTCGGAGGTCGAGGCGCGCTGGAAGTCGAGCGTGAAGGGCGGCACGAAGATGGTGTCGGCCAGCGGAACGTCGGTCGGCGCGCCGAAGATCGCCCGGTCGCGATCGGCATCGGTGTCCTGGCGCGAGAATTCCGCGCCCACCAGAAGCGTGTGGCCGATGCTGCCGGTGTTGCCTTCCCAGACGAGATTGGCCTGACCGATCAGGTTCTCGCGCACGGTGCCGCTTTCGTAGCCGCCCAGGCTGACGGTATCCGCGATCCCGTCGCCATCGGTGTCCGACGCGCCCGAGGGCACGATGTTCGAGTAGAACTTGTCGTAATGCGCATATTGCACGGTGGCATTGGCGCTCAGGCCGCCGTCGAAATCGTGATCGATGCGCGCGCGGGCGATATGCGCTTCGACGTCGCTGTAATTGTAGTCGGGATCGCCGAAGAAGGTTTCGTCATTGCCGGTCAGCGGACGGCCCTGGAAGGCAGGCACGCCGCGATCGACCACGCGCTGGTCGTCGTCATAGGTGTAGCTGAGGACCAGTTCGGTCGACGGGCCGAGGCCTACGGTCGCTGTCGGGCTCACCCCGATGAAGCGGCCTTCGTAGACGTCGCGGTGGTTGTCGAATTCCTCGTAGGTCGCGTTGAGGCGCAGGGCGAGCGCGTCGCCTGCGGGCAGGCCGATGTCGGAGGCGATGCTGAAGGCGCCGTGCGTGTCGACGCTGGCGGCCCCGGCGAGGCGCAGGTCGCCGATCTCGGCCTTCTTGCTGACGCGGTTGATCGCACCGCCACCGGCTCCGCGGCCGAAGATCAGCGCATTGGCGCCCTTGAGTACCTCGACACGCTCCACATTGTAGAGCGGACGGTAATATTGCGCGTCGTCGCGCAACCCGTCGATGAAGAAGTCGGCGGTGGTTTCCTGGCCGCGGATGAACACCTCATCGCGGTGGCCTTCGCCGGTTTCGAGGCTGACGCCGGGCACGAACCGCAGCGCTTCGTTGAGCGAGGTGGCGTTCTGGTCGTCAAGCTGGTCGCGGGTGATCGCGGTGACGGCCTGCGGCACATCGATCAGCGGGGTGGGGGTCTTGGTGGCGGTCAGCCCGTCGTCGGTGCCGTAGCCGTCGGCGTCGCCGGTGACTACGATGTCGCTCGGAAGGTAGTCGCGCTCGGGCTGCTCGTTGGCGAGGGCGGGAGTGGCGGCGAATGCGGTCGCGCTGCCAAGAAGCAGGGCAGCGCGGGTGGAAACGATCCTCATAAAGTAGGCTTTCTATTCTTGCGAATGATTCTCAATCTGATGAAGGTCCTGCTATTGAGAACAATTCGCATTCGCAACCGCAAAAGCGTTTTCTGCCGATGAAAAAATCGCAAGCGCCGCTTTCACTGATCGCAACAGTCGCTTAAGCGGACCGCGCAAACGCTCGAGCAGGAGAGGTTAGAGATGAAGGCGACGATCTGGCACAACCCGAAATGCGGCACGTCGCGCAAGACGCTCACGATTCTGGAAAACTTGTCCAAGGTCGACGTGACCGTGGTCGAATATCTCAAGGATCCGCCGACGAAGGACAAGCTGGCGCAGCTCTATCGCGATGCGGGAATTTCTCCGGCGCAGGGCTTGCGGATGCGAGGGACCGACGCGGCGGACCGCGGCCTGCCCGATGCCGACGACGACACGATTCTCGAGGCAATGGTTGCCGACCCCATCCTGATCGAACGTCCGCTGGTTGAAACCGACAAGGGCGCGCGCCTGTGCAGGCCGCAGGATACCGTGCTGGAAATCCTCTAACTTCTATCTTTGGTCAGCGCACTGTCGCGCTGGAGGCTGACCCAGCCATAGGCGAAGACGATGGCGCATAGCGCCACGATCAGGCCGAAGCCGAGCCAGTCGGAATGGCCATAGAGCCAGACACCTAGGGCAGGAGCATAGATGAAGCTCGCGCCCGCGACCGAGGCGGTCACGCCGGAGGCCTGGCCCTGCTCGGCGCGGGTGACGGCAAGCGATGTGCCCGCAGTCGTGCCTGGGCGGAACAGGCCGAAGCCGAGCGAGGCGATGGCATAGGCCAGCGCGATCGAATGGAGATCGTCCGCCACGCCGAGGAAGGCGACCCCGAAAGCCGCCACTGCAATGCCGGAGAGCGTGGCGGCGCGAGGGCCTAAATCGAAGCGCGGGATCAGTCCCCATTGCGCAAGGAGTGTGGCGATCGCTCCGGCCATCAACACCAGCCCGACAGGACCGGCGCCCTCTGCGGGCGTGTCCCGGAGGCCGAGGCGGTCGAGCACGAGGAAGCCCGAGATACCCAGCACCATCGCCTGCGCATGCCCGCCCAGCAGGCCCGCTACGACCCAGGGCCGAAGCCGTGTTTCGAACCAGCGCAGCTTGTGCGGTTCGACGGCCTCCTCGTCCTCGTCATCGGCATCGTCGTCGCTGCCGGAAACTTCCGATGTCGGGCTGCCGGAATAGGGTGCGTCATAGGCCTTGCCGCGCGCGGGGAACTGCGGCGTGTCGTTCGGCAGCCGCAGGCGCAAGGCAACCAGTGCCAGGATGCCGATCAACGAAAAGATCAGGAACGGGCCGGTCAACCCGACAAAGGGCAGCACCATCAGCGGGGCGAGCGCCGGGCCGATCACCGTGCCGAGCCCGAAGCTGGAGGCGATCAGCGAAAGCGCCTGCGTGCGCTCGGATCGCGGCGTGCGCGCGGCGACATAGGCTTGCACCGCGGGCGGAGCCGCACTGCCGAAACCGCCGTAAAGGCTCCGTGCGACCGCGAACAGCAGCAGCGCCCAGAAGGCGGTGAGATAGCCCGACAGGCCGAGCCACAGCATTGCGCCGCAGAGCGAGAAACTGGCGATGAAGCCGGTCAGCCCCAGCGCCATCATCGCCTTGCGCCCGCGCCGGTCTGAGCGTTCGGCCCAGAACGGGGCGCAGATGACCCACAGCAGCGCAGACCAGCTGTAGGCGAGGCTGATCCACACGTCGTCGATCTGCAGCGCCGTGCCGATCGAGGGCATGACCGATTGCATCGCCGTATTGCCCGCTGCCGTGACCAGCATGACGGTGAACAGCAGCGTCATCCGCTCGCGCGAGATGGCCCGCGGCATGGCGGGCTTGGCGGGCGCTACGGATTTGGCGGGATCGACATCGGCCATGAATGTGCTGCGCTAGGCCCAGTCTCGCCAGCTTGCAACGGGACATGCGCTTGCAATGCCACTGCCGCGCTGCCAGAGCCGGGGATGTGTTTTCGAGGTCGCTAAGGAAGTCAATTGTCGTCCGATAACAGTGTAGGCGCAATCCACCGCCCGTCGCTCCGCCGCAAGGCCGCGCGCTTCTTCGGTCAGTTCGGCGTGTTCTTCCGCGGATTCCTCGAAGAACCGAAGATGGTCGGCTCGATCATCCCTTCCTCGCGCTTTACCATCGCCAAGATGCTCGCCCCGGTCAAATGGGACGAATGCAAGGTCTTCGTCGAATACGGGCCCGGCGTCGGCACCTTCTGCCAGCCGGTGCTGGACCGATTGCCGCGCGATGGCATGCTGATCGTGATCGATACCAACCCGCTCTATATCGACTATCTCAAGAAGCATTTTCGCGACAGCCGCTTCCACGCGGTCCACGGCTCGGCTGCCAATGTCGAGGATATCGTCAAGGCGCACGGCGCGGACCACGCCGATTACGTGCTGTCCGGCCTGCCGTTCTCGACCCTGCCGGACGGCGTGGGACCGGCGATCGCCGAGGCGACCTATCGCATCATCCGGCCCGGCGGCGCGTTCCTGGTCTACCAGTTTTCGGCCAAGGCACGCGATTACATGGCCAGGCATTTCGAGCGGATCGAGAGCGGGTTCGAGCCGCTGAACGTGCTCCCCTGCCAGCTTTTCTGGGGCTGGAAAGAACCGAAAGGCTGACCGCGTCTCAGGCGGTCGGCGGCACGCTCGGCCCGGAGCGCTCCAGCCGTCGGAACTGGCGATGCACGGCTGCCAGCACGCTGGTGGCCAGCACGACCACGGCCGTGACTGCCGCCGCCGTGGCGATGGAATTGCCGATCTCCGCCACCGTCGGCCCGCCGATGGACAGCACCAGCCCGACCACCAGCAAAGCCACGATCAGCGCGACGAATGCGCCGACGGCAAGCAACAGGTAGAAGGCCAGCAGGCGCCCACCCTGTCCCTTGGTCATCGCCCAAGATCCCGTTAGCGCGCGGATCGGGTTCTTCTCCCCGTCCACCGCCACGAGCGGCAGGACAAGCGAGAGACGCGTAAAGAGGTAGAGCGCGAGGCCGAAAGCGAACAGCGTTGCGACGAAGGCAAGGGCACCAAGTCCGGTCAGGCTGGCGAGCGAGACGATCAGCAGCACGATGAAGTTGATCGCGAGCGACTGGAGGATCAGGGCCAGCCATGCGGGAAGGATCGCCTTGCCGCCGATCCCGATGGCCTCGCCCACGGTCGGACTCGCGCGGCGGCCGATCAACGCGAGCATCGATAGCTGGCCGATGGTAGCCACCACCGCGATAATCGCGAAGATCCACCAGGTCTTGGCGTAGAACGCATTCATCGCTTGCATCGCCATCTCGAAGCTCGCCCCATCGGGCAGGTCCGGCCGCTCCGCCACGGCGGGCAGCAGCAGCATTGCCACCGCATAGGGCAGGAATACGAAGATGCCCGAGATCGCGAAGAGCAGACCCGAGTTTTCACGGGCGAGGCGCACGGCATCGCGCCATGCGGTGTCGAGGTCGAATTTCATGCGATCCCTTGTCATCGCCTCTTGATAAGCGCGTCGGCAGTCGCCACGCAATCGCCGATGTCCCAATCGCCCCCCGAAACCGTCGAATGGCGTGCCGAAAGCGACCAAATCGCCTATCGCGACGCGCTCGCGGCGATGGACGCGCGCAATCGCGCGATCGGCGAAGGCGAGGCGAGCGAGCTGGTCTGGCTGCTCGAACACCCACCGGTCTATACGGCAGGGACCAGCGCCGACGGGGCAGAACTGCTCGATCCGCGTTTCGAAGTGGTCGAGGCGGGGCGTGGCGGGCGCTACACCTATCACGGGCCGGGCCAGCGGATCGGCTACGTCCTGCTCGATCTGAAAGAGCGCGGGCGCGACGTGCGCTGCTTCGTCCATTCGCTGGAAGGCTGGGTGATCGCGACGCTGGCCGACATCGGCGTCGAAAGCTGGCGCGCCGAAGGCCGCATCGGCATCTGGACACGTGATATCGACGGGCGCGAGGCTAAGATCGGCGCGATCGGCGTGCGCGTGCGGCGCTGGGTGACGATGCACGGCTTCTCGGTCAATCTCGCGCCGGACCTCACGCATTTCACCGGCATCGTCCCTTGCGGGATCGACGAATTCGGCGTCACCAGCCTCGAAAGGCTCGGGATCGAGCTTGCGCCGGAGGCCTTCGATGCGGCATTGCACGCGCGGGTGGGCGATTTTCTCGCCGCGCTGGATGGAAAGGACTGTGCACTCCCATGACCCGAGGTTTTCCGCTTGTCCTGGCGTGCGCGCTCGGGCTGGCCGCATGTGGCGACGATGCCGCCGACGCCTCGGCAGAGGGCGACGAGCGCGGAGCGCGCGGCGAGGTGCTGGGCGGCACGATCAGCGACGACATGATCCCGCTCGACCAGTTGCAATCGCAATCCGCGCCGCAGAACCCGGATCTGGACAGTGGCGATGGTTCGGGCTCCGATACCTCGCAGGAGCCGGCTGCCGACGCGCCAACCGAAAGCGCGGCGGAAGCCGAAGCCCCCGCCGCGCCACAAGAGTCCGAAGAAGACCTTGGCGAAGAATAGGCGCTATTCCGCCGCTTCGGCCCCGGCCAGCGTCGGATAATCGACATAGCCTTCCGGCCCCTGGCCGTACCAGCTGCGCGGCACATCGACGTTCGGTGCGATCTCGGCCCCGATGCTGAAGCGTTCGGGCAGGTCGGGGTTGGAGATGAAATCGCGGCCCCAGCTGACGGCGTCGGCGCGTCCGGCATCGATATCGGCCACCGCCTCTTCAGGCGAATAGTCGCTGTTGAGCACCAGCGGGCCGGTGTAGAGTTGGCGGATGAGCGGGCTCTGCTTCGGCACGTCGGTCGATCCGAAGGTGCCTTCAGGTCCCGGCTCGCGCAGCTCGACGAAGGCGAGGCCCAGCGCTTCGCAAACCTTGGCCGCTTCGCCGAAGGTCGTGGCCGGATCGCTATCGTCGCAGCCTTGCGTTTCGCCATTGGGTGACAGGCGCACACCCACGCGATCCGCGCCCCAGGCATCCACCAGCGCGGTCAGCACTTCCTTAAGGAACCGCGCGCGGTTTTCGGCGCTGCCGCCATATTCGTCCTCGCGCAGGTTGGTGCTGTCGCGCAGGAACTGGTCCACCAGATAGCCATTCGCCCCGTGCAGCTGGACGCCGTCGAAGCCCGCCTTCTTCGCGTTCTCCGCAGCGTGGCGATAGTCTTCGACGATGCGCTTGATATCGTCGGTCGTCGCTGCGCGCGCCTGTTCGTAATCCTTGCGGCCTTCGAACGTATGCGCATGGCCCGGCGCAGTGGTCGCGCTGGCGGAGACCGGCGGATTGCCGCCAAGGAACAGCGGATGGACGAGGCGGCCCATGTGCCACATTTGCAGCACGATCAGCCCGCCTTCGGCATGGACCGCGTCGGTTACCAGTTTCCAGCCTTCGACCTGCTCATCGCTCCAGATACCGGGCGCTGCCGGCCAGCCGAGGCCTTCCACGCTGATGCCAGTCGCTTCGGAGATGATCAAGCCAGCGCCCGCGCGCTGGCGGTAATAGGTCGCCATCATCTCGTTGGGGACCGAACCGGGCTGGGTGGAGCGCCCGCGAGTGAGCGGGGCCATGAAAATACGGTTCCTCGCCTTCAGGCTGCCCATGGTCAGCGGCTGGAAGAGTGTTTCGTGCATGCGGCCAATTCCTTTTTGCTGGCGCGTGATGGGCATTGAGCTAGGTCGCGGGCATGAAGCGCGCAACCGTCACGGCCGACAAGAATGGCTATCAGCCCGGCGCATGGCACTTTGCCGCGCTGATCGCGGGCAATGCCGCGCTGGCCCTCGGGCCCTGGCTGGTGCGGCTGGCCGATACCGGACCGGTTTCCGCTGCATTCTGGCGGCTCGTGCTGGCGCTTCCGCTGATGGCCCTGCTCGCATGGCGCGCTCGCGGGAAGGCTCCGCTAGACTGGCGCTTGGCCGCGCTGTGCCTGGTGGCGGGCACATTCTTTGCCATCGATCTCGCCAGCTGGCATATCGGGATAGAACAGACGCGGCTCGCGAATGCGACGCTGTTCGGCAATTCGGGCAGCGTCATCCTGATGGTCTGGGGGCTGGTGGCTGCCCGCCGCGCGCCTTCGGGGCGCGAAGGGGCTGGCGTGCTTGCTGCGCTGGTTGGTGCCGCGATCCTGCTCGGACGCAGTCTCGAGATTTCGACTGCGACCTTTGTGGGCGATTTGTTCTGCCTCGCCGCCGGCATTTTCTATGCCTTCTATCTTTTGCCCGCGCAGAAAGCTCGTGCGACGCTGAACCCGTGGCTGGTGCTAGTCCTGGTCGGCCTTGCCGCGTCCCCGCTGCTGCTCGGCATGGCGGTACTGGCAGGCGAGCCGATCCTGCCGGGATCGGCGGGCTGGACGCCGGTGTTGCTGCTGGCCTTTTCCAGCCAAATCGTCGGGCAGGGGCTGCTGGTATTCTCGCTTCGCCATTTCCCGCCGCTCATTATCGGCATGGCCCTGCTGACCCAGCCGGCGCTTGCAGGTCTGGTCGGCTGGCTCGCGTTTGGCGAACTGCTCGTGCCGCTGGATATCCTCGGCATGGCACTCGTCGGCGCCGCGCTGGTGCTCGCGAAAACGCCCGCGAAAGTCGGGCAAGTGCGCTAGCCGCTTACCAGAAGGTCTTATTGAACTCGGTCACGTGAGTCTCGAACCGTTCGAGGTCCGGGCCCACGAGCGCCAGCCGCGCCTGTGCCGCAAGCCGTTCAGCCTCCTGTTTGAGCAGGGCCTGCCGTCCTTCGTCGCCGATCGGCACGGCGGCATGGGCAAGCGTGTCCAGCATGACTTCCGCCGCCAGCGGCGACGTCGCAACGCCACTGCGGATCGCGCCGAAACCGCGCTTTACGTAGTGCGCGAAATCGTCGGGCAGGGGGATGACGGGACACCCATCCTCGTCGTCTCCGCAGATATGCTTGCGTAGATCCCGCCGGCCGATCTCGGCAGTTGCCGCGCCGAGCCAGTGCAGCGCGGTGATGGCGGTGAACGGGTCGTTGATGCCGGGCGATAATGCGCGCAGGCCGATCTCGACCAGCTCGTCGATCAGGAACTGCGGATCCTGCTCCGGCGTGCGCGTAGCGCCAAGCGTGAAGCTTTCGCGGACACGGTCCTCGACCTTGTCCGGGTCGCAGCCGTCGACTTCTACCAACACCATCTTGGGATGCACGAAGTCGCCAGTGCGGACCCTCAGCGAGAAAGTGCAGCCTGAGTCTTTCCCGATGGCCGCAAGATCGGAGAAATCGATCATCTGTACATAGCCGGTTTTCCAAGCCTCCAGCGGTTCGCCGCCCTTCGGCTCGACGGGATCGGTAAACTCGTCTTCGACCGGATAGGTATCCTTGATGGTTTCCAGCAGCCGCTCCCCGATACCCTTCAGCACCTTGTTGATGCGAATGCTGGACGGGATGTGGTTGAGGAAGAAAACGAGCACCGCCACGCAGAGCGCCATCAAGAAATAGGCGACCAGCAGCGACAGTTGCGGTGTGAAGCCGGGCAGGGCGGTGGCCCCGGCCGTTTCGATCGAGGCCGGTGTTTCGTCTTCGCCCCGCACCGCGCGCAGCACGATCAGCGCATAGACGAAGCTGCCGATGAAGGTCGCGAGGCTCAGCTGGTTGCCGCGATCTTCCATGAAATTGGTCAGCAGGCGCGGGCCGTAATTGCCGCTGGCATAGGCGACGGCGGCAATCGTGATGGAAAAGACGGTCGAGGCCACACCGATCATGCTGCCCGCCATCACGCTCAGCATGGTGGAGGCGCCATCGGGACGCGCGGGGATGATCCAGCTTATATCGTTGAGGAATTCGGCAAAACCCAGCCGGTCGATCGTGACCATCGCGAAGGCGAGGATCGCGGCGAGAATGGAAAACAGCGCCGGATAGAACCAATAATTGGCGTTCAGTCGCGACCAGAAGAAGCGGATTTCTGCAGTCATTCTTGCCCTTCTGTTCCCGTCTGCTTCGCGAAGCCTTTCGCGAAAGCCTCGCGAAGGTCGTGGCGGTCTTTGTCGAACTGCGCAACTGCGACGGCATGGTCGCGGAGGTCCTGTGCCAGCTGGCGCAGCATATCGACGAGACCTCCGCTTCCGCCGTTCGCCTCTTTCCGCTCGGCAATTCGCGCATAGTTGTCGATCATGCGGATGCTGACCGATGGGTACTGGCAGGCAGCCTGCCGGAAAGCGCTGAGCGGGTCGGCAAACAGGCTCCGGAAATCCTGGCCGATGAGGATCAGCCAATCCTCGCCCGCCAGAGCGGCCACGCGGTCATCGGATATATAGGTACTGGTCTGGCTCTCGATGATCGCGGCCAGCTTGTCGGCGCAGGTCAATGCCGTGTAGAAATCGTTGATCGCCGGCGACAGCGCGCGTGCGGCGATCTCGACGATCAGCCGGATGCGGAAGACGACGCCCTGATTGTCCGACCGATAGGCACCGATCGGGATGAGCCGCTTGATGTCGTGGCCTTCGAGCTTGGCCTCCGAGCTGATGATCCGCTCGCCCTTCATGACATGCTGCCCCGGCGCGACATGGACGATGACGCGTTTCTGCGAGCCGGAGAACGCCTTGCAAAAGCTCTGGATATCCACGTCCTCGACATAGCCTTCGCGCGGTGCGTGGCAGCTATGTGCCAGATTGTCGCCGACAGGTTCGACACCCGTGAGGGACAGGCTGCGGTCCTTGCAATCGTTCGCCAGCCTGTCGATCGAAGTGTCGACGAACATCGTACGCGCAAGGTCGTGCAGCGACACGGCGAGCATCGCGACATTCACGGCCTGCAGGAACAACACTGTGCCCACCAACAGCAGCGGAGTATCCTCCAGCGGCGCTTCCGCGTCGATCGACAGCATCGCGACGAGCGAAACGATAAGGCAGAATGAAAGCCCGGCAATGCTCACTCGGACGAGGGGCCGCTCTACCCACCGGTCGATCAGCCGCACGCCCAGATTGCCGGCTGCCAAACTCAACACGATGAGCGTGATGGAGAAGTAGAGAGTGATGAAAGCGGCGTTGATACCAGCCGCAACGCCCACGAAATCCTTGGCCGTATCGGAGGTCTCGACCGTCGCAAGGTCGCGCGCCAACAGCCAGGCCGTGCCGCCTTCCCGGTCGAGCCACAGAATGCCGAGGGCCACCGGAATGGCTCCGATCACCGCGCATACTGCCAGCAACCAATAATTCGCGAACAGGCGGTGGGCGATCCACCCCGGCAAGCCGGTCATGCGAGTTGGTCGAACCAAAATTCTACACCCCAAAACGCCATCGAGAACAAACGGCAGATCGGGAACCTAACGTGCGGCTCCCCATTTCGTTGCCACGTCCGTTCGCTTCACCGAATGGCGGCTTAGCAGGCGTCGCCGAGGGTGGAACGGACGGTGGACGCAGTCGAGAAAGGACTGCTTATGATTGCTCCTGTCGATGCCAACGCCGTTGGCAATATCGAAAATCTGGTTACTCTCACCGCCGGGCAGTACACTTCGGGATCGCTGATCCTGATGGTCAGCTACGGCGCGCATTTCGCCTTTATTCTCTACTTCCTGATGACGTCGATGCAGCTCGCGCCGCGGTATCGCGTGGTGCCGATCATTTCGGCGGTCGTCATGGCCAGCGCGGGGCTCAGCCTGCTGCGCGAATTCACCACATGGCAGGAAACCTACCAGTTCGTCGGCGGCATGTATCAGCCGGTGGCCGAGGGTGAGACCTTCACCAACGCCTATCGCTACGGCAACTGGACGATCACGGTCCCGCTTCTGCTGACCCAGCTGCCCATCGCCTTCGCCCTGGCGCGGCCCGATTTGCACAAGCGGGCGTTCCGCATGGCGATCCCGGCTCTGCTGATGATCTGGACCGGCCTCTACGGCCAGTTCGGCGAGACAGGTGACTGGTCGCGTCTGAACGTCTGGGGCGTCATCTCGACAGTTTTCTTCGTCTGGCTGATCATCGAGGTGCGTGGTGTGATCACCGCAGGCATCGCCAACAGCCCGGCTGAGCTCAAGGCCTGGCCGAAGAACATCTGGTGGTTCTTCCTTGCGACCTGGGGCCTCTACCCAATCGCCTATGCCCTGCCGCAGCTCGGCTTCACCGGTGACGTCGTTGTGGTACGCCAGTTGCTCTTCAGCATCGCCGACATCTCGTCGAAGCTGATCTACGGCGTAATCCTGTCGCGGTATGTCCTGCGGCGCAGCGCGCTGGAGGGGTATCTGCCCTCGGCCGAGGCGCTTTCGACGACGCCTGCCGGTTCGACGGCAGCCTCGATCCGCGGCGATTGATGGCAACACGCTCGATCTCCGGATCGAACAGGGGGTCCCGGCTCGGCGCCGGGGCCCCCTATGTCTTTATCTCCCTATTCGCCGTCGCCGGCCTTGCCCAGCTGGCCGGATCGGACTTGGCGCTGGCAGTCGGGCTAGCTCTCTTTGTCCTCGGCCTCGGCCATGGGGCGGGCGACGAGAACGACGGCGAACTGCGCGCTTATTCCTTGGTGCTGGTCGCCGCTTATGTCGTGACTGGCCTCGCGATCGCCGCGCTTTATCTCGCCTGGCCGGTACTCGGCCTGTCGATCTTCCTCGCTTTTTCTGCATGGCATTTCGCCCGCAGCGATAGCGGGATGGACTTGCTGCCACGGCTGGCGATCGCCGGACTTGCAGTGGGAGGAAGCGCGCTCCTGAGGCCAGAGACGACGGCTACAGTTTTCACTGCTGCGCTCGGCGAAGCACCGCCCGCGCTGCTCTTGTTGCTTCTCGCCGTTGTCGGATGCGCGGCATTGCTCGCTGCTGGAGGCTCGATAATATTGCGTTACGCCGGAGCAGCGTCTGCGGGGCTGGCTGCGCTAGCGTGCCTCCTTTTTCACCCGGTCCTCGCCGTGGGGCTGATCTTTTTCGGCATGCATGCCCTCCCGGTCCAGCAGCGCCAGGTCGCTCGATACGGCCCCACGCAAGTCATCAAAGCCATCGCGTTGCCTACCGCCGTCGCCACGCTGGCGGCAGCGGCAATCGCGCTGGCGGTATGGAGCGGCTGGCTCGCGCTCGAACTTGCCGTGGCGCTCGCCTTCGGGATGGCGACGCCGCATATGCTGACCGAGCGGCTGGAGCGTTAGGCTACTCCGCTTCGTCGCCGATCTCGCGATTGAGGAAGGCCAGCAGCATGGCTGCGCGCTTCGCATCTTCCTCGCGATCCGCGCCGACCGAATGTCCGCCCTCGATCGCTTCGCGATAGTAGAACGGCTGGCCGAAGGCTTCCAGTTTTGCGGCGGCCTTGCGCGCATGGCCGGGGTGTACCCGGTCGTCGAGCGTCGAGAGGTAATAGAACACTGCCGGATAGTCGGGATCGGGCTGCATGTTCTGGTAGGGCGACCATTCGCGCATGAAGGCCCAGTCCTCCGGCACATCGGGATTGCCGTATTCCGCCATCCAGGATGCGCCCGCGAGCAGCTTGTTGTAGCGCCGCATGTCGATCAGCGGGCTGCCGGAGATAATCGCGCCGTAGAGGTCGGGCCGCTGGTTCGCGACCGCGCCCACCAGCACGCCGCCGTTCGAGCGGCCCGAGGCGGCGATCTTGCCGGGCGTGGCGAGGCGCTGTGCCACCAGATCGTCGGCGACCGCGTGGAAGTCGTCGAAGCTGTTCTGCCGCTTCTCGCGCAGCGCATCCTCGTGCCAGCGCGGGCCGTATTCCCCGCCCCCGCGGATGTTGGCGAGGACATAGGCATTTCCGCTTTCGAGCCAGAAGAGCGACAGCGGCCCGCTGCGATAGGGCTCTGCGGTCAAATACTTGGGCGTTTGCGCTGCGCGAAAGCCGCCATAGGCATGGATCAATGTAGGCAGCGGACCTTCCACGCCCTTGGGCCGGGCGAGGTAGTAGGGGACCCGCGTCCCGTCCTTCGAAGTGGCGAAGCGCTGCTCCACGGTGAAGCGGCTCGCATCGAACTGCGCCGGCACGGAAGCGATCCGCTTCGCCGCGCCGTCCCCCGGCACCGCCCATAAAGTCGGCGGGGTGAGCATGCTTTCGATCGTCACGAACACGGTATCGCCCGTGCCCGTGGTGTTGGCGATCTGGATCGTACTGTTGTCGGGCAGGTCCATGTCGCGGTTGAACCAGCCGGGATAGCCGGGGCGAACCTCGATCAGCTTGCCCGACACATCGTCGAGCACCTTGACCCACAGAGTATTCTCCGAGGTCGCAACCTCTTCGACCGCCTGCGTTTCGCTGGGCGAAAACACGACGAAAGGCTCGGCCGGCTTGCCGTCGAGCACGTCTTGCAGCGGCCAGGCCACCAGCCAACCGGCTTCGGCCTGCCGATTGCGGGTTGTAAGCGGTGAATTGAGCTTGGCGATGACATGGCCGTCGAGCACCGCTTCGAATTCGGCATCTTCGGGTAGCGGCAGCGGAACGGCGCTGCCGTTATCGCGCACGAGCGAATAGTTCGCCGTCCAGAAACTCGGCCCGCGCCGGATGAAGCGCCAGCGTGTATCGCCGTCGAGCACGGAGAAGCCGGAGATGCTGACGTCCGTCTGCTCGCCCTCGGCAATCTGGCGGGCGGAGGTGAAGTCGGTCCCGCGCTCCCACAATTTCACGAGGCGCGGATAGCCCGAGTCGGTCAGCGAGCCTTCGCCCTCGTCGGTGCCGACGAACAGCGTATCTTCGTCGAACCATGCGACGTTCGACTTTGCTTCAGGCAGGGTGAAACCGCCCTCGACGAAGGTGCCGGTGGTAACATCGAATTCGCGCACCACGTCGGCATCGGTGCCGCCGGGGCTCAGCGAGATGAGGCAGCGCTCATAGTCGGGCGCGAGGCAGTTCGCGCCGTGCCAGACCCAGCTTTCGCCCTCGTCGCGGCCGAGCTGGTCTACATCGATCAGTGTGCGCCACTCGGGCGCCCCCGCCATGTAGCTATCGAGGCTGGCGATGCGCCACAGCCCGCGCGGATTGTCCGCATCGCGCCACAGATTGGTGACCATGTCGCCCTGGATCGCGTCGGGCATGGCGATTTGGCGATCGTCGTCGAGGATCTGCTTCGCCCAGGCCCGCGCGACCGGATATTCGGGCGTCGCGGTAAGCACCGCCTCGGTATCCGCATTCCACTCGCGCACTTGCTCCAGCGCCCTCTCGCCCTGGATCTCCTCCAGCCAGATGTAGGGATCTTCGGCATCGGTTTCCTGCGCCAGCGCGGGAGACGATGCAAAAGCAAGCGCGGTAGCGAGCGCCAGACGTGCGATCATTATTCTCTCTCCATTCAAGCTTCGTCTTCGGAAAACCAGCTTGCCCCGCCGCCACGGCTTTCTGGCATGGTTTCTATTTCGGTTATCTCGTCGATCGTCAGGGATGGGCGACCCCATGGAGTGCCGACACATGAGAACGCCCAGTCGAACTCGGCTCTGACAAGTTTCTTCGCCTTGAATTCCGCGTCGGTAGGACTAGTCGCGCGAACGAAGCGCGTTGTAAAGAAACCGTATTTCCCTGACTGATCGTCCATCAGCTCGCCCGGGAAGTCGTGGCCTTCCAACAGGACCTGATAGACGGGCACTATACCTTGCCCAGATCGCCCTGGCCAATCGTGCCGCTGGCCATTTCGAGCATCCTGTCGAGGCTCTGCTTGGCTTTCAGGCGCAGGCCTTCCTCGATCTCGATGCGCGGTTCGAGGTCGCGCAGGCAGGCGTACAGCTTCTCCATGGTGTTCAGCGCCATGTAGGGGCAGATGTTGCAGCTGCAGTTGCCGTCCGCGCCGGGCGCGCCGATGAAGGTCTTGTCCGGGAGCGCCTTCTCCATCTGGTGGATGATATGCGGCTCGGTCGCGACGATCAGCGTGTCGCCTTCGAAAGTCTTGGCATATTGCAGGATGCCGCTGGTCGATCCGACATAATCCGCGTGGTCGATGATCGTGGGCGGGCATTCGGGGTGCGCGACGACCGGCGCATCGGGGTGCTGGCCCTTCAGCTTGAGCAGTTCGGTTTCGCTGAAGGCCTCGTGCACGATGCACACGCCCGGCCACAGGAGCATTTCGCGGCCGAACTTGCGGCTCATATAGCTGCCGAGGTGCCGGTCCGGCCCGAAGATGATCTTCTGGTCTTCGGGGATCTGGCTGATGATCGTTTCCGCGCTGGAACTGGTGACGATCACGTCGCTTAGGGCTTTCACCTCGGTCGAGCAGTTGATGTAGGTCAGCGCGATATGGTCGGGATGCTTTTCCCGGAAGGCCTTGAACTTTTCGGGCGGGCAGCTGTCTTCGAGGCTGCAGCCGGCGTCCATGTCGGGCAGGACGACGATCTTTTCCGGGCTGAGGATCTTGGCGGTATCGGCCATGAACTTCACGCCGCAGAACACGATTACGTCAGCATCGGTTTCGGCGGCCTTGCGGCTGAGCTCCAAGCTGTCGCCGACGAAGTCCGCAATGTCCTGAATATCGGCGGTCTGGTAGTAATGCGCGAGGATGATCGCGTTCTTTTCCTTGCGGAGGCGATCGATGGCGGCGAGCAGGTCTTCGCCGGTCGGAAGGTCGGTCTGGGCGGTCATGTAGGGTCCCGTCTGCTGCGTTTGAGGGCGCTTATATAGCGAACGGACGGGAAGGCGAGGGCGTTCCTACATTGTGAAGCCGGGCGGAAGGAAAGCCTCCATCGGGCGCTCGGCGCCGGGCGTTCCGGCGATCAGCTGCTCGGTCAGGCCGATGCCGAAGGGGCTGTAGGCCAGCGCCAGCGAGAGCAGGAAGACGCCTGCATATATCCCGAGGCCCCACCAGTAAGCGGGATGCACGCGGCCCTGCGTGCGCTTGTCTGCAATCATGCCGATGACCGGGAAGATCATCGTCACGATGACGGTGATGGTCCAGGCATTCGGGATCATCAGCGGCAGCGGGAGCAGGCGGCCGAGGCCCGGCCCGGTGAGGATCGCCATGGCGCAAAGCATCAGGCGGCGATGCCAGCCGGTATAGCGCCGCCGCATCAGCGCCCACCATGCGAGGCCGCCGAAGCACCACAGCGTCATGATGTTGCTCCACAGGAACTCGCTGACATGGAAGAAGAACGGCCCGCCGGTCCGCCGTGCGACGACGACCATGACCACGGTGCCGAACACCACCATCAGCGGCACCCAGAAATATGCGAGTTTGCCGAATTTCGCATGGAGCGGCCAATTGCCTGCCGATGCGGTCACATGCTGGGCGAGGTAGATGCCGATCCACGCCATGAAGACGACCGCATGGATGTGATAGGCCAGCGGCACGGCGAAGCTCGACCGGCCCATGGCGATATTGAGGCTGAAGCCCGCCACGATGATGAACGACATGACGAACGCCATGATCGTGAAGAAGCGCGTATTGCCGCGCGCCTGTGCGCCGGTCTCGATTGCGGCTGTCGCCATGGTGCTCGATCTCCCCCCGGGATGTGCCAAGCGACCTGTTCTGTTTGAGAGGGGTTATGCCGCGCCGCGCGAAAAAATCAAATCAGGGGGTGTCTTCGCCTTCGAAGCGGACGTTGACCGTCACATCGCCATAGCCTGCGACCTGCAGCGGGATGGCGAGGTTCTGGCGTACAGCATCCTTGGCCGCTTGCCGCGCGAGCGCGAGAACTTCCGGATTTTTCGCAAAGGCGACGGCTTTGCGCTCCGCCTGCTCCGAATTGTTGCGCGCAAGATCGACACTGGCATCGCGGCTGACGTAAGTGCCCTCGGTAAAGGTCTTGGCCTGCGCCTCGTCTAGATTGGGGCGAGAAATACGCAGGGTCGGGATGGTGACGTCGAGCGTTTCGGCTTCTGCGTCCCAAACGAACTGGTTGCGATCCATGCCCGACAGGTCAAGGCGATATTCAACGCTCGCCGGAATAATTGCCGCCTGCCTGCTTTCCAATAGATCGACGCCGAGGATGCCGCGCCGATCCTCGCTCTCGGCAACGACTTCGAATCGTGACGAGAAAACGGTCAGCGAATTCTGCTTCTCGAAGGCGAGCATTGCGCTGCCGACGGGATCACCCTCTTCTTCGTAAAGGAATGCGCGCCAGCCCAGCCATGCGACAGCGGCCAGCAACAGTATCACGATGAGCCAAGGTGCCGCCTGCGTGCGGGCAAGCCGTCGGTCGCGGCGGACTTCGGGAGAGATCGAGCTGCGCTCGTCGGTTCTCAAGTCGGTTTTCAGATCGTTCGCCATTGCTCGCCAGAACGTGCGACCTGCCCGCGGCGTTCCAGATCGAGCAGATGCGCGGTCACCGACATTTCCGCTGCCTTGTGCAGCTTCGGGTCGAGTCCCTTGTACATCTTCGGTACGAACTCGCTTGCCTCGAGCGGGCCTTCGCCAAGCAGGCGCAGGATTTGGTTCTCGCGCTGGCGGCGATGCCCGATCATGCCGCGCACCAGCTGGCGCGGTTTCTCTACCGCTTCGCCATGCGCGGGATAGAACACCGTATCCTCGCGCCCGTAGAGCTTCTCGAGGCTCAGCATGTAATCGCCCATGTCGCCGTCGGGCGGGATCACGACGCTGGTCGACCAGCCCATGATGTGGTCGCCGGTGAACAACGCACCGCTTTCCTCCAGCGCGAAGCAGAGGTGGTTGGAGACATGGCCAGGTGTGGCCACGGCGGTCAGCGTCCAGCCGGGGCCGGTCATCTGCTCGCCGTCCTCCATCACCCGGTCGGGTTCGTAGGTGCGGTCGAAAGCGGCATCGGCACGCGGGCCGCTGTCGTCCAGCACCAGCGGCGCGCAGCCGACGATGGGCGCGCCTGTCCGCTTGGCGAGCGGCGCGGCGGCAGGCGAATGGTCGCGGTGCGTGTGCGTGCACATGATCGCGCAGACATGCTCTTCGCCGATCGCGGCATCGAGCGCGAGCAGGTGCTCCTGCTCGTCCGGACCCGGGTCGATCACCGCGCAACCATCGCCGAGGCCCACGATGTAGGTCTGCGTTCCGGTATAGGTATAGGGCGAGGGATTGGGCGCGAGTACCCGGCGCACCAGCGGTTCGAGCTGCATCGCTTCGCCGGTCGGCCAGGGTTTGGGGGGAGGGCCTGCCATGGCCTTGCATATGGGGCTTCGGATGCGCCATGTCACCTCCCGCCGCATGCAAGGGAGAGAGCATGGCCGACCGCATCCTCGTACTCGACGCTGGAACCACCTCGACGCGGGCGATGATTTTCGCCCCCGACGGGACGATGGAAGCGGTGGAGCAGGCGGAGATCACGCAATACTACCCTCAGCCCGGCTGGGTCGAGCACGATGCGGCGGAAATCTGGGACAAGACGCTCACCTGCGCGCGGCAGGTCGTGGGCGAGGCGCCGGGGCGGATCGCGGCCATCGGAATCACCAACCAGCGCGAAACGGTGGTTGCGTGGAACAGGACTTCGGGCGCACCGCTGGCGCGGGCGATCGTGTGGCAGGACCGGCGCACGGCCGCATTCTGCGCCGACATGAAGAGCTATGGCCACGAAGAAAGCGTGCAGCAGCGCACCGGCTTGCTGCTCGATCCATATTTCTCCGGCACCAAGATGCGCTGGCTGCTCGATCATGACGAGGCGGTGCGAGCGGCTTCGGAGCGCGGCGATCTGGCGTTCGGCACGGTGGAGAGCTGGTTGGTCTACAAGCTGTCGGGCGGCGCGCATGTGAGCGATGCCAGCAACGCCAGCCGCACGCTGCTGCTGTCCCTCGACGGCGCACAGTTCGACGAGGAGTTGTGCGAACTCTTCGGCGTGCCGCGCGCCGCACTGCCGGAGGTGGTGGACACGCACGGGGCCATCGCGACCGCGCAGTCGCAATGTCTCGGCGCGGAAATCCCGATTTGCGGGCTGGCAGGCGACCAGCAGGCGGCGACCATCGGGCAGGGCTGCCTTGCGTTCGGGGAAACCAAGGCGACTTACGGCACCGGGGCATTCGTGCTGACCAACAAGGGGCAGGACATTCCGCGCTCCGACAATCGGCTGCTGGGCACCGTACTCTATCAGGAAGGTGGCCAGCGGACCTATGCGATAGAGGGCGCGTGCTTCGTCGCGGGCAGCCTCGTCCAGTACCTGCGCGACCAGCTGGGCCTCATCGGCTCGGCGGCGGAGACGGAGGAGCTTGCCCGCTCGATCGAGAGCAGCGGCGAGGTGGTGATCGTCCCGGCGCTGGCAGGGCTGGGCGCGCCGCATTGGCAGCCCGAGGCGCGCGGGGTCATCTCGGGCCTCAGCTTCGCCAGTGGCCGCGCACAGATCGCCCGCGCCGCGCTGGAGGCGATGGCGCACCAGACGCACGATCTCGCCAGCGCCTTTGCTGCCGACGGTGCGCCGTGGTCGACGCTGCGCATCGACGGCGGGATGAGCGCGAACGACTGGATGGCGCAGGACCTGGCCGACATTCTCGACATCGCAGTCGAGCGGCCCGATTTCGTCGAGACGACGGCGCTGGGCGCGGCCATTCTCGCGGCCGTGGGGGCGGGGGTGCACCCGACACTCGGCGCGGCGGCGGACGCCATGCGCCGCAAGGGGCGGTGCTTCACGCCGGATATGTCGGAGGATGTGCGCGAAGCGAGGCTGGCGCGATACGCACGCGCGCTCGCCGCCGCTTGATCAGCCGCCAGTGCCGAAAGCCTGCGCGAGGCGGTCCTGCATGGCCTGCACCGGCGCATCGGCATGGTCTTCGGCTCGCCGCATTTCGCGGTCCAGCCGGGCCACGCGGGCGTGCAGATCCTCGCTTTCGCGAATGAGGGCGCGGGTTTCGGGCTCTAGCGCTTCCAAATTCGCGGGATCGGCACTGCGCTCTTCCGGCAGTTCGTTGTGACGCGCGAGCTGCGCGGCGGAGAGTTCGCCCGCCAGATACGCCCGCTGGTTCAGCAACCACGCGAGCACATGCATGACCCGCGTGGTAGTCCGCAGCCCCTCGATCGACAAGGCGATCTTCAGGCTGTCGCTGGCGTTGTCGCCCTTCTCGCCGATCCGCAGGTCGAAAACGGCGCGTGCATCGTCGGCCAGCAGAAGGGCTTCCGAATACAGATCCTCGATGATCTCGTGGTTGATGTTGCGAGCCGACATTCGCTTTGGGTTAAGCCCACGAGGTAAAGGTGACCAGCGCGTTTACCATGATGTCTCTCGGCGGCACGACCAGCCGCGGCATGCAGGCGGTCAGGCGATAATATCGGGCAGCAGCGTGTCTTCGATGATCGCGATACGGTCCTTGAGCTGCAATTTGCGCTTCTTCAGCCGCGCGATTTGCAACTGGTCGACGAAGCCGCCGCCATCGCCGGCATCGGACAGGGCCGCGATGGCGGCATCGAGATCGCGATGCTCGTTCCGCAACATCTCCAGCCTCTTTCGCAGCTCCTGCTCGTTCACGTCCGTCCTTCCCGCATGTCGTTTCGTCGCATGGCTCGCAGTCGGGCCTTTGTAAATCGGCAATACTATGATCACATAATGGTCACGCGGCCCGTGCCGCACGGCACGAGTCGCTTCTTGGGGTCGCATTAAACCCGTAAGGAGACAGACTGATGCAATCATCCCATGTCGATGCGCTCAAAGCCAAGCACGCCGGTCTCGAGGCCCGCCTGCATGCGGAACAGATAAGACCGGCGCCCGACGTAGCGATGATCCAGCAGATCAAGAAGCAGAAGCTCAAGATCAAGGAAGAGCTCGCGAGCTGCTGATCCTGCACCAGGCGGAGGCGGGGTGCATGCCCCGCTTTCGCCGAGCGGGGGTTTTGCTATAGGCAAGGGCATGTCCGCTGCCGCATCCGCCCGCCAGATCCTTACCCGCCTGCACGAAATCATGGCCGGGCGCACGCACGCCCAGCACAAACTCGATCGCGTGGTCGAGGTTATCGCGGAGAGCCTCGATAGCGAAGTCTGCTCGATCTACCTGCTGCGCGAAGGCGCGCTGGAGTTGTTCGCAACGCAGGGTCTTAATCCGAACGCCGTCCACGTTACCCGGATGGCGGTGGGCGAAGGCCTGACCGGCACGATCGCCAAGAATATCGAAACGCTCAACCTCGCCGAGGCGAAAGCGCATCCCGACTTCCTCTACCGCCCCGAAACGGGCGAGGAAAAGTTCCACTCCTTTGCCGGCGTTCCCATCGTCTACCGCGAGCGTGCAGTGGGCGTGCTGTGCGTCCAGCATGTCGAGCCGCGGCGCTACGAAGATGTCGAGATCGAGGCGCTACAGACGACGGCGATGATCCTGTCCGAACTGATCGCCCACAAGGAGCTGGTCGACGACGAGGAGGCGATCGACTTCGGCGAAGCGCATACCGAGACCGAAGTTATCGAGGGGTTGACGCTGGTGAAGGGGCTCGCCTCGGGCAGGGCCGTCTTCCACCAGCCCCGCATCGAGATCGACCAGGTCGTGGCAGAGGACATCGAGGCAGAGCGCCAGCGCGTCTACCGCGCCTTCGACAAGATGCGCGAACAGATCGACGCGCTGGGTAAGGAACCCGAATTCGGCAAGGGCGGTGAGCATGTCGAGGTGCTCGAGACCTACAAGATGTTCGCCTATGACGAAGGCTGGAGCCGCCGGATCAACGAGGCGATCGACAGCGGGCTGACGGCCGAAGCGGCGATCGAGCGCGTGCAGCAGCGCACCCGGATGCGCATGCGCGAGATCGACGATCCGCTGCTGGCGGACCGGATGCACGATCTGGAAGACCTTTCGAACAGGTTGCTGCGGATCGTTTCGGGCCAGCTAGGCACGGCGGCGACGCAGGGGTTGCGGCGCGATTCCATCCTGATCGCGCGCAATCTCGGCCCCGCCGAATTGCTCGAATACGACCGTCGCCGCCTCAAGGGCGTTGTGCTGGAAGAAGGGTCGCTCACCGCGCATGTGGTGATCGTGGCGCGGGCAATGGGCATCCCCGTGCTGGGCCGCGCAGACGGCGTGCGTGCGCGGGTCAGCGAGGGAGACGAGATTCTGCTCGACGCTGACAAGGCGACCGTGACCCTGCGGCCCGGCGCGGCCTTGATGGACGCCTTCGAGGCCCGATTCGTCAAGAAGCGCGAGCAGCAGGCGACCTACGCCGAACTGCGCGCCGTCGAGCCCTTCACGCGCGACGGCACGCGCATCACGGTGATGATGAACGCCGGCCTGCGCGACGACATGAGTATGCTGCAGCTGACCGGCGCGGACGGGGTCGGCCTGTTTCGCACCGAATTCCAGTTCCTCGTTTCCGCCACTCTGCCGCAGCGCGACCGGCAGTTGCGGCTCTACCGCGATGTGCTCGATGCAGCGGGCGACAAGCCGGTCATTTTCCGCACGGTCGATATCGGCGGCGACAAAGCGGTGCCTTATCTCAATACGCAGATCGGCGAGCGGGACGAGAACCCCGCCATGGGCTGGCGCGCCCTGCGCTTGTCGCTGGAGCGCGAAGGCCTGCTAAAAGCCCAGGCGCGTGCCTTGCTGGAGGCGGCCGCCGGGCGGCAGCTCTCGGTGATGTTCCCGATGGTTTCCGAACCGTGGGAATTCGATGCGGCCAAGGCGGTATTCGAAAACCAGCTCGCCTTCCTGCGTGACCGGCGTCACGTCGTGCCGGAAACGATCGAGTACGGTTGCATGCTGGAAGTGCCCGCTCTGGCCGAATGCCTCGACGCGCTGGTGCCGCGCCTGTCGTTCATTTCGGTCGGAACCAACGACCTCACCCAGTTCCTGTTCGCCGCCGACCGCGCAAATCCCAAGCTGGCCGAGCGGTACGACTGGCTCAGCCCGGCGATCCTGCGATTCCTCAAGCGGGTCTCGGACACCGTCGTCGGCCAGCCGGTCAGGATCGGCGTATGCGGCGAAATGGGCGGGCGCAGGCTGGAAGCGATCGCCTTGCTCGGCATCGGCTATCGCCGCCTGTCGATCACGCCGGCCGCGGTCGGCCCGATCAAGGAATTGGTGCGCAAGATCGACCTCAAGGAGATCACCGAGCAGATGTCGCAGTGGCTGCTCAGCCCGCCGCCCGACATGCGAGCCGCGCTCAAGGCTTGGGCCGAGAAACGTGATATCGAGGTCGACTGAGCGACGCGGGTTAATTTCGTCGCGCATGCAGCGCGGCTCGCCGGTTTGCCCTGAGCATGCTACAGGCTGTGCTTGACAGCCGCAGGGCTGCGCCGCTTTCAGCGGCAAGACGGAAAATGAGGGCGGCACCAAGCCGCACGGTCGCCAATCGGGATTTGCATGGAAGATAACGAAACTGTCGATGAACCGGCGCCCGCCGCCTCTGCCGAAACGGCAGGAGCCAGGCTGCGCGCGGCGCGCGAGGCTGCAGGGTATGAGGTCGAGCAGGTAGCAGCGGAAACACGTATTCCGCACCGCCATCTCGTCTCGATCGAGGCCGACGATTTCGCGGCGCTGCCATCGCGGACCTATGCGATCGGCTTCAGCCGCACCTATGCCCGTGCCGTTGGCCTCGATGAGCAGGAAGTCATCGGCCAGGTCCGCCAACAGCTTGCCTCGGGCGACGGCGGGGAGCGCATGGCGCCTGCCAAGTTCGAACCGGGCGATCCGGCTCGCGTCCCCGGGCGCGGCCTCGCGTGGTTCGGACTGATTGCCGCGCTCCTGCTGGTCGGCGGCATTTTCGCATTCTATCGCAGCTATCTTGCCCCCGGCCTCGGCCCGGCACCGCTGCAGGACGAAACCGAGCAGGTCGCCGCGGTTGAGGCTTCGCCGACCGCCACGCCGACGCAGGCGGCTCCCTCGGGTCCGGTCGTCTTCACCAACGGCATGGAAGGCACCTGGGTGCGTTTCTACGATGGCGAGGGTGAGACGCTGTTCGAGGGAATCATGGCCGAAGGTGACACCTATACGGTACCGGAGGATGCCAGCGAGCCGCAGATCCGCACCGGGCGCCCCTATGCCTTCACGATCACCGTGGGCGGGCGCAGCGTTCCGAAAATTTCGGAAGAGGATGAGGTCGTCAGCGATGTTCCTGTGGACGCGGAATCGCTGGCGCAGCGGACAGCCGCCCCGGCAGCGGAACCGGCTGCTACGGCGACTTCAACACCCGCGACCTGATCCTTGCTTTTGCAAGAGAGGGGAAAAGCTCCTTCACCGCCTCGACAGGTCCGGGGGGGTAGGGCAATTTCCATGACGACGAATTTCCGGACAGGAGCCCAGCCGATGAGTTTCGGACGCAGCCTACGTGCCACCGGCCTCGGTGCCGCCATGATCGCCCTGCTGGCGACGGCCACGCCGGCCTTGCCGCAGGACGACAACGCAGAGAACCGCATCCGCCGGTTGGAGAGCGAAGTGCGCGCGCTCCAGCGCAAGGTCTTTCCCGGCGGCGACGGACGCTATTTCGAGCCCGAAATCAGTGCGCAGCCGAGCGTGGATTCGACGGTAAATACGTCCTCGACCACCGCGGTTACCGACATCCTCGCGCGGCTCGATGCGCTGGAATCGCAGCTGCAGGCGCAGACATCGCAGATCGAGGAGAACGCCAATGCGCTGCGCCTGCTGACGACGCGGCTCGAGGCGATGGAAGGGACGCGCGTGTCGCCGTCCACGCCAGCACCCAGCGCAGCCTCTCCTGCCGCAACGGATGCCGACGACACCGACAGCATAGTCTCGCCTTCGACCGATGCTGTTGCTCGCAACACCGCGAGCATGACCGGAGCCAGCAGCGCGGCGCAGGGTCCGAGCGCCGAGCGCCTCGCCGCTGTTCAGGCCATAGCCAAGCCGCAGACCGACGATCCGGCGGATGACGAATATTCCTACGGCTTCCGGCTGTGGGACGCAGGCTTCTACCCGGAAGCGCAGCAACAGCTGACCATGTTCGTCGAGCAGAACCCCTCGCACTGGCGCGCAACCTATGGACGCAATCTGCTGGGCCGCGCTTATCTCGATGATGGCAAGGCGCGCGAGGCGGCCCCATGGTTCCTCAAGAACTACCAGGACGACAAGGGCGGTGCGCGTGCCGGAGACAGCCTGCTCTACCTCGCCGAGGCTATGATCGCCCTCGACGACACCAACCGCGCCTGCATCGCGCTGGCCGAGTTCGCAGAGACCTATCCTGCGCTCGCAAGTGGTCGCCTAAGTGGGCAGTACGCGACTCAGCGCAGCCGGGTGACCTGCAATTGATACAGCGGTCGATCCCGATCTACTGAAGCGCTTCAGCGAAGCGGCAGGACGCCTTTCGATCCCCAAGCGCGTCGGGCTGGCCGTCTCCGGCGGGTCCGACAGCATGGCGATGCTGCTGCTGGCGCATGCGGCGGGTTTACAATGCCTCGTTGCAACGGTGAACCATGGCCTGCGTGCCGAGGCGGCCAGCGAGTGCCTGCTGGTCGAGGAGCTGTGTGGCGAACTCGGCGTGCCCTGCACCGTGATCGACATCATGCTGGCCAAGGGGAACGTGCAGCAGGAGGCCCGTCGTGCGCGTTATGAAGCGCTGGCGAAGTGGGCGATGCGAGAGAGGTTGGAATTAATTCTGACCGCGCATCACGCGGATGATCAGGCGGAAACGCTGCTCATGCGGCTCAATCGGGGCAGCGGTTTGGCGGGTCTCGCGGGGGTGCGGGAGCGGCGTCTGATTGAAGGCACCGACATCGAACTAGCGCGTCCCCTGCTGGGTTTTCGGCGCAACGAACTCTGGGCGGTGATCGACGGTACAGGAATTGCGGTGGCCGACGACCCCAGCAATCGCGACACGGCTTACGATAGAGTGCGCGTGCGACAGCACTTGGAGCGGAGCGATTGGATCGATGTCGATGGTCTCGCCCGATCGGCCAGTCTCATCGAAGAGAGCTGGTCAATGGTAGAGGGTCTCGCTGCTGAAGATGTTACCCTGCATACCAAGCGCCATGGCGAGGCCTTCGCCTACGATCCCTTTGCAGCCTCGGGAGTCGCGCGCGTGCCGGTCTGGATCGAGGTAGTTCGCATGATTGCCGGAGACCTAGGCGTCACCCTTGTTCGGGGCGACGCAGCCAAGATCGTGGCTGCCTTGCAGGATGCGCGAAAGGTCAACGTCGGTGGGCTCAGCGCCGAGGTCATCGAAGACCAAGGCGCGAAAATCTGGTCGTTCAGACGAGAACCGCCCCGCCGGACCGGCTAGCCCGAAGTCTCAACCCAAACTCAGACGATACTATCGCCGAGGTTGAGCTTCTCGCCGTCGGTGATCACAACCATGTCGCCTTCCTTGGCGATGGCGAACAGGCGCGAGGCGAGTTCGTCCGGCACGCCGACGCAGCCGTGGCTGGCATAGCCGTTCTGCACTTCGGACCCGCCATGGATGGCGATCCCGTCGGTAGTCAGGAACATGCTCCAGGGCATGGGTGCGTTGCCGTATTTTTCGGAAACATTGTGCCGCTGCTTCCACAGGATCGGGAACTTGCCGGTCGGCGTGGGGTGGTTGTCGGTGCCGAGCATCACGGCAGCCGCACCGATCTCGTAGCCGCCGCGGAATACGGAGATCACGCGCGCCTGCAGATCGACAGTCACGAGCAGCGGGCCGTCGGGCACACCCTCGTCGTCCCAGTGCCATTCGCCATATTTGATCGGGCCGCCGATCGGCAGGATGCGGCGGACGGTATAGAGGCGGTCGTGATCGGCCAGCGCCTTCGCTGCGATCGCGCCCATCGGCTCTACAATTGGTGCCGCGGCTTCAACGGACTCCGCCGCTGCGACAGCCTGATCCTGAGCGCCGACAGAGCCGCTGAAGAACAGTCCGACCAGCACGGCCACGACCACCAGCGAAGTGCCGCCAATCCATTTGAATGTCGCATCCATAGCGCGAATATGCCCGTTCCGGCCCAGGATTTCCAGTGGCAAGGCCCGGAGCGTCTCGCTTCAGCACAGCCGCTTATCAGGAGGTTAGCGCTGCCGCCTCGCGCGCGATGCGCTCCACCTCCGCTTCGTCGACAGACCCGCGCGGGGCGACCCAGCTGCCGCCGACGCACAGCACCGGATCGAAAGCCAGCCACTCGCGCGCATTGTCCAGTGACACACCGCCCGTCGGGCAAAAGCGGCACTGACCAAACGGCGCGGCGAGCGCTTTCAGCGCCGGCAGGCCGCCAGCAGCCACGGCGGGGAAGAACTTGAAATGCGTGAGGCCGAGGTCGAGCCCGCGCATGATGTCGCCTGCATTGGCAATGCCGGGGAGGAAGGGAATGTTCTCGCGGAGCGCGGCTTTGCCGAGCGGTTCGGTCAATCCCGGCGAGACGATAAACTCGCTGCCCGCGTCGATCGCATCGGCCAGCTCGCGCTGATTGGTCACCGTGCCCGCGCCGACAATCGCCCCGTCCACACCCTTCATGGCGCGGATTGCATCGAGCGCCGCTGGCGTGCGCAGCGTCACCTCGAGAACGCGCAGGCCACCTGCAACCAGCGCGCGCGCCAGCGGCACGGCGTGGTCCACATCGTCGACCACGATCACCGGAATCACCGGCGCGGTGGTCATAATGTCGGCGATGGCAGTCATGTGTATTCCCTCGCGAATGCTGCGGCGGCGCCGAACAGGCCCGGTTGCGGGTGGGTGATGAGTTTGACGGGAATGGACGCCATCAGCTCCTGGAAGCGTCCCTTGGCCTTGAAGCGCTCGGCAAAGCCCGACTTAAGCAGCGTGTCGCGGATGCGGTAGCCAAGCCCGCCTGCAATCACGACGCCGCCGAAACCGCCCTGCGCCAGCGCGATATCGCCAGCGACGCTGCCCAGCGAGAGGCAGAAGCGGTCCACCGCGGCGGCGGCGAGGCTGTCGCTGCCGTCCTGACCGCGCGTCCAGATGGCGATGTCGTCCTCGTCGGTAACCGGCTTCCCCTCCATCGCCGCCAGCGTCTGGTAAATGTCCGAGATGGCCGGTCCGGACACGACCCGCTCCACCGACACACGGGTATGGCGCTTACGCAGACGGGCAAGAATCGCATCCTCGATGCTGTCGAGCGGGGCGAAGTCGATATGGCCACCCTCGGTCGCGGAGACGCGATAGGTGCCGTCGGGTTCGCGGTAGAGGTGCGCGACGCCGAGGCCGGTGCCGGGGCCGAGCACGCTGAGTCGACCGGTCGGCGCGAGCGGCTTGTCCGGGCCGGTGAGGTGGATGAACTGGTCTTCCTCCACCCGTGCCACTGCATGCGCGACCGCTTCGAAGTCGTTGACGATGCAATATTGCTCGACGCCGAGTTTTTCCTGCACCAGCGCCGGGCGGATGATCCACGGATTGTTGGTGAAACGGATCACATCGCCGCCAACCGGCCCGGCAATTGCCATCGACACGCGCGGCGGCAGCGATCCGCCCATTCGGTCGCGGAAATCCTCCCAGGCGGTCTGGAAACTGGCGTGATCTTCGGTGTGAATCGTCTCGGGCTCGCCGAGC
Organism: Qipengyuania profundimaris; assembly: GCF_030717945.1. Lineage (NCBI taxonomy): Bacteria > Pseudomonadati > Pseudomonadota > Alphaproteobacteria > Sphingomonadales > Erythrobacteraceae > Qipengyuania > Qipengyuania profundimaris. The sequence goes on from NZ_JAVAIM010000001.1 coordinate 862,837, forward strand.
GTGATCGTGCCGTCGTCGGCAATCGTCGCAATGACGAAGCGGGCGTGGGTGCCGCCGATATCGACGCTTACGAGATCCATCTTACAGCCCTGCCATGGCCAGCATCGAGGATGCGCCCTGTTCGGCACCGTCGGCATTGGCGCGGAACATGGCGAAATATTCGCGGCCCATGCCGGTGTCGGGCGCGGGCGCTTCGGCAGGCTCGCGCGTAACGAGATCGGCGGTGGTCGACAGCTCGCCGGTCGCCGCGCAGACCTTTACCATGTCGCCATCGCGCAACTTCGACAGCGGTCCCCCGCCAAGCGCTTCGGGGGTGCAATGGATGGCCGCCGGGACCTTGCCAGAAGCGCCCGACATGCGGCCATCGGTGACGAGCGCGACGCGATAGCCGCGATCCTGCAGCACGCCGAGCGCGGGGGTCAGCTTATGCAGTTCGGGCATACCGTTGGCGCGCGGGCCTTGGAACCGGACGACGACGACCACGTCCTTGTCGAGCTCACCCTTGGAGAAGGCCTCGTTGACGGAGCGCTGATCGTGGAACACGCGGCACGGCGCTTCGACCGTCCAGCGCTCGCGCTCCACCGCGGAAGACTTGAAGCAGGCGCGGCCCAGATTGCCCTCGACCAGTCGCATGCCGCCGTCTGCCTGAAACGGATCGGACGCGGGGCGCAGCATTTCGGTGTCGCCGGATGGGCCCGGGTCGCGCCAGGTCAGCGCGTTGTCCTCGAAGCCGGGTTCGCGCGAATAGCTCTCGAACCCGCCATCCCACACGGTGAGAATGTCCTCATGCGCAAGTCCTTCGTCGAGCAGCGTGCCGATGACGTAGCCCATGCCGCCGGCTTCGTGGAAATGGTTCACGTCGCCCGAGCCGTTGGGATAGACCCGCGCCACTAGCGGTACCGCATGCGACAACTCGGCGAGGTCGTTCCAGTCGAAGCGGATACCCGCCGCGCGCGCCATGGCCGGGATGTGGATCGCGTGATTAGTCGATCCGCCGGTAGCCAGCAGGCCGATAGCCGCATTGACGATCGCCTTCTCGTCCACCACGCGGGACAGCGGGCGGAAGTCGTCACCCTCCTGATGGATAGCGGCGAGGCGATGGGTCGCCGCCCGGCTCAATTCCTGCCGCAGTTTCGCACCCGGCTGCACGAAGGCCGAGCCGGGAACGTGGAGCCCCATCATTTCCATCATCATCTGGTTGGAGTTGGCCGTGCCGTAGAAGGTGCAGGTGCCGGGCGAGTGATAGCTGCCCATTTCGCTCGCGAGCAATTCGTCGCGGCCCACCTTGCCCTCGGCATAGAGCTGGCGGGTCTTTTGCTTTTCCTTGTTGGAAATACCGGTGCCCATCGGACCGGAGGGCACGAAGATCGCCGGCAAATGGCCGAAGCGCAGGGCGCCCATCAGCAGGCCGGGGACGATCTTGTCGCAAATGCCGAGCAGCGCGACGCCGTCGTACATGGCGTGGCTGAGTGCCACGACGGTGCTCAGCGCGATCGTGTCGCGGCTGAACAGCGAGAGTTCCATGCCCGCCTCGCCCTGGGTCACGCCGTCGCACATGGCGGGAGTCCCGCCGGCGACCTGCACCGTCGCGCCGACCTCTCGCGCCCAGATCTTCATCCGTTCGGGATAGCGGTAGTAGGGCTGATGGGCGGAAAGCATGTCGTTATAGGCGGTGACGACACCCAGGTTCGGCCCGCGCGCCGCCTTGATGGCTTCCTGGTCCTCCTCCGCCCCGGCAAAAGCGTGGGCGAGGTTCGAGCAGGATAGCGAATGTCGATCGACCTGCCGGTCGCCCTCGCGCTCCATCAGGTCGAGATAGTCGCCCCGGCTCTTGCGCGAATTTTCGATCACGCGCTGCGTAACGCGGTGGATGGTGTCGTTAAGCTTAGTCATCGTGCCAGGTCACCCCGTCGCGTTCGGCGAGCGCGATGGCAGCGCTCGGCCCCCACGTGCCCGCGGCATAGGCCTTCGGCTCGGTATCGTTTTCCGCCCACACGGCGCGGATGTGGTCGATGAACTCCCACTGCGCCTCCACCTCGTCGCGCCGAACGAACAGCGTCTGGTCGCCATGGACGAGGTCGAGCAGCAGGCGCTCATAGGCGATGCGGCGGACGACGTCGGAAAAGGCATCGGGCATGGCAATGTCGAGCGGCACCGGACGCAGGCGGAGGCCATCTGTGCCGAGGCCCGGCACCTTGGCCATCATCGTAAGCTGGATGTTCTCTTCCGGCTGTATTTCGATCACCAGCCGGTTGGGCTCGGTCTTCGCGCCGCGCCCTTCGAATATCGAATGCGGGATGCATTTGAACTGCACCACGATCTCGGTAACGCGCTTGGGCATGCGTTTGCCGTGGCGAAGGTAGAATGGTACGCCGCGCCAACGCCAATTGTCGACATGGGCCTTCAGCGCGACATAGGTTTCGGTGTCGCTGTCCTTGCCAAGTTCCTCGTCGTAGCCGGGCACGCTCTGGCTATCGACCGCGCCCGCGCGGTACTGACCGGTGACGACCTCTTCCGCTTTCGCGGGGCGCAATGCGCGCAGGACCTTGACCTTCTCGTCACGCACGGCGGTGGCGTCGAAACTGGTCGGTGGCTCCATTGCCACCAGCGCGAGCAATTGCAGCATGTGGTTCTGGACCATGTCGCGCAGGGCGCCGCTATCGTCGTAATAGGCGACGCGCGACTCCAGCCCGACCGTCTCGGCCACCGTGATCTGCACATGATCGACGTAATTCGAATTCCACACCGGCTCGAGCAAGATATTGGCGAAGCGCAGCGCCAGCAGGTTCTGCACCGTCTCCTTGCCGAGATAATGGTCGATGCGGAAAATGCGGTCTTCGCTGAAAGCTTTGGCCACCGCATCGTTGATCTCGCAGCTGGAGCCGAGATCTGTGCCGAGCGGCTTTTCCAGCGCGATCCGGGCACTGCCCTTGGTCAGGCCAACTCGTTCCAGATTGGAGATGGTCGGCTCGAACAGGCTCGGCGCGGTCGAGAGGAAGATGGCCAGGCCGTCATACTCGCCCACCTCTTTCGCCAGTTCGTCATAGCCTTCAGGCGTTGTCGCATCGACCGGAACGTAGGTCAGCCGATTGAGAAAATCCGCCATCGGGCCGCGGCGATTGGTCGGCAGGTATTTCTCAAGCGCCTCGCGTGCGAACTGGCGGAACTCGCGGGTCGACATTTCCGACCGGGCCGTCGCGACGATGCGGAGGTCCGGATCGAGCAAATGATCTGCGTGAAGCGCGCAGAGCGAGGGCAGGAGCATGCGCTGGGACAAATCGCCCGTCGCGCCGAAGAGAAGCAGGCGATCGGCCGTGAAATTCATTCGGTGCACCCTGCCATCATGATCGTGTCCCTCCTTGGCCTTTCGCTACCAGCGCCGCGCACAGCGTGCCAGTGGGCTGCATTCCTATTCTTTGGCTCTATTCTTCGCGAACTTCGACGCTGCTGGATTTGAAGTCACTGGCGCCGAAGGTGGTCATGAAGCTGACGTCCGCGGCATCGCGACCGACGCCGATTTTTACCGTTTCCGAGGGATTGGCCATGCCGGTTGCATCGACGATCTGCCACGTGCCGCCGCCTTCGATCTCAGGGTCGGCGAGGAAAACTTCCGCAACGGCATGGAAATCGGGCGGCGAGACGCCCGGGGAGTAGCACGAGACGTAGCGCGCCGGGATGGCGCAGGCGCGTGCCAATGCCACAAGCACATGGGCATAATCGCGGCAAACGCCTTGTCGCGTGACGAAACTCTCTACCGCGCCGGTGTCTGGCCCGGATGCACCGGGCGTGTAGCTGAAATTGTCATGAATCCAGTCACGCATCGCGGCGATTTGAGCGCCGCCCTCGAGGTGTCCGAATTCCGATTGTGCGAAAGGCTGAAAACGGTCGGCGTGGCAGTAGCGGCTGTCCAGCAGGTAGTGGATCGCCTCTCCGGGCAGTTGGTGCGCGGGTAGGGATTGAAGGCTGGAAAGGTCCGCCAATTGACGCTTGATCTCGATCTTGGCTCGATATTCGACCTCGCAATGTCCGTCAGCGCTCAACCAGATCCGTTCGCCGATGTCGTCGTCGGCAGGAACACGGGTAAAATCCTGCCCCGGCGGCAGATGTGTTTCACATGAGAGGATGGTCTGCTCGGGCAGGGCGGCGGCTTCGAATTGCAGCAGGACGTCGGTCGGACCGTCGACGCCGAAAGCGAAGCGCGTATTGATGGATATTGGCATATGACGGGACAACGCCGTCGGCCCTCGATCGTTTCGACAATCGGAACGATTGCCATCCAACCAGGGGCCCATGAAAAAAGGGTCCCGTTAGGGACCCTTTCATTCGCTTGGTTTCGTCACGGCGATCAGCCGGTGAAGAACCATCTCCAAATGCTCCACATGGCAATACCTCCTGTTGGTAGAGGTATTAACTGCCATTAACCATAGATGTTTGTAAAGCCTAAACCATGTTTGCCAAGCGGCCTTCTGCGTTTTTCGCGTTATATTCCAGGAGCTTGGATAAAGTAATCGGTCTGCTAAATACGAAGCCCTGAAGCTCATCGCAGCCCATTTCGTTAAGAATTTCAGCTTCTTTCATCGTCTCGACGCCCTCGGCGACGACGGTGATTCGCGCCTGATGGCCCATCTCGACGATGCTCGACACAATTGCGCGCGCCTTGGGATCTTCGACGATCTTCGATACGAATAGGCGGTCGATCTTCAATTCGTTGAACGGCAGTCCGAAAAAGGTTTCGAAATTGGCCGCACCGACACCGAAATCGTCGATCGACAGGCCGACGCCCAATTTGACCAATTCGTCCAGGATCGTCGCCGCCGCTTCCATATCCGCAATCCGCGCCGTCTCGGTAATCTCGAGGGTCAGATAGCCCGGGTCGAAACGGGTCGCCTGCAGCGCATTGCGGACGAGGCCGACGATGCGCATATCCCTGAGCAGGGTCGCAGATATATTGACGGAGACTTTGAGCGGGGAATTGCGGAAATGCAGCAACTGTCCGGCCGAGCAGGCGCTTTGTAGGACGTAGCGCGTGAGGTGCTCCATGCGACCTGCCTTCTCGCATTGCGCGACGAAATGCGTCGGTTCGATGAAGCCCTTGGCCGGATCGTGCCAGCGTATCAGGGCTTCCACCCCGACGATGGCGCCGGATCCGCTGTCTATCTTGGGCTGATAGACGCAGTAAATCTCCCCTGCATCCATTGCTTCGTCGATCCGCGCACGGAGCGAGATGTCCCACAACAGGTCGGCATTCTCGCTGCTTTCCGCCAACTTGATGGGATCATGGGCTTCCGTGGTGTCCTCGGCAGCTGCAATGGCTGCCGGGACGCGGCCCCCAGGCTCGTTGTCGATCGCGGCAACGCCGAAGGTAATGCCGACGTCGATGGACACTTCGCCGACATGGACCGGTGCCGCGAAAATTGCGCGCAAGCCAGCAAGGTGCTCCGTCTGAGCGGAGCTATCCTCGATCGGTGAGTGCCACGCGACGTAGTGGCCTTCGGTAAAGACAGCCAGATCGGTATCGGCCGCGCGTAAACGGTCGATTAGCTTCAGCAGGTAAGTCGTGCGCTCTTCCGAGGCGAGGCTTTTGAGAATCCGCTCGTAGTTATGCACTTTGGCAACCACCACGTGTCCGGTTGTAACATTCTCACGGATGAGGCGGCTATCGAGTGCCTTGAGCGTCGGCAGTCCGGTTTCCTGGTTGGTCAGGGCGAGGCGGCGCTTCAGGCGCGTTCGGGATCGGAATACCGCGTAGATCGCAAAAAGCGCCAACGCATACGAAACCTCGAGACGGACACCGATCCTGGCGGACGCTACCAGCATGGCGGGCACGAGCAGTACAAGTGCAGCATAGCCAAGCCAGCGCGTTCTTCGTGTAGGGCCAAGCAGGATGAGGCAGGCCAGGAGCGAAACGAAGATAGCGAGCGTGGCCATCGGGCCCAAATGACCAAGCCGCCCGCTTTTGAGCGTTTCTCCAGCGTAGATCGAAATATAACTTGGAGGGGCGTTCGTACTGTTCGGCACGATGAGATTGGAGCCAGAGCTGTTACGGTCATGACCGATGACGACTGTCTTGCCGGCGAAGTCTATACTCACCGGAGCATCGGGATCGCCAAGAAGCTCGGCTAGCGAAGTCGCCGCTATTTGCTGTCCCGAAAAACCATAGTCGATTTGGAACTTGCCCTTTTTGTCATCGCTCGTTTCCCCACCCAGCGAAGCAGCTAACGAAGGGATGCGGCGACCGCCGACGATGAAACCGTAGTCGGCTGTCCAAGCGATGCCGAAGAGGTTCATGTCGCGCCGATCGGCGACAACGCGCGAGGCCGAAGGCCCAAGACTGGAGTGGTTTCGTCTTAATTGCTGGCTGAAGTCCATATCTCCCACGAGTTGATCGACAAGGGCTATGCGGGGCCCGAGCCCCTCGATCGCAGCGTTCAAAGATGCATCATGCGGCGCAGCCGACGGCTTTTCGAAGACTATGTCGAGATAGACTTTGCCGACGCCGCGCCGGTCCAGTTCCTCGAGAGCTTTGGCGAGCTGAAGTCGCCGATGGCCGGAGTTCGGGTCGTTGAGGATTTGGTCGCTACCGACGAAAACGATATCGCCGGAGGCTTTCTGCCCGGCAATCTTCGACTGGAACAGCCACAGAAACTGATCGATCGGTTCGAACAGCATCACGGCGAACAGGGGAATTACGAGAAGGACCGAGAATATCAGGTGCCGCAGGCGTTCTCCCACGCGCCGGGCACTCCTCAGCCGCAACCGCGCCGGGAGAAGCCGCTTTCCTGAAAAGGCGCGTTCGGTACCCATCCATGCGCTTATGGGCGTCTTAAGTTTAAGAAACCTTTGACGCGACCCGCGGGTTTTTGCGTCCAGCGCCGAATTGCGCGGGATCGGGTGGTTAAAGCGCGCTTAGCAATTGCGCTAGCCGATGGGCTATCAAACCGGGCCGAAGGATGGTGTCGGTCGGAAAAAGTCTACGATCTTGCAGGGTTGCGGGCTCCGAGCGGCAATTACCCGATTTGGTAAATGTCTACTCTGCGCCGGTGCGCGAGAAATTTTATACGATCGTCCCGAACAGATCGTGCGCGTCGCTGTCTTCGATCAGGGCAGATACGATGGCACCGGGCACCAGATCGGACGACGCATCTCGCAAATAGACGGCACCGTCGATTTCGGGCGCATCCGCCTGGCTGCGACCGGTGGCCCCGACATCGCCGTCCTCGTCCGGCGCCCCGACCTCGTCGATGATGACCGGGATCGTCTTGCCCACTTTGGCCTCGAGCTTCGCAGCGCTGATCCGCTCAGTCACTTCCATGACGCGGGCGAAGCGTTCTTCCTTGACCTCTTCAGGTACGGGATCGGGCAGGGCATTCGCCTGCGCGCCCTCCACCGGTTCGAAGCGGAACGCGCCGACGCGGTCGAGTTGCGCCTCTTCCAGCCAGTCGAGCAGATAGCGGAAATCGTCCTCGGTCTCACCCGGGAAGCCGACGACGAAGCTGGAGCGGATGGCGATTTCGGGACAGATGTCGCGCCAGCTTTTCAAGCGCTCGAGCACCTTGGCTTCGTTGGCCGGGCGCTTCATGGATTTCAGCACCTTCGGGCTGGCGTGCTGGAAGGGAATGTCGAGATAGGGCGTCAGCAACCCCTCTGCCATCAGCGGGATGACCGCGTCGACATGAGGGTAGGGATACACATAGTGCAGCCGCACCCAGGGCGGCATGCCGCCGCCGATGTCGAGCTGGCCGAGTTCGCGCGCGAGGTCGGTCATGTGCGCGCGCACTTCGCGGCCCTTCCAGCTACGGCTCTCGTGCCGCGTATCGACGCCATAGGCGCTGGTGTCCTGGCTGATGACTAGCAGTTCCTTGGTTCCCGCCGCGACCAGCTTCTCCGCCTCGCGCAGCACGGCATCGATCCGGCGGCTGGCCAGCTTTCCGCGCAGGTCGGGGATAATGCAGAAGGCGCAGGAATGATTGCAGCCTTCGGAGATCTTCAGATAGCTATAATGCCGCGGCGTTAGTTTCACGTCCGGCTGCGGGATGAGGTCGATATACGGGCCCTGGCTTGGCGGCGCATGCTCGTGGACGGCCTCGACCACGGCCTCGTACTGGTGCGCGCCGGTCACTGCGAGCACGCTGGGATGCGCGGCGCGGATGGCGTCGGCCTCCTCGCCCATGCAGCCGGTCACAATCACGCGGCCGTTCTCCGCAATCGCTTCGCCGATCGCCTGCAGGCTTTCTTCCTTGGCGCTGTCGAGGAAACCGCAGGTGTTCACCAGCACCACATCCGCGCCGGCATAGTCCGGGCTCATCGCGTAACCGTCGGCGCGCAGGCGCGTGAGGATACGCTCGCTGTCGACCAGGGCCTTGGGGCAGCCGAGGGAAACCATACCGACCTTCTTCTGGTCGGGGATCGAGGTGGTGGAGGTGCTCATGTACCGATGTCCGTGAATTTCGCGGCCCCCTACACGAATGGCACCCGCGGCGCTAGGAGGCTTGCATGGGACCGGTAGACTGGATCGCAGTGGCGCTGGCGTGGCTGGTCGCAGCTTTGCTCGGCGTCGCTTTCTACGGCAAACGCGCGACGCCGCGCGGCAATCTGGTGCTGCACGCGGTCGCCGCCCTGCTGCTTTTCGTCAGTGCGGCCATGCTCGGCCACATGTTCGCGCGGGTGGGCGAGGCAACGCTGGCGGCCAAACCCTGGCTCTATTTCATGATGGCGGGCGGGTTGGCGCTGACTTTTATCGGCCCGGCCCTGTTCATCACCGCTGTCAGGCGCGAAGAGCCGATCGGCAAAGCGCTGTTCGACTGGGGATACTGGCTGGCCGCCTATCTGGCGATGGGCGCGACTTTCTGGCTAGTCTGAGCCGACCGGGTAGGGCACCTGATCCTCATGGTCGTGGCCGTCGCCCTTGGTGGTGCCATTCGGAGTCGGGACGATCTCGACCACGATGTCGCCGGGCTGGAGGTTCTGGCATTCGTCCTCCCAAAACCCCAGCGCCTTGCCGTTGCGATAGACGCGCAGGCCGCGCCCGCCGGTGCGCAGCTCCGAGATAGCGCAGCCGCATTCCTCTTCGGTGATCTCGCGCTCGACCAGCTGGACCCGGCCCGAAACCGAAGCGAGGTCGGCGAGGTAATCGGCGATGTGCTCGCCCTTGGCGCTGCCGGCGAGCAGCAGCCCGGTGAACCGTACCGGGTTGATGACGTTGTTTGCCCCGGCCTGCCGCGCCAGCGATTCATTGTCGTCGGCGCGCACGACGGCGCTGATCGGCACAGTCGGTGCCAACGCGCGCACGGTCAGCGTGATGAGGATCGTGGTGTCGTCGCGCCCGGCGGACACCAGCACGTTCTGCGCTTGGTTGATCCGCACCGCTTTCAGCGTGGTATCGCGCGTGGCGTCTGCCGCCATGATATTGCAGCCGAGCGCTTCGGCGTCTGCCAAGCGGTCCTCGCTCGGGTCGATCACGACGATGCAGGTCGGGTCGACACCGCGCTCGATCAGCTCGGCGACCGCTTCTGAGCCGGAGATGCCATAGCCCAGCACCACGATGTGGTCCGAAAGCTGTTCCTGGATGCGGGCCATGCGCCATTTCTCCCAGCTGCGCTTGATGATGAAATTATACGCCGTGCCGACGAAGATGAAGAACACGGCAAAGCGGATCGGCGTCACGATGACGGCCTCGACCAGTCGCGCCCGGTCCGAGATCGGCGCGATATCGCCGAAGCCGGTGGTGGTGATCGAGATCATGGTGAAATAGATGACATCGAGGAAGCTGACCTCGCCGTCGAGATTGTCGACCAACCCCTCGCGGTCCCACCAGTGGATCATTACCACGATAAAGATGAGAAACAGGGCGAGGCCGAGACGGATGCCGAGATCGCCCCAGACGGGGATCTTGACCGCGCGGCGCAGCGGCTGGAACCGGGGGCCGCGAAAGACGCGCTGGGGTTCCTTCTGCGGGACGACCGTGTCGACCTGGCGATCCTTGCGGCTCATTGCGCGCCTCTTCTGCCGATCAGCCGGGCCGGATCGACGGGCACATTGTCTTTGAGGATGTCGAAATGCAGCTCGGGCCGCGTCGCCTCGCCGCCCTGGCCGGCGATGCCGATGCGCTCGCCCGCCTGCACGAAGTCGCCCAGCTTCACGGTGACGCGCGCCAGATGGCCGTAGCGGGTGCGCCAGCCATTGCCGTGATCGAGCACAACAAGCGGCCCGAAGCGGCCACTGTCTTCCTGCGCGTAGACGACCTTGCCACTGGCCGAGGCGCGGACCATGTCGCCGGTCTTCACCGCATAGTCGATGCCTTCGTGGCCCTTGCCGTCGGCGGTGCGCTGGAAGCCGAGCAGTGCCGCGCCATCGTGCGGAGCGCGGAAGAACGGGCGGTCGCTCACGGGGGTGGGCGGGATCGGGCGGGCAGAGAAGGCCGGAATAATCAGTTTCTGGCCGACCCGGATATTGTAAGGCGGCTCCAGGCCATTCGCCACGGCGATCAGGTCGAAGGGCACGCCGTAATCGATCGCGATTGCGAAGCCGGTTTCGCCGCGCCTTACCACGTGGCTGCGCTGGCGCGGGATGGAGAGCACCTGCCCGACGCGAACGTCGTAGGGTTCGACCAGCCCGTTGGCCGCCGCGATCACCGTTGCCGGGACCTGCGCGCGCTCGGCGATGGCGCTCAGCGTCTCGCCCTTTTTCACGGTGTGCTCGGTCTCGGTCGCGGGATTGCCCGCTGCCATCAGCACGAACGCCGCAAGCGCGAGGGCGAGGCGCTTCATCCCGCGTACCGCTCCGCCAGCGAACCGAGCGAGGAATGGTGCGTGAGGTCGAGCTGGAGCGGTGTCACCGACACATAACCTTCGTCGATCGCCTCCAGATCCGTTCCATGGTCGAGCGTATGCTCGATCGCTTCCAGTCCGAACCAGTAATACTTGAAACCGCGCGGGTCACGTCCCTCGACCACGGTGCCGCGCGAATAATCGTGGAAACCCTGCCGCACGACGCGGATGCCCTTCACCTTGCTTGGCGGAAGGGGCGGGAAATTCACATTGACCAGCGTGCGTTTGGGCAGAGGGGTGTCGAGCAGCGGCGCGAGCACTTTCGCGCCCCATTCCACTGCCGCGCCGAAGGGCACATCGTCGCCCGCGTTTTCCTTCGAATAGACCTGGCTCAACGCAATCGAGCGCACGCCTGCCAGCGCCCCTTCGATGGCGGCAGAGACGGTGCCGGAATAGGTAATGTCGTCGGCCAGGTTGGCGCCGCGGTTCACGCCGGAAAGGATTACGTCAGGCGGGCCGTCCATCGCCTTGCGCAGGCCCATAGTGACCGAGTCCGTCGGTGTGCCGGTCACCGAGAAGCGGCGCTCGTCATGCTGGCGTAGCCGTACCGGGCGCGTGAGAGTGAGGGCATGGCCCATGCCGGACTGCTCCTCGTCCGGCGCGCAAATCCAGATGTCGTCGCTGAACTGCCGCGCGATGCCCTCCAGCACCTCGAGGCCCTTAGCACGAATGCCGTCGTCATTAGTGAGGAGGATGCGCATCAGTTCTTAGGCTCCAGCTTGGTAACCCCGCCCATATAGCTGTGCAGCGCCTCCGGCACATCCACGCTGCCGTCGGCGTTCTGGTAGTTCTCCATCACCGCCACCAGCGTGCGGCCGACCGCGAGGCCGGAGCCATTGAGCGTGTGGACGAATTGCGTCTTCTTCTCGCCTTCGGGGCGATAGCGGGCATTCATCCGCCGCGCCTGGAAATCGCCGGTGTTGGAGCAGGAGGAAATCTCGCGCCATGCGCTTTGCCCGGGCAGCCAGACTTCGAGGTCGAACGTCTTGCGCGCGCCGAAACCCATGTCCCCTGTGCACAGCAGCATGCGGCGATAGGGCAGGTTAAGGGCTTCCAGCACGCCTTCGGCACATTTCGTCATGCGCTCATGCTCGGTCTCGCTGTCCTCCGGACGGCAGATGCTGACCAGCTCGACCTTCTCGAACTGGTGCTGGCGAATGAAGCCACGGGTGTCGCGGCCGGCAGACCCGGCTTCGGAGCGGAAGCACAGCGTATGAGCGGTGAGGCGCATCGGTTCGGCGAGGTCCGGCAAGATGTCGCCTGCAACCGAAAAGGTGAGCGGAACTTCGGAGGTCGGAACAAGCCAAAACTGTTCAGCGGTGTCAGCAACATCTAGCATTTCGCCGAGTTTTGTACGGAAGTCGCCCTCTTTGGTGTTTGCCATTTGCTGCTCGAAGTCGTCTGGCATCGCCTGCCAAAACAATTTCTCTCGAGTGCTCATGTCTGCCGCAAAGAAGCTATCCTCGGCGAACTTCGGCAGCTTGTCCGTACCGTACATCGCGTCGTCGCTCACCAGTACCGGCGGGTTGCATTCGGTGTAGCCGTTCTCGCGCGTCTGGCGGTCGAGCATGAATTGCGCCAGTGCGCGGTGCAGGCGGGCGATGTCTCCGCGCAGGAATGTGAAGCGCGCGCCGGAGAGCTTCGCGCCGGTCTCGAACTCCATGCCGAGCGCCGGGCCGAGGTCGGCGTGTTCCTTCGGCTCGAAATCGAATGCGCGCTTCTCGCCCCACTGGTGAACTTCGACATTGTCGTCCTCGTCCGCGCCTTCGGGCACATCGTCGGCGGGGATGTTAGGCAGGGTCGCGAGCAGGTGGTCAAGCTCTTCGCCCGCAGTCCGCTCGGCCTTGTCCCATTCGGGCATCGAGGCCTTGATCTCGGCCACTTCGGCTTTCAGCGCTTCGGCCTTGTCCTTGTCGCCCTGGCCCATGGCCTGGCCGATCGCCTTGGAGGCTTCGTTGCGGCGGCTCTGAGCCTGCTGGACCTTGGTCGTGGCCTCGCGTTTCTTGGCGTCGAGCGTCACGATCCGGTCGGCCGCCGGCTCGGCTCCGCGCTTGCGCATCGCGGCGTCGAAACTCTCGGGATTGGCGCGGATGAAAGCGATATCGTGCATGGGGCGGGCGTATGCCTTGTCGCCGCGCGCTTGGCCAGAGGGATAGGGAATAGAGCCATCGCTTGAGCTTTCACAGGCACATCTTTAGGCCCTGCACGTTCAGGGACGACCGGAACAGCTTGAAAGGCATAAGAGACTTGCAACGCCAGCCAATCGAGCCGCCACGGCGCACACGCTTTATCGATATTGCCGACAAGGTCGTCCGCGCAGGGCGGAAGATCGGTGCCGTTGCGCCTGCGCGGCTGGAGAAGGACTTCCTGCTCGAACAGGCCGCCGAAAAGACCGGCCTCGACGATTTCGGCGATCCGTGGTTCGAAAAGCCGTTCGAGGTGCTGCTCGACAGCGTGAAGCGCGAGGCGCGGCTCAACGCAGCGGGCGACTTTTCCGCCATGCAGCAGTTCCAGTACGTCCTGGAAAGCCGCCTCTATGCGCAGATGTGGTTCAAGCAGCACCTGGAAATCCTCGCTCGCCCGATCCGCAATCCGGTGGTCATCGTCGGCCCCATGCGGTCGGGCACCACACGGCTCCATCGCCTGCTCGCGAGCGACAAACGTTTTGCGCACATGCGCAGTTTCGAGACGATCAGCCCGGTCCCGCGGCCCGGCTTCGAGGACGTGCTGGCGGGCGAGAAGGAGGATTTCCGTCCGAAACTCGCCGCGCGGATCATGAAGGTCGCACGCCTCGCCAATCCGCGCACGCTCTCGATCCACCCGACGGGCCCCTACGAGCCGGAAGAAGAGCTCGGCCTGCTGGTCGCAAGCATGTGGGGCATGAAGCACGATGCACAGTGGCAGGTGCCGAGTTATTCCGCCTGGTGCGCACAAGAGAGCGCCGTCCCCGCCTATCGCTACATGGCGGACCTGCTGCGCCTGATCGGCTGGAGCCAGCAGGAAAGCAGCCTCAGGCCGTGGATCCTCAAGACGCCGCAGCATATGCTGGACCTGCCCGCGCTGCTCGAGGTCTTCCCCGACGCGCGGCTGATTTTCACGCACCGCGACCCCAAGCAGGTGGTTGGCAGCGCCGCCTCGCTTGCGTGGAACCAGACGATCATCTATTCCGACCATGTCGACCCCGATCGCATGGGCCAGACATGGCTCGACAAAACGGCCGAGATGATCGCCAGGATGCGTGCGGCACGCGATGCCATCCCGCCCGAGCGCATGATCGACGTGCATTACGACGACATGGAAACCGACTGGCGAGGCACGATGGAGCGGGTCTACCGCTTCCTCGAATTCGATATCGAACCCGCGTTGGAGCCCATGCAGGGCTTTCTCGACCGCTCGGCCAAGCTCAAGCGCCATCCGCACCGCTACAGCCTGGAGGAGTTCGGCCTGAGCGAAGGGCAGGTGCGCGAGCGTTTCGCAGATTACGTTTCGACCTACGGTGTCGCGACGGATCGTGAGGCGAGCGAAACGCGTCGCCGGATGTGGAAATAGAAAGGGCCGGCGTACAAGCCGGCCCTCTCGTTCAATCCTGAGTTATCGTTAGAACTTGAACTCGCCTGTCACGAAAACCCGGCGCGGATCACCGTAGAAGCCGGTGAGGTTGCCCTCCAGCCCCAGCACCGATCCGGTCACGAAGTCGTAGCCGGCAACGATATACCGTTTGTCGAACAGGTTCTTGCCGTGGACGCCGATCGACCAGCGATCGCTGTCGGCGGTGTAGACGATGCTCGCATCCACCAGCGCGTAGGCATCCTGATCGAGCGGGCCGGGCAGTTCGAACTGGCTGGAATCGCCGCGCATCGAAACCGTGCCGATGAAATCGACGATGCCGCTGGCGACGGGCAGGCCGAGGTCGAAGCTGGCATTGGCGGTGAAGTCGGGTGTGTTCTGGAACACCCGCTGGTCTGCCACATCGTTGCCGAACGGGTCGATGAAGGTGTTGTACTCGGCGTCGAGATAGCCGACAGCCCAGTTGAAGTTCAACCGGCTGCCAGCACCGGCGAAGTCCCGCCCGACCAGCGCGCTGCCTTCGAATTCGATGCCGTTGACATCGGCATCGCCCGCGTTGGAAGTCACGCCGACGAAGGTGTCGCTGACGCCGTCGCCATCGGTATCGACACCGACCGAGCCCGGGATCTGGATATTGGTGTAGTCGCCCTTGAAAATGGCGAGCGCGAGAAACAGCCGGTCTTCGAGCAGATTAGCCTTCCAGCCGAGCTCGTAGCTATCGACCTTCTCCGGTGCGAAGCGGAGGAACTCGAACTGATCATCGTAATCGACATCGCCGTCCTGGTCGATGTCCGGCGCCAGCGAGGTCTGGCCGCGCGGGTCGAAACCGCCGCCCTTGAAGCCTTTGGAATAGGTGAAATAGACCGTGTGGTTGTAGCTCGGCTTGTAAGCGATCGAGGCGCGCGGGGTAAATTCCTTGAACGTCTCGCTGCCGGTGAAATCGCTCGTCACGGCGATGGGGATGGCATCGGACGGCGGGAAAAGGTCCGAATAACCGCCGATGAAGGTCGTGCGCAGGATGCGACTGGTCCGTTTGTCCCATGTGTAGCGTCCGCCGAGCGACAGGCTCAACTGGTCGGTGATATCGTAGGTGAAATCGCCGAAGATCGACCACGTCTCCGTGCCGACGTCGCCCAGGGTCTGTGCGTTCAGGCCGGGCAGGCCGACCAGCGCACCAGTGGTGAACAGCGCCACGTCGAACGCGGTAAAGGCGTTGGCATCGAGATAATAGGCGCCAAGCACGCCGTTCAGGCGGTCGCTTTCATAGAGCAGCTGCAGTTCCTGACTGAACTGGTCGTTCTCGTAAATCGCCGGAACGTCGAGGTCGGCGGCGGGAAGGCTATCGAAATCGATCGGCGTGGTCGACTTGTCCTCGCGGTACCCTGTGATCGATTTCAGCGTGATCGTGTCGCTGACTTCATAGGCGATGGTCAGGCCGCCGCCGTAGGCTTCGACCTCCTGTTCGATCACGTCGAGTCCGGCCCGCGTGTCGTAGACGCTGTCGAGGATCGGTGCGCCGCTGAATTGGCCGACGAGCAAGCGGGCGCCCTGACGCGGATCGGAATTGTCTTTCACATAGTCGCCGGACAAGCGGATGAAGAGCGGACCGTTGTCGAACTCGAGCGTGCCGCGGGCGGCCCAGACGTCCTTGTTGTAGTTCTCGACGCCGTCCTGGACGAGGTTATCGCCGAAGCCCCCGCGCGAAAGGCGTGCGCCGCTGGCGCCGATCTTCAGCGTGTCGCTGATCGGCGTGGAAGCCGATACGATCAGGTCCGCCTGATCGTAATTGCCCAGCGTTCCGTGCACCTTGACCTGCGTTTCGTCGGGCAGCCGGGCGGTCACATATTTGATCGCGCCGCCGATGGTATTGCGGCCGTAAAGAGTGCCTTGCGGACCGCGCAGCACTTCGATTTGAGCCACATCGTACACATCCAGCACGGCAGCCTGCGGGCGGTTGATATAAACGTCGTCCACATAAAGGCCGACACCCGCCTCGAAGCCGGCGACCGGATCCTGCTGACCGACGCCGCGCACGAAAGCGCTGAGCGTGGTGTTGGTGCCGCGGCTGACTTCCAGCGTCACGTTGGGCACTTCCTGCGCAATCTGGGTGAGGTCCTGCGTGCCACGCTTTTCCAGTTCTTCGCCGGAGATAGCAGTGACGGCCAGCGGAACGTCGGTAATACGCTCCGCCCGGCGACGCGCCGTAACGACGATCACATTATCTATCGCCCCCTGATCGTTATCGAGCATAACTTCATCGTCTATTTCCTGAGCGACGGCGGGTGTCGCCACCAATGTGGCCGTCGCCACTCCGGCAAGTAGGGCGCACATCGAAAGCCTGGTGCCACGCATAATGTAATCCTCCCACAGATGTTTTCTCGTTACGCCTTCGATACTGAAACCTGAACCACCTTTCAAGTTCGATCTTGCAGTCGATGCCGGTCGCGCTTAAAACGTCGGCGGAAGGGGCGGTGAATGCAGCAACTTACGGACACGGCCGATCGCGTCCCGCGGACCGAGCGCGGGCGCAAGACCTTGCGCAAACTGCTCGATGCCGCTGCGGCCGAATTTGCCGAGAGCGGCTTTCACGAAGCGTCAATCAGCGGGATCACCAAGCGCGCGGGTGTGGCCTTGGGGACCTTCTACACCTATTACGATAGCAAGGACGCGATCTTCCGTGCTCTCGTCGGCGACATGAGCGAGGCAGTCGGGGCCGCAGCGCGCGACGCGATCAAGCCGGACATGGACCCGCTCGCCGTGGAGCAAGCGGCCTTGCTGGCCTTTCTGGAATTCGCTGCCGAGCACAAGGAAGTCTACCGCATCATCGACGAGGCCGAGTTCGTCGATCCCGATAGCTATCGGGCACATTACGAGCGGATCGCAGATCGTATCGAGCAGCGGCTCAAGGCTGGTGGCGGGTCGGAAGACCTCCGCGCAGATTTGGGCGAGCCGGAAGCTTGGGCAGTGATGGGGATCAACGTGTTTCTCGGTTTGCGCTATGCGATCTGGGCGAAGGATGGCGATCCGGATGCAGCCACCGTAGCCGCGGCTGCAAACCGCCTGCTCCGCATTGGTATCGCAGGTCCGGACAGCGATTAAGCGTCGGAACGCGCGCGCCTTTCGCCCGTTGAGAGGGCAAAGGAGAATTCATATGATCGGCAAGGTAATCGGAGCATTCGTAGGCGACAGGATCGCCAAGCAGACCAAGGGCGTCGGTGGCGCGACGGGTGCGGCACTGGGTGTGGTGGCAACCACCATGCTTCGCCGTATGAGCCTGCCCGCGATGCTTGCGCTGGGCGCAGGCGGCTATGTCGCCAAAAAGTTCATGGACAAGAAGGATGCGGAAGATCGGCAGACACCGCCCGCCCCGTCGACCGCACCTTCCGCGACTACGACGACGAAGGCTGCATAACCGCATCGGCAGATAACGAAAAAGCCGCCTCACCGGGCGGCTTTTTTGTGCCTGCTTCGAGGAACGGTGGTGGGGCTTCGAGGAACGGTGGTGGGCGCGGCAAGGATTGAACTTGCGACCCCACCCGTGTGAAGGGTGGTTTTTGGACCATATGGACTTTCATGGAAATTCCAAATCACTGAATTATCATAATTAAATTGACGGCGTGTCCACTGGCGTCCACCTAGTTTTTCATGGAAATTTCATGGACGGTGCGACCCAGATGACCGATCTAAGTAAGCTTGGACATCGCGAAGCCTTGCGACCTCGCAAGGGCGATGAACCCCATTGGCAACGCCTAAGGCCGGGTTGTTTCTTGGGCTACCGGCCAGCTATGGCGGGAGGAGCCGGCAATTGGCTTGTCCGTGTCTACGAGCCGGAGAAGCGGAAATACGTTCGCAAGGCCTTGGGTTCCTATCCAGCATCGGCGCGAAATGAGGTTTTCGCAGCTGCAAAAAAGGATGCCGAAGCGTGGGCGGCTGAGGTGGACTGTGGCGGTGCCCTGCCTTCTGATATCGTTACCGTAAAGGATGCATGTGAGGCCTACCTAAAGGTCAAACCTGGGACGATTGCCGCGGGAGTGTTCCGGCGTCATGTGTATGATGATCCTATTTCTAGCCAAAAATTAGACAAGCTGCGACGCCACCACTTAGAAGCGTGGAGGGCGCGTTTAGAAGCTGCTCCGGCCCTGCTGAGCAGAAGCAAGAAGGGTCCAGCAGTAACAAAGGTCCGCGCGCCGAGTACCATCAACCGAGATATGGTGCCCGTTCGAGCTGCGCTAAATCGTGTGCTGCCACATGGCCGACCAAACTCAGACGCAGCGTGGCAAGAAGCCCTCCGACCCATTCAAGGGGCGGACTCACGACGCACAACTTACCTCAACCGTGATGAGCGAGAGCTGTTGATAAACGCGATGCCCGAAGACGCTGGCAGGTTCTTTAAAGCGATGTGCGTTCTGCCTCTTAGACCGGGTGCTGTTGCTAGTCTCAATACTGGCGATTTTGAGCCACGTACCCGCACCCTGATGGTTCTTAAGGACAAAGCAAAGCCCAAGCGCCAAATCACGGTCCCCCCTAGCATTTCGGACTATCTGGCAGAACAGGTCGAAGGAAAGCGAGCCGACGAAGCGATTTTCACGCGAAGTGACGGGGCACGATGGACCAAGGACAAATGGAAGCACCCAATCAAGAATGCAGCCTCGATTGTCGATCTTTCCGAGGAGATAACCGCCTATACCCTGCGGCATTCCGCGATAACTGATCTAGTGATCGCTGGAGTGCCACTCATGATCATAGCTCAGATTTCAGGAACAAGCGTTACGGTGATCGAGAAGCACTATGCACACCTCATCAGAAAAGTTGCCGAGGATGCACTAGATGGATTGGTTTTCTAGCTCGTCCCAAGCCCAACTAAGAAAATTTTTTCAAAACGGCGCCGGAACTGCCCTCGACCATTCTATAATGGAGATAAGCCAAATAGAACGGAGCTTATCAATGTCAGACTATTCCGCCGCGGAAACTCCCAGAGGCAAGAGGCTACCGGCCTTTGCGTTCAGTGTTGCCGAAGTGGCCGAGATTACCGCTCTCTCCCGCTCAACTATATATGAGGCTATAATTACCGGTGAACTGCCTGCAAAAAAACGTGGCCGACGAAGGTTGATCTTGGCTGGAGACCTTGAAACGTTCTTGAAGGGACTTCCATCGACGAACCCTGAGTGAACCTTGAAGCGGCTATAGGCAGCATAGGGTGTGCTGGTATCCGCGTAACTAGGCTGGTTATTGCCAATTTTCCCGTCAGCAATGCGCCCCAATTTTGGACGTACAGACGCTCTCTAAAAATACCTGAAAGCGGACTGGCGGCTTTGTCTTGGTCATGAGCATGCGAATGCCGGGTTATGGGTGCAAGGCGGACCGTCTGGTTTTGCAGGCAAAGTCAGAGAAACGGACATTGCTACTCAGTCGAGGTCGCCGCGGGGAGTACCGGTTCACTCGGACGGTTCGTCGCTGGAATCCAGCCATCCTGGCGGGTCGTTCGACCATTCCTCACCGTGCTTGTATTCCAGCTCGCCAAGCTGCTGCGACTTTACCGCGTCGCGGATCGAGCGGAGAGCTTCCTCCCACTCGGCCCCATTCGCAAATGTAAACGCATCGAAGCGGACTTCATCACGGCCCCCGAAATCGAGAAGGCCGTGGGCGAATATCTGAGTGCCCGGTTCCTCGCATACGCTGACTTGGAACCAAGGGAAGTCATCGCCTAGCCTGACATCACTTTGGATTGCCCAGTCGTTCGAGCGCTGAAACTCCTCGAGGAGCGCTTCGACCCTGGGCCACTGATCCTTCCCGGCGAGAAGGGTGAAGCCAGCATTTGGGCTGATCGAGGTGCCGCCATTTCTGAGCGGGTTGTGGCAACTTCTATCCATGGTGAGGCTGGTCGTGGTGAATGCTGCCACAAGTACGCAGGCAGCAGCGCACACTAGGACGGCCATGCGGACGTTGCCGACTTCCTCAGGATCGCCTCGACCACGAACAAGTGCCCAGAACACTGCGCCACCTATCGCACCGGCGGCGCCAAAGGCGAGGACCATTCCGAGATTATTGAGCCGTCCAGCGCCTGTGTAAGTACCGCCAACCACTGTCGCGGTGCCGCCAATGGAAGCATTATCCGCTGCTGGTCCAGTCAGCACCAGAAAAGCAGGAATGGCCGCACCTACAACGAACCCGGCGAGCGCCGCCGTCATCAACTTAACCTTACTGGCGGAGCGCGCTGCCAAGTACAGAGGTAAGCCCAAGACAAATGCCAATACTGCTACGACCGCGAAGGTAAGCGGGAACAGACGTATTCCACCCATGAAGAGCGAAATCGCAGCAGCAACCAACCCGGCAGCGATAATCATGCTGCAAATGACGACGATGGTTTTCCGCAAAGCGGTTCCCTCCCGGTTTCTCAAGTAGGGGCAGGATACCAAAAAGTTGTCAGCAGGATGCCACTCTATCCGCTTAACGGGAGCTTTCTTGATCCAAATCCGAACGGCAGCTTTGCGAACGGAGATGCCAGTCCAGGAACGTCCGCAATCGGGCCGCTTGCAGACTGTCAGCTTTTCAACTGATGGATTCGCAAACGGACGCTCTGCCCCAAAGATGTCGCTATTGGCACGCGCCTATTCGCAGCAGCTGCGCGATGCAGGAGATTCGCAGGGCTATCCTTAGCATTACGTATCGGAGAGCGCCCTCCACTCACCATTGATGCGGGAAAGTTTAGGTCGCGCATCATCTCTTAAACGCTGAGGCAGGAGCACTGATGGTAGATCCTGGTACGAAACCGGTCGCAGGAACCGTCCTATGGCAAGCGTTCCGACAGAAGTGCTGCGTCCGTCGGAAGTGGCTGGGAATGGACCGCCATGGACCATGGCGTGGGTTACGTCGACACCGGTTGGCCAAGCATTGGCGATAATCCGGCCGGCGCGTTGTTCGAGGATGGGCAGGAGCTTCGCCGCATCGTCGTAGTCTGCTTCGATCATATGCAGCGTTGTGGTGAGCTGGCCCTCGAGTTCGTCGAGAACCTGTGCAACCTCGCGGAGGTCCTTGCAGCGCACCACGATCGAACTGGGGCCAAAAATCTCCTGCTCGAAGGCAGGGTCCGCTAGGAAGTCGGAACCCGTCGCAGTGTAAACATGCGCGCGTCCGCAGGCCGATGAGCCCTCTTCGCCCACGCCTACCAGCTCAGCGCCCGACAGCCCGCCCAGCGTCTCGATCCCGCTGCGGTAGGCGTCGCTGATGCCGCTGGTAAGCATGGTCTGCGCAGGAACCGCTCCAAGCGCGTCCTTTACGGCAACGAGGAAGCGGCTGGTCGCTTCGCTCTCAACCGTCAATAGGATACCCGGGTTGGTGCAGAACTGGCCTGCTCCCAGCGAAAGCGAGCCGACATAGGCCGATGCGAGTTCTTCTGCAGATTGCTCCAGTTTGCCGGGCATCAGAACCACAGGATTGATGCTGCTCATTTCGGCGTAGACCGGGATTGGCACTTCTCGCTCCGCAGCGCGCTTCATCAGGGCCAGCCCACCCGCGCGCGAGCCCGTGAAACCGACTGCAGCGATCCGCGGGTCGCTCACCAATGCTTCGCCAAGCGCATAGTCCGTGCCACTCAGAACCGAGAAAGTGCCTGCAGGAAGGCCGCACTCGCTGACCGCCTCCGCAATCGCGCCCGCCACCAGTTCCGACGTGCCCGGATGAGCAGGGTGCCCCTTGACGACCACGCAGCACCCGGCGGCAAACGCCGATGCGGTGTCGCCCCCCGCGACCGAAAAGGCGAGCGGGAAATTGCTCGCGCCAAACACGGCAACGGGGCCGACCGGTATCTTGCGCATCCTGAGGTCCGGCTTGGGCGGAGTACGGCTGGGGTCGGCATGATCGATGCGCAGGTCTTGCCACCCACCGTCCTCAACCTCTTCTGCGAACAGCCGCAGTTGGCCGACGGTCCGGCCGCGTTCCCCGGTCAGGCGCGCCTCGGGCAGGCCGCTTTCCGCCATAGCCCGCCGGGTGAGATCATCTCCGAGCGCATCGATCTTGTCGGCGGCGAGGCGAAGGAATTTTGCGCGTTCCGCCAAGGGCAGCGCGCCGAACACCTTCTGGGCTTCGGCGGCCGCGGCGCAGGCATCGGCGACGTCCTGCTTCGTAGCCTCGGCGAAGTCGGGGCCGAGCGCATCGCCGCTAGCGGCGTCGACGGCCGTGAAGGTCCCGTCACCGTTCCGCCATTCGCCCGCGACTAAATTCTTGCCTGTCAGCATCCCGATTTCTCCAAAATTACATTCTTTGCATGATCTGAAAACGCAGCTTGCCAAGCCGCGAATTTCGGTGAAAGGTAGCGCTACCATAACTGGACGATTGTGCAACAGCACGACGAGGGGAGAGAATTTTGGACAATGCGCATTCCGGCGCCAATATGGCGCTGATCACCGCGATCGTGGCCGTTGCCACACTGGGCGGTTTCCTGTTCGGTTTCGATAGCGGCGTCATCAACGGGACGGTGGACGGCTTGCGGATCGCTTTCGATTCGGACGATGTCGGAACCGGCTTCAATGTCGCCTCCATGCTGCTCGGCTGCGCGGTCGGTGCATTCGTCGCGGGACGTCTGTCGGACATTCTGGGTCGCCGACGGACACTGCTGATCGCGGCGGCCTTTTTCGTCATCAGCGCGTATGGGTCCGGGATTGCCGGTTCCTCGACCGAATTCGTGATCTATCGCATCATCGGCGGTTTCGCGGTCGGCGCAGCGAGCGTTTTGGCGCCTGCCTACATAAGCGAGGTCACTCCGGCGCATCTTCGCGGTCGGCTTTCCAGCTTGCAACAAGTGATGATCATCGTCGGCCTGACGGCGGCGTTTTTGTCGAACTATCTGCTCGCCGAATACGCCGGTTCCTCGACCGAGGCGTTCTGGATGGGCTTCGAGGCGTGGCGCTGGATGTTCTGGATGGAGCTGATCCCGGCGATCATCTTCCTCGTTGCTCTGCTCTTCATCCCCGAAAGCCCGCGCTATCTCGTTACGCGAGGCGAAGGCGGCCAGGCACGTACCGTGCTCGAGCGCCTGTTCGGCGGCAATGTCGCGGCCCGCAAGGTCAGCGAGATCGAGACCTCGATTTCCAACGATCATGCTCCGCGCCTGTCCGACCTCGTCGACAAGACGAGCGGGAAGATCCGCACGATCGTCTGGGTGGGCATCGGGCTGGCCGTTTTCCAGCAGCTCGTCGGCATCAACGTCGTCTTCTATTATGGCGCGGTTCTGTGGCAGGCGGTCGGCTTCAGCGAATCCGATGCACTCAAGATCAACATCCTGAGCGGTTCGATCTCGATCGGCTCGGTTATCCTTGCCATCGCCCTGATCGACCGGCTGGGGCGCAAGCCGCTGCTGCTGATCGGCTCGATAGGCATGGCGATCACGCTGGGGATCATGGCCATCGCGTTCATGAGCGGCTCGCTTGTCGAAGGAACGCTTGAGCTGTCAGACAATGCCGGCCTCGCGGCGCTAATTGCTGCGAATGTATATGTGGCGTTCTTCAACTTCAGCTGGGGCCCGGTCATGTGGGTCATGCTGGGCGAGATGTTCCCCAACCAGATCCGCGGGTCCGGCTTGGCGGTGAGCGGATTTGCGCAGTGGATCGCAAACTTCGGTATCACGATGACCTTTCCGATTATGCTGGCCGGTATCGGCCTTTCGGGGGCCTATGGTTTCTATGCGATCAGTGCTGCCATTTCGATCGTGTTCGTCTGGGTGATGGTCCGCGAAACCAAGGGGCTGGAGCTCGAGGAAATGCAGGGTTAGGCCCTGTCCGTATGAGCGAAGAAATGCCCGCAGGCCGCAGGAAAGTCCGCGTCGTCGTTCTCGGCGGCGGCACGGCGGGCTGGATGACGGCGGCGGGCATCGCGAAACTGCTGCCCGATCTTGCCGATGTCGCGCTCGTCGAGAGCGAGGACATCGGCATCGTCGGCGTGGGGGAGGCCACGCTGCCGCACATTCGCGGCTTCGTCGAAACGCTCGGCATCGACGAAGCGGCTTTCATGAAGGCCACCCATGCGACTTACAAGCTGGGCATCGACTTCCGCGATTTCGGGCGTATCGGCGAAAGTTATATCCACCCGTTCGGCTCCTTCGGCGAAGAGCTGAGGGGGGTCAGCTTCCATCACTACTGGCTCGAATTGCAGCGGCAAGGCCTTGCCCGCCCGCTGGGCGACTATTCGCTCGCCGTGGCCGCCGCGCAGGCCAACCGGTTTCGCCCACCGGCACAGGATACCAGTCTGGCCTCGACCTATGGCTATGCCTACCAGTTCGACGCGACGCTGTTCGGCCCCTTCATTCGCGAGTTCGGCCTGTCGATCGGGGTCGAGCGTCACGAAGGCAAGGTCACGTCGCTCGACCGCGATAGCGCGGATGGCGATGTAACTGCATTGGTGCTCGAAGATGGCCGCCGGATCGAAGGCGACCTGTTCGTGGACTGCTCGGGCTTCCGCTCGCTCCTGCTGGGGCAGGAATTGAAGGAAGAATGGGAGGACTGGACCCACTGGCTGCCCTGCGACCGCGCGGCGGCAATGCCATGCAGCCATGTTACCGATGACATCCGACCCTATACCACGGCGACTGCCATGCCGGCCGGGTGGCGCTGGCAGATCCCGCTGCAGCACCGCATGGGTAATGGGTATGTGTTCTCCAGCGCGCAAATCTCCGAAGAAGAAGCCTGCGAGGCGATTATGGGAGCCGCGGAGGGTGAACCGCTGGCCGATCCGCGCATACTGCGTTTCCGCCCCGGTCGTCGACGCCATTCCTGGAGCCACAATGTCATCGGCGTGGGCCTGGCGAGCGGATTCCTCGAACCGCTCGAATCGACCTCTATATACTTGGCGCAAATGGCAATTACCTACCTGATCGAGCTGTTCCCGCAGGACGGCGCGATCGACCCGCGCGACCGGGCGGAATTCAACCGCCTGGTCGACATGGAATACGATCGCGTCCGCGATTTCCTGATCCTGCACTACCATGCGACCACGCGCGACGATTCCGAATTCTGGAACCATGTGCGCACGATGACCGTGCCCGACAGCCTCGCCGATAAGCTGGAACTGTGGCGCAAGGCGGCCCGGATCGAGAAATATTCCGACGGGCTGTTTTACGATGCCAGCTGGATTGCGGTCTATGTCGGGCAGGGGATGCTGCCGGAACGGCACGATACGCGGCCTGCGCTCGGCAATCCGCAACAGCTTGCTCAGGCGACGGAGCGCCTTCGCGAAGCAGTCTTGCGGGAGGTCGGGGCCATGCCGAACCATCGCGAGTATTTGCGCGGAGAGGCCGCCCGCCTCGCGGACGCGGCATGAGCGTGCCGCGTGACCCGTGTCGCCGCATCGTCGTCGTCGGTGGCGGGCAGGTCGGCATCCTCGCCGCCGCCGCGCTGCGCCAGGCCATGCCGGTCAGCCAGGTCGTGCTGGTGGGGCAGCAGCCGAATCCCGCTTCCTTCGCGGATTTCGCGCCGACGTCCCTGCCGAATTCCACCTCGATGCATGAGCGGCTGGGCCTGGAGGAGAGCGAGATAGTCCTGAAGGCAGGTGGCAGCTATCGGCTGGTTACGCGGTTTCAGGGATGGAGCGCCGCGGGCGAAGAGGGCCTCTTTTCCTATGGCGAAACGCTCGACCCGACGCTCAAGACCGCTTTCTCGCGCGAATGGGGCGCGACACGGCAGCTGGGCCGCACCGACCGGCGGCAGGGCTCGATCGCGCAAGTGCTGGCCGAAGCAGGCCGCTTCGCACCACCACCGCCCGACCAGCAGACGCCGCTGTCGGAGGTCGATTATGCGCTGCGCTGGAACCCGGCCGCCTATCGCGACCTGCTGATCGAGCGCGCGCAGGCATTGGGCGTCGACTACATCGAAGGTCAGATCGAGGCTGTCGAGGTCGGCGAGGGCGCATCGATTGGGGCGATCCGGCTGGCCGGTCAGGGCCGGGTCGAGGCAGATCTGTTCGTCGATTGCAGCGGACCGGCCGCCACCCTGTCCGCCTCGCATCCCGATTTCGCCCTGATCGACTGGTCGGACACTTTGCCAACACGCATGGTATATGTCGGACGGCCTACCGATACGGTAATTGCTCTCGAAGACCGTGTTTCGCTGGTGGACACGGGTTGGGTGACGCAAGTTGCGGGCCGCGACGGTCTCCATACGATGCTGGGAACGGGCGAAGGCGTCGATCGCGACGCGGCGCTAGCGACACTTGGTGCGCCGGCACTGGCTGCGATCAATCTGAGTTCCGGGAGAATTGCCGAACCCTGGCTCGGCAACGTGATCGCGATCGGCGATGCCTGTGCGCGTTTCGAGCCTGTCGGTCCCTATCATCTCGACCTGGCGCACCGCCAAATCGAGTTGTTGCTGGAAATGCTGCCCGGTAAGCATATCGAACCCCTAGAACGTGACGAGTACAACCGCCGGTCGATCATGATGATGGAGGCGGTGCACGAAACGCTGGCAATCCATTTCGCCGCGACGCGCGCCCAGACGATTTTCGGCAAGCGACCGCTGCCGGGCCGTCTGGCGGACGAGCTCGATCAGTTCCGGCGTCGCGGTCGCATCCTGTTCCGCGAAGAAGACCCGCTGTTGGCGCAGGAGCGTTTCGCGCTGCTGGTCGCGCTGGGTTTCACGCCCGGTCTCCCGCCTGCGGCGCATAACGCTGATGCCGCCGTGGAAGAGCAAGCCCACCGCGACTTCGCTGCTCGGGCGCAAGCGGCAATCGATTTTGCGCCGCCCTATGCACAATGGCTCGCTTCGGTCAGCCAGCAGTCCCCAATGCGCGCCGGATAAGCCCGCGCATTTGAGCGAACAGTTCCGGATTTGGCGGTCCGAGAATGCCTTTTGCCTGACCGGGCAAATGGGCTGCAGGATCGCCGGATCGCTCGAAAACATAATAGTCCAGCATCTCGCGCCAAACTGCGCGCTGGTCCGCCGGTAAATGCTTGAAGGCGAGCATGGCGTGTAGCAACGCATCATAGGGGCTGCCGACCCCGTCCGGCTTGCCCGGCGCCCACCAGTAATTGACGAGGATGCTCACCGGCTCGAGCGATTCGACGCTGTGCCACCAACCATAGGGGATGTAGATCGCATCGCCCGGCTCGAGCGTCGCGACCTCCGCCTCGCTCCAGGCATCGGCAAAGCGTGGAAACTCTTCGAGATCCGGTTCGGCGAGATCGACCATGCTCACCGGCGTCCCGGCAGGCGTCAGTTCGAAGGGGCCCGGATAAAGATCCGCGGTTCGCTGCGGGGGAAACAGCGTAAAGCGCCGCCGCCCCGCTACGCAACAGGCGACATTCTCCTTCGCATCGTAATGCGGCGCGACGCGGATGCGGTTGCCGATCCAGATGCGCGGCGCGACATCGGGGAGAAGCGCGAGCACGTTCTCCCGCGCGAAAGGCGGGGCAAGTGCCTCTACACTCTCCGACTGCACGGCCATTGCGGGCGGTGCATCGATCGTTTTCGCTTTCAGGAGATCGCCGAGAAATGCTGGTAAGGGCCCGCTCGCCTTGACGAAGTTGAGCGACCGCAGGTCGTCGGTGTAGAAAAAGCGTCCTCCGGCTCTCGGCGGTGCCGCGATCGCATCGACAGGCCGACTGGCGGAGCGATCGATCAAATACTGGCAGATGGCCTCGTCACTTCGCCGCGCCGCCTCGACTGCGGGCCATGACCCGACCAGCCCGCGCAAAATCACGGGGCGTGTTGCCGAGCGGATGTCTTCGAAAGCTTCGCGAGTGACTGGCGCTTCGATCTCGGGGATCGGCGCGGGCGCTGGCAGTTCGGTCATGCGATACGGCGTTCTTCGGCTGCCATCGCCCCACCACGCTGCTGCAGGAATTGGTCCTGCGTCGGCAATTGCTGCGTCGTCTGTGCGATTACGCCGCGTATATGCGCAAGCCGAGTCAGTGTTTCTTCGTCGTCCAGCACACGGGCGACGGGATGGTGACTTTGCGGCAGAATGCCCTGTCCCAGCATGACGGCAAGCCAGCTGGCCTCGGTGAAAAGCTCGTTGTTTTCGCGGAAAATACGGCCCGAGCTGCGGAACATCTCGATCTTTTCGCGTAAACCGTCGGGTGCCTCGAGGTTGCGGCAATAGCGCCAGAACTCCGAGTCATCGCGCTCCGTGGCGCTGTAATGGAGGACGAGGAAGTCGCGGATATCGGCATATTCGCGATCGGTTTCCGCATTGAACCGCGCGATCTCGACTTCGCAGAAGCTCTTGTCGGGAAACAGCGATAACAGCCGGGCAATCCCCGACTGAACCAGATGGATCGATGTCGATTCCAGTGGCTCGAGAAATCCTGCCGCAAGCCCCAGCGCGATCACGTTCTTTTCCCAAGCGCGCGCGGTGGCCTGCCTTGAAGCTGAGCTGGTTCGGCTCGGCCAAGGGTTCTCCATCGAGGTTGGCGAGCAGAAGATCGGTGGCTTTTGCGCGATCCATATGCTCGGAGGCGAAGACATGGCCGTTGCCGAGCCGGTGCTGGAGCGGAATGCGCCATTGCCATCCTGCAGCGCGCGCTGTGGATCGGGTCAGAGGCTCGTTTCTGCCGCCGAGGGAACAAGGCACCGCGACGGCACTGTCGCATGGAAGCCAGCGCGACCAGTCTTTAAAGGGGACGGCGAGCGTTTGCCCCAGCAAAAGCGAGCGAAACCCCGAGCAGTCGATGAACAGTTCGCCCTCGACCTTTTTGCCATGGTCGAGAGAAACGCCGGTTACGAAGCCGGTCTCGCCGTTTTGATGCACTTCGACCACGCGGCCCTCGATGCGCTCAACGCCGCTGCCCTCCGCCAAACTGCGCAGGAAGCTCGCATAGCGGGCGGCATCGAACTGGAAGGCGTAGGCAAGCTTCGCCATCGGGGATTTGGTGTCGGGTCGCGGCCAGTCGAACTTGCCGGCCTTCCCGGCCATTGCAGCTATCGAATAGGCGTCGACCGGCGTTGTGTCACCGAGCTCGTTACCGCGGATCCAGAAGTGCTGGAATTCGATACCCAGCATGTCGAGGCCGTAGGTTCCGAAGGGATGGACATAGGAGTGCCCCGGCCGAAGCCAATCTACGAACTCGATCCCCAATTTATACGTCGCGCGGGTTTCCCGCACGAACTGCATCTCGTCGAGGCCGAGCATGCGGTTGAAACCGATAATTTGCGGGATTGTCGCCTCGCCGACGCCAACCGTGCCGATCGCCTCGCTCTCCACGAGGGTAATCGAGAATCCGGGTAGTTTCCCCAAGACATGGGAAAGCGCGGCCGCGGCCATCCAGCCAGAGGACCCGCCGCCGACAATGACGACTTTCGCAACCGGGCCGGCAGTCACGAGGCAATGCTCGACAAGGGCGCGGCAAGTGGTTCGTCAAGATGCCACCCGTTCGATTGGCGAATAAAGGCTTCATGCGCTGGCAGCTTTTCCGCCGTTTCGCGATAGGCGGCACGCATTTGATGCATCGCTGCCGCGACCCGGTCGGGATCGAGCGAATCGGCAATGGCGTCGTAGCTTTCCGGCCAGATGTTTTGGCCCAGCATGACGGCAATCCAGCTATCGGCGACGAAAAGCTCGGCATTTTCGCGGAAAACGCGGCCATGCAATCGCCAAAGATCAATCTTCCGTGCCAGGCTTGCCGGTACTTCCATATCGCGCACGTATCGCCAGAATTCGGTGTCGCCGCGTTGCGTGGCCTTGTAGTGCAGAATGATGAAGTCGCGCACGTCTTCGTAGAGCTCGCGCATGCCGCGATTGTATTCGTCGCGCTCGATGGGGCTGACCGGGTTGTCGGGGAAGAGCGCGAACAGCCGCGCGATACCGTTCTGAATGAGATGAATGCTGGTCGATTCGAGTGGCTCGATGAACCCCGACGACAAGCCGAGCGAGACGACATTGTGGCTCCAAGCTTTCTTTCGCATTCCGGTGCAAAAGCGCAGGGTTCGCGGTTCGGCCAGAGGTTCGCCGTCCAGGTTCGCCATGAGAATCTCCCGCGCCTCGTCCTCTTGCATATAGCCGCTGGAAAACACGTGACCGTTACCGGTTCGGTGTTGGAGCGGGATGCGCCATTGCCACCCGGCGCCATGCGCGGTCGAGCGCGTGAAGGGGGGCGGTGTTCCTACATTCCGTGACGGGACTGCAATGGCGCGGTCCATCGGCAACCAGTGGCTCCAGTCTTCATAGCCGGCTTCAAGGGTGTCTTCGATCAGAAGGCCACGGAAGCCGGAACAGTCGATGAACAGGTCGCCTTCTACTCTTGTATCGTTCTCGAGGACGACAGCTTGGACATCGCCGGATTCTCCATGGCGTTCGACGGTCTCGATCTTGCCCTCGATGCGCCTTACACCTCGTTGTTCAGCCATTTTGCGCAGGAAAGCCGCATAGAGGCCGGCATCGAAATGGTAGGCATAGGCGATCTGGTTTACGACCGATTTCGCCCCCGGCGCCGGTCGCGCGAACTTTCCCGCCATGGCCGCCGCGGTGCTCATGGAATAATCGCCGATCGTGCCAGAGCCTGCACCTCGTGCCTGCTCGCGCAGGAACAGTTGATGGAAGGCGATACCGTGAAAGGATTGGCCATAGCTGCCGAACGGGTGGAAATAGCGGTCGCCTTGCCTGCCCCAGTTCACGAACTCGATGCCGAGCTTGTAGGTGCCGCGCGTCGCGCGCAGAAATTCATCTTCGCGAATGTCCAGCATCGCGTTGAAATTTGCGATCGGCGGGATGGTCGCCTCGCCAACTCCGACGGTCCCGATCGCATCGGATTCGACCAGCGTGATCCTGCGCCGCCCATCGTTGAAGAAGCGCGCCAGCGCCGCAGCAGCCATCCAGCCGGCGGTGCCGCCGCCCACGATTACGACCCGTTCGATCCGATTTACGTTACCGATACCATTCACCTGTCCCATGGGGTGTCAGTCCTATCGCCTCTCGGAGTTGTTGGCAATTTGCCACAGTATTTCGGCAATCAGCCCATCTACCCTCTTGCCAAGCCCGACACATCCCGATAACTAAATTGGTCGAGGAAAAGCAAGCTGCCGCAATATAGTGGTAGCGCTAACATGGGAGGGATGGTCTTATGGCCAAGGCGATGTCCAGCCGCGGTATGCGTGCAGACGGACAAGACGTACTCAGAAAATCGTTTTTGCGGACCGGGGCTTCGGCTCTTGTGGTGAGCAGTCTGATCTGCAGTTCGGGGGCTTTTGCGCAGGACATCGAGGAAGAGGCCGAGCCGGCCGAAGACAATGTGATTGTCGTTTCCGGCATCCGGCAGTCGCTGGCCAATGCGCAGGATATCAAGCGCGATGCCGACACGGTTGTCGATGCGATTACCGCCGAAGACATCGGCGCCCTGCCGGACCGCTCCGTCACCGAGGCGCTGCAGCGTGTCCCCGGTGTCGCGATCAACCGGTTCGCGGGTTCGAACGACCCCGACCACTTCTCCGTCGAGGGTTCGGGCGTTGTCGTTCGTGGCCTCAACTTCGTTCGTTCGGAGTTCAATGGCCGCACGGCTTTCGCTGCCGGTGTCGGCGGTCAGGCGCTGAACTTCGCCGATGTCCCTTCGGAGCTGCTCGGCTCGGTCATCATCAGCAAGAACGCGACCGCCAACATGATCGAAGGCGGCCTTGCCGGCACGGTCAATCTCAATACGCGCAAGCCGTTCGACAGCAATTCCGACGACCTTAAGATCGCTCTGAGTGCGGAAGCCAATTACGGCGATTTCCGCAAGGAATGGACGCCGACGTTCTCGGGTTTGCTGAGCAAATCCTGGACCACCGATGCAGGTCGCTTCGGCCTGCTGATCAGCGGCGCCTATTCGCAGATCAAGAGCCGCGCTGATGGTTTGCAGATTGCGAACTATCAGACGCGCGATGGCCAACTGGTGGCGATTGCCAATACCGCCGACCGGTTCGTTTGTCGCAATCCGTTGCCGTCGGGCACCGACACGACCACGCTGCCACCGCCAAATTCGGCCTGCGGCACGGAAGGCGCCGCAGGTGCCGATGGTTTCGCCGATTATGCCGATTATCGCGTTGCGCCGGTCGGCGGTCAGTTCCGCACCCAGGATTTCAATCGCAAGCGCGACGGTATCAGTGCCGCAGCCCAGTGGGAAAGCCTCGACGAGCGGACGCGGGTAACTGCGGAATTCATCCGGTCGCACACCACCAACCGATGGGGTGAATACACCTACGAAACGGCTCCCGATCTTTCCGAATATTCGACCTATCCGATCGGTTGTCAGCAGAACGCCAACGGCCCGAACGTGATCGACAGCAATGGCGTGATCGATCCGAACGACGAAACGCCGCCGCGTGCCCAGTGCCCTGTCGGTGGGTTCACCGACTACGTTTACGACGAAAACGGCCTGTTCCAGTCGGGATACATCGTCGACGCTTCGAACGGCTGGCGCGGCGACCCCGGTACGTCGCCCTTTGTTCCAATCGGCGGATCCCAGTTTTCACTGGCCCGTCGTCAGGTGCTCGATGAGACGACGAATGATGACTACAGCCTCAACCTCGAACACCAGCTGACCGATCGGCTGCAGGTCAGGCTCGACGCGCAGTATGCGACGTCGCGCAAGGAAAATCTCGATTTCAGCGTGTTCGGATCGAATTTCGCCGATCAGGAGCTGGATCTCACCGGAGACTATCCGGTCATCATACCGCATCGTCCCCAATTCCTCGGCTATACCTGGTCGGCGCCGTCGGAAGCCTTGGCGAATGCGGACGATGCGCAATATTTCAGCGATCCGCGCTTCCAGTTCTGGCGTGCCGCGATGGACCACGCCGAGGATAGCGAAGGCGACCAGTTCGCCTTTGCAAACGACTGGGCGTATGATTTCGACGAAGATTCGTTCATCCGTCGGGCACGTTTCGGCGGGCGTTTCCAGACCCGCGACCAGACGGTTCGCTACACCACCTATAACTGGGGTATGCTCAGCGAGACCTGGTCCGGTAGTCGCCCCGTCAATTTCGCGGATACGCCGGAAGGTGCTTCGGAACGATACGAATTCCCGAACTTCTTCCGCGGGGAAGTCCCCGGCCCTCCGGGTGCCTTCTACTACAGCGGCGACCTGATCGACGATTATCAAGGTTCGGTCGACTTCTTGCGATCGGTTCAGGACCGGGCAATCGAACTCGGCGCTGCTCCGACGTGGAATCCGCTGGCCGGCCGTGACGGTGCAATCGACGGTACGCCCTATCTGCCTTCCGACATCCAGACGGTTAAGCAGGACGATTACGCGGCCTACCTCATGCTCGAGTTTGGCAGCGACAACCTGTTCGGCAATCTGCGGATGTCGGGCAATGTGGGTGTTCGGTACGTCAAGTCGGACATCAAGTCGGCGACCTTCCGGACCGCAGGCACGCGAGACGGCCTCGGTATCGCGCAAGACTTCGATGTGCGATGCGCTCCGCGTGCGCGACCCGAGGCTGCAGGTGGCGGTACCGCTATTCCTGGCGGTATCTGCAACCGAGGTCAGGAATTCTACGAAGGATTGCAGAATTTCGCCGACGGTGTGTTCATCTTCAACCAGGTCAATAACGAGTATGATTACTGGTTGCCCAGTGCCAACCTGCGCTTCGGAATTACCGATGATCTGATCCTGCGCCTCGCCGGATCGAAGGTGATGACGCGCCCCGAGAACAGCTACATCCGCAACTACTTCACGGCCAGCATCGACAATTCGGGCAACTTCACCGGAACGGCGGGTGCGCCCGATCTGCTTCCGGCGACAGCCTGGCAGTTCGATGCAAGTCTGGAATGGTACTTCGCCAGGGTCGGATCGTTGACGTTGAACGGCTTCTACAAGTCGGTCGAAAACTTCTTCTTCCAGTCCGTCCGTACGGAAACGATCACGAATGCCAGCGGGGAATCGCGCGATATTACCATTCGCGGCCCTGCCAACTTCGATGGCACCGGCAAGATCAAGGGCTTCGAGGTCGCATACCAGCAGACCTACGAGTTCCTCCCGGCGCCGCTCGATGGATTGGGAATGCAGGCGAACTATACCTACATCGACAGTTCGGGCCTGCCCAATACCTTCCTGAACGGTGGCAACGTTCCGAACGATTCCACCGTTCCGCCCGGCAACTTGCCGTTGGAGCAGTTGTCGAAGCACAATGTGAACGTGGCTGGCTTTTACGAGAAGGGGCCGATCTCGCTCCGTGCAGCTTACAACTGGCGTTCGCGCTTCCTGCTGACGGCTTCGGACGTGATCTTCCCGTACTACTCGATTTTCAACGAGCCGACGGGACAGCTGGACGCCTCGCTGTTCATTAATCTCAAGAGCATTTTGGATCTCCCGGGCGATCTTCGGGTGGGCGTCCAGGGTGTGAATCTGCTCAACGAGGTGACGAAGACCACGCAGGCGTACACGGGCAATCCGGACGATCTGGCACCGCGGTCCTACTTCATGAATGACCGCCGGTTCTCCTTCATCATTCGCGGCAATTTCTAAGCCCCGCGATTGATCCTCCCGGAAAGGGCCGCGCTACCGCATCCGGTAGCGCGGCCCTTTCTTTTTCGCGTACTGTAAGCGACCGGCCGACAGTTCCGGCCGTTGCTAACGAGACGATACGTGTCGCTCACGCAGCAAAAGGCCGCGCCACTGCAAGAGTGACGCGGCCCCTTTGTCCAAACCGTCTGTGTGCGAGTTAGGCTGCCTCGATCAGCGCCTGAGCGATAGCCGTCCGCATCGGTTTTGCTTCGTAGTCCGAGCTGTAGGGCGTGCCGCGGACCTCCAGGCCGTCGGTCCGCTCGGCCGGATCGAAATATTGCAGCCAGTTGAATTTATCGACCATGCCCCAGGCAAGGATGTCGTCGAGATGTGCATCATAGTCGAGCATCACGTCGAAATAGCGCCGCGTATAATCGGCAATCTTGCGATCTCGCTCCGGGATGTCGGCAGGCAGGGCCTTGTCCTTCACATCGAACTCCGTGATGAGCAGCCGCAATCCCATGCCGGTAACTTCGTCCAGGAAACGGCGCCACTCGCGCTCCGCATAAGGACCAACCCCGGTCGCAGGGTCGATCTCGAACATCTCGATATGCGATTGGATACCGAGTGCATCGACCGGGGTGCCGCGTTTCATCATCCCTTCCAGCAAGCGCAGGACGTCGTCGCAGTGCTCTCGGTGAGCAGGTTCCCAGCTCATGTAGTCATTGTAGACCAACTGACCGTTGGGGAGTTGCTCACGCGCCACGTGGAAGGCCAGGTCGATGACTGCCTCGGGGCTTCCCATCGCGCGTGACAGACTCGTTTCGATCGGCGCGTTGCGTTCGTGATCGATCGCCTCATTCACGACATCGTAGCTGGTGATGACGCCGCGGTAGCGGTCGGTCACTGCCCGAATATGCTCCGTGACCAGGCGTTCGGCCTCGGCGACGGGATTTGGGCCATAGTCGTAGTTGTTGAGCCATTCCGGAAACCACTGCGGCCGGTGCCACAAGAGGGTGTGGCCGCGCAGGGCCATTCCGTTCGTCCGCGCCCAGGCAGCAATATCGTCCATACGTGAGAAATCGAATGTATCGGGATCCGGCCGGACGGTCTGCCACTTCATCTCGTTTTCAGGGACAACCATGCCGCATTCGGCTTTGATCAAATCGGTATAGCGTGGGTTCTGGACCGATCCGGCGTCGGTACGTCCCGGCGTGGATGCGATCGCGCTGCCGAAATATCGCCCGCCGCGCTGCGCCAGCGCATTCAGCGACGGCTTGGGATAGCGCGTAGCCGCAGAAGCGGTGTCCATCGTGCCCGTTGCTGCATCCGATAGCCCGCCGGTACACGATACCAGCGGAAGTGCTGCCAGCCCCGCAAGGGCCTGGCGGCGCGAGACTTGGAAGTCGCTTGGCATTCTCTTTGCTCTCCTAGACGATTTGTACATCGATGGCTTGAAGCTCGGCGGAGCTGGCGCCGGCCGATAGCTTGACCGGGCCGGGCTCGTTCACTTCCTGCATCTCGCGATTCCAGATCGTGAGCTGGTCCGGCTCGATAGCGAAGGTGAGCGTCCGCTGTTCACCGGGCTGCAGCGTCACCCGCTCGAAACCCTTGAGCTCGAGCACGGGACGTGTGACCGAAACATCGGTTCGGGTGATGTAAAGCTGGACCACCTCGTCGCCTGCCCGCTCGCCGGTATTGCGGACATCGACTTCGACCCGGATGGCTTCGTTCAGCGAATAGGATGCCTTGCTCGTACGGGGCGGGGAAATGACGAACGAGGTGTAGGACAACCCGTGGCCGAAGGGAAACAACGGCCCCTTATTGTCGAACAGGTAACCCCGCCGTGCACTGGGCTTGTGGTTGTAGAAGTAGGGTATCTGTCCTTCGTTGCGAACGACCGTCACCGGAAGCTTCGCCCCCGGATTGATATCGCCGAGCAGCGCTTCGGCCACGGCGATACCACCCTCCTGTCCCGGGTACCAGCATTCCAGGATCGCGTCGGCCTTTTCGACGACATTGGGCCAGCTGGGCGGGCGCCCGTTATAGGCAGCGACGATCAGCGGCTTGCCGAGTTCGGCCAGGGCATCGACCAGTTCGTTCTGCTCGCCGACGATGTCGATATCGGTGCGATCGCCAAGGTGGTTGGTGGCGAAACCTTCGCGGCTCGTCTGTTCGGTATCCCCGATCGCAAGGATGATCGTATCCGCGGTCTTGGCGACTTCGACCGCCTCTTCGATGAGGCGCAGGTTTTCCTCTCGATCGGCGAGATAGACCAGGTCTTGCGAACGATCCTCGCTTGTCGTGATGAACACGCCCTGCGCGGTAACGAAGTCCGCTTCGGGTGCGACCTGCCGCAAGCCTTCGATAAGGCTGATCGTCTGCTTCGGGACACTCGAATAGCCGCCAAGCCGGGCGATCGCGTGGTTGGGTCCGATTACGGCAACGCGGCCCATCCTCGCGCGGTCGAGTGGCAACGCGCCGCCTTTATTGGTCAGGAGGCAGACGCCTTTGCGCGCCGCCTCGAGCGCTAAGGCGCGTGCTTCGGCATTGCCGGTTAGGCGTTGCGAGAGCGCCGCATCGCCGTATGGATTTTCGAACAGGCCGGCGCGAAATTTCAGGGTCAGCATCCGCGCGCAGGCCGTATCGACCAACGATTGCTCGACACGTCCTTCGTTCACCGCGTCGACCAGCGTCGCAAACGCCATGCCTTCGGGCAATTCGCTGTCGACCCCGGCAACGAGCGCCTGGCGCGCTGCGTCCTCGAGATCGTCGGCTACACCATGAAGTGTGGCCAGTTCGTGCACGCCGCCGTAGTCGCTGACGATTGCGCCATCGAAGCCCCATTCTCCGCGCAGGATCTCTCCCAGCAGCCAGATGTTGGCGTGGCTGGGAATACCATCGATCTCGTTATAGCTCGGCATGACGCTGCGGATGGACGTACGCCGGACGATTTCGCGAAATGGGGGGAAGAAGTTCTCCCGCAGGTCACGCTCCGAAATCTGGGCGGGAGCTACATTGTTGCCTGCCTCGGGCTGGCCGTGGCCGGTCATATGCTTGAGCGTTGCGAAGACCTTGCCATCGGCCAGCTTCTCGAACTTTCCTTTGCCTTGCAGACCCTCGACGGCGGCCACGCCCATTTCCCCGACCAGATAGGGATCCTCGCCCCAGGTCTCCTCGATCCGGCCCCAACGCGGGTCACGGACGATGTCGACAACCGGGCTCAGGACCAGGGGTACCCCGCGCGAGCGAACCTCGCGCGCGGTTGTCGACTGAACCCGCCGCATCAGGTCGAGATCGAAACTGCCTGCGAGCGCAATTGCTTGCGGGAACATGGTTGCTTCGGTCGCCATGTAGCCGTGTAGCGATTCCTCATGCAGCAATACCGGAATGCCGAGGCGCGTGTCCTCCAGCGCCCAACGCTGAAGCGCATTGATGAACTCGACCGTCTGTTCGGGCGTGCGCCAGCGAGCAGCCGTGCCTCCTGCCGCTCCGCTGATGCCGGGCACGCCGCGCTTGTCGCTGGGCCGGGTGACATGTCCGATCCCGTGCGGGAAGGCTGCACTCGCGCGCTCAGGAACGAATGCCAGATCGTCGATCATGTCGCTTTTCGCTGCCCAGGCGGTGCGGATTTGCGCGACCTTTTCCTCCAGCGTCATGCGCGCCATCAGGTCGGCCACGCGGGCCGGGATCGGTGCCGCAGCGTCACGGTAGAGCGGCCCGGTTTGCGCAAAAGCGATCGGGGCCTGCGTTACCGCGATAGCGGACAGGCTACCCCCGGCAAAAAGCTTCAGCGCCGAGCGGCGACTGACGCTCACGGCTGCACCGTAACAGTCACTTCCTGAAGGTCCTGCGAGTTCGGGCCGACCATGAGCGTGAATTCGCCGGGCTCGATGACACGCTCCATTTCGCGGTTCCACAGCATGAAAGCGCGCGGTTCGATCGTGACATCGACCTGCTGCGTTTCGCCTGGCTGGAGGGTGACACGCTGGAAGCCGGCAAGTTCCTTGACCGGCCGCGTGACCGAGCTGATCTCGTCGCGCAGATAGACCTGCACGACCTCGTCGCCAGCCATATCGCCGGTGTTCGTGACCGACACGCGCACGGTGACGGGCGAGCCAGCGGTAATCGTGGACGCAGACGCGACCGGTTCTCCGAACTCGAACGTCGTATACGATAGGCCATAACCGAAGGGATAAAGCGGCGTCACCTCGTCGAAGAGGTAGCCGCGCCGCGCGCTCGGCTTGTAGTTATAGAAATTGGGCAGCTGGCCGACGTTGCGCGCCGTGGTGACCGGCATCTTGCCGCCCGGATTGACCTCGCCGAACAGAGCCTTGGCGATAGCCGTGCCCTGCTGCTCCCCGGCATACCACGTCTCGAGGATGGCATCGGCCTCTTCGGCTACGGTCGGATAGCTCGGCGGCCTTCCATTCACGAGGACGACGACGATCGGCTTTCCGAGAGCCTTGAGCGCTTCGAACAGCTCGTTCTGTTCCCCGACCAGGTCGAGGCTGGTGCGATCGCCGAGATGTTCGGGCGCCCAGCCTTCGCGGCTGGTTTTTTCGGTGTCGCCGACAAAAAGGAGAATAGTATCGGCGTCGCGGGCGACTTCGACGGCCTCGGCGATGCGGCGGCGATTTTCGACCGGATCGCCGAGTTCGACCTCGTCTTCCCACCAATCGTCATCGCCCTTGGTAATTTCGACGCCAAGCGCATGAACAATGTTGGCGCGGTCTCCTGCAAGAGCCCGAATACCTTCGAGCGGGGTGACGCTTGCGCGCGGTTCGCCGTAATATCCGCCAAGGCGGGCGACGTCCGCATTGGGCCCGATCACGGCAATTGTTGGTTTGTTCACCCCGCCAGTCGGTAGGTCAAGCGGAAGGACACCGTCGTTCTTGAGAAGAATTAGGGATTTCTCGGCAGCCTTCAGGGCGAGGGCGACACCCTCCGGACCGTTGGAGGTCTTGGCAAGCGCGAGATCCGGCCAGGGATTGTCGAAAATACCGGCGTTGAATTTCATCGTTAGGAAGCGGCGGGTTGCAGTGTCGATCGCTTCCATCGAAACTCGCCCTTCACGAACGCTTTCGGCCAGATTTTCGAAGCCATCTCCTTCCGGCAGGTCGACATCTACGCCCGAGACCAAGGCGAGTTCGCCGGCCGCCTTGTAATCGGGGACGATCTGATGGAGCCGCGCCATGTCCTCGATTGCGTAATAGTCGGAAACGACCGCGCCCCTGTAACCCCATTCGCCGCGCAGCACGTCATTGAGGAGCCAGGAATTGGAGTGTGAGGGAATGCCGTCGATCTCGTTATAGCTCGCCATGACGGCGTCGATGGCAGTGCGGGACACAACCTGCTCGAACGGCGGGAAGAACATTTCGCGCAAGGTGCGTTCGCTGATTTGTGCCGGTCCCACATTGGTGCCGCTCTCTGGCTGGCCGTGACCCGTCATGTGCTTGAGGGTGGCCATGACCTGGCCGTCGCGCAACTTGCGGTCGGTGCCGGGGCCGGTCAGCCCTTCTACCGAGGCAACACCCATTTCGCCGACAAGGTAGGGATCCTCGCCGAAGGTCTCTTCGATCCGGCCCCAGCGCGAATCGCGCGCGACGTCGACAACCGGGGAGAGGACCAGATGGACGCCGCGCGCGCGGACCTCGCCAGCAATCAGGTCGTTGATCTCGCGGACGAGATCGGGATCCCAGGTGCTGGCCAGGCCAATGGATTGCGGAAAAGCCGTCGCGTCTTTCGCCGCGAAACCGTGAAGCGATTCCTCGTGGAAGAGGACGGGAATGCCGAGACGGGTGTTCTCCATCGCCCAACGCTGTGCATCGATCACATACTGGATGCTGTCCTCGATGCTCCGGCGCGGCACTTCGCGCGGACTGGAGGGGCCGAGACGATCGGAAGGACGCGCGATCTGACCGATCCCGTGGGGATAGCGTGCTGCCGCCTTTGCGGGATCGAACACATCGCCGTCGGCCTGGATCTCGTTCTTACTGTT
Source organism: Qipengyuania profundimaris (assembly GCF_030717945.1). NCBI lineage: Bacteria > Pseudomonadati > Pseudomonadota > Alphaproteobacteria > Sphingomonadales > Erythrobacteraceae > Qipengyuania > Qipengyuania profundimaris. The sequence goes on from NZ_JAVAIM010000001.1 coordinate 903,632, forward strand.
CCAGACGGTGATGAGCTGAGCGACTTTCTCGTCCAGCGTCATTCGCGAAAGCAGGTCTTCGACGCGCTGTTCGACCGGGAGCGATGCGTCCCAGTAAGGCGCGTCGGCCATCGCCCGCTCGACCGCGACGTCCTGTGCCGAAGCAGCAGGTATCGCAATTGGTGCCAGCGCCGCCAGACAAAGACCGAGTGTAAGCGTCGTGCGCTTGAATTTCCGCATTAATCGTCCCTCTCCCCTGCGCGGGACTTGACCGCCCGCGACTTTGTGGTAGCGCTACCATGATGAGGGGAAAGAGGCTTGTCAACAGACTTGCGACGCTGATCGCGATGATACTCGGGTGCCTACTGGCGGACGCATCAGCCAAGGCCGAGGACGGGTACGATTTGTGGCTGCGATATGCACCGCTGGAAGGCGAGGCGCTCGATCGTATCGCTGGCCTGCATGGGCCTGTCGCGGTGCTAAGCTCCGACGGTCCGGAGGAAGCGAGCGCGACCATGGAAGCCGCTCGCCGCGAACTGGGCGTAGGCCTAACGCGCCTCTCCCGCAATTCGGCTTCCTCGATGCGGAGCGGAGCCGAAGGCTATGTGAGGCTCGAATGTCCGGAAAATCGCGGTGATTCCGCTGTAGGATATTCCGTTCGCGCAGATGGCGCGGACATCCGCATTCGCGGAAGCAGCGACCTGGCGTGTCTTTATGGTGTTTTCGCGTTGCTACGTGAACTGTCGCTCGGGGTGGACCCGGTCCGCATCGACATTGCCTCGGAACCGGCCATGCCGCTGCGCATGCTCAATCACTGGGACAATCCGGATGGGCATGTCGAGCGCGGCTATGCCGGGCGCTCGATTTTCGACTGGTGGCATCTGCCCGAGCGGCTCGACCAGCGAATGATTGATTATGCTCGTGCCAATGCCTCGCTCGGTATCAATGGCGTGGTGGTCAACAACGTCAACGCCCGGGCCTTCATGCTCGAACCGCGGTACATCGCCAAATACAAGCGATTGGCCGATGCGTGGCGACCTTACGGTATTCGTCTCTACGTTTCCGTTCGGTTCAGCGCGCCGAAGGATATCGGCGGGCTCGATAGTGCCGATCCGCTCGACCCGGAGGTCCGGGCATGGTGGCAGGCGAAGGCCGACGAGTTTTACGCCGCCGTTCCCGATTTCGGCGGCTTCCTCGTCAAGGCGAACAGCGAAGGACAACCCGGCCCGCAGGACTATGGGCGTAGCCACGCTGATGGTGCCAATATGCTCGCCGAAGCCATTGGCAATCGGGGTACGGTGATCTGGCGCGCCTTCGTTTACTCCGCAGAAGACGAAACCGACCGGGCCAAGCAGGCGTATGGTGAATTCGTGCCGCTTGACGGGCAATTTGCCGACAATGTGATCGTCCAGGTGAAGAACGGCCCGATCGACTTCCAACCGCGCGAGCCGTTTCATCCGATGTTCGGCGCGATGCCGAATACAAAGCTGATGTTCGAAGCGCAAATCACGAAGGAATATCTCGGCTTCGCGAGCCATTTGGCCTTCCTCGCGCCCTTGTGGGAGGAAGTGCTGGACCAAGAACCCGGTCGCGGCGGAAGGGTTGCCGAGGTCGTCCTTCCTGCGGGGATGGCAGGCGTGGCGAACACCGGTTCGGATCGCAACTGGAGCGGATCGCATTTCGACCAGGCCAACTGGTACGCCTTCGGTCGCCTCGCCTGGAATCCCGAACTGCCGAGCGAACAGATCGCACGTGAATGGACCGTCCAGACCTTCACGCGCGAGCCAGAGGCCATCGAAAAGATCGTTCGAATGATGATGCGGAGTCGCGAAGCCGTGGTCGGCTACATGACTCCGCTCGGCCTGGCGCATCTCATGAATACGGGCCATCACTACGGCCCGGCCCCATGGGTCTGCGACTTGCCGCGCCCGGAATGGAACCCGTGCTATTATCATCGCGCAGATGCCGACGGCATCGGGTTCGACCGGACGGAAAGCGGGTCGGATGCGCTGTCGCAATATGCCGATAGTATAGCCAACCGTTGGGACGATCCGAACACGATCGATCCGCGGTTCCTGCTGTGGTTTCACCACATTGCCTGGACTGCGAAGCGCCCGTCCGGCCTGACGCTGTGGGAAGAGCTGGTGAGCGAATACGATTGGGGCGTGGCGGAAGTCGACGCCATGGCGCGCGAGTGGGCCGATCTTTCCGATGCCATCGACCCGCAGCGCCACCGCGCCGTGACGGAAAGTCTGGCGATCCAACAACGCGAGGCGCGCTGGTGGCGCGATGCCTCGATCGCTTACTGGCAGTCGCTCAATGGCTTGCCGCTACCGGAGAACGTAAGACCGCCGGCAGATCCGCTGGAGGCCTACATCGGCCGAACCTTCCCGGAGGCTCCGGGCCAATGATCGTACTTGCCGATCTTCCTGGCATGGGCCTATGTCGATGCGCATGAGTGAAACAGGAGGGACGGCCAAGATCGGCCGCAAACGAAGCGCCAGGCGCAACTCTAACAGTGCGCCGACGATTGCCGATGTGGCGCGGGCTGCACATTGTTCGCCGATGACCGTAAGCCGCGTCATCAATGGCGAACAGAACGTGCGCGACAATACGCGCGAGCAAGTGCTCGCTGCGATCGAAAAGTTGAAGTATGTGCCCAACCGTGCAGCCCGCTCGCTGGCGGGCGGAGCGCAACTGCGGATCGCCTTGCTCTTCGACAATCCATCGGCATCCTATCTCAGCGAATTCCTGATGGGGGCGCTCGAGGAAGCCAGCCGGCGCGATATCTATCTTGTCGTGCAGAGCACCGAGACGCAGCCCGATTACGGCGAACTCATCCGCCGTTTGATCGACGGCGGTATCGGCGGTTTCATCCTTCCACCACCTTTGTGCGACGACCAGTCGGTGCTCGATGAGATCGAGGACGCGGGCGCAATCGCAGTGGCGGTTGGTCCGGGCCGCGCCAGCGGTTCGCACGGGGCCGTATTGATCGATGAATTCCAGGCCGCTTTCGACATGACCCGTCACATCATCGGCCTTGGGCACGAACGCATCGGCTTTATCGTCGGCAATCCCGAACAGGTCGCCAGCGAGCGACGCCTCCAAGGCTACCGAGAGGCGATGGAGAATGCAGGTCTCCCAATCGACGAAGCCCTTATCGCGCAGGGACAATTCACATATCGCTCCGGCATGGTCGCCGCCGAACGCTTGCTCAACGCGAAAAGTCCGCCGACTGCAATTTTCGCGTCCAATGACGATATGGCGGCAGCCACAGTAGCGATGGCGCATCGACGGCACCTCGACGTGCCAAACGATATAACGGTATGCGGTTTCGACGATACCGAACTTGCCAGCTCGATCTGGCCGGAACTCACTACGATCCGCCAGCCTATTCGCGAAATGACTGCCCAGGCGGTTTCCATGATTGCCAAAGCCTACAAAAAGGCCGGCCGGGGGAAGGAGAGTGCGGGCGAGCAGCTGACCCTTCCCTACAAGTTGGTCAGGCGCAATTCGGATGCGGGCCCCAGCCTCGCATCCTCTTTCAACAAACCGGAAAGCCGAGAGTGACCGAGAAGAACGGCCAGCGCAGACTGCGCTCGCGCGACTGGTTCGATAACCACGAACGCATGGACATGACCGCCCTCTATCTCGAGCGGTTCATGAATTATGGTGTCACACCCGAGGAATTGCGCAGCGGCAAGCCGATCATCGGCATCGCCCAGTCGGGCAGTGATTTGTCTCCCTGCAACCGGATCCATATCGACCTTGCCAAGCGTACGCGCGATGGCATCCGCGATGCAGGCGGGATACCGATCGAGTTCCCTGTCCATCCCATTTTCGAAAATTGTCGCCGCCCCACTGCCGCGATCGACCGCAACTTGCTCTATCTCGGGCTGGTCGAGTTGCTGAACGGCTATCCCATCGACGGTGTCGTACTGACCACGGGCTGCGACAAGACCACGCCAAGTCAGATTATGGCGGCGAGCACGGTCGATATTCCTGCCATCGTCCTGTCGGGAGGCCCGATGCTCGACGGCTGGCACGAGGGTGAACTGGTTGGCTCGGGCACGGTAATCTGGCGCAGTCGCCGCAAACTTGCGGCAGGCGAGATCGACGAAGAACAATTCCTCGATCGCGCGACCTCCAGCGCGCCAAGCGCAGGGCATTGCAATTCCATGGGAACGGCGAGCACCATGAATGCGGTGGCCGAAGCTTTGGGAATGTCGCTAACCGGCTGCGCCGCAATCCCGGCGCCCTATCGTGAACGGGGTCAGATGGCCTATCGCACGGGCTATCGGATCGTCGAGATGGTGCATGAAGATCTCAAGCCTTCCGACATTCTAACGCGCGAAGCATTCGAAAACGCCATCGCGGTGACCAGCGTGATCGGCGGTTCTTCCAATGCCCAGCCGCACATAGTCGCCATGGCCCGGCATGCCGGCGTGGAGCTTGAACAGGAAATCTGGCAGGAGCACGGCTACGACCTGCCGCTGCTCGTCAACATGCAACCGGCCGGGGCTTATCTCGGCGAGCGTTTTCATCGCGCCGGCGGCGTGCCCGCAGCGATGTGGGAACTGCTCGAGGCGGGGGTTCTGCATGGCGATACTGCGACCTGCACCGGCGCGACGATGGCCGAAAACCTTGCAGGCTGCGAGAGCAAGGATCGCGAAATGATTCGGCCCTTCGCCGACCCGCTGATGGAACGCGCCGGCTTCATGGTGCTGTCGGGCAATCTGTTCGATTTCGGCATTCTCAAGACTTCGGTCATCTCGGACGAATTCCGCGAACGCTATCTGTCCCGGCCTGGGCGTGAAAACGTATTCGAAGCGCGGGCGATCGTGTTCGACGGATCGGACGATTATCACCATCGCATCGACGATCCATCATTGAAAATTGACGAGGATTGCATCCTCGTCATCCGCGGTTCGGGCGTGATCGGCTGGCCGGGCAGCGCAGAGGTGGTCAACATGCAGCCGCCGGAGCGGATGATCCGCGAAGGTAAACAATGGCTCCCGACGCTGGGCGACGGGCGTCAATCGGGGACGAGCGATAGCCCGTCGATCCTGAACGTCTCTCCCGAAAGCGCGGTGGGTGGCGGACTTGCATGGCTGCGGACGGGTGACACAATTCGCGTCGATCTCAACGAGCGGAGCTGTAACGCCTTGGTCGAGGAGGACGAGATCGCCCGCCGCCTTGCCGAATATCCAGCGCCGGAGTTTCCCGAAAGCAATACACCCTGGGAGGAACTTTTCCGCGAAAAGACGGGCCAGCTGGGCGAGGGCGGTGTCATGGATTTCGCCGTCAAATATCGCGGCACGTCGCGCAAACTACCGCGGCACAATCACTAGCGGCTACCAAATCAGGACGGGCAGGGCGCCTCCAACCCGAGACATTTGCGATCGGCATGCGCATTGACCAGCGCGATCATCGAAGCGTCGCTGTCGAAATTCCCATACCAGCCCTGTGGCTCATGCGGGGGATCACCCATGTAAGCGAGGTCGCCGTCCTGGAACCTGAAGTCAGCATGGCGCGCGCGGGCCTCGCCGTTCCATGCCCAGAAGTTGCTGCCTTGCAAGGGACCGCCCGTGCGCCAACTTTTCTCGACCGCGTCGTAGATCGTCCGGTAATAGCGCTCGCGATATTCGGTGGTCGTATCGGGTGAATAGGCTTCGTCGTCGCGCGGGAATCCGAACTCCTCGATCAGCAGGGGCTTGCCCATATCTTCGGCAAGCCGGCTGTGGACAGCCAGGTAATCCTCGACCTTGGCCTTACCCGCTAGCCAAGTGCCGGGCAGATCGTCGCCTGCGACCCATCCCCAGTTGAGCGGCCAGATGTGAGCGGTGACGTAATCGACCGCCTCATGCGCCGCGACGACGAGTTCCTCGCTGCCGAAGGTGGCTTGCGTGCCCTCCTGACCGAGCGAGACCAGGTGATTGCCGTCGATCGAGCGGATAAGTTCCGCAGTCGAGGCGATCCAGTCGAGATAGGCCGAGCGGAATTGCGCGATGGCGTCGGCTCCACCGCCCGGGCGCGGTTCGTTCGCATGCTGCCAACTCATGATCGCGGGGTCCTGCGCATAGCGCTGGCCGGTAATGGAATTGGTCCGCCCGACGATTGCTGCGACATGCGCCCGGTAGCTCTCTATGGCTGCTTCGTTGGCATAGAAACCCGCTGTCGCATCGGCGAAGGCCGGCCACGGATGGTCCGGATCGCCCATGTCGATGTATTGACCTGTCGCGCGGTAGAGCAGGGTCTGCAAACCGCCGGACCACTCCCAGAAATTGGACAGGACCAGCACAGCCGTCATACCCCGCTTGCCGATCTCCGCCATCGCGAAGTCGAGACCTTCCATCAGCGCAGGATTCGTGCCGCCATCGTCGCGGGTGAAGCCCGGCTTGATCGAATTGTTGAACGGCCCTTCTTCCGCTGCCGCCATGATCCGAAGGTTATTGAGGCCCATAGCCTGCAACCGATCCAGTTCGCGCATTAGCCGCGCCCGGTCGCCGTATTCGGCGTCGGCCCCAAGCCAGGCGGCGTACCACATGTTGGCGCCGACGATGCGATAGGGCTGGCCGTCGCGGAGGAATTGCGTCGCGCTTCTGCGGACGAAGCCGGGCGCTCTCGGGTAGGAACTAGTTGCGCATCCACCTGCCAGGATTGCCAGGGCGCAGGAAGCACCCGCCAGCATTGACCGGCGGTCGATCATTATTTCTCTACTTCCAGTTCGAAGCCCGGGATTGGCCGGTCACCTGCGTCGTAAAGGTTGACGATCGGCGCATCGGACCAGGCATGGCGAACTCGCGTAGCCAAGGCGCCAGCGGGCAGATCGATCACCAGGCGCTGACCATCGAGACTTGGGTAGACGAACCGGCAGCTGTCTTGTGTGGACTCGCAAAGCTCCACGCCTAGCGCTGTCGGCCCTCCGTAAGCGGTCAAGTCACCATCAAGGTCCTGAAAACCGACGATGACCCGGTCGCCTTCGCGAGAGGCGAAAGCGGGTTTCGGCATCGCTTGCCCGGCGAAAGCCTCCGCCAAGCGTAGCCCGAGAACGTTCTTGTTGGCCGGATGGATATCGGTTGGTTCTCCGATATCGATAGCGGTCACCAGATCGGCGTTGCCATCAGCCTGGACCGCGGCAAGCTGCTCCTGCCGCAATCGGGCCCAGCCGGACTCAACGGGCTCGGCAACCCGCTGGCCGAAGTCCGCCAATTGGACGACCAGCATCTTCGCTTGCTCGCCGAACTGTGCCCGCCAGCCTTCGAACAGCGTGGTAAGTTTGCGGTCGTAGGCTGGCTGGCCGACATCGGACTCGCCTTGGTACCAGGCTATGGCTGCGAGCCGCATCGGGCCCAGCGGTGCTATCATGGCATTGTGCATCACACCGGCACCGGCGTTGGCATCCCATGGCGCGCGGGGAGGCACACCTCCGACGTCCGAGATCGCGTACTCCCAATCAGCGCCAAGCGGTATGGCCGCATCGCCATTACCCGGCGTGAAGAACAGCGGCTCTGGCCCGCCGAAAAAGCCGCCTGTATCCCACATGTTGTTGGCGGCGATCAGGATTTCATTCTCGCCTTCGCGCAGGAATCGCGTCGGCACGGTATAGGTCCGCTCGACACCCCAGCCGAAGGTGTATCCCACCGGTTCGCCATTCACGAAAGTAAGATCGAGATCGTCGATCGCACCGATCGACAGGGAACCGTCGCTATCGGCCTGTTCTTGCGTCAGCGTGACGGTTTGCCGCAACCACACATTGGCCCGTGGCTCGGTATCGAGACCGGTTCCTTCCCACTCGTTCCAGAAGGAGAATTGCGGGATTGGAGCCCATTCGAGCTTGTCGGAATTCAACCAGGGCTCGCGGCCGCCGTCCTGCGCCCGCCACCATTCCTTCCAGCGCGGCACGAAAGCCCGGGTCGCAAGCAACGGGTCTTCGTCGTACGACCGCAGCAATTCCAGCACGTCGGCGCCCTCCATTGCCGACACACCTTCGGGCGTGAGCCAGGCGCGCGCAGCGCTTCCGCCCCAGTTGGAATGGATGAGGCCCACAGGAACGGAAGGTTCGAGCGCACGCAGGCGCTTACCCATGTAGAAGCAGGCTGCGGAAAATTCGGCCACGGTGTTGCTGTCGGCGGTGACCCAAGAGACGGGCTCTGCGAACCGCTTCGCAGGGACGGGCGCAGTCGCCTTCGGAACCCTGAACAAGCGGATGCCGTCATCGGCCGCTTGCTGTAACTGGTTATGGGTGTCGAGCGCTCGCGCAACCGAAAGCTCCATGTTCGACTGGCCCGAACACAGGATGACATCGCCGATCAGCACGTTTTCATAGCGGGTTTCACCCGTGCCGTCGCGCAAGGTCAGAGTGGCGCTGGTGGCGCTGGCGGAGCGGGCAGGCACGGCGAAACGGAACCTGCCCTCGGCATCCGCATTCGCACTGGCGCTCGCACCGTTGATCTCGGCCGTCACTGTCTCGCCGGGTGCGCTGCGGCCTTCGAGCACGATGGGTTCATCGCGCTGCAGAACCATACCTTCGCCATAGGCTGGTCCGAGAACGGGTGCCGCTGTTGCGCTGGCCGAGAGCGACAGGGCAAGCGTAGCGATCCCCCGGCGTATCATCCGAGCTTCACTTTCGCCTGGGCGAACCCTGCGACAGGTGCCTCGAAAGCGAACAGGCCCCCGGCGTCGGGATAGTCCGTCATATCGCTTGGCTCCATATTCTTGGTCGCGCTGGTCGCATAGCCGGTCCGCAGATCGCGGCCGCCAAAGGCCATCTTGGTGACGTCGCGGGCGGGAATGTCGATTGTCGCGTCGAGCTCGCCGTCGGGCGTAAATCGGGCAACTTTGCCGCCGAGATAGAGCCCGGTCCAAACATGGCCTTCGGCATCCACTACCGGACCGTCCGGATAGGCGTCCGGAAACAGGGCGCCGGTATCGGCAAAGGGTCGCGCCCCGCCAACTCCGGACGATGAAAGATCTGCCACGAAAATCTGCTGGGCGGTGGTGTCGGTGAAATAAATGCGGTCGCCTTCCGCGTTGACCGCCGGGCCGTTGGTGATCGTGATACCATCGGGTCCGGCGGGACGGATGGTGCCGCGATCGAAGACGTAAAACCTTCCGGATGCAGTGCCTTCGCTATCGTCCATCGATCCGAACCAGACGCGGCCCCACGGATCGGTGCAGGCGTCGTTGAGCCGGTTGCCCGCGGGTTCGCCCGGGACGGCCATCAGCTTTTCGAAACGTTTTGCTTCGGGGTCGAAGGTATAGAGCCCGTCCTTCAGGCCACAGAGCAGGAGCCCGCCTTCCGCAGGTATAGCCCAGCCGATCTGGTCCGGCGCTTCGGCATAGGAATTGCTACCGGTGGCAGGATCGTAGTGCCACAACCGGTGGCGCTTGATGTCTACAAACCAGACGACTTCGCGATCGGCATCCCAAAGCACGCCTTCGCCGAGCTTGCTTTGCGCTGCCAGAACCGTCCTTACCTCGACCATCAGCGCCACCCTCCATCGACCCAGTAATTGTGCGCCGTGCAGAACCTCGCGTCGTCGGAGGCGAGAAACATTACCATTGCGGCGATATCCACCGGCTGAATACGCCCGTCGAGGCACTGTGCGGCAACGATCTCCGCCTCGCCTTCGGGCGTGTACCATTTCATCTGGCGCGGTGTCTGGACGTTGCCGGGGATCACCGTATTTACACGGATATTGTCCCGCCCCAACTCACGAGCCAGGCTGCGGGTAAGCCCCTCGATCGCAGCCTTGGCAGTCTGGTAGAGCGTGAGGTCCGGCAGGCCCAGATGCCAGCTGATCGACCCCATATTGACGATCGAACCGCCACCCGCATCGCGCATTGCCGGGACGACGGCTTGGGCAGCGAAGAACTGGTGCTTGAGATTGACGCTCATTCGCTCGTCCCAATAGGTGCTCGACACCTCGTCGAACTTGTGGCGGTCGTCGTTCGCCGCATTGTTCACGAGCACGTCGCACCCACCGAGAGCATCGATTATCTGCGCGATCTTGCCTGTGTAATCGTCGCAGTCGGTAATATCGCAGTGATGGAAGATCGGCTCGATCTCGGCGTCCGAGAGCCGTTCGATCAGGGCATGGCTCGGTTTTTCCATGAGATCGACAAACGCGACCGCGGCGCCCTGCCGAGCGAACCCTTCGACAATACCTTCACCGATACCGGACGCACCGCCGCTGACGATAACCTTGCGGCCTCTCAGGCTGGGGTAATTCGCCTGCGCGGCATTCTCGCCATGATGGCCCATCAACTCGTAGTCCTCGTCCCTCTAGGCGCCACCGGTCCATTGCCCCGGCAGTCGTGCCCGTCAAATTCTGTCGATCAAGCCACGCTCGGCCAGATTGGTTGCGAAAGCGGCAACGCCCATTCGCCAGGGCGTCGCCCTGGATGACAAAGTCACCGTGTTACGCAGCGTCCCGATACGCTCCGAACTGATCGTGACGACGTCGCCAACTTTATGCGTGAACCCGGCGCCGGGCTCGTCCCGATCCTGCGTCGGCGCGAACAGCGTGCCGCAAAACAGAACGAACCCGTCCGGATAGTGGTGCTCCGACAGGCACTGGTCGACCAGATCCGTTGGATCGCGACTGATCTGCGACATGTCGTTCGTCCCTTCGAGCCGGTACCCTTCCGGACCTTCGATGGTCAAATCCACACTGGCGGCACGGACATCGTCGAGCGCGAAACTCTCGTCGAAAATGCGGATGAACGGGCCGATCGAGCAACTTGCCGTATTGTCCTTCGCCTTGGACAAAAGCAGGGCCGAGCGACCTTCGAAGTCGCGCAGGTTGACGTCGTTCCCCAAAGTCGCGCCGATAATCTCGCCAGCGCTGTCGCATACCAGCACGACCTCGGGCTCGGGATTGTTCCAATTGGAATCCGACCGCACGCCGATTTCTGCACCGTGGCCGACGGAAGACAGTACCGGCGACTTGGAAAAGATTTCCGCATCGGGCCCGATCGCCACTTCGAGATACTGCGACCACATTCCCTGATCGATGAGCGCAGCCTTCAGCTGCATCGCCTCCTCGCTGCCCGGCACCACCGACCGGATGCCGGAGCCGACCTTATCTTCGAGCTGCGCGCGGATCACGGCCGCGCTGGCCGCATCGCCGCGGGCGCGTTCCTCTATCACTCTTTCGATTGCCGACAGGGCAAAGGTGACGCCGGCGGCCTTGATGCACTGAAGGTCGATCGGCGCGAGCAGCCTCCAGCCTTCCGGCAAGCCGTTCTCGACCGGCCCGAGCTTGATACCGCCGTCGAAATGCCGCCGCTCGATCGCTCCGGACATGGAGGCGGCCACTTCGGTGATGTCGTAGATCGTTCCCTTGCGGATAGCCAGGATCGACGGTCCGGCGGGCGTTTCCGCACGACCGAGAAACTGGCCGCTGGCATAGTCCGACGGCAAACCTTCAAGAATGTTCGTGGCCATTTCTGGCTCTTGCCCTCCCTCGTGATAGCGCTACCATAGGAAAGCAATAGCGATGGGACAAGCCCAAACAGGCGAGAGGATTGATGAAGATGAAGGCAAGACGGACTCTGCTGGCGGGGCTCGCGCTCTCGGCGCTGACTCCGGGCGTGGCTCAGGGGCAGCCGATCGCCAGTTTCGACTATTTGGAGTACGAAGCCGTCGATTCCGACAGGCGCCAGACGGACGAATCCTACAACAATCCGGTCATTCCCGGATTCCACCCTGATCCTTCGCTCGTGAGGGTGGGCGAGGACTTCTACGCTGTCACATCCACGTTCAGCTGGTTCCCGGGCTTACCGGTTCTCCACAGCACCGACCTCGTGAACTGGCGACAGATCGGCAATGCGATCAACCGCTCGGGCCAGGTCGATTTCGGCGGTCTGGGCACCAATCGGGGCCTGTTCGCTCCGGCAATCACGTTCCACGACGGACTGTTCTGGATCGTTAATACCTGCATCGAATGCGGAAACAATTTTGTCATCACGGCCAAGGATCCAGCGGGACCATGGAGCGATCCCAAGTGGCTCGATTTCGGCGGAATCGATCCCTCGCTCTATTTCGCGGACGATGGCACGACGTGGATCGTCTACAACGATGCGCCTCCCGGAGAGCCGCTGTACGAAGGGCACCGCGCGATCTGGATGCAGCAGTTCGATCCTGAGGCGATGCAGGTCATGCCGGAACGTACGCTGCTGGTGAACGGCGGCGTCGATCTTTCGACCGAACCTGTCTGGGCGGAAGGGCCGCATATCTATCGTGTAGACGGCTGGTATTATCTTCTGACGGCAGAGGGTGGAACCGCGGACCAGCATTCGCAAACGATCTATCGATCGCGCGAATTGCAGGGTCCGTACGAGCCCGGACCGTTCAATCCGATCCTCACGCAGCGGGACTTGCCCGCCGACCGGCAGGATCGCGTGGAGGCTACCGGACATGCCGATATCGTGAAGCTCGATGATGGCAGCTGGTGGGGCTTGTTCCTTGCAACGCGCCCCTTCGCCGGACAATCCACTCTCCTCGGGCGGGAAACCTTTCTTCTGCCGCTCGAGTGGATCGATGGCTGGCCCCGCTTCCTCGACCGCGGCCAGCCGGTGCCGATGCAAACGGGCCGCCCCGATCTCCCGCCTGCGGAGCCGGTCGACTACGACAGCTGGCGCGACGAATTCATTTCGCCGCTCGGCCCGGAATGGATCGGTTTGCGTACGCCCGGCTACGTGCAGGACATCATGGTCGGAAATGGATCGCTACACGTGATCTCGGGGCCGAATGCGGCGGGAAGTCTGGAAAGACCGGCCTTCGCTGGGCGGCGCCTGCGGCATCATTCCGCCGATTTTACCACGAAGGTCGCTTTCCAGCCCACCGGTGACAGCGACTTTGCCGGGTTGCTCGCACTGATGGACGAGGCTCATTTCCTTGCCGCAGGGATCGAGGGCGAACGGCTGGTAATTCGGCTGCGTACCGATCCCTCGCAGGACGAGCGGGGCGAGATAATCGCGGAGCAGCCGCTGACACGCGAGGGACCCGTGGAATTCAAATTGGCCTTACGTGCCGGCGAGGCACGGGTTTCATGGCGCACCGCCGGGGAAGACAGTTGGCAGCGGCTTGGCGAGGCGATCGATGTCGAACCGCTCGCCTCGGTTCATGCGGGGCTTTTCACCGGGCTGGTCGTCGGACCCTATGCCTATTCCCAGCCATGACTGCAGCCGCAGTCATTCGGGTTCGCTGAGTCCGAGTGCGTCCAGTAAACCGGGTTGCCAGCGCTCTTCCTCCAGATCGTAGAACGGAAAGGTATTGGCATAAGCCCACACGCACATGCCGATCCCCGTCGGCGCGAAGGCTTCGGTGATCGTGCGATGATAGGCCACCCGGTCGTCGAGAGAAATGTGTGCGTCGTACGCACCGACCTCACCCATGAAGGGCACTTTCCCCGTACGCGCCTTGTAGGCCTCGACTGCCAGCACATCTTTCGCGAGCTGGGCTGCATCCTCATGCGTTGGGAAGGTCCGGCCCACAGGCGGGATATCCGGCGCGGTCCAGCTTGCACCCTGATGAGTGTATGGGAACGGATCGTAATAATGAAAGGTCGGATGGACATTCGGATCGTCGAATAGCGGTAGCGTCGCAAGTGAATCGATCCCGCTCCAGTTCTCACCGCCGATAATCACCGCACGGGTCGGATGGAGCGCGCGGACCGCCTCGAAGGATGGAGCGAGCGTTTCGAGCAGGTTCGAATGGTCGAAATTCTTGTGCGGTTCGTTCTCCAGCTCGAACCATAGCGTATCCTCCGGATAGCCCGCGAAGCGCTCCGCAATCTGCCGCCAAACCCCGCCATGCCAATCCGCCACGGCGAGCGGCGTTTCATGTATGGGGTCGAAATGGTGGCTGTTGAGGATCACGTTGAGGTCTGAGGCCAGTGCCCAGTCGACGATCTGCTGAACCCGGTCCATCCAGGCATTATCGATGGTGTAGGGGGCTTCGCTGCTGGCTTTGTTGTGCCAGCGCACGGGAATGCGCACTGTCTCGAATCCTGCCGCCGCAATACGCTCGAAATCGGCCTTTCTCGCAGGCGCGCCGCCCCAAGCCCCCTCGGTCTCTGGCTCCAGCGTATTGCCGAGATTGATGCAGGTGCCGACTGGCAGGGGGGCGACCGTTCCTGCGTTGGTGGAGGCTTGCTGCGCCAAAACCGGCGCAGGTAACGCCGCGATCGACACAGCAAGCGCTGTCGCGAAACCGAAGGACTGCATTCTTTTGTCTCCCATGTCTGGCCGTATTGACGGCGATTTTTCTCAAGTCGAAGAAAGAACCTGCAAGATGAACCTTCGCATTTGTTCATCGCGCTCAGGCGAGGCCGGACCATTCACGCCGCGGGCATGCAGCGGCAGATGATCCGCAGCTGTCGCCGACCCGGACCCGAAAACGAAATGGTCGAACCAGACCCGCCATGCTTCCTTCTGCGCCTCGCTCTGTTCGCGAATGGCGAGCATGGCGTGTACCAGCGCCAGAAATCCGCCCCCTCGCGATGCGTCGTTGTGCCAGTAATTGACCAGGATATTGAGGGGCGCGTCGGCCGTGACATGGTGCCACCAGAGGGTCGGGATGTAGATCGCATCGCCAGGTTCGAGATCGGCGAATTGCCCCTTCGCCTCTGCCGCCTCGTATCTCGGAAAGCGCTGCCGGTCCGGCGCGAGTGGATCGACCATGCTGACAGGCTGCCCCGCCAGCGTGATGTTGAGCGGACCGACATAGAGATCGGGAGTCGCTTCGGGCGGGAATAACGTAAACCGGCGCCTGCCCAAAGCGACGACCGCGATGTTGTCGGAAAGATCGAAGTGCGTTGCAACCTGCGTTGCATTGCCCAGCCAGATCCGTGCGACCGCTTCCATGTCGTCTACCAGCGGCAATGGATGTCGTTCGGTGAAGCCCGGCAAGTGACGCACCGTCTCGGCTGCACCGGCATACATCGCCAGGGGCTCCGACATGAACGCGAGTTCGCGCAAGCGCTCGACGAGATGGGACAGCGAAGCCTGTTTACGGCTGAAATTGAAACCGCGCATGTCCGGACCGAAGAAGAACCGTCCCTTTTCGCTTGGCGGAGCGATCATGACATCCGTCGGAATTCCGCTATCCATCTCCTCGACCGTCTGGAGCGCCGCATTGGCATCCGCCCGACCTGCTTTTACGATCTCCCAATCATCCGCGATCCCCCGCATCACGACAGGCCTGAAAGCCGGACGGATTTCATCCTCGAAGTGTTGCGCGTCGAAGCGCGCGATTTCGTCAACGGGTCGTATGGCGCACCCGATCAATCACAAGGCGGTGTCACCTCTGCATCCGTTCCAAGCCGAACCTCTCCGATCGCGAAATCGGCAGCGCCTTGGGTCTGCAGCACGAACGGCTGGGTCAGAGTGGTGACATCCGCACCCTTCGACCGCAGGCATTTGAGCGATATGCCATAGCGTACGAAGTCGGGCGTCTCCGGCATCGCGAAGTCGGCGAAACCGCGACTGTCCTGACCGATCGCGCCGATGCGAGCGTTGTCGGGCGCATCCCATACCTTCATGGTCACCAGCAGGAGAATGTCCGCATTGGTTTCGCGATCGATGTTCACGGGCTCGAAATTGCGCAGCTGGACGCTGGCCATGCCCCCATCGATGGCGAAGCGACGCGCGCCTTCCTGTACCAGATAGTTCTCCGCCGTTACACGAGCACGACCGCCAAGAGCCTCCGCCGGAACCGTGGTGATCCGGGTCTGGTCGCCCGTGCTCTCGCCGGCGACAAGCAGCGACCAGCGCGCAGCCGGGGAGCCGGCGCTGAACCACAGGCGACTGTCTCCGGCGAGAGTGCTGGCATCGACTTCGGGAAGCTCCGCCCATTGGCTGACCGGGTCTGCGTACGACAGCCCATAGCCGTAATCGTAAAGGGTCCCATCGCTCATCAAGGTAGCCAAGGGCCATGCGGCCGGCAGCGTCCCGGTAAAATCGTAGCGCGGGTTGCCCTGCCGGTCGCCTACAAGGACGTCGGCAATGCCGCCTCCTTCGCTGCCCGGAAGCCAGGCCACGACGAATGCGTCGGCATCGTTGAGCGCCGGATTGACGTAGAGCGGGCGACCCGTGATCATCACGGCCACTACCGGGATGCCCTGGGCTTTCAATTTTTCAATGGTCTCGAACGGCGTGGTAAGCTCCGGGTCGAGCACGAGCGCCGCACGGTCGCCCTGGAATTCCGCATAGGGCGTCTCGCCGAAGACCACGACTGCGGCGTCGGGCCTTGTCGTGAAGCTGCCGTCGGGCGACAGCTCGGCGCTTCCTCCGGCGGCCTCCACGGCCTGCGACAGACCTCCGAAAATAGAGGTAGCGCCGGGGAAATGGCTATTGTCCACGCCGGTACCTTGCCAGGTGAGCGTCCACCCACCGGATTGACGCGCGATGTCGTCCGCACCCTGACCGGCAACCAGCAGGCGACCGCCCGGTGCCAGCGGCAGCACGCCACTGTTCTTGAGCAGGACCAGCGACTTGCGCACGGCGTCACGCGCAACCTCACGGTGCTCGGGGGCGCCGAGGAGCTCATATTCGCCGGAATAGGGGCGGTCGGACGGTTTTCCCGCCTCGAACAATCCGAGACGGCCCTTCACACGCAGGATTTGGGTCACCGCATCGTCGATCCGCGCCATCGGCAGCGTCCCGGCCCGCGCCCGTGCGAGCAGATCTTCGTAGATCGGTTTCCAGGTGTCCGGTGCCATGTACATGTCGATCCCGGCCGTCAGCGCCTGCGGGCAGCTTTCGTTGGTGCAGCCGGCCACCTGGCCGTGCGCATTCCAGTCCGAGACGACGAAGCCCCCGAAATCCATGCGGTCCTTGAGCACACCGGTAACCAGCGACTTGTTGCCGGTCATCTTCTTGCCCTGCCAGCTGGAAAAACTGATCATGACGGTGGAGACACCTTCGGCGATAGCGGGGCCATAGGGCAACCCGTGAATATCGCGCAGCTCCTCTTCGCTGATCGAACTGTCGCCCTGGTCGACCCCGTTATCTGTCCCGCCGTCGGCGAGGAAATGTTTGGTCGAGGCGATGACGTAGGGGCCGGCCAGCAGATTATCGTTGCTTGGCGGGCCCTGTAGTCCGCGGACCATAGCGCCGACATAGGACGCTACCAGCTCCGGATCGGATGAGTAGCCTTCGTAGGCGCGCCCCCAGCGGAAATCCTGCGGCACGGCAACTGTGGGTGCGAAAGTCCATTCCTGGCCCGTCACGCGGATTTCCTTCGCGGTCACCTCGCCGATCTTCTCGATCAGAGCGGGGTCGCGCGCGGCGCCGAGCCCGATATTGTGCGGAAAGATGGTCGCGCCGATGATGTTGGAGTGACCGTGGACCGCGTCGGTCCCCCAGACGATCGGCACGCCGACACCGCCGTCGGTAGTGTCCACCGAAGCCTCGTAAAAATCGTCGGCTGCCTTCAGCCAGTCGGGCGCAGGAGAAAGGTCGTTACCGTTGGGACCACTGTTGCCGCCGACCAAGATGGAGCCGAGGTTATAGGCCCTGACGTCTTCCGGAGTGACGCAACACAGGTCCGCCTGAACCAACTGGCCGATCTTCTCCTCGAGCGTCATGCGCGCCAGCAGTTCGGCGATACGGGCCTCGTCATCTGGCTGTAGGGGGACCGGATAGTCATAGGCGGGCCAGATTTCGGGATTGGCAACGCCCGCCATCTCCCCGGCCTGTTCGGACTGAGATGCCGGTGCGGTTGGCGCGTCGACCGTAGCCGCGGTTGCGCATCCCGCAAGGGCTGCGCCTGCACAAAGCGATACCCAAACACGACTAGACCAGCAGTTCATACGTCCTCCCCAGTCGGGTAATCCCAATCCCGAAATTCAGCCTCACTCTTTGTGAGCGCTATCATTGTGCTATGCAAAGCTCAGAGGGGAGTCAATTGTCAGGCCTTGCATTTCGTAAACGGCCTACGGTAGCAATCCCGAAAAGTCCCGCGACGGACGGGATACTTTGGTGGGCGAGGGGGAAAGTTCTTGATCAGACCCAGAATGATATCGCTACCATTAGCTTTTGCGGGGGCGGTGATAGTTGGTCTTTCGGCGGCGCAGGGGCAGGCGCAGGACGCCGACCACCGTCAGGCGCAAGTTGAAGGCGCATCCCACACCGACATCGACGCGCTTCTGAAGCGAATGACGCGGGCCGAAAAAATCGGACAGCTAGTGCAGCGGATGGGTGGCCGCTCCAAGGCCTTGAATTCGCGTCTTGGTCCCGAGGAACTGGACCGGGTCCGCCGGGGAGAGGTCGGCTCCTATCTCCATGTCGCGGGTGCCGGACCACTGCGGGAACTACAGCGAGTTGCAATCGAGGAAAGCCGGCTGGGCATCCCGCTGTTGTTCTCGATGGATGTCGTCCATGGGTATCGCACGATCTTCCCGGTGCCACTCGCAATGGCGGCCAGCTGGAATCCTGAAGCGGCGCGTCTGCACGCGGAGATCGCCGCGCGCGAGGCGAGTGCGGCCGGGCTGCACTGGACCTTCGCCCCCATGGTCGACATCGCTCGCGACCCGCGCTGGGGCAGGATCGTGGAGGGGGCGGGGGAGGACGCTTATCTCGGCAGCCGGATGGCCGAGGCGCAGGTGCGCGGCTTCCAGGGCGGCGATTTGTCCGCCCGTGATACGATCATGGCCGGGACCAAGCACTTCGGCGCCTATGGCGCAGCCGAAGGTGGGCGGGACTATGCGGGCGCGGAGGCGGGCGAGCGCAGCATGCGCGAGGTCTATTTGCCGCCTTTCCGTGCCGCGGCGAACGCGGGAACTGCCAGCTATATGACCGCTTTCAACGCTGTCGACGGCGTGCCCACGACCGGCAACGCGGCCTTGCTGCGCTCCATGTTGCGTGACGAATGGGGCTGGGACGGGCTGCTACTGTCGGATTGGCGCGCGGTCGAGGAGCTGATGGCGCATGGCGTGGCGCGCGATCGTCAGGGGGCCGCAACATTGGCCCTGCGCGCGAGCGTCGACATGGACATGGTCGCAGACGTTTATGCCGAGGATCTGTTAGCTGCACTGGAAACGGATCGATCGCTCGCGCCCCTGCTCGACGAAGCGGTCCGGCGCATCCTCAAGGTGAAACGCGATCTCGGCCTGTTCGACGATCCCTACAAATACCACGATTCCGCGCGCGAAACCGAGGTCATGCTGACTGCCGCGCACCGCGATGCGGCGCGGCGTATCGCCGAGCAATCGATCGTGCTGCTGAAGAACGAGGGTCAAGTGCTGCCGCTTGCCCGGGACGCTGGGCGCATCGCGCTGGTGGGCGCGCTGGCCGATGACGCGCTCTCCCAACTCGGCTCGTGGCGCGCCCGGGGCGATGCCGCCGACGTCGTAACGCTTCGCGCTGCGCTGGAAGCAGCGCACCCCGACGTAGTGTATGCCAGCGGAGCTGACAGTCGTTCCGACGATGAGAGCGGCATCGCAGAAGCCGTGCGCGCCGCCGAAAATGCCGATATGGTGGTGCTGGCCATCGGCGAGGATTACGACTGGTCGGGCGAGGCGCGCAGTCGGTCCTCGCTCGAACTTCCGGGCGCGCAGCAGGCGTTGTTCGCTGCCCTCGAGGCGACCGGCAAACCCGTGGTCGTCGTGCTGACGGGCGGCCGCCCGCTTGCCATTCCCGAGGTGGCGGTGCGGGCCGACGCTGTGCTTGCAGCCTGGCTACTGGGGGTGGAAGCTGGTCCGGCCATTGTGAACACGCTGTTTGGCGCAAACAATCCCGGCGGCAAGCTACCGGTAAGTTTCCCCCGTGCGACGGGACAGGTACCGGTGAATTACGACCACCTGCCGAGCGGGCGACCCGCCGATCCCGATCTGTCGAAGGATACGGCGCGTTATATGGATGCCCCGGTCACGCCGCTCTACGCTTTCGGTTACGGCCTGAGCTACTCGAATTTCGACTATGGCGAGGTGCGGCTGTCCGCCACCCGGATCCCGGCACAAGGCGGCGCGATCTCGGTCAGCATTCCGGTCACCAATACGGGCCCTGTGCCCGGTGACGAAGTGGTGCAGCTCTATACGCGCGATCCCGTCGCCAGCGTATCCCGGCCGGTCAAGCAATTGCGCGCCTTCGCTCGCATTGCCCTCGATGCCGGTGAGCGCCGCGAGGTTATGTTCACGCTCACATCGGATCAATTCGCGTTATGGAGCCTCGAGGACGACTGGCAGATCGAGCCTGGCACGATCGAACTGATGGTCGGCAGCTCATCCGATGATATCCGCAAGCGCATATCGTTCGAGATTGCGGGGTCGGCCACGGGGAGCATCGCGCCAGCGGCCATCGCCAGCGACGTATCGGTATCGGGAGAGTGACCATGGCGCGCACGATTCTCTTCGCACTGGCCGCGCTGCTAACCACTCCCGCCGTTGCGGGCGAAGCCGAGCAGGTCGCGCATGGAATGATCGTGACCACCGATGCCGGCGAGAAGGTCCGTGTGCTTGCCTATGCCGATGGCACGTTCCGCGTGACGGTGGCCGACGAACTGCCCAAGGGTCGACCGACGACGATGGTGGTTGCCGAGCCGGACGGATCACCCGTCTTTTCGCGAGATGGAGAGACCGCGTATCTCCGCAGCGGTGGTGGCTTAACTGCAGTAAGCTTGGATGACGGTCGCCTGACCGTATACGATCGCAGCGGCAAGATCTTGCTCGACGAACACGCTCCCGCCCGCAGGATCGATCCGGTCGAGATCGCAGGCCAGCAGTGGTTCGAAACGCGGGTCCAGTTCAATCGCGGCACCGACGAGGGGCTTTACGGGCTCGGCCAGCATCAAAACCGTCAGATGAACTACAATGGCGAGGATCTCGAGCTCGCCCAGCACAATATGGCGATTACCGTGCCCTACATGGTCTCGACCAAGGGCTATGGGATATTATGGGACAATGCGTCGATCACGCGCGTGGGCGATCCGGAGCCATACGAGAAGCTCGCTCTCGATTGGCAGGCGCAGTATTACCTCGGCGATCGGCTGGTGCTGGACCGTTTGGAGCGGACCATCGACTACCAGTATCTGAACGACCAGGAGCGCTGGCCTCAGGAAGCCAAAGCTGCGGTCGAAGCAGCGACGACCGGTCAGAATACGCAAGGCAATGCAGTCGAAACGCAGCGGGTCGTCTGGACCGGTAGCTTCACGCCGCGAGAAGCGGGGACGCACAAGTTCCGGCTCTATTCTTCGTCCTATGCGAAGGTTTTCGCGGGTGACGATCTGGTGCTCGACCGCTGGCGGCAGAACTGGAACCCGTGGTACCACAATTTCGAACTCGATCTTGCCGCGGGCCAGCCGATCGAGCTGCGGATCGAGTGGGATCCCAACCAGGGCTACATCGCACTCGAACATGCCGATCCTCTGCCATCGATGGATCGCAATTCGGTGAGCTTCGCCAGCGAGGCGGGCAAGGCGATCGACTATTACGTGGTGCAGGCACCGACAATGGACGAAGGCATCGCCGGATACCGCCGACTGACAGGCAAGGCTCCGATGATGCCGCGCTGGGTTTACGGTTTCTGGCAGTCGCGCCAGCGCTACAATACGCAGGCCGAACTGCTCGACGTGATGCAGAGCTATCGCGACCAGCGCATTCCAATCGACAATATTGTGCAGGACTGGTTCTATTGGCCCGAGGATAGCTGGGGCTGCCACTGCTTCGACCCCAAGCGTTTCCCCGACCCCACCGCCATGGTGGAAAAAATACACGAGCTCGACGGCCGGGTCATGATTTCGGTCTGGCCCAAGTTTTATCCCACGACCGCAAACGCCCGGGAACTGCGCGACAAAGGCTATCTCTACGAACGGCCGCTGGAAGCGGAGCAGCTCGATTGGGTCGGGCTGGGCTACCCCAACACTTTTTACGATCCCTACAGCGCCGAGGCGCGCGAGATCTACTGGCGCCAAATGTCAGAAACACTCGCTCCGCTGGGCTTCGATGCGTGGTGGATGGATGCCACCGAACCCGATTGGCATTCCAACCTCTCAGTCGAGGAGCGCAAATACCAGATGACTTCGCCGGCGACCGGTGTGCCGGGTGCCGCGATCTTCAATTCCTATCCGCTCGTCCATGCTCAAGGCGTTTTCGAAGGGCTGCGGAAGGATCAGTCCGGGAAGCGACCGTTTATCCTCACCCGCAGCGGCTTCGGCGGTGTGCAACGTACCTCCTCTGCGCTCTGGTCCGGCGACGTCGCGGCGCGATGGGACGATCTGCGCGATCAAATCAGCGCCGGACTAAACCTGAGCGTCGCGGGCGTGCCGAACTGGACGCACGACATCGGAGGTTTCTCGCTGGAGGATCGGTTCAGTCGGCAGGATCCCGAACACGTCCCCGAGTGGCGCGAACTCTATCTCCGCTGGTTCCAGTTCGGGGCCTTTACCCCGCTGTTCCGCAGCCATGGCGAGTTTCCTCAACGCGAGACCTACATCGTGAGCGAGGGCGATCCCGCCATGCGCGAAGGGCTGATCTACTATCATCGCCTGCGTTATCGCTTGATGCCCTACATCTACACCGTAGCCGCGGGCACCCATTTCGAAGATGGCACGATCATGCGCCCGCTGGTCATGGATTTCGAGAACGACCGGACAGTGTGGGGCGTCGACGACCAGTATCTGTTCGGACCATCCCTGATGGCTGCGCCGGTGAGCGAATTCGGGGCCCGAGAGCGAGAGGTTTACCTGCCTGCCGGAGCGGACTGGTATGACGCGCTGAGCGGACGCAAATTTGCAGGCGGGCAAAGAATTGTCGCCTCGGCGGCGCGAGAACGGGTGCCGCTTTACGTGCGCGCGGGAGCGATCGTCCCGGCAGGGCCGGACGTCCAATGGACCGGGGAAAATCCGCAAGGGCCGCTGACGCTACATGTCTTCGCGGGATCGGATGGCAGCTTCACGCTCTACGAGGACGAGGGTACCGACATGGGTTATATCGATGGCGAGCACGCCCGGATACCGATGCGCTGGGACGACGAGACGCGGACGCTCACCATCGGCGAGCGGAAAGGAGACTTTCCCGGCATGGAAGAAACACGTGCAGTCAAGATCGTGCTGCATGATGGAAGCTGGACCGGCGATCTCTTCGAACGGCGATCCGGGCAGGAAATCCTCTATTCCGGTCAAACCGTAGAGCTGGCATTCTGATATGCAGTCCAGACTCTCAAATCTGATCGTCACGATGCTGCTGCTGGGTGGGTGTAACGAGACTCTTCAGAAGGCATCCTTCGACTACACGGGCAATCCCATCGTGCGGGACCGTTTTACCGCCGATCCTGCCCCATTGGTCGTGGGCGACACGCTCTATCTTTATGTTGGCCACGACGAAGCTTCCGGCGATCAGATGTTCAACATCACCGAATGGCTGGCCTATTCGACCCGCGACATGCGTGAATGGACGGCTCATGGTCCGGTCATGGCGCCGACCGATTTTTCGTGGGCAATCCGCGACGCCTGGGCGAGCCAGGTGCATGAGAAGAACGGCAGATACTGGTTCTATACCGCGGTTGAACACGATCCTGCGCAGGGCTCGCGCGGCAAGGCGATCGGGGTCGCAGTTGCGGACAATCCGCTGGGACCGTTCCGCGACGCCAAGGGCAGTGCGCTCGTCCGCAACGAGGACACGGACGGCCCGCACCACTGGGACGATATAGACCCGACCGTCTGGACCGATCCGGATGGACAAAGCTGGCTGATTTGGGGCAACGGCAATTGCTATATCGCGCCTCTGTCCGAAGACATGATCAGTTTCTCAGGGCCGATCAGAACCATCGAACTGCCGGACTTCGAAGAAGGACCATGGGTCTTCAAACGCGGTGATCTGTATTATCTGATTTATGCCAGTCGCGACGAAGCGATCCATCCGGATGAGCGAATTTCCTACGCGACGGCGCCCGCCATTGCCGGCCCCTGGACGTGGAGGGGCGAGGTGACCGGACCGGCAGCGAACAGTTTCACAATCCATCCCGGTGTCGCGCAGTTCAAAGATGAGTGGTACCTGTTCTACCACATCGGCACCTTGAATATCGGCGACCAAGCCGGCGGGCTGGGTCGCAGGGCGGTCGCCGTCGAACGGCTACGATTCGACGGCGAGGGAAGGATTCTGCCAGTCGCACAAACACAAGCGGGAATCCTTCGCCCCTAGCCCATCACCAGTTTTACACTGTACCATACTCGATGCGGGCGATGGGAAGCTGCGCCGGCCCGTAAGGATATTTCGCAGCCAGCTTCTCGTCGATACCGGCTCCATGACCGGGCGCTTTACCGCAGTCGAGTGTTCCGGCGGATATTCTGGTCCAGGCGTTGCGAACTTGCGCGGCCAAGCTGTCCGCCCGCTAGACCGGGATGTCTATTTTCACCACTGCGCCATTCTGATCGGCACTGGCATAGCACGCTTCCATGATGCGCATGTCGCGCAGGCCCATTTCGCCTGGCGTGCGCAGTTCCATCGCGCCGCGTGCTGCCAGAGAGAAACCGTCAACCTGCGCAGCGAACTGGCTCATCGCATCGCCTGCCTGATAGGTGCGCGGGGCCGAGCCGCCGCTCTCCAATGTAATCTGGTTGAACCCGTAAGTCGTCGCAGGCTGCAGTTCGACACTGGCCTCGCTCCCGAAAAAGCGCTGGCGCGAAACGTAGGGGCTCCAGCAATAGGAAGACGATCCCTGTAGGTTGATCCCGCTCGCCATGGTCAGGCGGTAATCGATGGCGCCTTCGACCTCGGTAAAGCGAGGGTCGCCCTCTGGCGTGGCATAGGCCGCCGACACCCCTGTCACCCGGTCGCCCGGAAGCATCATCAGCGAAGTGTTGATGCCGTAGATGCCGATATCCCACAGCGAGCCTCCGCCGCCCAGAGCCTTCTCGAGACGCCATTTGTGCGGCGGGTAGTCGGGATTGGCGGAAAAGCCGTGCTCGGCCGAGATGAAGCGCATCGTCCCGAGCGTGCCGCCGCGCACCTGGCCCAGGACATGGACATTGTTCGGTTCGAAATGGACGCGGTATGCGACGCCCAGCTTGCGCTGCGCTTCGGCTGCCGCGCGGACCATGGCTTCGGCTTCCTTCGCGCTCGTGGCCATCGGCTTTTCGCACAGCACATGCTTGCCTGCTTTAAGCGCGCGGATGGTATATTCGGCATGCAGACCCACCGGGAGGACGATATAGACGCAGTCGATCTCCGGATCTTCGGCGATGGAGTCGAAACTGGAGTAGTCATAATGACGCCCGACACCGTACCGCTCGCCCAAAGTCTGCGCCTTGTCCGAATTGCCCGACACGAAAGCGGTCATGCGCGAATGGCGCGCATTGGCGAAACCGGGAATGACCTGTCCCACGCCGAATGTGCCGAGACCGACTATCGCCCAGCCCATCCGCTTGCGGGGCTCTTCGGGGAGGTCGGGATTGCCCATCAGCGGCTGACCTTCGGCGGTCTGCGCGGCCGCGCTACCCGCTGCGAACAGTGCTGCGGCGCTGGCCCCTCCGACCAGTGTCTCGCGCCGTGTGGGATGTCTGCGCTTGCCGGTCTTCTCCATAATGCCTTGTCCTTCGATGCCCTCCAAACCGCTATGGCAAACATCGAGGCGGGTGACTAGGATAGCGGGGCCGAGGAAGAGGGGGACGGAAGATCGCTGAGCAGGCCGGATTGCTGGGCGGTATCGAAGCGGGCGGGACCAAGTTCGTGCTCGCGGCTGGCAGATCGCCCGCCGATATCGCCGCGCGCCACGTCATTCCTACGGGCGATCCTGCAAATACCTTGCGGGAAGCGGCAGACTGGTTCCGCGCGCAAGGCGCTCTCGCATCGCTCGGCATAGCCAGCTTCGGTCCGGTAGATCTTGACCCTGGATCGCTCACATGGGGCTATATCACCTCGACGCCAAAGCCGGGCTGGAGGAATTGCGATATTGCCGGTTTCTTCGCCAAAACGCTGTCCTGCCCGGTCGGCTTCGATACCGATGTCAATGCTGCTGCGCTCGCAGAATGGCGCGCGAGGGGAGCTTCGCGGCAGGCCTCGCTGGCCTATGTGACCGTGGGAACGGGTATTGGCGGCGGCGTGGTTGCAGGTGGCGAGATTTTCGGCAGGCCCACCCATCCCGAGGTCGGACATATCCGCGTGGCACGGCATGAAGACGATGGAGAGTTCGCAGGCAGCTGCCCCTATCATGGCGATTGCTTGGAGGGGCTTGTCAGCGGCCCTGCCATTGTGGCGCGCTGGGGCAGACGGCTCGATGAGTTGCAGGACGAAGGCACGCGGGAGGTGGTGGCCCATTACCTTGGCCAGCTATGCTTGGCGATGTTCTCGTTCTCGGCAGTGGAGCGAGTGGTGATGGGCGGCGGGGTCATGGAAACCCCGGGCCTGCTCGAACGTGTCCGCGATAGTTTCGCAAAGCTCGACAATTGCTACCTGCCCGGTGGGGTCGACAGGAAGATAGAAGGTCCCGCGCTTGGCGAGCGTTCGGGCATTACCGGAGCGCTGGTGTTGGCCGAAAACGCCCTCTCGCAGCAGGACGATTAATCGCTGCCACCCTCATATTGTTGGCGCCATTCGCGCGCTCCCGATTGCGACTGCTGCCTGATCCTCGGCACTTCTATCTCCGCTGCCGGGTCGAGCGCGACCGACAGATAGTCCGCCACAGCTGCCACTGCATCCGTGGGAGAGGCGACCACATCTTCGTACCACAGTACTAGTGGCGTGATCCCCATCTCACGGCACATCTGCGCCCATGCTTCGTCCTGCGCAGCGAGTTCGCGGCGGGCCCGATTCACCATATGTGCCGAATAGATAGGATCTGGGTCTTCCCCGTGTTCCTGCTCCGCGCGCCAGATCCCCGAGAGGCTTGCTCGGGCCAAAGAGATTGCGTGCGCGATTTCGTCTCTGCGTCGCAATTGCACCACCCGGCTTCCGTGTCCTTTCCCGAGAAGGAAGCGCATGGTTCTTGTGAGAAGCGAAGGGTTCTGGCTGCCCAAGACCTCCATCTGGAGCGGGAAGGCCTTCATCCCGAAAATGCCGTTGGGCGAGGTCCGGTGTGCGACGACATGCTCCCAGACAGCAGCCTGCCGGTCCGGCAAGCCGTTAGCCGAGCCGAAGGGGCCGGTGGCTTCGAAGTTCAGATATTCCAGCGGAGCTCCGAGGCAGCCTGTCTGCCATAGCAGATGGCTTAGGAATGTGCTGCCGCTTCTAGGCGTTGTCGCGAGCAAATAGGGTTTGGGTCGACCTTCATAAAGTGGCCAATCCAGCGTCTTTTCATAACCGGTCACAATAGGGCTCATCGAATCCCTTCATAGTGGGCCGTAGCCGTCCGCGCACCCTCTGTAATTTGGCTCGTTCCCAGAGTAGGTTGCAGCACCACCGGCACCGGACAGTCGGCAATCGGCCCCAAAGCGGGCATTGTCAAAATAGCTTGTTAAGCAACCCTGGTTCGCTAGCCTCAGCCTTGCCCTGGTCTCTGCTATGGATAGACCGTGTTTATCTCCCCCGACCTTGTTGGCGCCTCAGATATTCAAGTTCTGCGAGTGACAAGCCCGCGTTCGGCTCGATAGCGTCTGCAGTTTCAGCAGCTTGTGTCGCCTCTGCGGCCTCTCGCACTGCCTTTTCCGCCAAAGCGCGTTTTCGAGCATCCCTGTCAAGCGTCGCCATTGCCGTGCGAAAGCTTTCCGCGAACAGTCGGTTTCGTTCAATTGCCTCCTTGAAGGCTTTCTGAAGAGATTCCAGAATCCCTTTCTCTTCGGAAACCTTCACCTCGACCTGCTTCGTAACATGCTCACTGATCGTTCGTGCGATCTCCCTGACCTTTCTCAATGCCGGCGCAATGAGCTTTGCCAGCTCACTGCCACGCCCTGATTTTGTTCGAAGACCGAAGCTTCCGTCGGGCTTTTCTGCGTAGAAGAGTTCCCCGGTGACAATGTTATGGATGCCAGCTTCAAAGGCCTCAGCGAACTTCTCCCGCTTCTCAACCTCCAGCCTTCTTTCTTCGAGCAGATTTTCTTCTTCTCGCCTAGCGGCATCACGCTGCTCCGCTTCGACCTCTCGAGCTAGGAGAGCTGCGTCTCTAGTTTCCAGTTGATCAGCCTTGGACTCTTGAGTTCGATGTCTCTGTTGAGCTTTCTTATAATTTGCCGCCAGGTCATCTCGCGCGCGATCCAGTTGTCTCCGTTCTTCGGCGAGCTCCCTCACAACATTCTGTTGTTGCAACGCCTGATCGTCGAGCTGGGCTTCACGCCGCTTCAACTCTCCTTCTCGACTGTCCAGATCCATCTCCCGCTCGAGGTTTTCGGAGCGCTCCTCGCGAGCTTTACTGGTTTCCTTCTTAAGTCCGAGCTTGAGGTCTTTCAGTTCGTCTATTCGTTGCTCCTCGGCAAGTTTGTGGTCCGGGCCTGGCCTCACCTTCTTTTCGCCCCGCCTCACACCCTCCAGCTTCATCGTGTCCCGGAGATACTCGAAGAATTCGGTCTGAAGTGCCCTACCGTAACCATGGGGGACTGTTGGCTCACCATGCTTCTCCGCGAGAGCCCTGAGATGTCTCGTGGACGAGGTAGCCGGTCTGGACGTGTGCTTCGTAACCTTCACGTATGTCGGTGCGACGAACACATCGACCACGTGCTGGTTTTTCTCGTCCCTGTCGATCCGGTCCGCGAATACCGAGTTCTCACCGAAAACATCACGGCAGAACGAGATGGCATGATCGAGCATCAGGTCAGGGTCGTACTCATCGACCAAAACCTTGGGAAACTGGATTAAAATATGCATTGCCAAGGTGGTGTTTTTCTGAACGAGCAACCCTTCGACATGCTTGTCGTACAGATCGACAACATCCAAGCCGCTCCTCGTCAGCGCCTTAGCGTCTCGGATAGACCGCTCCTTTCCGCTCTTGTCGAGACGCATGCCATGCCTCTCTGCGGCCCTCAAATCGGCCCTCGTCTTCAGCTGCCGGATTCGTGCCGCCCCCGCAAATCCCTTCACACTGCTAGCCATTAACAAACCTCTTTTGCGTTGAGGTTTCATTATAGAGGGGTGGCCACCCAATCTGGGCGGCACCCCTCAGAAAGTTGGGTGGAGGAAAAAGAAGAACATGCTCTTCTTTTTTCGCGTTGTGAAAAAAGGCATGCTGGGCGAGCCCCAGACCCCGTCGCCGAATTTCGGCCACCTTGAGGCAGCTCTCGAATCGGCAAAGCATGAACCCACTGGCTACAATCCAGCGACATTCATGCTGAAGAAGCTCGGTGAAGACCCGAGCCGTAACAGGGCTTCACATTAGCCAGCGGCCCATGCTCCACCCTCATCATTCGCGACCGGAGCGTCGCGCGTCCTGAACGACTTCGGATCCCAGGAAATGTTCGCTTCGAGCCCGGAGGCGTGGGAGGAAAACGAAAACCAGAATCCTTACTGCCACCGCATACGACGGCCATGAAACTCGCACCAAAAGGCTATGACCGTGAATGGCGCGGGAACGGCTACCCTACCTTTTCCTGTTCGTGTCTATCCTCCGGAATGGCAGGCTCCAAGTGAGTGCGCACGGCGTGCCTAGTGTCCACTACGAGCGCGCATTACTGAAGGGCAGCATCTGGGCCGATTTTGGACCGTCCGCATTCGGTAAGAAGACTGTTGAAGCGGACGTTCAGCTTCCGACCCGATTGCCGGATCAGCCTAGACGCGTGAACGGTGTTGCACCCTTTCACAGAGGTGAGTGTCACCATCGACGCCTAGACCTGCGATAATCTCGCCCTCGAAAGTAAGTATCTTCGAGAAAATTTGGTGTTTATCTTTGGCTACCGCGATCAGCGTTTCCGACACTGCGCTAACTCCGAACCAGTGACTTAGCCGTTAATAACTCGAAATATGCTGAAAATCAGCAGCCCATCATCGTGTCTGCAAAAGATAATCGTCCCCTGCTGGTGTATACATTTTGAACAATGGCATATTTCTCAAGGCCGGGGCCGGTACTGAACAAGCAGCTCGCGACCTCCGCAACGAAAAAAGACGTTCGTCGGGCGATAAACTTTGTATCTCCTGAAATGTTCTTACCAAGCACTCCAAGAAAGGTTTTTTACAAAGAGAGGGACCTTGACCGTTTCACGTCTCGTTGATCAAAATTTAGCATCAATCTCGGTCGCATCGTTTATTCGAAATTTTCAGTATGGTTAAAATTCGAGCGTAAGTGCATCCGATCGACGGTTTGCTTTGTAGCTCCCCCGCACCGCATCCGGAAACGACCGGCTCGGGCTTCGGGAGAAAGCGCTATGCACAAATGTCCCAATTGCGGCGAGGCACTGGAAGAATTTAAGCCATTGGCGTTCGGCAATATCGTCTTGATCGATACAGGAGTCATTCTGTTCGAGCGAGAACGCATCTCGTTACCCCGGTGCCAGCACGATTTGATTGATTCCTTGGTCCGTGCCGAAGGCCGGGCGCTGAGCACCGCCCACCTTGCAGGATGCTTGGGCGGCGAAATCTTCGATCAGTCCATCGCCGTCTATATTGGGCGCGCCCGGTCCATGTTGCGAACCATCGACTCCGATTTCGACCAGATCGAATGCGTGCGCGGTTTCGGGGCGTATAAGTGGATATGGAAAGCGCCCGCCGCCCCGCGCAGTAGCGGCCAGCCTTCCTGTCAGGCGGGCAGGATACCCACGCGCGAGACGATCCAGTAAACGGATGCCGCGGCAATGACGGCTGCAAGCACCAGCCGCACCGGCTTGTAGGCGGATCGACTTTCGAGCCAAAACAGAACCGGCACGAACAGCGCTAGCAACGCGACTTGGACGATCTCGATCCCGACGTTGAAGCCCGCCAGCGTGGCGATGCTTCGGCCCAGTTCGGCTTCGGTCTGCTGTATGAAGCCGGCAAAACCCAGCCCGTGGATCAGCCCGAAGAAGACCGCCACGACCAGCTCGCGCCCCGCGAACAGCGGACGGATTGCGTGGGCCGCAGTTATGAGGACGGTGAAGGCGATGGCCGGTTCGACCAGCGACGAGGGCAATGTCAGCCCGCTCGAAGCGACACCGACAAGCGTGAGTGAATGGCCGATCGTGAAACCGGTTGCCACAATAACCAGCGAGCGGAGCGACCCCCGCTTGTCGCGAACGGAGGCCCAGCGCCCGTTCCTCGCAATCAGGGGTGCGGCAAGTAGCAGGGCAGCTAGAAACGCCAGATGGTCAAGCCCACCGAGGATATGGTCGATCCCCAACCGCATTGCCGATCCGAAACGCATGGCGAAACCGGCTTCGGCATAAGCGACCTTGATCCGAGTATCGCCCTGACGCAGCATGCCGACAAGTTCGGGCGAGCGCCCATCGCCGAAGCGGTCGACCAGGATGGTGGCGAAATGGTCAGCGGTCTCATCCAAGACAGGCGACCAATTCAGCAAAAACGGCTCGCTCGCCGCTTCGGGCGGGGCAATAAAGATCATCGTGGCCAGAAGGTCCCGCGGGCCGGCCACGGTCGCGAAGCGCAGGTTTTCGATCCGTTCGTTCCAGACCTGCCCCGATAATCCGGTCACGGCCGCCCGATCGGCGAGATAGCTGCGCGCCTGTTCGAGCGCACCTGCATCGTTGCTGGCGACATTCCCCGATGCGTAGGCATATTCGCTGGCGGGAATGATGATTTCCGCAACGACATGCCGATCCCGCATGTGGAGCGTCACTTGGCTGTCGGGCGAGACATGGGCGAAGGCAGTGGACGCGAATGCGCCCAGCCATGCCGACAGTCCCAGCGTTACCAGTAAAAGCCGCAATCTCATCCGTGTGCGAACCAGATCATCGCGGCCTGCGGCGTCGATATCTTGGGGTTGAGTTCCAGCGCCCGGGCCCGGGCGTCCGCAGCGGCGGACATATCGCCCAGCGCATCTTCGCTGCGGGCCAGTTCTACATACAGGAGCGCACTCCGCCAACCGCCCTTCTGCGCAGCGAGCAGTTCGCGGCGCGCATCGGCGAAACGCCCATTCGCATTCAGCGCTTTGGCCAGCAGGATGCGCGCCTCGCCGTAGGGGCGAGCCGCAGCATTCCGGCGCGCCATGTCGAGCGCCTCGGTCGCATCGCCAAAGGCCAGTTCGTGTTCGGCGGCATGAGCCATCGTGGCGAATGGCGACAGGGCGAGGCGGCGTTGCCATTCCGCCTTTGCTCGACCGGACCATGCCAGCGATTTTGCGCGGTCGCCTTCGCGGCGATAAGCCATGGCGAGCGCATCCATCGCTTCGGGTGCGCCGGATTGTTCGACTGCATTTTCCCACAAAGCGACAGCCTCGCCGGTTCGCCCGGCAATAAGCGCCGCTTGACCGGCGTAGAGCTGCGTCTTCCAGTAACCGGGGAGGAGCTTTTCAGCCCGGCCGTACCATTCGCTCGCTTTGCGATAGCGGCCCCTCGCCATTTCGATGGCCCCGATCTGCAGGGCGAGGTCGGCCAGCGTTCGCGGCGTGCGCAGCGCATCGGCCCGCCCCGCTTCGGTGAGGTGGCCGATGGCCGTGTCGAAATCGCCCTGCGCCTTGGCAAGGATGGCTTTCCGGGCGATCGTACCCGGTCCGGGCTCGATGCGCGCGGCCTCGTCATAGGACGTGGCAGCGCTCGCCATGTCGCCCGTGTAAAACGCGATGTCGCCCCGCAGCGAAATTGCCGCGGCCCGTTCGCCGCGGGATAGTTTGACGACCTGCGCATCGAATGCGGCGAGACTTGTTCTCGCTAGATCGAGGTCGTGGACGGACATTGCCCATTCCGCCGATGTCAGATTGGGTCCGGACCCCCGCGGCGCTGCATCGCGTCCTGCCGCCAGTTGCTGCCCGGCCTCGACCAGCGCATCAAAATCGCCCGCCGCCCCGTAGGATTGTGACAGCGCGCGTGAGAGGACCTGACGGGATAGCCAGGAAGTGGGATTTCGCTCGACCATTTCGCGCGCGAGGGCGATCTGACGATCGGTCGCGGCGCTGGCATCTTCTTGGCTCGCCGAGCCGAAACCCGCCGCTGGAAGGGTGGCGGCCATGAGCCCGGTGGATGCAGGCGCGCTGCTTCGCTGCACGACCTCGGCCGCGACGATGCCGCCGACGGCCAGTACGGGCAAGGCAAGCGAAAGCAGCCAGCGCGGCATGAAGATCTCCAGGATTGAAAGGGGTACGGGACTTCGAAAGGATGGAGCCCCGTACTCCAAGTTATGATCCTATTCCGGCTTGGCGCAGGGCGTCAGTCCGGCATCGAGCAAGTCATCGGCGAGGGCATTGGTCAGCCCTGTCAACTGTTCGGTCAATTCGGGCACGAAGGTCCCCGCGGCATCGTCTGCCGGGTTCGCATCGTTATAGGCCGTCTTGGTTTCCGACCCGATCAGCGCGGTCGCAACTGCCGGCATGCCCATACGGTCAACCCGCACATAGGCGGACGGTGCATCGGTGCGGAAGTTGAAGCTGTTGCCCGTCGCCGTCGTGACCGGCGGCGAACCCTGCGGCGGCGCAAGGAACGGGAAACCGCTTCGGAACGACACGTCGTTGGCTGGCGGGTTGAGCGGGATTCCAGCGAGAGTGGTGGGCGAATGAACGCTGAGATCGAGGAAAATCACCGCCAGGGTCACGTCGATGACCGGATCGGTCAGCAACCGCCCGTTGGGGAAGCCCGCCGTTGCGGAAAGGTTCAGCGTGAGCGTATCGGGGATGATCAAATCCGCCACCGACGTTCCCGGTGCGACTTCCTGCTGGAGGCAAGAGGCGACATCGTAGGTCGTCTCGCCTTCGGTCGGGGGCGGCGTTTCCGTTGGCATCGGGGTGGGCATCACCTCCGGATCATCGTCGTCGAAGCAGCCCGAAACGCCAAGCGCGCCGAGGACGAGCGGTGCCGCCAGCAGGAGCCGGCGTTTGAAAGTATGGTCGGTCATCACAGCTGCCCTCCGAAACGCGAGGTGGTTGCCCAGATATCGATTGGGTGATCTCCGTTCGCGATCCTGTCGCGCGGGATACTGAGCACCACCGCGGTCAGGTTTTGGCCGGCAAAGAAGTCGCGGTTAGGATCGAACATAAGGGTGCCCGTGGCGGCAGTATCCTTGAACCCTTCGAGATCGAAGAAGAACGGATCGTCAAACAGGCCCGCGCGCGCCATCACGCCGTCGGCGGTCAGGGTCGTTTCGACCGAGCCCTGGATCGGGCCGGTCGTGCCGGGCACGCCGGTTACCTGCAAGCCGTATTCGTTGCTGCCCGCGCCGGCGCCGAAGCGGATGCGGATCGGGAATTCGGCATTCGTCCGGTCGCCCGCATTCGATACGTTGATGGTATAGAGCACGTCGCGGTCGTAGGTGGCCGGTTCGCTAGTCGCCTGCGGTCCGGCGAAGGTGAGGATCATGTTGACCTTGTCGGCGGTGTGCCATGCATAGATATCGGCGATATCGGCTGCGCGGTCGGGAGTTGCGTCCTGCGCGGGATCGGTCCGCGCGGGTGGGTCGAGGTGGTCCGCCGCGTCAAGACCGAGACCGGGCAGGAAGGCCGCGGCCCCGGCTGCCAGTGCCAGTCCGCCGACGGCGACTGCGATTGGATTCCTGCTTTTCATGATACTCCCCGCTGTTGGATGCGTGAAATTCTACGGCGCGGAGGGTCGTATTGCCCGTGGAACCATCCGCATAAGCGGTCTTGCAGGGCCAACTTACAATTCGATAACACTTTGAGCGGTTTAGCGAAAAATTAAGGGCGGAAAGCCGAAGCTTAAATACTCCGATGTAGGTGCTTTACGGGAATTTCCTGTACGTGCAGACAGCTTTGAATGATCCGCCCTTAGGTGAGGTCGAGTTCATTCGTTCGCAAAAAAGCAGTTTGAACCTTTATCGTTTTTCAATGGGTTGGATTGGGATGGCCGCTGGTCCGCCATCCAACCCCATTCGCCGACGTCCAAGGATCGCCCAGAATGACCCAGAAGCGGACATCGCTGTGGTCTATCGACTATGTCCGCTTTCGGGGGCCGTAGGCGATCGACCGAGAGACCGAGAAGAGGGCGCGAAGCAGACGAAGATGATAGCACAGAGCGCATCGCCATTATCGATGCGCTCACTAATAGGATTGAGACGACGCTTCGATTGAAGGGTGGCTGACGCCGGAAGGTGAAAATTCCACCTGAGGTGTGCAGACTTGCAGCCAGCTGCGCGCCGCCTTTGAGAATCCTCATGTCATTGAAGAATATTAATCGCGAGGTCGCCTACACTCGCGCCATTTACATTTGCCAGAACCTGGCCAGGCTGACCGTCTATGAACTGATCGGCGGTCAGATCCTCTTACCGAATGAAGAGGAGGGCGCGGCATTGCGACCGAGCCCTCTGGTGCTTCTGCCCGTTGTAGACGAGCCATCGGCAGGTGCCGTGGAAGCGGTCGCAAGGATCGAGACGACCTTCTTGGCCGTAAAGTCGACCCGCGATACCGCTGGTAGCCAGCAGGTCGAATTTACGGTCCTTGTCCCGACGAACGGCAAAACCACGCGCCATGGCAATCTGCGCGCGTGGGCTGATAGGGAGCACCGCATCTTCCTCGTGCCTGATGCCGAAGGCAACGAGGACACCGCAGCTTGCTATGAGTTCGACAAGGGTCTCCGCAAAGCTACGCAGCCGTGGAAGGAGAAAGCCGATCTCGAACGCGGACTGGAGCTGGCCAGGATGTTGCTTCTGGCAACCGATGGAGAAGGTGCCGATAACCGTCACCGCTGAACCGTTAAGAGAACAAGTGTCTCGGCGGTAAGGCCGAGTAGAATATGAAATTAAGTGGGGAGCGCGCGCTCGGCCAGAGCGATCTCCCACCAAGGATCATCCAACATGAATATGATTACTGTGCAACGCCCTCTCGAGGGCGAACCTTTGCTGCCGCATCCTGCCTACAGGACCTGCAGGACGCTTAGCCGGGTGGCCGCCTTCCTGAGCGCGACCGGACTTTCGCGCGACAGCGTAGAGATGGGATGTCCCTCGAAGGAGGGATTCTACGCCGACCAGGAAGCAGGCGTGGTGGTCACTGCCACATCCTGCGGCCGGCCGCTGTTCTTCGCCGAGTGCGAAGCGCTGGCCCAGTTCCTGCAGATGGACCTTGTGCTGATGCGGTTCGATCCGCTCCTGGGCGCGTCGTTCGACGTGTTGATGGCAGGGAGCCAGAACTGGCTCTGCGACTTCGTCGCCTGGCGCCGTAATGGCGGCGACATTTGGCTGGTGCCCAAGCAGGCATCGGGTCCGTTCTTCAGTCTCACCAAGGAAGGACTCGATGCCTATGAAGCTGCACCCTATTCGAACGGCTCCGAGCGCTACGCCGGGATCATGCGCGCCATCGAGCGCCCCTCCTTCGACGGAGGGTTCTAATCATGGCTCAGATCACCTCCAACGATCTCGCACCTTCCGAAGATACGGCTGAACCGCCGAAGACCAAACTGAGCGTGTTCGTACACGACCTTTGCGACGAGCATCCGGATTTCGCCTTCTCGCGCCACTGGTACAAGGGAAAGGAAAACCGGGTCGGTGTGGAGCCCTGGCTCGACAAGAAGCTCTTTCCTGGTGGCAAGAACCAGCTGGGATGCGCGGCCAAGTACGACCTTCTTCTCCCCCCGATGGCTCCGGGAGATCTCGGCAGGTACGGGACCCTCGTTGACCGGTTCGACGACACTCTCCCGCCCTATGAGCAGCACGCGATGGTCCACGTGAAGATCATGCTCGATCCCGCCGAAGCATGGCATGTCGGCTTCGAACGGGTGCGCAGCTACGCGCGTCGTCACTTCGCGCATCGCTTCGCGGTGGTGCTGTTCGCGCACATCCCGAGCCTCTTCGGCCTGAAAGGGCAGGGCAATCACATCCATTGTGCGGTTCTCTCGCGCGAGGTCACCATTAACGGCTTTGGCGGTGCCTGCACCGATCTGTGCAGCGATGGCGGCTATGAAGCTGCGCTTGCCGCCTGGCGCGAACACAAGAAAAGCTGGGTGGATGAAGCAGCATGAG
The DNA here is from genome assembly GCF_030717945.1 of Qipengyuania profundimaris. Lineage (NCBI taxonomy): Bacteria > Pseudomonadati > Pseudomonadota > Alphaproteobacteria > Sphingomonadales > Erythrobacteraceae > Qipengyuania > Qipengyuania profundimaris. Next base: position 940,522 of record NZ_JAVAIM010000001.1, read on the forward strand.
CGAGAAACAGACGGCCAAGCCTTCGGAGGTTCTAGCGGCGCATTTCGCCCGCAAGGGTGAGGAGTCGGTGGCAGAACTGCAGGCGACTGTTGAACGCGCCCGTGAGATGCTCGCAAGCGGCGAGGTTCAGCCGTACGCGGAAGGGGAAAATCCCTTCGAAGTGCCTCCGTTCGACTGGGAGGTCAGTGAACCGAAGACCGATGCTCCACGGCGCATCTATCTTGGGTCAGTCAGCGACCTGGCAACCGGGCAGGGACACACTGTCCATTTTGCCGCGGGGCTGGCTCGTGATGAGGATGAGTTCCGCAGACAGCTGGCGGCCCACATGGGACATGCTCTGGCCAACGGTGCGAAGGTGAACCGGGGTCTCGAAGAGGTCTCCTTCTCAAAGACATTCATCTCGCCGTCCCTCCGTCAGACTCTCGAAAAATTCGACGAGGGCGGGGATGCCCTGGCAGGCTTCTTCTATCTCAGTCGCTGGCACGAGAATCGTAGCTGACCTTATGGGGGCCGGTGCTCGCAAGCGCCGGCCCCTTATTGACGCAAAGACCAGCAATGGCCCCAGAAGATTCAACAAGGATAAACGTTCAATGAAGAACATTTTGAGCCGCAGCGACCGGAACATTGCAATCCTCGACATCGAAGCATGCGCGCTGGGACCAGGAAGCTTCCCGATTGAAATCGGTGTGGCGCTAGTTCGCGGACCTAGCGAGCCTATTGGCGTGGGAGCGAAGCTGATCCGGCCGACTACCGACTGGATCGAGGCCGGCGTGTGGTCGAAATCCTCGGAAGCTGTTCACGGCATTCCGCTCGAGCTCGTGCAGAGAGAAGGGGAAGCCATTGAAGAGGTCTGTGACTGGCTCAACGGGCTGCTCGGCAGCAACACAATCGTAGCTACCGATGCTCCCCGCTACGATCAGGATTGGCTCGACACGCTGTTTGAAGCTGCTGGTCGAGAGCAGCGTTTCAGAGTTTTCGACTTCCAAGTCCTCATGCGCGACTTCAACGCGGATCAGCATCGTCATCTCGCTTATCGGCTTCGTCACGACCGCGTACCTCATCGCGCAGCGGCAGATGCTCTGCGCTTAGCGTCCGTGCTTATGGAAACCTATTGGGGGCACCCGTCGCGATCTGAGCCCCTATCCTTATAGGGCCGACGCCGGCCGCGACAGCTATCAGTTCGTTGGCGTCCTCTTCCATTCACTATTGGACGTCAACAGGAGACGTAGAGGTTACGTTTGAAAGCTGGGCGGTGCTCACCGAGGTACTTTCATGGATTTTTCATGGATTTTTCATGGAAGCGCAGGACATCTCTTCTAAGTGACTGAAAAGATGGTGGGCGCGGCAAGGATTGAACTTGCGACCCCACCCGTGTGAAGGGTGTGCTCTACCACTGAGCTACGCGCCCGCCCGTTCGCGGCGATGATTGCCGGGCAGGGGCGCGCCATTACGCGGCGAATCGCGCTGTGGCAAGCGCCTGCTAGCGTGCAAGCAAGCCGATCAGCGAGGAAAGCCAGCCGGAGGAGGCTTTGTGCTCCCGTTCTGCCGTCAGCGAAGCGGGGCAGTCGAGGCAGTAGGCCTGCATTCCGCGCGTACCCATCAGGCGATCGAGGTCGCCTTCGATACGACCGAGGACAGCCGCGCGGCGGAGTGCGAAGGTCGCCACCACATCGTTGCCCTGGCCGGTCTCGGCATCGTCGGTCAGGAGACTGCGCAGCAGCGTGTCGTAGCCCGTCAATTGAGATCCGAGATAGCGCGCATGCCAGTCGTCGCCGAGTTCGGCCTGCTGCGCGACCCACGCCAGCGCTTCGTCCATCCCGCCATATTGATCGACGAGCCCGATCTGGCGCGCCGTGCCACCGTCCCAGACGCGGCCCTGGCCGATGCGGTCGGCCTGCTCGCGTGTCAGCCCACGTGCAGCGGTTACGCGGTCGAGGAAGTCCTCGTAACCATTCTCGACATTCGCCTGGATCAGCGCGTCGACCTCGGGCGTGAAGCCGCCGATGACGTCCGGCTGGCCAGACAGAGGGCTGGTGCGCACGCCGTCGCTGTTTACGCCGAGGCTGGCGGCGGCCTGCTCGAATGTCGGGATGACGGCGAAGATGCCGATCGATCCGGTGATCGTTTCGGGTTCGGCGAAGATGCGGTCGGCGGGCGTCGACACCCAGTATCCGCCACTCGCCGCTAGGTTGGCCATGGAGACCGCTATCGGAATATCGTTCGCCTTGTGCCGCAGGATCGCATTGCGAATGCGCTCGGACGCCAAGACCGATCCGCCGGGGGAATCCACGCGCACCACGAGGCCCGCGAGGTCATAGGCCAGCGCTTCGTCGAGCAAGTCGGCGATACGGTCGCCGCCGGCCGTGCCGGGGCCTGCCTCGCCATCGACGATTTCGCCCGCGATGGTCACGACACCGATGGGCTTGCCGGGCGTGTCGAGCGGATTGTCCTCCAGCCAGGCCGCCATCTCGGTCGAGGGGAAAGCTCCGGGCTCGTCGCTCCAGTCGTCCGCGCCGACCAGTTCCACGACGCGCTGCTCGAATTCCTGCCGCGTGCCGAGCCGGTCGACCAGCCCCGCCTGCTCGGCCGCGGTCGCCAGATCGCCGCCTGCTGCCTCGATCCAGCCGACCGGGTCGCCGGTGATCCGCTCGATGTCCGCAGCGGGGCGCGCCTTCTTCACATTGGCGAGATATTCCTCCCACAGCGCCCCGTAGAGCTCGCCGTAGTTCTGCCGCGCGGCTTCGGACATGTCGGAGCGGGAATAAGGTTCGACAGCGCTCTTGTATTCGCCGACCTTGTAGACGCGCGCATTGACCTCGAGCCGCTCGAGAAGCTTGCCGTAATAGAGCCGCTCGCCACCCGGCCCCGCGACGACCGCGCCGCCGAGCGGGTCGACCCAGACCTCGCTCGCATGGGCGGCGAGGAGCATCGAATCGTCGGTATAGGCGGTGGCGAAGGCCAGCACCGGTTTCTCCGCCGCGCGCACCCGGTCGAGCGCCGCGCCGATTTCCTGAAGATGAACCTGGCCAGCGCCCAAGAAGCGGTCGAGATCGAGGACCACGGCGGTAATCCGGTCGTCCGTGGCCGCGGCATCGAGGCCGCGTACGAGATCGCGGGCCTGATATTCGGCAATTGGCGCGCTGGTGGCGAGCAGGGCGGCGATGGGATCGACCTCGGAACGTTCCTCCACGATCACGCCGTCGAGATCGAGCACAAGCGCCCCGTCGCGCACGGCGGCAGGGCTTGGCCGGGCGGTCAGGATGGCGAAGAGGGCGGCGAAAAACAGCACCATGAAGACGAGCACCAGCGCGTCTTTCACCCCGACCAGAAACTTCCACACCTTGCCTGCGAAACCCATCGAAACCGTTCTCCTGTTGCGCCCTAGCTAGGCGTGCGGAGCGCGCTTCGCCAGCGATAAGCGCTTGAGCGCGCGATAAGCCTCGACTAAGGGCGTGGCTTCAATGGCATCGACGGAAACTTCGCCCCACGCGGCCCGCTATCCGGCGGGCGCGCAGGCATTCCCGCACCGCGACCTGATCGGCATCGGCCAGCTCAAGCGGCACGAAATCCTCTTCCTTCTCGACGAGGCTGAACAATGGGTGACGCTGAACCGCCAGCCGACCAAGCATAACGACCTTTTGGCTGGGCTGACGGTCATCAATGCCTTCTTCGAGAACAGCACGCGCACACTGCTGAGCTTCGAAATCGCGGGCAAGCGGCTGGGCGCGGATGTGGTCAATATGCATGCCGCGACTTCGAGCGTGAAAAAGGGCGAGACCCTGATCGATACTGCGATCACGCTGAACGCGATGCGCGCAGATGCGATCGTGATCCGCCACGGATCGAGCGGGGCGACGCAGCTGATCGCGGACAAGGTCGATTGCCCGGTACTTAATGCTGGCGACGGGCAGCACGAGCACCCGACGCAAGGCCTGCTCGATGCGCTGGCGCTGCGCCACGCCCTGCGCGAGCGGGGCGAGGCTGCGGACGACTTTACCGGCCTCGTCATCGTCATATGCGGCGATATTCTCCACAGCCGGGTCGCGCGCTCGAACCTGCTGTGCCTCCAGGCGCTGGGGGCGACGGTGCGCCTGTGTGCGCCGCCCGCATTGATGCCCACCGGGATCGAGGCGATGGGGGCCGAGGTCTACCACGATTTCGAAGCTGCACTGGACGGGGCGGACGTGGCAATGATGCTGCGGCTCCAGACCGAGCGGATGAGCGGACAGTTCATTCCCTCGGCGCGCGAATACCATCATCTCTACGGCCTGACGAAGCAGCGGCTGGCGAATGCGAAGCCCGATGCGCTGGTCATGCATCCGGGTCCGATGAACCGCGGGGTCGAGATCGACAGCGAGGTGGCCGACTTGATCGACCGTTCGATCATCACGCGCCAGGTCGAGATGGGCGTTGCCATCCGCATGGCCGCGCTCGATGTGCTGACCCGCCGCGGGCGTGGGGTCGATGGCTGGGGAGCGGCGGCATGAAACAGGCGCGTCCCCTCACCATTACGAACGGACGGATAGCGACTCCGGACGGGATCGCGGATGGCGGCATCCGGCTGGTCGACGGCCTGATCGATGCAGTCGGCGATGTCGCGGCGCAGGATGGCGACGAAACCGTCGATGCGCGCGGCAGGCTAATCGCGCCCGGCCTCGTCGACCTCGGCGTCTTCGCGATCGACAAGCCCGCGTTCCACTTCGGCGGGATCACCCGTGCAGCGCTGATGCCCGACCAGTCGCCGCCGCTCGATCTGCCGAGCCGGGTGTCGTACATCGCCAAGAGCGGCAAGCCAGACCTATGGGTCCACCCGCTCGCCGCCGCGACCCGCGATCTCGCCGGTTCGGAGATCGCCGAAATCGCCCTGATGCGCGAAGCGGGCGCGCGTGCCGTCGCTACCGGGCGCGGCTGGATCGCGGACTCCGGCGCGATGCTGCGCCTGCTGCAATATGCCGCCATGCTCGACATGGTCGTAATCGCCCATGCCGAGGATGCCGCGCTCGTCGGCAGCGGAGTTGCCACCTCCGGCGAAGTTGCAACCCGCCGCGGCCTGCCGAGTGCGCCGCCACAAGCCGAAGCCATCGCCATCGCCCGCGATCTCGCGCTGGCCGAGATGGCCGGAGCGCGGATCCATTTCCGGCAGGTGACCACGCGCGCGGGGCTGGATCTGATCCGCAATGCCAAGGCGCGGGGGGCATCGGTTACCTGCGGCGTGACGCCAGCGCACTTCATGCTCTCCGACCTGGCGACCGTCGACTTCCGCACCTTCGCCCGGCTTTCGCCGCCGCTACGAAGCGAAGACGACCGGCAGGCCGTGCGCGGGGCCATCGCCGACGGCACGATCGACGTCATCGCCAGCGGGCACGATCCGCGTGGCCCGGAAGACAAGCGCTTGCCGTTTTCCGATGCCGAACCGGGCATGGCGGGGGCGGAAACCCTGCTCGCCATGACACTTTCGCTGGTGCGCGACGAGGTGATCGACCTGCCGCGCGCCGTCGCCATGCTGTGCACGGCCCCTGCGAGAATCCTCGGCGTCGAGGCCGGTGTCCTCGAGCTGGGCAAGGAAGCCGACATCGCGATCGTCGATATCGACAAGCCGTGGATCATTCAGAGCGAGAAGATGGCAGCGACCGCCGGTAACACGCCGTTCGACGGACAGCCGACGCAGGGCCGCGTGACCGCACTCTACAAGGACGGCGTCGCAATCGATATTTAGCGCGCAAGAAAAAGCCCCGCCCGGATCGCTCCGGACGGGGCTGGCGAAGTCTGATGGAGTGCGGTTGTTACCGCGAGGCGACCCTAACCCCATCACGAACTACATTCAGAGCGCCGGGAAGGGGAGAAGAAGCGGCATAGGCGATGCACCCTGCGCCCGAGCTCTTGACCGAGCGGCACATCGACTGGGCCGATGCCTTGGCGAAACCGGCTGCCGCGACGCGGTAGTAGATCTTGCCGTTCACGCGGGCCTTGGTGATTACGCGTTCCGCATCGGATAGCTCGGGGTGGCGCTGCTGGAAAACCTTCCACGCGGCCTGGGCATCGGACATCGAGAAATACGAGCCGAGCTGGATGTTGTAATCGCCGGATGCCATCGCGACGGGGGCAGCCTTGGCCGGAGCGGGTTTGGCCGCACGTGGCGCGGCAGCAGGCTTGGCGCGATGCGAAGCCGGGACCGGCTGGACCACTTCGCGGCTGACGAAGCGTGAGCCGCTCACGGTCTCGAGACCGGCATCGGCCAGTGCCGCTTCACCGCTGTCTTCGAATTGCGCTGCGCTGGCGCTTGGGTCCATCGAAGGTATCGAATTGACGGCAGGCAACTCGTCCGCGAGCGCGAAATCGCTGGCCGGAGCTGCATCGACCGGCTCGACCTGATCGGCGGATTCGACCGCGAGCTGGCTATGCGCCGGATGATTGGCAAGCGCCAGCATGGCCGGCTGACCGGCATCTTCCACCGGCTGCACGTCGAGCAGGCGGGCGACCAGGACGGTCGGGTGCCGTGCGCTTGCGAGCTGCGCCCATTCCTGCAGGCGCTCGTTCAGCTTGTCGCCGGGAACGTCCTGCGAGGCGAGGATGCGGGCATTGCGCCAGTCGCCCGAGAGGGCGAATGCATAAGCGAGGTTCTGGCGAACCTTGGGCGTGTTCTGCCCACCGCGCAGCGCATTGTCGAGGATGTGGACGCCCTGCTGCGGCTGCCCGGCGAGTGCTAGGGCAAGGCCGAAATCGGCCGGGTCGATCGCATTCTGGTGCTGGCGCAGCAGCTCGTGCGCGCCGGGGATGTCGCCGATTGCAGTCAACGCCAGCGAATAGCTGATGATCGTGCGCGCGGCCGTATCGCCGAGCTCGACGGCTTCGCCGAAGGTGGTCGCAGCCGAAGCGAAACGACCCGATTTGAGATAGGCGTTGGCGAGCAGCGTGCGGGTCTGCGCATCGCGCGGCGCGGCCAGTACGGCGGCTTCCGCATGCTCGATCGCCTCGCCCTGCTGGCCCTTCGCCAGCGCCTTCTCCGCCTTGGCGGCGGAATAGTTGTGCGAGGGAGCGACCTTGCCGGTGCAACCGGCCAGCGCGGTCGTGGCCAGCGCCGTGGTTACGGCGAGCCGGATGAACCGGGTGGTTTTGGCTTTGCTCTCGATGCTCATTGTCATTCCCCTGAAGGCGATCCCACGTCTTCGAACCGTTATTTTTCCGACTGCTGGACTTGTGCGGCGAGGCTCGCGATTTCCGGCATTTCGGCCAGCAGATCGTCCAGCGCATCGGTCACCAGTTGCTGCGCGCTGCGACCGCGAACGGTGCAGGCGAGCCGCAGCATCAGGTGCCGCTCGTGGTCGAGCCGCAGCGTGAAGGCTGCCCGCTTGCCGCGCGAAGCGGCAGATTTGCGAACGACCGGCTTGGCGTTGGCCGCGGCCGGCTTGTCCAGCTGGGCGGCGATCTTGCTCAGCGATTCGCGCACCTGGTTGGGTGCGGGCTCCGCATCGGTTTCGTTGGCCGCCTGTCGGGGCGCGATCGGCACGACTTTTTCTGCAGTCGGCTTTTCGGCCACGAGGGGCGTGCTGCTATCGTCGCCCATGTCGTTCCAGCCGAGATCTTCCAGGTTGGCGGCGGCTTCCTTGCCGTCGACAGGGCCGGGAATCCCGGACTGCGGGCGCATGGCGGGCTTGGCACCGCCCTTGCGCGCGAGGAGCGTCGGGGTGAGCGAGGCGAAATTGGCGTCAGACATCCGGCAGTCTCCGCCCAGGCGTTCTTACTGTGCCACCCGGCGGCCGAAGCCGCCAGCGGGGCGATGGGCACCGGGAACAGCGCTCTGCGTGTTCGGTGCGGCGAAGACCGTACGGCGGAAGTTCTTCTCCAGCCGGTCGGCGATGTATTTCCACAGCGCGGTGACCTCGGCGGCCGAGCGGCTTTCGGGGTCCACTTCCATCACCGTGCGGCCATCGATCATCGATGCGGCGAAATCGGTGCGGTGGTGCAGGGTGATCGGGGCGACCGTGCCGTGCTGCGACAGCGCGACGGCGGCTTCCGAGGTGATCTTGGCTTTCGGCGTCGCGGCGTTGACCACGAAGACCAGCGGCTTGCCGGCGCGTTCGCACAGGTCGACCGTTGCGCCCACGGCGCGCAGATCGTGCGGGCTGGGGCGGGTCGGGACGACGATCAACTCGGCGACCGAAATAACCGACTGGATGGCCATGGTGATGGCGGGCGGCGTGTCGAGCACGGCAAGCTTGAAGCCCTGCTGGCGCAGGATCGCCAGATCGTTCGCCAGGCGAGCGACCGTGGTCTGCGCGAAAGCGGGATATTCGTCCTCGCGCTCGTTCCACCAGTCGGCGAGCGAGCCCTGCGGGTCGATATCGATCAGAACGACGGGCCCGGCGCCTGCGCGCTGGGCCTGTACGGCGAGATGTCCGGAGAGCGTGGTTTTACCCGATCCGCCCTTCTGCGATGCCAATGCCAGTACACGCAAGGCTTATCCCCCTGGTTTGAGCCTCTAGTCAATCAAGTGCCGCACCAAATGCGACTGTTCGAAAACGGAAATCGCAGACTACCCCTAATTTAGGGTTAACATCGGGCGGATTTGGCGTGCGCTGCGAAAGCGGGATGCGGCGCAACGCTTTGCTAACGGTCGATTTACTATAGGGTGGGGCCGACTGCCGCAGATGTGCGGTCGACAGTGCCGAGGACGGAACGGATGATCGGAAAAAGCAAAAACGTGGGCATGGCGCTTTGTGCTGCCATCGCGGCAAGTCTCGCCGTGCCCGCGTCGGCCGATGTGAAGGACGGCGTCGATGCCTGGAGCCGCGGCGATTATGCCGCCGCCGTGCGCGAATGGGTCGCCCCGGCGCAGGCGGGCGATGCCGATGCGCAGTTCAACCTGGCGCAGGCCTATCGGCTGGGACGAGGGGTCGATACCGATCTGGCGCAGGCAGAAGCGCTTTATGCTCGCGCGGCCGCGCAGGGTCATGTGCAAGCAGCGGACAATTACGGGTTGCTGCTGTTCCAGCGCGAGCAGCGCGAGCAAGCGCTCCCCTATATCGAAGCAGCAGCGACGCGCGGCGATCCGCGCGCGCAATACATATTGGGCATCGCCCATTTCAACGGCGATCTTGTCGCGAAGGACTGGGGGCGGGCCTATGCCTTGCTGACCCTCGCCAATTCGACGGGGCTGCCGCAGGCCAAGGGCGCCCTCGCGCAGATGGACGATTACATCCCGCTGGCCGACAGGCAGGCGGCGCAGGTGCTTGCGAGTCAACTGAAGTCCGAAGCCGAGGCGGCGCGGGCTCGAGAGCTGGCTGCGGTCGACCTGGCGGTCGGTACTCCCGAATCGGCTCCTCCTTCTACGCCAGCCGCGCGCCCGTCTCCGGTACGCGAAACGCGCGGCGCGGATTTCGCCCAAACGCCGCGACCGGTCACGGTCGCGCGGGCCGAGCCGACCGTCTCCACGATGCCGAAACCGGAATCTCTCGTGGTCGCGCCATCGCCACAGGCCGACCGGGCGCAAAGCCCGTGGAAGCTGCAGCTCGGTGCCTTCGGGGTGGCGGGCAACGCCGACAGGCTATGGGAGAAGGTTTCGCAGACGCCCGCACTTGCCGGACGTGCCAAGCTGAAAGAACCGGCAGGACGACTTACCAAGCTTCTCGCCGGCGGGTTCGAATCGCGCGATGCGGCAACGTCGGCCTGCGCGCAGCTGAAGCGCGGCGGCTACGAGTGTCTCGTGACACGCTGATCCCCGGACTAGATCGCCTGCCCGCTTTCCCTTTTTCCACCTGCCGCTAGGTAGGGTGGTGGACAGGGAGCACGACGTGACAGAGCAGGCAGACCAGGCGACACCGGAGCAGGTGAGGCCCACCGGCGGCACGAACCGTATCGCGAGCCTCGATTTCATTCGCGGGCTGGCGGTGATGGGCATCCTTGCCGCCAATATCGTCGCCTTCGGCCAGCCGATGACAGCCTATATGTATCCCGACGCCTTCACCGTGCCGCACAGCGCGGCCGAGGACTGGATGTGGGTCGTCCAGTTCGTCCTCATCGACAGCAAGATGCGCGGGCTGTTCACCCTGCTGTTCGGGGCGGGAATGGTCCTGTTCCTAGAACGTGCGACGGCGCGCGGGCAGGGTCGGTGGCTTCAGGTCCGGCGCCTGTTCTGGCTCGGCATGATCGGCCTGGTGCATTTCTTCTTCATCTGGCGCGGCGACATCCTGTTCCTCTACGCCTGCGCAGGGCTCGCCGCTCTGCTGTTCGTCGGCCTCTCGCGCCGGAAATTGCTTGTGCTCGGCCTCATCGGCTATTTCGGCGGCGCGCTGTTCTACACCGGCATTCTCGGCTTCCTGCCGATGATGGAGGGCTCGCAAGAGGCGGCCTTCGCCGAAATGGCCGAGGATCTCGAAAGCGAAAAGCAGACCGACCTGGCCGACGGGCGCTACGAAACGCAGCTTATCGGTGACGGCGATTACGGCGCTTGGGTGAACCACAATATCTCCGAGCACGGTCCCGAAATCGGGTTCGTCCTGATGTTGTTCTGGTTCGAGACGCTGCCGCTGATGCTCGTCGGCATGGCTGCCTACCGCTACGGCCTGTTCGATGGCGGCGTCGAACAGGGGCGGCAGCGCAAATGGGGCTGGGCGCTGTGGATCGTCGGCACGGCGCTGACCATTCCGGTGGCGCTCTGGGCGAAAGACGGTGGGCTGACCTATTACGGCACGCTCGCCGCGATGAGCGCGTGGTCGATGGTGCCGCGGCTGTTCGCGATCCTCGGCTTGCTCGCATTGCTGGCGCTATGGGGGCAGCATGTCGCGGGGCCACTGGCGCAGCGCGTTTCGGCGGCGGGGCGGGCGGCCTTTACGAATTATCTCGGGACTTCGGTGCTGATGATGCTCGTGTTCCACGGCTGGGCGGGCGGTCTGTTCGGCGAGCTTGGGCGGACGGAGCTCTATCTCGTCACTCTCGCGACATGGGCGATCATGCTGCTGTGGTCCAAGCCCTGGCTCGAGCGCTTCCGCTTCGGCCCGCTCGAATGGCTGTGGCGCTGCCTGACCTACTGGCGGCTATTCCCCCTGCGGAGGTGAAGCTGCTTCGTTTGCTATCATTGCGAGCACGTCGTCACGCGAAACGATCTTTCCCGGGTCGGCTTGCTCATTGAGAGTAGGAAGTGCCCGCCCTGAGCTGTCGAATGCACGGTTGATGAGCATCCCGTCGACGTCCTTGTTGTAAGTCGTACAAATGTCCGCTTCGGCAAATTTTTGGAGGAGGCTGTAGATCATAGCCGCCATGCCGAACTCTTCGTCCGACCATTGCGAGATCGGGCGGGCAGTGCGGAGGTCGACGAAAGACACGCCTGCGGAACACTGCGCTTGGCCGACCGAGATATTCCCGGAGACCATCTCCAGCCAGATATCCGGGAACAGCTGAAATAGGTCCGTTTTGAGGCTGCCATCGGCTTGGCTTTCCAACAGCCGATGGCGAACATAGCCTTCGCCCAGAAGGTCTGTAGATTCTCCCGGGTATGATATGACAAGTCCGGTGTCGCTTTTCTCGACATAGTAGGCAGAACCGTTCGCGTTTTCGAACTCACGCATCAGCTTGTTGAAATCGAGGCCATTCGCTGGCCAGCCCTCGATCTTTTCCCCGCGCTCGAGAATCGCTTCGACCATCGGTTCGATAACTGCCTCAAGTTCGCCCTCGCGCACTGCGAGCTCGAACAGCATGGCCGGGGCGACATCGTCCAACGCTGCTCTTTCGGAGGAACTAGCTTCGATTTCGATATCACCGCTTGGCCCATTCTGACCCAGCGCAGGACTTGCAAAAGCCAGGACGGCGGCCGCGGCCAAAATGTTATTTATGCGAGGCAAATGTGGTCTCCCCTTCAAGGCAGGCGTGAGGTGACGTAAACCCGTGATCGGGGCAAGGGGGGCATTCCAAGGTTGCTACTGCGAATGACTCGCATTACATCTGCTCTTGCGAATCAATCGCAAGGGGTCCGCGTCTATGTACATCTGCATCTGCAACGCCATTCGGGAGAGCGAGCTGCGTCGCAAGGCGCACCATGTCTCGGGCGATGCCGAGGCGTGCTATGCGGCTATGGGCAAGCAGCCCAACTGCGGCCAGTGCCTGGTCGAGGCGGATGCCATCGTCGAGGAAGAGCGCGAGCTGGGCTTCGTGCCCGCCGCCGCCTGAATTTCCGCTACTGAAAATCGCTTGCAACCGGCGGAATTCCGCCATTTTTTCCACTGCGTCCCCTTGCCAACTCCTGCCTGATAGGAGCATAGGATTGCGGTCCCCCGCAATAGGAGCAGGCACTTGCAAGGCGATCCCAAGGTCATCGAATTCCTAAACAAGGCGCTGACCAACGAACTGACGGCGATCAACCAGTACTGGCTCCACTATCGCGTGCTGGCCGATTGGGGCGTCTACAAGCTCGCCGAATACGAGCGGCACGAATCGATCGACGAGATGAAGCATGCCGACATTCTCGCCGAGCGCATCCTGTTCCTGAATGGCCTCCCGAACTTCCAGGCCATCCACAAGCTGAAGGTCGGCGAGACGGTCGAGGAGATCCTCAAGGCCGACCTCGCGATGGAAATGGAGGCGATCCCGCTGCTCAAGGAAGCGGCCGAACATTGCCAGAGCGTTCGCGATTTCACTTCCGGCCAGATTTTCGAAACCATCCTTGCCAGCGAGGAGGAGCATGTCGACTTCCTCGAGACGCAATTCGACATGATTGCCCGGATGGGGCTGGAGAACTACGTCCAGCTGCAAAGCAAGCCGGCGGGCGACGGCGAGGCCGGCTGAGCAGGGCTCAACAGCAACCGACTTCCCAGAACGTCGCATGCGGTCCGCTATGCTTGGTCAGCCGCGCAAGGCGCCGTTCTCCCTCCCACAGCTCGGCCGAGCCCTCCGCAAGATTGATATCGGTCACCAGCAAGGCCGTCCCGAGGTCCAGCGTGTCAAGCCTCACGTGATGCAGTTCCCGCTCTCCGCGTGACAGAATCGCAATCTGGATACGGTGCATGGCGTCTCTCCTCGGTTGGAAGTCGCTTGCTGCGCCGCGTAAAATGAACGCCGGATAACCGCTTTTAGCTCGCCGTGCCGTAGCGTCATTTGGCCGAAATCGGTCCGGAAATCGCGATCAGTCGCCGCGCAAGTGCCGCTTCATACGCTCGCGATTGCGCTTTGCCGCGGTTTGCGTCTCGAGCAGGAAACTGGCGAGGCCCGCAACGAGCAGGCCCATCGTTACGATCCACGTAAAGGCCACTATCGTCCCCAGGGGCGCATAGACGAAGGCGCTGACGAACAGCAGCGCGATCACGATGCTGATGGTTAGGGCCGAGGCGGTGCTGAGCATCACGGCGCGCTGGGCGAGGATGCGGCGCCTTTCGAGCGCGGGCAATTCGTCGAGCAGGATACCAGCACGACCTTCCTCGTCGGCGGCCACGATCTTCTCGATCTTGTTGGCGACCCAGATCAGCCGGTTCGTCATCACGTTCATGATGGCCCCGATGCCGGCGAGCAGGAAGGCTGGGGCGAGGCTAAGCTGTACCACCTGCTGCACCCGCAGCGTGGAGCTGGTCCGTTCGATCAGTTCGAGCCCGGGCAGGCTGGCTAGCAGGTCGAGCAGCATTACCGCTCCCCGCTGTAGTTTCCGCCCCCGCCCTTGTTGGCGTTGTAGGGATTTTTCGGGCTCTTCAGCACCACGCGCACCGGCACGGCCTCGAAGCCGAGCTTGTCGCGAATTCCGTTGATCAGATAGCGCTCGTAGCTCTTGGGAAGCGCTTCCAGCCGCGTGCCGAACACGACGAACCGCGGCGGCCGGATGCTCGCCTGCGTGATGTAGCGCAGCTTGATCCGCCGACCCTTGGGCGCAGGCGGCGGGTTGGCTTCGAGCGCATCGTCGAACCAGCGGTTGAGCGCGGCAGTCGGGACACGGCGGCTCCATGCCTCGCGAAGTTCGAACGCCGCGCCGAGCATCTGGTCGAGCCCCTTGCCGGTCTTCGCGCTGACCGCGAACAAGGGCACGCCGCGCACCTGCGCCAACCCTTCGTTCAGCGCCTCGCGAATGCCGTTGAACAGGCTGCTGGCGTTATCCGCCACATCCCATTTGTTGATCGCAATCATCAGCGCGCGGCCTTCCTCGAGCACGAGGTTGGCGATCTTGAGGTCCTGCGCTTCCAGCCCGCGCGTCGCATCGAGCAACAGTACGACGACTTCGGCGAAATCCACCGCGCGGCGGGCATCGGCAACCGACAGCTTCTCCAGCTTGTCCGTGACCTGCGCCTTCTTGCGCATGCCGGCGGTGTCGATCAGCTTGATCTCGCGCGGCTCGCCGGTCTTCGGATCGGTCCATTCCCAGTCGATCGCGATGGAATCGCGCGTAATCCCGGCTTCCGGACCGGTCAGCAGGCGGTCTTCGCCCAGCAGCCGGTTAATCAGCGTGGATTTGCCCGCATTGGGGCGACCGACGATGGCGAGTTGGAGTGGTCCGGCGAGGAGCGCCTCCTCGTCTTCCTCGTCGATCTCGGCTTCGATCTCCGCCGCCTCGGCCTTGGCGCCGATGATCGGCCAGAGGTGATCGAACAGGTCGGCGATGCCTTCGCCATGCTCTGCACTAACGGCGGCCGGTTCGCCGAAGCCGAGCGAGAAGCTTTCGTAGATGCCCGCGTCGCCCTGCTTACCTTCCGCCTTGTTGGCCACCAGCACCACCGGCACTTTCTGGCTGCGCAGCCAGCGGGCGATCTCCTCGTCGAGCGGGGTCAGACCGACACGCGAATCGAATACAAAAAGTGCCGCGTCTGCGCCTTCCAGGCTGACTTCGGTCTGCTTGCGCATCCGGCCGGGCAGGCTGTCGGGATCCTCGTCTTCCCAGCCGGCGGTATCGACGATCTGGAACTCCAGCCCGGCGATCTCCGCCTCCCCGAAGCGGCGGTCACGCGTGACGCCGGGCTGGTCGTCGACCAGCGCCAGCCTCTTGCCGACAAGCCGGTTGAACAGCGTCGACTTGCCGACATTCGGGCGGCCGATGATGATCACCGTAGGCTTGGATGGGGATGCGCGCATGATGGCGCGGCAAGTGGCCCTTTAGCTGCCGCATTGCAAGCGGATGTGCGTGAGAGGGTTAAATGCCGTTAACCATGTCGGGCAGGCGTGCCGTAAGGTTAACGGGTTAGGCACCATGGCCATGAAACGCGCTATTATCGCCATGGCCGCGCTCGGCCTTTCCGCTCCGACTCTCGCCGACGACAGCCGGGATTTCCGAGTGGATAGCGACTTCTCGTCCTCGGCGAGCGAGCTTGCGCCCTACCTTCAATGCGTGCCCTATGCCCGCAAGGTCAGCGGCATCGAGATTTACGGCGATGCCCATACGTGGTGGGATCAGGCACAAGGTCGCTATGCTACCGGATCGATCCCGCGCGAAGGCGCCGTCATGGCGTTCAAGCCGCATCGCAGCATGCGCCTGGGCCATGTTGCTGCTGTCAGCAAGGTGGTGGATTCGCGCCGCGTGCTGCTCGACCATGCAAACTGGTCGCCGATCGACGGGCGGCGCGGCCAGGTCGAGAAAGACGTGCTGGCGGTCGATGTATCGCCGGCTAACGACTGGAGCGAGGTGCAGGTCTGGTATGCGCCGCTCGGCGCGGTAGGAAAGACCGCATGGCCGGTCGAAGGATTTATTTATAGCGATGGGGTCGCGCAACCGCGCGTGCAGATCGCACAATCCGAGAAGCCGGCGCGCAAGAAAACCTCGAAGCGCTTCCTCAGCGCGTTCGCCGACTTTCGCTGATTAGCCGGCCTTTGCGACCGGCGCGTCCTCGCCGAGGTCCTCGTACCAGGCTTCGACCGGGCCGTTGAGCTTGAGTGTGAGGGGATTGCCCTTGCGATCCATCGTTTTGCCGGCCTGAACGCGCACC
Organism: Qipengyuania profundimaris; assembly: GCF_030717945.1. Classification (NCBI taxonomy): domain Bacteria; kingdom Pseudomonadati; phylum Pseudomonadota; class Alphaproteobacteria; order Sphingomonadales; family Erythrobacteraceae; genus Qipengyuania; species Qipengyuania profundimaris. The sequence goes on from NZ_JAVAIM010000001.1 coordinate 956,409, forward strand.
CAGCCTTCCGATATCGAATATTCCTCGATGTCGGTGCGCTGCTTGCCTTTGAAACGAATGCCCACGCCGCGCTGCAACACTTCAGTGCTGAAATGTTCGCTCTTCGGATTGACCGAGAGGCGGTCGGGCGGGGTGTCGTTATTCGTATCTTCGCTCATGCGATGCGCCGTTAATGCGCGCCGCGCCGACCCGCAAGTTCAATCGGGCGGCGGGGGCGTTTCGATCGGGCCGCGACCCGGATTGTCGTAATCGGGGGACACCGGTTCCACACCGGGTGGCTCTTCCATCGGGGCCTCGTTCGGTGGGCTGTCGGGCGGCATCTCCTGCGGTGCGCCGGGATCGATCGTATCGGGCGAGGGGTCGGGCTGCGTTGCCATTGTCGGTCTCCTTCAATCCGGCGGGAGGAGGGTTTCGGAGCGCGAGATATCCAGCCCCTGCTCGCCCTTGCCGTCGCGCCCGCCGTCCATGGCAGGCTCGAGCGCCTTTTCGGTTTCGATGTCGATTTCGTCCGGCGTTCCGCGATGGTCGAGCGTTTCGCCTTCCGCTTCGCCATCCTCTTCCATCTCGGCAGAGGTCTTGGGCTTCACATCGGGATTGACGACCGGGGGTGTCGTCGGCGGGACCTGAGGTGTTTCGTAGTCGGCCATGGGGATGGCTCCTTTCGTCTTGAACAACGGCCCGCCGCCGCTCCGCGTTCCCCCATCCGTCGCCACGCTTGCGCTTGTCGTCGCATCGCTCTAGAGGCACGCGCCTACACGTGGAGGGCCCGCCCCTTCGCGCGGCATCGTTCGGGTTAGCGGGCGTGGCGGAACTGGTAGACGCGCTGGTTTTAGGTACCAGTATCGAAAGATGTGGGGGTTCGAGTCCCTTCGCCCGCACCAGTGCCGCCGCAGCGTGAGGCCCCGTCATCACTATCGCATTTTCGAAAGTCACGAGTTTCAACCATGCAGATCAAAGAAACCGCCAATGAAGGCCTGAAGCGCGCCTATGCCGTCACCATCCCGGCGAAGGACATCGACGAGCGCGTGGGCAGCGAAGTGAAGAAGATCGCCCCGCAGGTCCGCATGCCCGGTTTCCGCCCCGGCAAGGTGCCGGCGAACCTCGTGCGCAAGATGCACGGCGAACAGCTTCACGCGCAGGCGGTCAACGACATGATCCGCGAATCGGTCGACAAGGTGATGGCCGACAATAAGCTGCGCCCCGCGATGCAGCCCAAGGTCGAGTTCGGCGAAGGTTACGAGGAAGGCAAGGATGCCGAACTCACCGTCGAGCTGGAAATCCTGCCCGAGATCGAAGCGCCCGAGATCAAGGATCTCGAACTTGAGCGCCTGACCGTTCCGGTGAAGGACGAGGCGGTGGACGAAGCCGTCCAGCGCATCGCCGACCAGAACAAGAGCTACAAGGACGCCGCCAAGACCAAGAAGGCGGGCGAAGGCGACCAGCTGATCATCGATTTCGTGGGCCGCGTAGACGGCACCGAATTCGAAGGCGGCAAGGCGGAGAACACCCCGCTGGTGATCGGATCGGGCCAGTTCATCCCCGGCTTCGAAGAACAGCTGACGGGCGTGAAGACCGGTGATGAGAAGACCATCACCGTGACCTTCCCGGACGACTATCCGGCAGAGCATCTCGCCGGCAAGGAAGCGGAATTCGACGTTACCGTGCAGCGGGTGAAGGTTGCGACCGAGACCAAGGTGGACGACGAATTCGCCAAGAACCTCGGCCTCGACAGCATCGACAAGCTGAAGGAACTGGTCCGTGGCCAGCTGGAGCAGGAAACCTCCGGCCTGACCCGCACGCAGATGAAGCGCCAGCTGCTCGACAAGCTGGCTGCCGGTCATGATTTCGCGGTGCCGCAGGGCATGGTCGATGCGGAATTCGACCAGATTTGGGCCCAGCTCCAGCAGGAAGCCGCGCAGTCCGAGGATCCCGAAGCCATGCTGAAGGAAATCGAGGACGAGAAGGACGATTACCGCAAGATCGCCGAACGCCGCGTGCGCCTCGGCCTGCTGCTGTCGGAAATCGGCCAGGCGAACGGCGTGGAAGTCAACGCCAACGAGATGCAGATGCTGATCCAGCAGGCTGCCCAGCAGTACCGCGCCGAAGACCGCGAGCGGTTCATGGAATATGTCCGCACCGAGCCGATGGCCGCCGCCCAGCTGCGCGCTCCGCTCTATGAGGACAAGGTCGTCGACTTCCTGTTCGACAAGGCCGAGATCACCGACCGCGAAGTGACGCGCGAGGAACTCGAAGCCGCGATCGAGGCCGAAGACACCACCGAAGAGAAGCCGAAGAAAAAGGCTGCGGCCAAGAAGAAGGCCCCGGCGAAGAAGGCCGCTGCGAAGAAGGACGACGCCAAGTCGGACGAGAAGTCTGCCGACAAGAAGCCTGCGGCGAAGAAGGCTCCGGCCAAGAAAGCCGCTGCCAAGAAGACCGACGACAAGAAGCCCGCTGCCAAGAAGGCACCGGCCAGGAAAGCTGCCGACAAGAAGCCGGCCGCGAAGAAGGCACCGGCTAAGAAGGCTGCTGCCAAGAAGTAAGCCTCACGCCAACGCATGTTTTCGCAAGGGGCGGCCGGATCGGATCCGGTCGCCCTTTTGCTTGCGCGGTGTCAGCAGGGCTTGTCGGGCAACTCGACCGCGATCGGTTTGCCGTCGGGACTATGGCTGAGCATTTCCTCGTCCGTGCCGGTATGGATGTGCCCGCGGTGGCGCTCGATATGCGAGATCAGCGGGCCGGACACGACGCCGTGTACCAAGATCGACACGAGAATGGTGAAGCTGACGCAAGCCCATAGCAGATCGATCTGGATGAACTCCGCATGGTTCTGGCCGTAAGCGAGGTAGTAGATCGAGCCCATCCCGCGTACGCCCAGGAACGCGATCGCCAAGGTGCCTGCCAGCGGCAGGTTGGAACGGTATTCGGCCAGCAGGCCAGATAGCGGACGGATAACGAAAATCAGGGCGAGGCAGACCAGTGCGGCAGTCCAGGTGAGCGGTTGCAGCACGCCGCTCGCGAGCATGGCGCCGAAGCCGAACAGCACGGCGACCAGCACGATCTGCTCGATCTGGTCGATGAAGTGATGGCTGATCTTGTGATAGCGGCTGCGGTTCTCCCGCTGGCGCGCCGTGACCGCGCCGACGAAAACGGCTAGGAAGCCGTAGCCCGCGAAGATTTCCGCGAGGCCGTAGGCGAGGAGCAGCGTGCCCAGCACGATCAGCCCTTCGCTGGTCGAGTATTTTGGCTGGTCGGCGCTCTCGCTCTCCTCGTCGATCTCCTTCATCGGCGAGTCCGCCTCGCGCTCGAACACCCACCATGCGCCGAGCCGTCCGACCGCCCAGCCGACGACGCAACCGACCAGGATGCGCCAGACGAGGTCGAACCACAGCCATTCCAGCGTCCACGAGCCGAGCGTGGCCATGCCGACAGCGGCGATTGCGAGGTAAGTGAAGGGGAAGGCCAGCCCGTCGTTGAGGCCGGCCTCGACAGTCAGGCTGAAGCGCACGTCGTGCCGCTTGTTTTCGCCCGGCGGGCCGACCTGCACGCTTCGCGCCAGCACCGGATCCGTAGGCGCGAGCGCGGCACCGAGCAGGATCGCCGACGCCGGGGTCAGCCCGATAGCCCACCAGCCGAGCAGGGCGACCGCGGCGACCGTGAGCGGCATGGCAATCACCAGCAGCGGCCAGATCTGCCGCCAGTTGGCCCAGCTGACCGGCCGGTCGATAGCGATGCCGGCCGCCATCAGCGAGGCGATGACGATGAACTCGGTCGTGTATTCGAGCGTTACGGCGTCGAAGCCGTCGTAGGTCGGATTGATGTTCGGCAGGTCGAGCGGGAGCGAGAAGATCGCGAACCCGGCAGCGACATAGACGATCGGCAGCGAGAGCCAGAATTTGGCGAGAAACCGTTCCAGCGAAACCGCCGCCATCAGCCCCAAGCCCATGACGACGAAGAGAAAGATGCGCGGTTCGTATTCCATCGCCTATCAGTCCGCGGGCAGGGCTTCGGGTTCCCAGCGTTGGAAATTCGGCTTCGGAACTTCGGCGGTGCGCGCCCGCTCGAATGCGGCCCCGGCCTTGAGCACCGCGTGGTCCTGCCACTTCGCGCCCATGAAGCTGATCCCTACCGGCAGCCGCTCCACCGCGCCCATCGGGACCGTCAGATGCGGATAGCCTGCGATGGCCGCGAGGGAGCCCGCACCGATACTGCCATTGAAATTATCCCCGTTGACGAGGTCGCTCACCCACGCAGGCCCGCGCGTCGGCGCGACGAGCAGGCTGACGTCGTGCTCTTGCAGCAGGCGGTCGATCCCTTCCTCGCTCGCGAGGCGTAGAGACGTCGCGCGGGCTTCCTCGTAAGCCGCCTCGTCCGTAGTCTCGAGTGCGCGTTCGAACAGCGACTGCCCGAACCAGCGCATCTCGGTATCGGCATTGGCCTCGTTGAAAGCGACAAGGTCGGCAAGGCTGCGCGGGCCGTCGGTGCCCGGGCGCGAGGCGAGGTAGGCGTCCATGTCGGTGCGCAATTCGTAGAGCAGCACGGTTAGCTCCGCGCCGAACATTTCGCCCTGCGGGTCGTATTCGATCTCGACCAGTTCCGCACCGGCGCGTCGCATGTCGTCCAGCGCCTGCTCGAACAGCGCGCGCACATCGTCGCGGCTACCGATCTGGTTGACCAGCACGCCGATCCGCACGCCTTGGAGCGAAGCGTCGCGCAGACCTTCCGAGAACGCAGACTTGCGCGCGTCCGCTTCGGCGGTGGCGGGATCGGCGGGATCGCTGCCCGTGATGGCTTCGAGTAACAGCGCTGCGTCGTATACGCTGCGCGCCATCGGGCCGGCGGTGTCCTGCGAATGGCTGATCGGCACGACATGCGTGCGGCTGACCATGCCGACCGTGGGCTTGAAGCCGACGATCCCGTTGACGCTGGCGGGGCAAGTGATCGACCCGTCGGTTTCCGTGCCGATGGCTGCCCAGGCGAATTCCGCCGCCACCGCCGCGCCACTTCCGGAGGATGAGCCGCAGGTATTGCGGTCGATCGCATGCGGATTGCGGGTCAGGCCGCCCACCGCGCTCCAGCCGCTGGTGGAATTGTCGTCGCGGATATTCGCCCACTCGGACAGGTTGGTCTTGCCCATCATGACCCCGCCGGCTGCGCGCAGGCGTGCAATCAGCGGCGCATCGCGTCCGGTCATACTCTCTGCCAAGGCAAGGCTACCGGCGGAGGTCGGCAATTCGCGTGTTTCGATATTGTCCTTCACCAGCACCGGTCGACCGGCGAGCAATGTCGGCTGAGCTCGCGCCGCCCGGGTCTGAGCTGTGATGTCGGGCGCAAAAGTGATGATCGAATTCAGCCCATTCGGCCCGTTGTCGAGATTTCGAGCGCGAATGGCATAGAGCAGCGTGCGCCGCTCCGCTTCGTTCTGCGGAGCCTCCACTCCGGGTGGTGGACCGGGCATCTCCAAGCGCACTGTCGGCTGTTCATCTGGCCCCTCCTGCGCTGCGAGCGGCGATGCGGTTGCAAGGAGAGCGAACGACAGGGCGATATGCTTCATCGCACCACCCTGCCACCGCCGAAGCGCAATGCAAGCGTGCTTAGAAATTCCCGCTCAAGGTGAAGCGCACGATCGGGCCGATGCGGCGGTCCAGCGTTTCGGTGAACAGCACGTCGCCGTCGGGCCGCGAATCGTCAAAGACGGTGCGGAAACCCTTGTTGCGCGCCGACAGCACGTTGCCCACCCGCAGCCGTCCGGTCATGCCCAGGATGTCCTTGTGCTCCACGAAGACGTCCACGAAACTCGGTCCCTCCCAGAAGCGCCCTTCTTCGTAGCGGCGCGAATATTCGACCGGGCTGAAGGTGAACAGGCTGGCGCCATAAGCCCAGTCGCTGCTGGGGATGTCGTGGCGGAAATCGGCCTCAAGCCGGTTGTAGAGATCGTTTGAGAATGCGCGGTTTTCCCCGGTGAACGGATCGACGATGTCCATGTAACGCTGGACGGCAGCGAAATTCAGCTGCGCGCCTTTCCAGCCGATCGGATCGAATTTCACCGTGCCCGACAATTCGATATGCAGTCGCTGTGCGTCGCCGATATTGCCCCGCGCCTCGCCGCCGTTCGCCAGCGGGAAATAGTCGATGAAATCTTCGAACCAGGCCTGCCGGACCTGCAATTTGGCAGAGCCCCAGGCGCCGAAGCTCTTGTTGATCTCCGCCTCTAGGTTCCAGCTCTGGTCGGGCACCAGTTCGTTATTGCCGCCGTTGCCGTTGTCGTTGTCGAGATTGATGCTGGCGAGGAAATTGCCGAAGCTGAGCTGGCCGACACGGCGACGCAGTTCGACCGACACGTCGAAATCGCTGGCCGGCTTCCACGCGAGGGACAGCGAGCCCTTGGGCCGCTTGAACACTCGCGAATTGGCGGCGGACCCGGTCTGCTGAATTTTCGAATATTCCGCACCCGCCGTGGCCTGCAGCGACAGCTTCGGCGTCAACTGCTTGCCGAAGCTGAGAATGCCTTCGTAGCGATCCTCCGTCACGCCGCCATTGCCGGCCGGGAAGGGAATGAAAAAGAACTCGCCATCGGTATCGAGTTCCTCGATCGAGGAGCGGCGGTCGAGCCGGTTGAACGCGGCCTCGCCCGAAAGCTGCCAGTCGGCCTTGAACATGTTCCAGCCGTATTCGAACCGACCGATCCGCTCCCCCGCCGCATTGGTCTGGCGGAAGCGCGAGCCGGTGTCGGGCGAGCCGTCGGAAAAGCTGTCGACCAGTACGCTGCGAAAATTGTCGCGTTCGAAGCGCTCCAGCCCGATCAGCTTGAGCTTGCCCGGACCGAGCGGAAATTCGATGTCGCCGCCGATCTCGTATTCGGGGCCATCCTCGTCGTTGAGCAATAGGCGCTCGCGGTCGGGGCCGACGACGACATCGGCCAGTTCGGTAATCCGCTGCGACCAGAAATCCTCGCCATATCGCAGGTTGAGATGGGCGATGACATCGGGCGAGAAGGTGTAGGTAAAGTTGGTTGCCAGCGTCGGATTGTCGAACTTGCCGGAAAACTTTGTATCCTGCGTCTCGATCAGATCGCCCGCGCCATCGACCACGGTAATCGGGCCATCGGTTCCGAAGCGGTTGTTCTCGTTGCTGAGTGAGATCGTGTAGTCGAGTTTGCCGGCATTGCCGGTCAGCGACACTTCGCCGCCGAGCAATTGTGCCTCGGTATTGTAGGGTCGAAAGCCGGTGGTCCAGCTGAACTGCCCCGACGCGCCGGTCTTGTTGACGATGACGTTGGCGACCTGGCCGTTGAGGCCGGGGATATCGAGCGTGGTCCCGTCGACGATCTCGATCCGGACCACGTCGCTCGCCGGAATCCGGCTCAGTTGATCGCGCACGCTGTCGGACTTGCTCGAAAACCGTTCGCCATTGACGAGTACGTTGGCAGTCGCCTGGCCGAGGCCGCGCGAATTGTTTTCGCCATCGTCGATGACGAAAGCGGGGACCTGGGCCAGCATATCGAGCGCGTTGCGCGGGGCGTAGCGTTCGAAATAGGCCGGTTCGAAAACCTGCGCGCCTTCGGTGGGCGGATCGCCTTCGCCGGCCGGTTCGCTCGCATCGTCCTCCGTTGCGAGCGCAGGCGTCGGGATTACACCGAGCATCAGTGCAGCCAAGACGGTAACGACCGATATGTCGCGGCGGTAATTCATTGAATAGGGGCTCCCCTCTTGGTTCGAGGAGCCTCGTCTACGTTTGTAACCGAAAAGGCCACCGCGCCATCGACCATGGCGATATCGCATCCGACAAATGAGTCCGGCGCGTCTGCCAACGGCACATTGCGACGGACGAATTACATGGATTGCAGCGTGCAACCGATTTTTCACCGGCATTTGGGTGTTCGGCGACATATCTGGGCGGCAAAGGGGTTAAGCCTCTTGAACATCGCCGGGGTACTCGCGACATAGGCGCTCAACCGATCCGACGAGAGGAAATTTCATGATCGACCTGTTCGGCAGCGATGCCCATTCCACCCAGGGCCAGTTCACGCGCGATCCCGCAACCGGCGCGCTTGTCCCGGTGGTGGTAGAACAGACCAGCCGCGGCGAACGCAGCTTCGACATTTTCAGCCGCCTGCTGCGCGAACGCATCGTCTTCGTCACCGGCCAGGTCGAAGACGGCATGGCGTCGCTGATCATCGCCCAGCTGCTGTTCCTCGAAAGCGAGAATCCCTCGAAGCCGATCAGCATGTACATCAACTCACCCGGCGGCGTGGTGACGGCCGGCATGGGCATCCACGACACGATGCAGTACATCAAGCCGCGCGTGTCGACCGTCTGTGTCGGGCAGGCCGCTTCCATGGGCAGCTTCCTGCTGGCGGCGGGCGAGCCGGGTATGCGCATCGCGCTGCCCAATGCCCGCATCATGGTCCACCAGCCGTCCGGCGGCGCACGCGGCATGGCCAGCGATATCGAGATCCAGGCGCGCGAGATCCTGCGCATTCGCAAGCGGATGAACGATCTCTATGTGAAATACACCGGCCAGAGCCTGTCCGACATTGAGAAGGCGATGGATCGCGATACCTTCCTCGAAGCCGAGGAAGCGATGAAGTTCGGGATCGTGGACAAGGTCTTCGAAACCCGTCCGGAAAACGGCGAGGCCGAAGCCGAAGGTTCGGGTGGCGCACCCGAGTGACCGGTCAGCCTTAAGGTTCCGCGCAGCCACTGTGCCTGCGCGGGACTGTTGCACGATTGCCGTAGGATTCCAGCAACCTTGCCGCTTCAGCTTGTGGCAAGGGGATGATTGTACCTACGATATTGACCCAAATCCCGTGTCCCCTAGAGTCGCACATCTGCCGACAGGGCCGGGGAAGACGATTAGGATATGACCAAGTTGAGCGGAACCGATAGCAAGAGCACGCTGTATTGCAGCTTCTGCGGCAAGTCGCAGCACGAGGTGAGGAAGCTCATCGCGGGCCCGACCGTGTTCATCTGCGACGAATGCGTAGAGCTGTGCAACGACATCATTCGCGAAGAAACCAAGGCCGGCCTCACCGGCAAGAAGGAAGGCGACGTTCCGACGCCGTCCGAAATCTTCCAGACGCTGAACGATTATGTGATCGGCCAGGATCGCGCCAAGCGCGTCCTCTCGGTGGCGGTGCACAATCACTACAAGCGGTTGAAGCACAGCGGCAAGTCCGGCGATGTGGAACTCGCGAAGTCGAATATCCTGCTGGTCGGTCCGACCGGTACCGGCAAGACGCTGCTCGCGCAGACGCTGGCGCGGACCTTCGATGTGCCCTTCACAATGGCCGACGCCACCACGCTTACCGAAGCCGGTTACGTGGGCGAGGATGTGGAGAACATCATCCTCAAGCTGTTGCAGGCCAGCGACTACAACGTCGAGAAAGCGCAGCACGGCATCGTCTATATCGACGAGATCGACAAGATCACCCGCAAGGCGGAAAATCCCTCCATCACGCGCGACGTGTCGGGCGAGGGCGTGCAGCAAGCGCTGCTCAAGCTGATGGAAGGTACGACGGCAAGCGTCCCGCCGCAGGGTGGCCGCAAGCATCCGCAGCAGGAATTCCTCCAAGTCGACACCACGAACATCCTGTTCATCTGCGGCGGCGCTTTCGCCGGGCTCGATAAGATTATCGCCGATCGCCTGCAGAAGCGCAGTATCGGTTTCGGCGCGCATGTCGCCGATCCGGACAAGCGCCGCGTGGGCGAGCTGCTCGAGAAGAGCGAGCCGGAAGATCTGCTCAAGTTCGGCCTGATCCCCGAATTCGTCGGCCGCCTGCCGGTGATCGCCACGCTCAACGACCTCGATGTGGATGCGCTGGTGACGATCCTGACCGAGCCGAAGAACGCCATCGTCAAGCAGTACAGCAAGCTGTTCGAGCTCGAGGATGTCGAGCTGACCTTCAAGGACGAAGCGCTGCGCGAGATCGCGGAGAAGGCCATCAAGCGGAAAACCGGCGCGCGCGGGCTGCGCTCGATCGTGGAGGGCATCCTGCTCGATACGATGTTCGACCTGCCCGACATGGAAGGCGTGAGCGAGATCGTGATCGACAAGGACGTGGTCGACGGCCGCAAGGAACCGGTCCAGGTTCATGGCGGCAAGAAGGACGAGGAAGAGGCCGCCTGAGGCTGCTTTCGCTCCCGAAGTTTTCGAAAACTCAAAAGAAAACCCCGCCCGGCCTCTCATGAGCGCCGGGCGGGGTCGTTTGGTACCGCGCATTATGGGTTGGACTGCGCGGCACCGGGGGAAAGTCTATCATCCGGCCAGGAAGACACCGTCGGTGACATGGATCACGCCGTTGGTGGTCTTTACATCGGCCATGGTGACGGTGCTGGTCCCGCCAGCCGCGTCGGTGATCACGATATTGTCGCCGCTGAAGCTGGCGCTGAGCGTCTCGCCGGCGACGGTCTCGAACTCGTAGGTCCCGCCGGCCTGGCGGATGGCCTGCGTCAGCTGTGCTGCAGGAATACGGCCTTCGACCACGTGGTAGGTGAGGATGTTGGTCAGTTGGTCGCGGTTCTCCGGCATCAGCAGCGTATCGACCGTGCCGTCCGGCAGCGCCGCGAAGGCATCGTCGGTCGGTGCAAAGACGGTAAAGGGTCCGGGGCTGGTCAGCGTGTCGACGAGCCCGGCGGCCTGTACGGCGGCAACCAGCGTGGTGTGAACGCCGGTGCCCTGCGCGGCTTCGACGATGTTCGGCTGCGCCTGCTCGGCCTTCATGCCGTGATGATCGGCGAGTGCCGGAGTGCCTGCAGAAAGTGCGAATGCGCCGGTCGCGGCGATGGACGCGAGGGCGGCAGCCTTGAGTTTCTTCGAAATATTCATCGTAGTCTCCTTTTCCCAAGCCCCGTCCAGCTTGTGTAGGAGATACGGATCGCTTGACCGGGCAGATGCACGCCCGAGCCGAAAAATGCCTAGATCGCGGCGAAGCGTGCCTCTGCAACGACCGGTCCGGCCTCGGCTTGCGGCGGTTTCCCGCCCAGCGGCTCGCGTGTCAGCAGCAACTGCGAACCGCCGTGGATTCGTGGGGCGACCTCGACCGGTACTTCGTGCGCCGTGACTTCACCCGGAGTCACCACACCGAGCGAAATCAAATCACCTTCGTCCGGAACCAGCCAGATTTCGTGGTCGTGAATTCCATCGCCCGTTAGTCCAACTGCCGTCACCAGCAGACTGTGCGCTCCGGGGAGATAGGTCAGGTCGAGCCGCAGTGGCGTGCCTTCGATCGGCATGTTCGCGGCGAGCAGTGGCTGGGTGAGGGCGGGGCCGCTGGCGATATTTCCGGAGGGACCGTCGGGTGCCTGCCGCATGGGTAAGGCGAAAACCGCCAGCGCAACAGCCGCAGCCGCGCTCACCCCGCCGACCCATTGCCAGCGGCGGACCTTGCGCTGCAGGGCGATGACTTCCGCTGTGCCGGTATCCGCGCCCATCGCTGCCTCGATGTTCGCCCAAACTTCGGCACGCGGCATGCGCGGATCGATGTCGTCGGTGAGTGGGGCAAGGCGATCCTGCCATTGTGCAACGTCTGCGGCGAAAGCGCTGTCGGATGCTTCACGAGCGCGTGCTGCGAGCAATTCCTCTCCTTCCAGCAGGCCGAGTGCATATTCGGCAGCTAGGACGGTGTCGGGGCGTTTGACCTCGCTCATTCTCCCGCCTCCATACACGCTTTCAGCTTCGCCAGCCCGCGTCTGATCCAGCTTTTCATCGTGCCGAGCGGGACATTCTGCCGCTCGGCCAGCTCGGCATAGTTACGGCCTTCGAAGAAAGCGCTGCGGATCGCGTCGCGCGGCGTTTCGTCGAGCTCTTCGAGACAGCGATGGACTCGGGCCTCTCGTTCCTCGTCGATCAACATCGCATCGGCCACCGGATTGCCATCTGGCACGGCAGCAGCCTTGTCCTCGGACACTGCGCCACCCCTGACCTTGCCGGTGCGGAGGCGATCGATCGCGCAATTGCGCGCGAAAGTAGACAGCCAGGCGATGGGGCTAGCCCGTTCGGGGTCGTACCGATCGGCCCGTCGCCATAATGTCAGATAGACGTCTTGCAATGCGTCCTCGGCTTCCTTTTCGTCTTTCAAGATACGAAGGCAGATGCCGAAAAGTTTCGCCGAGGTCGCACGGTACACGTCCTCCAGCGCTGCGCTTTCGCCACGAGCGAGACGGCTCATCGCCGCCTTGAGCCTGTCCCGCGCCGCCTTGCTCGCGCGCTGCATCAGCAACCGCCCGAGCAGTGCGGCGTGCGCTCGATCTGGATGGTCGCATGGCCAATGCGGTAGTGATGCTCCAGCTCGTGCGAAATCTCGCTGAGGAAGGTGTCGCCCGGATGGCCTTGGGGCATGACGAGATGCGCTGTTAGCGCGGTCTCGGTCGTGCTCATCGGCCAGATATGGAGGTCGTGGACGGCGTCCACACCCGGTAGCCCGGCCAGATAATCGCGCACGGCCTTCTCCGAGATACCCTTGGGCACCGCCAGCAGGCTCATCGCGACGCTGTCCTTAAGCAGACCCCACGTGCCCCAGGCGATCACGAGCACGATCAGCAGGCTCACCGCCGGATCGATCCACGTCTCGCCGGTCCACAGGATCGCCAGCCCGGCGATCACCACGCCCAGGCTTACCAAGGCATCGGCGGCCATGTGCAGGAAGGCCCCGCGGATATTGATATCGTGCTGTCCGCGCAGGAAGAGCGCGGCGGTGCCGGCATTGATCAAAATGCCGATCCCGGCGACGATCGCCATGGTTTCGCCCTGGACTTCGGCGGGCTGCGCCATGCGGTGCAAAGTCTCGAACAGGATCGCCCCGATGGCGACCAGCAGAAGCCCGGCATTGGCCAGCGCGGCGAGGATAGTCGAGCTTTTGTAGCCATAGGTGAAGCGGTCGGTCGGCGCTTTCTTCGCCGCGACGCTCGCCCCCCAGGCCAGCATCAGCGCCAGCACGTCGGACAGGTTGTGGCCCGCATCGGCAATCAGCGCCATCGATCCCGAGATCCAGCCATAGGCCGCCTCGACGATCACGAAGCCGGTGTTGAGGATGATGCCGATCAGGAAGGCGCGGCCGAAGTCCGCGGGAGCATGGCTATGCCCCGCGTGATCGCTGCCATGCGCGTGATCGTGCCCTGCGCCCATGGCAATCAGTCGTACACGCAGGCATCGAGGCCGTCACGACCGACTACGCCGATGCGCGCGGCAATCGTGTTGCCATGTCCGCGCAGCCAGCCGCGTGGGTTGACCACCGAACGCTCTTTTGGCAGCGGAAGCGCCGCGGCCATGCGGGCCGCTTCGGTAGGGTTCAGGCTTGCGGCGGACTTGTTGAAATAGCGCTCGGCCCCGGCTTCCACGCCATAGGTGCCGATCCCGGTCTCGGCGACGTTGAGATAGACCTCCATGATCCGGCGCTTGCCCCAGACCTGTTCGATCAGCAGGGTGAAATAGGCTTCCAGCCCTTTGCGGAAATAGCCGCCGCCCTGCCACAGGAAGACATTCTTGGCGGTCTGCTGGCTGATCGTGGAGCCGCCGCGGATGCGCCCGCCCTGGGCATTCTCGCGCATCGCTTTCTCGATCGCCTCGCGGTCGAAGCCGTCATGCGTGCAGAACTTGCCATCCTCCGCCGCGATCACCGCGCGCACCATGTTGCGATCGATATTCCTGAGGCTGGTCCAGTCCTTGGTGATGCCGTTCCCGTCCATCACCATAGTTGCGGTGACAGGCACGGGCACGAATTTGAACGCGAGCACCAGCAGCAGGCTCAGCGCCAGAAGGCCGAACAGGGCTTTGAAAAGAAAGCGGACGAACCAGCGCATGGTCCTGCTGCTAGCGGCCATGGAGAGCGGTTGCAATCGGCGGCGCTTGCCCATGGGGCGCGCCCGTGCTTTCTGTCACCACGAATGAACACAAGGGGATGATCGATGCGCAATCTCACTCTGGCCGCGGCGCTGGCCGCTTTCGCTGCGACACCGGCTCTGGCCGATAGCGCGGAGGTCGCCAACGCGGTTGCAGCGGATTACGACAGCCATCTCGAAGACCTCTTCGTCCATTTCCACCAGAACCCCGAACTTTCCTTCCTCGAGACCGATACCGCCAAGCGCATGGCCGCCGAACTGCGCGCCGCCGGGCTGACGGTGACCGAAAATGTCGGCGGCACCGGCGTGGTCGGCATGCTGGAGAATGGCGATGGCCCGCTGATCATGTTGCGTGCCGATATGGACGGGCTGCCGGTGGAGGAGCGCTCCGGCCTCGACTACGCCTCCACCGCCACGCAGGTCGGGAAGGACGGCGAGACCTATCCAGTGATGCACGCCTGCGGGCACGACGTGCATATCACGTCGATGGTCGGCACGGCGCGGCGCTTGATGGCGATGAAAGACGACTGGTCGGGCACGCTGATGTTCGTGGTCCAGCCTGCGGAAGAGCGTGTCGGCGGGGCGAAGGCCATGCTCGAAGACGGCCTCTACGACCGCTTCGGCAAGCCGGACTATGCGCTCGCCTTCCATGTCGCCTCTATCCTGCCGACCGGCGTGGTGTCTGCTGCCGAGGGGATTCAGTATTCGAGCGCCGATTCGGTCGATATCATGGTGCCCGGCGTCGGCGCGCACGGGGCCAGCCCGCACATGGGCCGCGACCCGGTCTATATCGCCTCGCAGATCGTCACCGCGCTGCAATCGATCGTCAGCCGCGAGATCGAGCCGCTCTCACCCGCGGTCATCACGGTTGGCGCGTTCCAGGCCGGCACGAAGCACAACATCATCTCCGAACGCGCCGACCTGCAACTGACCGTGCGCGCGAATGACGAGGATACGCGCGCACAATTGCTTGCCGCCATCGAGCGCGTTGCGGTCGGCATCGGCAAGGCCCACGGCCTGCCCGACGAGCTGCCGGTGAAGGTCACGGTGAGCGAAGGCACACCGGTCACTTATAACGACCCCGAGCTCGCCCGCCGGCTGAATAGAGTGATGCGCGCGACTTTCGGCGAGGAAGGCTTCGAACCCTTCGAGCAGCGCGGCATGGGTGCTGAGGATTTCTCCTACTTCGTAGCGGAAGACCTCGGCGTGCCGGGCTATTATTTCGGCGTCGGCGGTACCCCGCCGGAAGCCTTCGAAGCCGAGGCTAATGGCGGCACTGCCGTGCCGTCGCACCACTCCCCCCTGTTCAAGATCGCCCCGCGCGAAAGCGTGACGCTCGGCACCCGGGCCATGGTCGCGGCGGTGATGGATCTGGCGGGGGGCTGATGCTCCGCTGGCTGATCGCCTTCGCTTTCATCGCCGCGGCTCCATTGCGAGCGGAGGGCACGCGCGACTACGAAGGCGAGGCGTTCGCTTCGGACCCGATCCATTCTGACCTGCCCCTGTATACTTTCGACTGGGAAGATCTCTGGCCGCGCGGCTATACCGATCCTGATACAATAGCGAGTTGTATCAGCCGGGTACGGTTCGGTGATTGGCTGCTGCGTCCGAACTCCGCCGACGAATTTGCTGCCGAGCCTGAGTGGTATCGACTTAGCAACTACGGCGTTTTTCATTGCATTGCGATCATCCGCACAGCGGAGGACCGGGCTGAACTCGCTACAGGTCCATTCGACCGAGGGTTTTTCGTGAAGCTTGGCGAGGTTGAACGCGAGGGAGCGCTAATCGAGCTATGGGCAATCCAGAAGGGCACTTTGCCCGGTAGCGAATACATGCTGCTTACCCGCGTGCCGGACGATGAGATCATCACTGCTTTCGATGTCCTGCAACAGCGCTGTCCCTCAAAATATTGGCGAGAACTGACTGAACCGTTCGACATCTTTCGCACAGGTTATTGCGCGATCAACTCGCGGGCAGATCTACTGGCGATGGCCAAGAGCATGCTGGCATTCCCGAAAATGGGGACGCTGGAATTGCAAACGGGACCGGACGACGAAACGCCCGACCCCGCTGGGAATTAGGTTTTGAAGATCAGGCCACGCCCGGCAAGAGCCTTTCGCCGGCAATCGCCTTCATCGCCTTCTGCACCTTCTCGAACGCGCGGACTTCGATCTGGCGGATGCGTTCGCGGCTGACGCTGTAGACCTGGCTCAATTCCTCCAGCGTCTGCGGGTTTTCCGTCAGGCGCCGCTCGCGGAAAATGTGCTTCTCGCGATCGTTGAGATTGTCCATAGCCTCCACCAGCATGTCGTGGCGGACTTCGGCTTCTTCGGCATCGGCGACCAGCTCGTCCTGAAGCGGACCATCGTCCTTCAGCCAGTCCATCCATTCGCCGCTGCCGTCTTCGCCATTGCGCATCGGCACGTTGAGCGATCCGTCGCCGCCCATCAGCATGCGGCGGTTCATGTTAATCACTTCCTGCTCGGGCACGCCGAGATCGGTCGCGATCTTGGCCACATCGTCGGGATGGAGATCGGTGTCCTCGTAGGCGTCGAGGTTCTTCTTCATCCGGCGCAGGTTGAAGAACAGCTTCTTCTGTGCAGCGGTGGTGCCCATCTTCACGAGGCTCCACGAACGCAGGATATATTCCTGGATCGATGCCTTGATCCACCACATGGCATAGGTGGCGAGGCGGAAACCGCGATCGGCTTCGAATTTCTTCACGCCCTGCATCAGGCCGACATTGCCTTCGGAAATGAGATCCGAAACGGGCAGGCCGTAGCCGCGATAGCCCATGGCGATCTTCGCCACGAGGCGCAGGTGCGAGGTGACGAGCTGCGCCGCAGCTTCGCTGTCCTCGTGCTCTTCGTAACGCTTGGCGAGCATGTATTCCTGCTCTTGCGTCAGCACGGGGAATTTCTTGATTTCGGAGAGATAGCGATTGAGGCTCTGCTCACCGCCGAGCGCCGGGACGCTCAATGCTTTGGTATTGCTCACGTAAACCCTGACCTTTCTAGCGTCGACCTCGCGCGCCGAACCCCTGCTGGGCATTCGACTCTCGGGCCACTGAAGTTACTTATAACAGAAATCGCCCGTGACTGTGCTGCTTTTCATCGATTTCAACGAGCGGTTTCGTCGATGAGTTCCCGCATGTCGCGGGGCAATTCGGCGCGGAAATCCAAGCTTTCGCCGCTGATAGGATGGATGAATCCGAGGCTGGCTGCGTGGAGCGCCTGGCGGGCGAATTGCAGCTGCTGAAGAGTCGCGCGGAGCGGCTTGGGAGTGCGTCCATAGACAGGGTCTCCTAATAGCGGATGACCGATTGACGCACAGTGAACGCGCACTTGGTGGGTCCGCCCGGTTTCGAGCCTGCATTCGATCAGCGCGGCATGGTCGAGACGCTGCTTCGTTTTATAGTGCGTGACCGCGTGCTTGCCCCGCGTCGCATCGTCGGGGAGCACGGCCATCTTCTTGCGATCCTTTTCGGAGCGGCCGATACGGCCCGACACCGTGCCCGCTGCTGGGTTCGGATGGCCTGTGCAGACGGCGAGATAGCGGCGCGCAATCGAATGGTCGGCGAACTGCTTCGCCAGCCCCTCATGCGCGGCATCGGATTTCGCGACGACCAGCAGGCCGGAGGTGTCTTTGTCGATCCGGTGGACGATCCCGGGCCGCGCGACACCATTGATGCCGGACAGCCGCCCCGCGCAGTGGTGGAGCAGGGCATTGACCAGCGTCCCGTCCGGATTGCCTGCCGCGGGATGCACGACCATGCCTGCGGGCTTGTTGACTACCAACAAGTCGGCGTCTTCGAACATTATTTCGAGCGGGATGTCCTGGGGTTCTGCGGCAAGCGGTTCGGGTGGGGGGAGGGCGATATTATAACGCGCACCCGCCCCGACCTTGGTGGACCCGCTGGCCACCACCTTCCCGTCCAGCTCCACTGCGCCATCCGCGATCAGCCCCTTCACCCGCTCGCGCGACAACCCGCTCGCCTCGGCCAGCGCCTTGTCCAGGCGGCCGGTGGTGGCGAGCGATCCGCTGATGATTTCCGGCGAGGCCATGCTAGGGCCATGCGCGATGACCGTGGACATCTCAAGCGCGCTATTGGACCAACTGCTCGCGGAAGCCGAGGCAGCGCACCCCTGCGAATGCTGCGGCATCCTCCTCGGCGAAAGCGAGCGCATCGGCGCCATCCTCCCCGCCGCCAATGTCCATCCCGACCCCGCAACCCATTTCGAGATCGATCCGCAAACCCTGATAGACGCCCATTGCGCGGCGCGAGCGGGTGACCCGCAGGTCGTCGGCTATTATCACTCGCACCCCAATGGCCGCGCCGAGCCTTCCGCCACCGATGCCGCCCTGGCGGCGGGGGACGGGATGGTCTGGGCCATCATCGCGGCAGGCCGAGTCGCGTTCTGGCGTTCGGGGGATGCGGGGTTCGAAGCGCTTCCCTATGTGACCTCGCCTCGCTAAGACACATCCTCAATTTTTCATTACCGGGATCACGATGGACGACCGCCAATCGATCGACCTTGCCGCCATGCTCTGCTCGCGGCTGTGCCATGACATGCTGAGCCCTGTGGGGGCGCTGTCCAACGGGCTGGAATTGCTCGCGCTGGAAACCGACCCGGAAATGCGCGCCAACGTAATGCAGTTGCTGGAACAGAGCGCGTCGATCTCGACCAACAAGCTCAAGTTCTTCCGGCTCGCCTTCGGCGCGGCGGGTGGCTTTGGCGAGCGTGTGGACGTGGAGGAGCCAAAGGCCCTGATCCAGGCGCTGGTGGCGGACAAGGACAAAGTCGAGGTCAATTGGGCGCTGGCGGATGCCTCGCTCGGCAAGCCGGCGGTCAAGGTGCTGCTCAATTTCGCGCAGATCGCGATCGACGCGCTGGTACGCGGCGGCACGCTGGATGTCGGCGCCGAGACGCGCGACGGGGCGTGCGAGATCGTCGTGCGCGCGAGCGGGCCGAAGGTCGCGTTCGACGAGACCATTGGCAGGGCGCTCGATGGCAGTCTTGACCGCAGCGAGTTGTCGAGCCGCACGGCGGCGGCGCATATGATCCACCTCCTCGCGCAGGAGAGCGGCGGCGGGCTGCAATATCACAAATCCGCCGATGCGCTGGTGCTGGGCGCAGTGCTGCCACAGGGCGAAGGCCTGATCGGGTGAAGTCGGACTTCGGCAAACTCGGCGAAGGCCTGCCCGTCAGCAAGGACGAGCTGGTCGACCGCGAGGTCCTCTCGCCCAATCACGACGAGCGCAGCGGGCCCATCTCTATGGTGGTGATCCACTACACCGAGATGGAGGACAAGGGCTTCGCGATCGAGCGGCTGTGCGATCCCGAAGCCAAGGTTTCCGCGCATTACCTGATCGGCGAACAGGGCGAAGTCGTGCGGCTGGTGCCGGAAGCCAAGCGCGCCTGGCACGCAGGCGTATCCTATTGGCGCGGGCACAAGGACGTGAACGGCATCAGCATTGGCATCGAGCTGGACCATCCAGGCCATAAATACGGCTATCGCGAATTTAACGAGGCGCAGTTCGAAAAGCTGGTGCCGCTGGTGGCGCGGATCGTGAAGCAATACGATATTCCGCGCGCCAATGTGGTCGGCCATTCCGACGTCGCGCCCGCCCGCAAGATCGATCCGGGCGAGCTGTTTCCGTGGGACCGCCTCGCGGAATACGGCCTGTGCCTGCCGCGCCCCGAAAAGCTCGAACGCGGCGATCCGTTCGACAACGACGCGGCCTTCTACCTCGCGCTGGAACGCTACGGCTACGACATTACCGACGGGCACAAGGCGGTCGAAGCCTTCCAGCGCCGCTGGCGCCCGGAGAAGATCAACGGCGAGATCGACGGGGAAGTGCGCGCGATCCTGTTCCAGCTGCTGCTCGACAGGGATCGCGGCAACACCCGCTGACGCGCTTAAAAGTCCGCTGACACGGAAGCCTTGAACGTGCGCGGCCGCCCCTGCAGCAATGCGGCCGAGAAAGCATCGAAACTGCTGGCCCAATACCGCTCGTTCGCGACATTATCGACCGACAGGCGCAGAGTGATCGGCGCTTCGCCGGCCACGAACACGTAACGCGCACCGAGATCGAAGCGCGTCCAGCTATCCAGCGTCAGCGTGTTCGCCGCATCAACCCACTGCTCGCCGGTATGCACGGCACGTCCTGTCAATGTGAGGCCGGGCGCAAAGCCGAGATCCCATTCGACATCGGCGTTGGCTGTGAATTCCGGTATGCCCGGCACCTCATTGCCGCCGATCAGTTCGGCATCGGTCAAGGCAGCGCCGCCGATCAACCGTAAGCCGGGTGCTACTTCGCCATTGACGGTCAGTTCCAGCCCCTGATGGCGTTGATCGCCGAGATAGCCGAAGCTGCCATCGTCCAGCACGCCTTCGCCCGGGCGCTCGATCCGGTAAGCTCCGAGGCCGACGAACAGTCCGCCCAGCGCCAGCTTGCCGCCGACTTCGTATTGCACCGACTTGCGCGGGGCGAGGACTTCGCCGGGGTTGGTCACCAGGCCGGGGTCGATCGGAGCCACGGGTCCTTGCTGCAGGGCTTCGATCCGGTTGGCATAGAGCGACAGGCCGGAGACCGGTTTGACAACCAGGCCGGCCACCGGCGTAATCGCACTCTCGTCGTAGGTCGCGCCCGGGGTTCCGTCGTAATTGATATTTTCCTGCCGGATATCCTGCAGGCGTAGGCCGCCGGTCAGCAGGATGCGATCCCCCCACAGGCCGATAGTGTCCGAAGCGAAAGCGCTGGCCAGCCGCGCCTTAGTGATCGGTTGCGGATCGTCGAGATCGCCGCCGATGAAGCCACCGGGCGGCAATGCGACCTGCGGCGTGTCGTAGAGATTTGTGGCGTATCCCGATCCGAAATCGAAGGCCGTGCGGAAGACCTGCCAGCTGATATTGCCGCCGAAATTGATCTCCTGCGTGACGCGTTCGCCAAGGCGCACGCGCAGGCCGGCTTCGATAGCTTCGTTATTGCTTGTCGCAGGTACGAACAGCGACCCGCCGTTTGCGGCTCCGGTGTCGGCGTCGACCAGCGTCAGGCTGGCATACTGTCCTGCTTCCGTGCCGTCCCGAGCACCGCCGCGAGCATAAAGAGTTGCGTTGTCGGCGACATCGTATTCGAGGCCGAAGGTGCCGAACACATCGGAGAGATCGCTGTAGGCGAAATCCTGCGCGTAATTGGCGTCGGCGTCTGGGACGACCGGCACGGTGGAGGTCGCGATCGTTACCTTCGGCCGCAGGTTGTCGACACGGATTTCCTGATACGCCAGATCGATGGCGGCGCGTAGCGGTCCGTTATCGTAATCGAGCGCGCCGCCGATTACGGCCGTGCGGCGATATTCCTCGTCGATAGACGTTTCGCCATCGCGATAGGCTCCGTTGATGCGCAGTCCCCACTCGCCCCCGCTTCCGAACCGGCGCGAGACGTCCACCGCGCCGCCGAAGCGAGCGCTTTGTTCGGCGGATACCGTAACCCGATTGAGATCGGACGCTCCGGCGCGCTTGAGCATCAGGTTCACACTGCCGCCGAGACCCGTGCCGCCCGGTGCGGCGCCATTGAGAAAAGCACTTGATCCGTTAAGCACCTGGACACTGCCGTATAGCTCCGGCGCCACAAGCTGGCGAGGCGCGATGCCATACAATCCGTTCACACCCACATCGTCGCCGAACAGGGTGAAGCCGCGGATGACGAACTGCTCGGACGCATTACCGAAGCCGTAGGTCGTTCGGATCGTCGGATCGTTTTCCAATACATCGCCCAGGGTCTGCGGCTGCTGGTTGAGGATCAGGCTCTCGTCATAAGACCGGATGGTAAAGGGCAGATCCTCCGCGTTCTTGTTGCCCAACACGCCCGCGCTTCCCGCATTGACCACCTGCGTCGCATTCTCGCGCTGCGCGGTGACGATGATTACGTCGTCCGACGTATCCTGCGCCTGCGCCGTTGCAGCGATCGAAGCGCCGAGGGCGAAGATTGAAACGCGAAGCATTGAATTCATGATGTCTTTCTTTCCAAACGGGATTGGCCCAAACGAGCATTACGATGTGCGCTCGATCGGCGACGCGCAAAGGCGGCGCGGATCGGGAGCAGGGAAACTATCAGCAGCAGCCAGCTGGCCAGGTCGCGCCAGCCATCCCCTGTCAGCCCCAGGATGAGACCTGCCACGGTGGCGATCGCCAGCGTCAATGGGATGGCGAAGGTCTGAAGAAGCGTGTTGCGCGGTTTGTGTCTCATGCGGCGCTTCCCAAAGTGCCGCCGCTCTGGATCTCCGCGATCCGCCGTTCGAGCCTGCCGGACCTGCGGCGAAGCCACAGCAAAACGCCCGTCCACAGCACCCAGATCGTGATGAGCGTCATGACGGCCCAGATGATCTTCAGCGGCAGACCGCCATAGTCGCCGAAATGCAGCGGCTTCGACATCATCAGCGCCTGGTTGATTGCGGGCATGGTCCGCGCATCGGTCAACTGGCTGGAGCGCGCATCTACCAGCGCGGGGGTCAGCAGGTTCTGCGTGACCGGTCGATCGCCTTGGAAAAAGATCGCGTAATGATGGCCGGACGACCAATCGCCGCCGGGGAAGCCGATGAACTGCGGGCTGCGACCGGGCAGGGCTTCCTGGGCTGCAGCCATCGCCGCATCCAGCGACCCGTATTCGTCGGGTGAAAGAGGCTGCTGCGCACCGTAGGCTGCGGTCATCGCAGCCACTTCGCTTTCGCGCCAACTATCGGTCAGCGGATCGGCAAAGGCGTTGATCGCACCGGTCGCTCCTACGACGATCATCCATGCGAACGCTACGACACCCAGTAGATTGTGCTCATCGAGCCGGCGGGTCCGGGGCTTGCGATCGGTCCGTACGGTACCGAAGGGCAAACGGCGCATGAAGGGGGCATACAAAACGATGCCGGAAACCAGCGCGACCAGAAACAGGATGCCGCAGACGCCGAGCGCCCACATGCCGGGCAAGCCCAAGAACATATCGGTATGCAGCGTCAGCAGGAAATCCATGAGCTGATTGACGGGGGCCGGACCCAGCGACTCCCCAGTCGCCCGGTCGAGGAACAGCAGCGTCATCTGCGATCCGTCCGCATCGGGCGAGGGGCCGGTCGTCACGGTCAGGAGGGAATCGTCCTGACTGAAGGCCATGAACAGCGGGACCTCACCAGGCCGCTGCGCGAGCGCCGTTTCGAGCATGGCATCGAGCGGAAGCCCGCCTTCGGCAGAGGGGGTCTCGGCGAGCGCGGAGCCCGCCTCGTCGGCCATCGCGGCATCGATCTCGTCGTGGAAAATAAGGGGCAGGCCGGTGACGCAAAGCATCAGCAGAAAAGCCATGGGAATAAGGCTGCTCCACTTGTGCACCAGGTACCAGAACTTGATCGTCTCGCGACTCATTGCGGTGCGGCTACCGAGCGGTTCGAACTGCGTCAATGAGAATAATTCTCAATAGCAGTTTAAGTTGAAGTCAGGCCTGGTGGCGAGT
This sequence comes from Qipengyuania profundimaris, assembly GCF_030717945.1. NCBI lineage: Bacteria > Pseudomonadati > Pseudomonadota > Alphaproteobacteria > Sphingomonadales > Erythrobacteraceae > Qipengyuania > Qipengyuania profundimaris. The sequence continues at coordinate 979,737 of NZ_JAVAIM010000001.1, forward strand.
GGCCCCGCGATCGTCGCCCGTTTCACTTGGCTAATCGAAAGCCACATCCTATCTGCGCATTCGCCAGGGGGCCGGGCAGCCGCGTGACTTCGGTCACGAGGAAAGTCCGGGCTCCACGAAACAAGGGTGGCGGGTAACGCCCGCCCGGCGCAAGTCGAGGGAAAGTGCCACAGAGAGCATACCGCCGATGGCTCCTTCGGGAGATCAGGCAAGGGTGAAAGGGTGCGGTAAGAGCGCACCGGGGCTTCGGCAACGCGGTCCGCATGGCAAACCCCACCCGGAGCAAGGCCGAATAGGGGCGGCGCGCTCTCGCAAGAGGGCAGGTGCGTTTCGCATCGACCGCCCGGGTTGGCTGCTTGAGTCATGGAGCGATCCATGGCCTAGACGAATGGCTGCCGCCGCAGATACGGTCCGCTCGTCGGATACCGTCTGTGGAGACAGAACCCGGCTTACAGGCCCCCTGGCATTTCACCCTCTACCCTCGCGGAACGGCGCGCCGACCGGCGGGTTGAGGCGGCATGATGCAGCACAGCACTAAACATCGCAGCCTCGCCCAACGGGTCGCGCTCGTCCTTGCCGTGGTGATCCAGGTCGGGTCGACCTTCCTCCCGCAGCTCGGCTTCGGCGAACCCATCGGCAAGCAGTCGGACAGCGTCCGCACCCTGGTGACGCCGATCGGCTGGGCGTTCGGCATCTGGGGGCCGCTGTTCCTGCTCTCGACCGGCTTCGTGCTCTGGCAACTGCTTCCGGCGCAGCGGGACAACGCTCTGATCGACCGCATCGGCTGGTACGCAGTGGTCGCGTTGGCCTCGCAAGGCGTATGGGCGCTCTACACGCAGTTTGCCGACCTCACCTGGATATCGGTAGTCATCATCGCGACCTCGCTGGTCAGCCTGCTAGCCATCCTGCGCGTCCTGACACATCTCGACCGCCCGATGACAGGGTGGGAGCGGTTCCTGATCGGCGTCACCTTCAGCGCGCTTGCTGCGTGGCTGACCGCTGCTAACATCGTGAACACTACCGCCGCACTCCGCTTCCATGGCGTCGGAGCGGGGGACACCTATCCGTTGCTCGCCGCCGCCATCGTCGCGGTCGGCGGCGTGATCGCTGCGCTGGCCGTGCTGCGCAGCGCGGGCAACCCATGGTACGCGCTTGTCTTCCTCTGGGCGCTGTGGGGCATCTACAACCGCGGTGGCCAGGAAAGCGGCGCGGTCGCGGTCGCCTGCGGCGTATCGGCGCTTCTCGTCGTCATCGCTGCAATTGTCGGCTTGCGGCATCCGGCGAACAGGAAGCGGTGGCTTGGCTGACCTTCGCGCTGGACAATCGCCGCCGAAACGCGAAAACGGCGCGCAACGACAGTCTTGAAGAGGGTCAATCCATGAAACGTTTCGCGCTTTATGCGGCCAGCGCCGCCATCGCCTTCACCTCCACCGCGGCCCAGGCCGACGAAGGCATGTGGACCTTCGACGGTTTCCCGACCGAACGGATGGAAGAGACCTATGGCTGGGCGCCGGACCAGGCGTGGCTCGACCGCGTGCAGGCCGCCGCCGTGCGCCTGACAGGCGGGTGTTCGGCGAGCTTCGTGTCGGGTTCGGGCCTGATCCTCACCAACCATCATTGCATCGCCAGTTGCCTGTTCGACAACTCGTCGGACACGATGGACTATCTCGACGCGGGTTTCGTCGCGCAGAACCGTGAAGAGGAGCTCAAGTGCCCCGGCCAGCAGGCCGAGGTCGTGACCTCGATTGCGGATGTGACCGAAGAGGTAAAGACCTCCTTCGCAGGCCTCGACGGTGAAGCCCTCACCAAGGCACGTGACGCCAAGATTGCGGAACTCGAGTCGGCCGGATGCCCGGACACCGACACGACGCGCTGCCAGGTGGTGACGCTGTTCGGCGGCGGGCAATACAAGCTCTATACCTACCGCAAGTACTCCGACATCCGGCTTGCCTGGGCTCCGGAAGACCGCGCCTCGACCTTCGGCGGCGATCCCGACAACTTCAACTTCCCGCGCTACTCGCTCGATGCGAGCTTCCTGCGCGCCTATGAGAATGGCCAGCCGGTCGCCACGCCGCAGCATTTGCAGTGGAACCCGCGCGCGCCGGAAGAGGGCGAAGTGACGTTCGTGGTCGGCAATCCCGGCTCGACCAGCCGCCTCTATACGCAAAGCCAGCTGGCATTCGAGCGTGAGGTGCGCCTGCCCGTTACGCTTACGACGCTATCCGAACTGCGCGGCCGCCTGATCACCGCAATGGACGAAAGCCCGGAGAAGGAGCGCCAGGGGCTCGATACGCTCAACGGCGTCGAGAACGGCCTCAAGGTCTACATCGGCCGCACCAAGGCGCTGAACGATCCGGACTTCACCGCGCAGTTGGCCGAAGCCGAGGCTGAGCTACGCCAGCGCAGCGCGGGCAATGCCGAAATCGGGGATCCGTGGAGCGCGGTCGACGAGGCGACCGCGGCTTATCGCGCGCTCTACCTCCCCTACCGCTTCCTCAGCCCGTCGGGCGACCTGTTTGGCTATGCTTCGACGCTGGTCTATGCAGCGCAGGAACGGGAAAAGCCTAATGGCGAGCGCCTGCCCGGCTATACCGACAGCGCGCTGCCGCTGACCGAGAAGCGCCTGCTCGACGAGCGCCCGGTCTACCCCTGGCTCGACGAGCTGATGATGGGCTGGAGCCTCTCGAAGGCGCGTGAGTATCTCGGCGTCGACGATGCGGACAGCCGCCTGCTGCTTGGGCAGGAAAGCCCCGAAGCGCTGGCCGAGCGGCTGGTCGAAGGCACGCAGCTGGCAGATCCGGCGGTGCGCAAGGCGCTGTGGGACGGCGGGCTGGCCGCGATTGAGGCATCGGACGATCCGATGATCCGGTATGCCCTGCGCCTCGCCGATCGCCAGCGGGCGCTACGCGATGCGGTGAACGAGAGCTATTCGGGCCCGCTTGCCATCGCCGGAGGCAAGCTCGCCGACGCGCGCTTCGCGGCCTATGGCGACAGCCTCTATCCCGACGCCACCTTCACGCTGCGAATCAGCTATGGCCAGGTGAAGGGCTGGGAGGAGCGCGGCCAGCAGGTGCCGATCCTCACTACCATGGGCGGGACTTTCGAGCGCGCGACCGGCGCGCCGCCGTTCGACGTGGCCGAAGCCTTTGCGGCGAACCAGGCCGATATCGATCCCGATATCGCTTTCGACTTTGTGACTACCAACGACATCATCGGCGGCAATTCCGGTTCGCCGGTGATCGACCGCGCGGGCACAGTGATCGGCGCGGCCTTCGACGGTAATATCCACTCGCTGGGCGGCAATTACGGTTACGACGGTACGCTCAACCGGACCGTGGCGGTTTCTACGGACGCGGTGCAGGAAGCGCTGGAGACGATCTACCCCGCGCCTGCGCTGGCCGAGGAACTGGCCGGGGAATAACGCATACGCTGGCGGGCTTCCGGATCGACCGGGGGCCTGCCACGCTTCAGTCGAGCATGTCTGCCTTGATGGCGATCGAACCGTCGGTCTCGGCAGCCTGGATGGTACGCCGGGTATCGCCTTCGAGGACGAGCGCGGTCAGGCGGCCGGTACGAAATGCGCCTGTATCGATGCCGATGCGATGATCGGTTCGCTCAATATCCTCGAAGATCGTGTGGCCATGCACGACGACATGGCTGAATGGCTCGGGATGCTTGAGAAAGCGCTCGCGGATCCAGCGCAAGTCGCTTTGCTTTTGCTCTTCGATCGGACGTTTCGGATTGAGCCCGGCATGGACGAAAACATAGTCGCCAGCGATGATCAGGTCTTCGAATGACGCGAGAAACTCGCGATGGTCCTGCGGAATCAGCCCGGCCATTTCGGTCTGCAGATCCTTCATTGTAAGCTCGTTGTAGCGCTTGCGCTTGATGCCGTAGCTCAGGATGGTCTCGCGCCCACCATGCTTGACGAAGTGGCGCAGCATTTCCTTGTCGTCGAAGCTCTCGAGGAACATTTCCTCGTGATTGCCGGCGATATAGCGCACCTTGCGCGTCTTGCCCCAGTCGCGCGCACGTTCGATGACGCCGCAACTGTCGGGGCCGCGGTCGATCAAATCGCCGAGCAGGATGACCGTCGTGTCTGCCGCTTCTTTGGCTGCATCGTCGGCTTCAATCGCTTCGATCAGTTCCTCGAACAGGTCCAGGCGACCATGGATGTCGCCGATCACGTAATAGCGTTCGCCATCCGGAACCCGCGCCACGCGCCGCGCGGTGGGACGTTCCTTGAACAATTGGCGAAGGGATCGAAGCATTGGTGTTGAGTTCTCGGTAGAGGGATACGGGCCAACCCGCCGGGCGACCAGATAGGCCCTAGTCCGCCATGGGACAACCTTCGCTGAATGGCGCGTTGTGCAGTTGCGAAAACATCACAGGTTTTGCTGCATGTGCAAAAACTTTGCGGGCCATATCTTGCGTAAAGACGCCGCGGCGTGCACAAAAGTTGCCGTATCTGGACGAGGAGCCACCAAACGGCCCCGACGGATTCGCAGGTGGGACGAAGCGACACTCGTGTAGGAGTTTGTAATGCTGACGTCCTTTCGCGGCCTGATGGCCGTTTCGCTCGCATCGGTGAGCCTGATTTCCGCCGCGCCCGTGATGGCGCAGGTCTCCAACCCGGCTGAAGAGGTCGAGGACGGCGTCAATGCCGGCCCTGTGACCGTCTCCGCCAATGTAGCTCTGACCACGGACTATCGCTTCCGCGGCGTCTCGCTATCAGGCGGCGATCCGGCCATCCAGGGCGGCATCGATGTCGCGCATGACAGCGGTTTTTATGTCGGCACCTGGGCATCCTCGATCGACGGCGGTCCCGCCTATGGCGAGCTCGAAGTCGATATCTATGCCGGTTACAGCGGCCAGATCAGCGATGCCGTCAGCTTCGATGTCGGCGTGCTGTACTATCTCTATCCGACCGAAGACCTCGGCCTCGATACCGACTATTGGGAGCCTTATGCCTCGCTCGGCTTCAATCTCGGTCCGGCCGAAGCCACGGTCGGCGTCGCCTGGGCACCCAGCCAGGATTCGCTGGGCAATGACGACAATCTCTATGTCTATACCGACCTCGGTGTAGGCGTTCCCACTACGCCGATTACCCTGACCGGCCACCTCGGCTACACCGACGGACCGCTGGCCCCGCCGCTGCTGGCCGGTACCGCAGACGATACCGGGCTGGACTGGGCTATCGGCGCGACCGCATCGGCCGGTATGTTCGAAGTCGGCGTTTCCTATGTCGGCGTCGAAGGTCCGTCGATCGACGGCTTCACCGACGACGCGATCGTCGGCACGATTTCCGCCAGTTTCTGAATGACCAGCCGGGCAGGGGGCGGGCCAGCGCTCGTCCCCTCTCCCGCCAGAGTATTCGAATGCGCCGCACCCGCCGCGGCGCATTTTCGTTTGTATCTTGGAGGATTTACGCCATCTGCGCGTAATGACCAAATTCCTCCATACCATGATCCGCGTCGCCGACATCGACGCGACTGTCGCCTTCTTCGATCTCATCGGGTTGAAGGAAGTACGCCGCTTCGACAACGACAAGGGACGCTTCACGCTGGTGTTCCTTGCCGCGCCGGGGCAGGAAGGCACGGCGGAGGTCGAACTGACCTACAACTGGCCGCCGGAGGATGGCAGCGCGCCGGAAACCTACGACGGCGGACGCAATTTCGGCCACCTCGCCTATCGCGTCGACGATATCTACACGACCTGCCAGCGACTGATGGATGCGGGCCACACGATCAATCGCCCTCCGCGCGACGGGCACATGGCCTTCGTGCGGACACCCGATGGTATTTCGATCGAGCTACTGCAGGAAGGCTATCTCGACCCGAAGGAGCCGTGGGCGAGCATGCCCAATACCGGCAGCTGGTAGTCAGCCCTTCTTTTCGATATAAGGCGAACTCGCATCGTCTGGGTGCGCGGCCGACAGTCGGATGACCGTGTAGCCCACGATTGCCGATAGCAACGACCCCAGCAGGATGCCAATCTTGGCCTCGTTGATCAGCAGTTCCTGCCCGGCAAAGGCCAGCCCGCTGATGAACAGCGACATGGTGAAGCCGATCCCGCACAACAGGGTGATGCCCCAGATCTCCTGCCAGCTCGCCTGGTCGGGACGGGGGGCGATGCCCAGCCGGTCCGCCAGCCAGATGGCCGAGAAGATGCCGATCTGCTTGCCGAGGAACAGCCCTGCGATGATCGCGACCGGCAGAGGCGCAAGCAATTGCTCCAGGCCCAGCCCTGCCAACGGCACACCGGCATTGGCGAAGCCGAAGACGGGTACGACCAGATAGGCGCTCCACGGAGCCAGCGCGTGCTCCATGGTTTCGACCATGGTCTCGTCGTCCTTGCCGCGCATCGGGATGCACAGCGCGCCCACGACGCCCGCGATCGTCGCGTGGATGCCGGAGTTGAGTACGAAGAACCACAGCACCAGCGCCAACAGGATGAATGGCCAATAGGCGGACACGCGCACCTTGTTCATCGCCAGCATGGCACCCACGATGACTGCGGAGGCGGCCAGCCATTCCATCTTGATGTTCTCGGTGTAAAAGGCTGCGATCACGAGCACCGCCCCGATGTCGTCCACGATGGCGACGGTCAGCAGGAACAGACGCAGCGAGGCCGGGCACCGATTGCCGAGCAGGCCCAGCACGCCCATCGCGAAGGCAATGTCGGTCGCGGCGGGGATCGCCCAGCCGCGCAGCAAGGTGCTGTCGCCGCCGACGACGCCGACATAGAACAGGGCCGGGACGACCATGCCGGCAGCCGCCGCCATGATCGGCAGGCGCCTTTGCTGCGCGGTCGACAATTGCCCTTCGATCCACTCGCGCTTCACCTCCAGCCCGACGACGAAGAAGAAGATCGCCATCAAGCCGTCGTTGATCCACAGATGGAGGTCGTACAGCTTGGGGATCGGGGTCCAGGGCAGCTTGCCGTAGAACAGCTGCTGGTATTCCGCGGCGAAGGGCGAATTCGCGGCCAGCATTGCCGCAACAGCCACGAAAATGAGCAGGATGCCGGCTGAGGCATCGCTGACGAACAGCGCTCGCACGGGGGCGAAAACGAGGCGGAAGGCTGATGGGCGTTCGGTCATGTCGAGGGGGTCCTTTGAACAAACCGCACCGCGTTGCAAGGGGGTGATCGTTCCGCTAGACGCCTTGGCGGGGGGAAACGGGTCGTGTTCATCGGCGAATTCACTGTGGCGCAATGGTTTTTGCTCGCCCATCGCGAGCTGCTGCTGTTTTGCGCGGCCTTTTTCGCGATCGGGGTGATGGACGAGTTCGCAGTCGACCTGTCCTATATCTGGATGCGGCTGCGCGGCCGGATCGCAATCCCGAAAATCGACGAATCGCAGCTGACCGAAAGGCCGTTAACAGGCCGCGCAGCAGTACTCGTCCCTGCATGGCAGGAAGCCGCGGTGATCGGCCCGACAATCTACCACATGCTCGAAGTCTGGCCCTATCGCGATCTGCGGATTTACGTCGGCTGCTACCACAACGACCCGGCAACGATGGCGTCGGCGATGGCGGCTGCGCGGGGCGATCCGAGAGTGCGGATCGTGGTGCATGGCGAAGACGGCCCGACGAGCAAGGCCGACTGCCTCAACCGTCTTTACGCTGCCTTGCGCGAAGACGAGGCGCGCGGTGGGACAGCGGCCCGCATGATCGTGCTCCATGATGCGGAGGACATGGTCGACCCCGCAGCTCTCGCTCTGCTGGACGACGCGATGGACGCGGCGGATTTCGCCCAACTCCCCGTTATGGCGCTTCCGCAGCGCGACTCCGCCCTGATCGGCAGCCACTACGCCGACGAGTTCGCAGAATCTCATGCGAAGGGGCTTTTGGTTCGCGACGCTCTGGGTGCAGCTATTCCGGGTGCAGGCGTCGGTCTCGCGATTTCACGCGATATGCTGGCCCGCTTCGGCGACGAGCCATTCGCGCGGCAATCCCTGACCGAGGATTACGAGCTTGGCCTGCGCGTCGCCGAGGCCGGTGGGAGGGGGCGCTTCCTGCGGTGCCGGACCGCCGATGGCAGCCTGATCGCAACGCGGGCCTTCTTCCCCATACGCCTCGATCAGGCCGTCCGGCAAAAGACCCGCTGGATGCATGGTATCGCGCTACAGGGCTGGGACAGGCTTGGCTGGCAGGGTTCGGCTGCGGACATCTGGATGCAGTTGCGCGATCGGCGCGGGCCGCTGGCGGCTATCCTGCTCTCAGTAGCTTACCTGCTTATCGGACTGAGTGGGCTTCTCTATCTACTGGTGAGCAGCGGCGCGATTGCGGCACCGGAATATTCCGGACTGCTGCGCTGGCTATTACTGCTCAATCTCGTAGGGCTTGGCTGGCGCTTTGCGATGCGAGCTCTTTTCACCGCGCGTGAGTACGGGTGGCGCCAGGGGCTGCTCTCCGTGCCGCGGCTCATCGTGTCGAACATCATCGCCATCATGGCCGCCCGCCGTGCCCTTTCTGCTTATGTGGGAACGCTTCGCGGGGCCCCAGTCATCTGGGATAAGACGGACCATCAGGACCACCCGGCATTGGCCGCAAGGGCCGAGGCGCACGCATGAGCGATGGCGCAGTGGAAGCGCGTCGAGGGCAGCCGGTTCTATTCCTTGGCATGTTGCTAATCGGCTGGCTGCTGATCCGTGCGATTTCGTGGCAGACTCCCTGGCCGGTGATGAGTCAGCCGACAAAGTCCAAGGCGCTCGCATTCTCGTATGAAGCTGAACGCACCTCCGCGCCAGCTTCCAAAGCGAGGCCGCTGCCCTTACACGATCAAACGGTTCCACCCGATGGAGGGCGGGTTCCAAACCCCGCGCTCTCCAGCAAACAAATGCCGATTTTCGTCAGGCTGACGGGCCGCGATCACCGAGCGGATCTCGGAACTGGCGAGCGGATGCTGGGAGAAAGCTTATCGCGGCAGACCGAGGTGGCAGAACTGCCCCTGCCGGGCAGCACCGCAAAATCGATCGACCGCAAGCTGGCTGCCGCACCCCCGAGTGATGCTGATTGGCTGAAAGCATGGCGGATCGATGCTTGGTTGATGCTGCGCGGAGGTGGAACTCCTGCGCTCGCCGGCGGAGCGCGCCCGGCAAGCTACGGAGCCAGCCAGACAGGCGCCGTGTTTGCCTACCGTTTAGCGCAGTCCAGCAGGCACGAGCCCGCGATCTATTCGCGTGCCAGCAAGGCGCTCGTGACGGAGGGTGAGACCGAAGCGGCGCTCGGGATGCGTGCAAAGCCGGTCGGCGGCCTGCCGGTGACGATGCACGCAGAATTGCGAGCCACCGAATTCGCCGGCCAAGTGCAACTGCGCCCTGCCGCCTTTGTGTCCGCAGGTATCGACGACGAACGGATGCCGTTGGGGCTCGAAGCCTCCGGCTATGCCCAGGCAGGTTATGTCGCCGGCGATTTCGCTACCGCATTCGCCGATGGCAGGGTCGACCTCACCCGCGACATCAAAGACAACGATTTCATGTCATTGAGCGGCGGTGCGGGTGCGTGGGGTGGCGCCCAGCGGGGTGCTAAACGCGTGGACATTGGTCCGACGCTCAAGCTGGACTTCGGCCTCGGCGATGGGCAGGCGCGTCTCGCGGCTGACATTAGGTTCCGCGTCGCCGGCAATGCCGAACCCTCTTCGGGAGCTGCACTAACGCTTTCGGCGGGCTTCTGACACGGTTCAGCTTTTATCCGGGCGGGGCCTGCGATAGGGCGCTTTCATGGATGTCTACCTGCCCATTGCGAACCTGTCCGTAAACGGGCTGTGGATCGTCGCGCTGGGCGGGCTCACAGGCGTGCTTTCGGGGCTGTTCGGAGTGGGCGGAGGCTTCCTGACGACGCCGCTGCTGATCTTTTACGGTGTGCCGCCCACGGTGGCCGCCGCCTCGGCTTCGACGCAGGTTACAGGGGCCAGCGTAACGGGCGTCATCGCGCATAGCGGGCGAAAGGGCGTCGATTACCGCATGGGTGCGGTGATGGTCGCAGGTGGAGTCGTCGGATCGGGCTTCGGCGCGCTGCTGTTTCGCTTCTTCCGTTCGATCGGCCAGATCGATGTCGTCATCAATGCGCTTTACGTCGTGCTGCTCGGTTCGATCGGACTCCTGATGGCGAAGGAATCGGTCGAACTGTTGCGCGGTGCCAAATCCGGTAACAAGCAGGCACCCAAGCGCCGGCACCATCCGCTGGTGGCCAGCCTGCCGATGAAGTGGCGCTTTTACCGCTCCGGGCTCTACATTTCGCCGCTCGCCCCGCTGCTGGTCGGCGTCGTCGTCGGAATTCTCACTATGCTGATGGGGGTGGGCGGCGGCTTCATCCTCGTGCCCGCCATGCTTTACATTCTCGGCATGAGCGCGAATGTCGTCGTCGGTACCAGCCTGTTCAACATCCTGTTCGTGACCATGGCGACCACCATGATGCACTCGCTGACGACCAAGGCGGTGGACATCGTGCTGGTCTTCCTGCTGCTGATCGGCTCGGTCACCGGGGCGCAGATCGGCTCGCAGATTGCCGTCAAGGCCAAGCCCGAATTGCTGCGGCTGATTTTGGCCGCAATCGTTCTCGTGATCGCCTTCCGCATGTTCCTCGGCCTGTTCTACCAGCCGGACGAGATCTACACGGTGTATCCGTTGTGAGGGTCCTGCTGATCCTCCTTTGCGCCTTCGCGCTGATGGGCCAGCGCGATCCCATCCTAGTGCCCGAGGTCAGCCAGCACGAGGTGCAGGTGCGCCAAGGCTTTACGGGTACGGAACTGCTGTTGTTCGGTGCCGTCCTCGATCCGGGCGGGCGCGCTGCGGGCAATCAATACGACATCGTCGTGGTGCTCAAAGGTCCGGCCGAACCTGCCCGCCTGCGCGAGAAAGGGCGTTTCCTCGGCGTGTGGGTCAATGCGGAAAGCACCGATTTCCGCTCGGTCCCGTCGTTCTTTGCGGTTGCGTCCTCACGTCCGATCGAGGAGATCGTGGATGAGAAAACCGCTGCGATCTACGAGTTCGGGACCGACTACATCCAGCTCAGCCCCAGCGGCGTGATCGATCTGGACGAGCAGGCGCGGTTTTCCGCGGGTCTCGTCGATCTGAAAACGCGCCAGCAGCTCTACAAGCAGGATTTCGAAGGCGTGCAGATCAGCGAACAGGTGCTGTACCAAGCACGGATTGCCTTGCCGTCCAACGTAACCACCGGGACCTACACCGCCGAGACTTTCGCGGTGAGCCGCGGGCGGGTAATCGCCTCGGCGCAGACCGAAGTGGAAGTCCAGAAAGTCGGTTTCGAGCGGCGGGTCGAGGAGTATTCGCAGGACTTGTCGCTGCTCTACGGCCTTCTCGCCGTGATGCTGTCCGTCGGGATGGGGTGGCTGGCCGGTCGTCTCTTTGCGATGATCTAGGGTCCTGACCCTAGGTCCCATCGGCCTGTTAACGTTGACCCGATTTTAACTGTCCGCCGGCATAGGCTGTAGACCTGCGCGACGGGCGCGAAATTTGGGGCCGAACCGACCGATGACCGATATGGGCAATCCGAACCACCGTATTTTCGATCCTGCCAAGGAAGAAGGTGCCCAGCCGCCGCAGCCGCGCGGCTCGTCCCTGCGCGACCGGATTCGTCGCAGCGAGCAGGACAGCGGGGCAGCCTCTTCGCTCTCGCGTTCGGGCTATATCCACAATCCGCAGCCAGTCGAAGAGAAGCAGGTTGCGCAAGAGCGCTCCCAGATGATGTCGCCGGATCAGCATCAGGCAATGCCCGAAGAGGTGCCGGTCGCAAACGAGCAGCCCGCACCGCCACCGCCCATTCCCGCTCCGCCGTCGCAGCTTCGCGCCGAGGCGGAAGCGCGCAAGGCACCAGAACCCGAAGCGGAAGAAGAGCCCGAGGTCGATGCCGACGAGCAAAGCGCGCAGAACATGGTGCAGCCGATCGGCGTGGTCCTCGAAATCGCCGGTTCGGGCTCGATGATCGCTATCGACTTGCAGCGCCTGAGCGAATGCGCGGAGGATGCCGACCCCTCGATCGCCATGGCAGGGCAAGTCGGCAGCCAGATCAAAATTCGGGTCGGAAACAGCTGGCTTCTTGCCAGCGTCCGCAACCAGCGGCAGGACCGCAAGGCCGGCAGCATCCTCGCCAATATCGACTTCCTCGGCGAAGGCGTGGAAGAAAAGCTCACCGGTCGCCTGCACGGCTTCCGCCGCGGTGTTACCCGCTATCCGGTACCCGGCGCGCTGGTTTACCCCGCCAGCACGGCCGACCTCAAGCAGGTCTACGCCAGCGACGGTCGCAGCGCGGTCACCATCGGTAAGGTCTACCCGACCAAGGACATTCGCGCCGGCATCTATATCGACGCGATGCTGGGCAAGCATTTCGCCCTGCTCGGATCGACCGGTACGGGTAAATCGACCAGCGCCGCGCTAATCCTCCACCGCATCTGCGAAGCGGCGCCCGAAGGTCATATCGTCATGATCGATCCGCATGGCGAATATTCGGCAGCTTTCCGCAACACCGGCGTGATCCTCGATGTCTCCAACCTCCAGATGCCCTACTGGATCATGAACTTCGAAGAGCATTGCGAAGTGCTGCTGACTTCGCAGGGCAACGATCGGCAGGTCGACGAGGACATTCTCGCCAAGTGCCTGCTCAAAGCGCGCAGCAAGAGCCGCTTGGCCGAAAGCATGGGCAAGATCACCGTCGATTCGCCTATCCCCTACCTTTTGTCCGACCTGTCCAATGCAATCCAAGATGCGATGGGCAAGCTCGACAAGGCTACGACGTCAGCGCCCTACATGCGGATCAAGAACAAGCTTGAAGAGCTGAAATCCGATCCCCGCTATCAGTTCATGTTCTCCGGCATGCTGGTCGGCGACACGATGTCGGAGTTCATTTGCAAGATCTTCCGCATGCCTTCCAACGGCAAGCCGATCTCGATCATCGATGTATCGGGCGTTCCCTCGGACATCACCTCGACTGTGGTCGCGGTTCTGAGCCGGCTGGTGTTCGACTTCGCCATCTGGGGGCGCGAGGAGCGCACCTCGCCGATCCTGCTGGTGTGCGAAGAAGCGCACCGTTACGTGCCGAGCGAGAAGAACTCGGACGGCAATTCGGTCGGCACCATTCTTAGCCGCATCGCCAAGGAGGGCCGTAAATACGGCATCTCGCTGGGCCTCATCACGCAGCGACCGTCCGACCTTGCCGAAGGCGTGCTGTCGCAATGCGGCACGATCATCTCGATGCGCCTCAACAACGATCGCGACCAGGATTTCGTCCGTGCCGCCATGCCTGAAGGCGCGCGCGGCTTCCTTGATGCGATCCCCGCACTCCGCAATCGCGAATGCATCATCTGCGGTGAAGGCGTCGCCATCCCGATCCGCGTCAGCTTCGACAATCTCGAAGAATCGAAGCGTCCGGCGTCCGAAGACCCGAGCTTCGTCGAACTGTGGAACCAGACCGGCGGCGAGGAAGAGATCGTCGAACGCACGGTCCAGCGCTGGCGTTCGCAGGGTTAAATAGAAACCGAGCCGTAGGCGAGGCAAGGGCGACCGCCCGCCCGTAGCGTGTGCAGCGTGCTGCACGTCTAGCGAGGGCGCAACCACGGATGTGGCTGCGAAACTCAATTACGTCCCGCGCGTATCGCCAAACAGGTGGATGTGCAGCCGGTCGCTCATCCGGAAGCCGTGTTCAACGCATAGTGGGGCGAGCCACCTTTCGCGGGTCCGCAGCGTTTCGCTGTCGATGCCTTCGGGCATCAGGAAGACGTGATCCGGCTTGAAGCGGTAGCGATCGCGCAGTGCCAGCACCTCGTCGACATCCGCAGGCTCGGCAATCACGAATTTGAACCACGCGCGCGGGTCGGTCGCGTAGGCGTCCAGCCGTTCGGGGACCAACGCCAGTTCCGCTGAGTTGCCGCTATGCGCCAGCTTGGGGCTGACGTTGAACTGGTCGATGCGGATGTCGAGCGGGGCCGGGGCCTTCGTGGTGCCGTTGGTCTCGATCTCGACCGAGATGTCCGGCAGCAGTTGAAGCAGCTTGGCCAGCGCCGGGGCCTGCAACAGCGGCTCGCCGCCGGTGATGACGAGGCGTTTCTGGCCGAGCTCGGTGATGCGTGCGGCGACTTCGTCCTCGTCCAGTTTAACCTGATTGGCCTTGCGGTCGAACTCGATCCCGTCGCGATGCGGGCGATCATCACCGGTGAAGTGCCAGGTGTAGGCCGTATCGCACCATACGCAGGCGAGGTTGCAGCGTGACAGCCGCATGAACGCGACCGGCATTCCCGCGCTCGGCCCTTCGCCCTGAACGGAGGCGAAAATCTCGGGCCCGCCGGTGTCGTCGGTGGCGAGGACTAAAGGCAAGGGGAAATGTCTCTATTACCGATTGTCATGGTGCGCGGCCCTATGACACGAAATCCGACCTTGGGAAATCGGAGAGCCGGACCCCGCGGGTCGGTCAGTGCCACAGCGCCGGGTCGATCGCCAGCAGCTGCTTCAGCTGGGCATAGAGTGCAGGCTCTTCGCTCCGCAGCGCCTTCGGCCGCTCGAAAAAGGTCACGATAGCTTCGGCGAAAAACTCCTGGTGGTTTGTCGCGCCATAGGGGTCGATCAGTGTCCGTTCACTGTTTTCAAGCCGTTCGACGTGATCGTCATAGGCCTCCAGCATCGCCTGCTCCCACTTGGCGTAGCGCTGCCCCTTGCGCAGGATGGGGATGCCGTTGACGTGGCCGCTCAGCCCGTCGAGCTGGTGAGCGAATTCGTGGATCACGACATTGTGGCCGTCGCTCGCATCGAGCCCGCCATACAATGCATCGTCCCACGACAGGACCACCGGCCCATGTGCCCAGCTCTCCCCGAGCGTCGCGTGGTGGGTTTCGTGCACCACTGCGTCATCGGGCGTGCCGCGCCCGGTAAGGAATGCGGCGGGATAGACGAGTATATTTCGCAAAGTATCGTACCAGACGGGGCTGTTGACGATCAGGAGGCAGGCCTGGGCAGCGATGGACAGCCGCATTTCCTCGGTCACCTCGACGCCATTGATGCCCCTGAAGGTCACCTGGTCTAGCAGCAGGTTCACCTTGCCTTCCAGCGATGCCCGCAAAGGCTCGGGCAACCGCTTGACCAGCGGTACGAGCCGCTCGACGATTTCCCGCTGTTCGGCACCAAGCGGTGTTGCCAAAAGCGTTTTACGCTTCTGACGCCGCCAAACCCAACGAAACGCTGCCAGGCCTGCGATCAGCAGGAGTGCCCCAGGTACGATCCATGACGTCATGCGTCACAGGTAAGATGCATCCGGAGCCTTGGTAAGAGCGCCCCTATCCCAGCCGTGCGAGAGCGGCGCGCAGGCGGTCGATTTCGGCGGCATGGAAGGCAGCGTCGGCGCGGGCCTTTTCGACCGCTTCGGGCTTGGCGCGCTCGACGAAATTGGGATTGGACAGCCGCCCGTTGAGGCTGCCGAATTCCTTCTGGCTGGCCTCCATCGCCTTGGTGAGGCGGGCTTTTTCCGCCTCGATGTCGATCACACCTTCGAGCGGGATTACGAAGGCATCGTCGCCAGCCGCGATCTGCATCGCCGCACCGCTGGGTGCCTCGGCGAACTGCACGGGAGTGAGGCGGGCGAGACGCTCGATCGCGGCAGCATTGGCGTCCACGACCGAGCGGGCGAGGGCGCTGGGCGCAGCACAGTATGCTTCGAGCTTCGCGCCCGGTGCGATGCCGAGTTCGTTCTTCGCCGTGCGGGTTGCGGAGGTGAGGGCGATCAGCCAGTCGATCTCCGCCTTGGCTTGCGGATTGACGGTCGCCTTCGGATCGGGCCATTTCGCGGTGATGAGCGGATAGTCGGACCGGTCGCCCTGCTTCGACCACAGCTCTTCGGTGATGAAGGGCATGAAGGGATGGAGCATGACGAGGATCTGGTCGAGCGCCCAGCCGGCGACGGCCTTGGTCTCCTCGTCGAAGTTCCCCTTGATCAGCTCGATATACCAGTCGCAGAAACGATCCCACACGAAGTGGTAGATCGTGTTCGCCGCCGCATCGAAGCGCAGGTCGGCAAGCGCGGCGTCGAGCGCCTGCTTCGTCTCCACCACTTCGCCGATGATCCAGCGGTTGACTGCGTGGCTGGCCGCGGGAGCCTCGATCGACGCGCTCGCGCCGATGCCGTTCGACTGGCAGAAGCGGGTTGCGTTCCACAGCTTGGTTGCGAAGTTGCGATAGCCCTCGACCCGCTTCTCATCCATCTTGATGTCACGGCCCTGGCTTTCCATCGCCGCCATGAAGAAGCGCAGCGCGTCGGCCCCGTATTGGTCGATCAGGCCCAGCGGGTCGACGACATTGCCCTTGGACTTGGACATCTTCGCCCCGTCCGCCGCGCGCACGAGGCCGTGGAGATAGAGCTTGGGCCACGGAGCCCTCCCGGTGTTAAAATACCCCGCCATCATCATGCGCGCATCCCAGAAGAAAAGGATATCGAAGCCGGAGATCAGCAGGTCGTTGGGGTAATGCTTTTCGACGAGGTCGGTGTTGTCAGGCCAGCCAAGAGTGGCGAAGGGCCAAAGCGCCGAAGAGAACCACGTATCGAGCACGTCCTCGTCGCGGGTCAGCGTGACGCCGTCGCCTGCTTGCGCCTGCGCTTCGGCCTCGGTCATGGCGACATAGGCCTTGCCGTCCGCATCGTACCACGCCGGGATCCGGTGTCCCCACCATAGCTGGCGGCTGACACACCACGGCTGGATGTTCTCCATCCAGTTGAAGAATGTCTTCTCCCAGCTCTTCGGGACGATCTCGATCTCGCCGTTTTTCACCGCTTCGATCGGCTTCTTCGCCAACGCTTCGGCGTCGACATACCACTGGTCGGTCAGCCAGGGTTCGATGACAACGCCGCCGCGGTCGCCGAAGGGGGTTGCGATGGTGCGCGGTTCGGCATCGAGTTCGACCTCCTCGCCATCCTTGGTCTTGGCGAAGTGCGGGATGAGGTGGCCGCTTTCCTTCAGGCGCTTGACCACCAGCTCGCGCGCGCCATCGCCTTCGCCGACGATCTTCTCGCGGCGGAAGCGGTGCAGGCCGAGAAATTCCTCCGGCACCAGACCGTCGGCGGTCTGGCAGACATTGGCCTCCGCATCGAGCATGTTGAGCATTTCGGCGGGCTGGAACCCGGCGCGCTTGCCCACGTCGAAATCGTTGAAGTCGTGACCCGGCGTGATCTTCACCGCGCCCGAACCGAGTTCGGGATCGGCATGCTCGTCTGCCACGATCGGCACGCGGCGACCGGTAATCGGCAGCACAACATGCTTGCCGACGACGCTCCGGTAACGTTCGTCATCGGGGTGAACCGCCACGGCCATATCGGCGAGCATGGTTTCGGGGCGGGTGGTCGCGACCTCTATGTAGTCCCGCCCGTCGTCGAGCGTGACGCCATCTTCGAGCGGATATTTGAAATGCCAGAAGTGGCCCTTCACATCGGTCGTCTCGACCTCGAGATCCGAGATCGCGGTCTTGAGCTTGGGGTCCCAGTTCACCAGCCGCTTGTCGCGATAGATCAGATCCTTGTTGTAGAGATCGACGAAAACCTTGAGCACGGCATTCGAGAAATGCTCGTCCATGGTGAACTGCTCGCGGCTCCAGTCCATCGAACAGCCGAGGCGGCGCAGCTGGCGGGTGATCGTGCCGCCGCTCTCTTCCTTCCACTCCCACACCTTCGCGACGAAATCTTCGCGCGAGTAGTTCGTGCGCTTGTCCTGTTGCGCCTCCAGCTGGCGTTCCACCACCATTTGCGTCGCGATGCCCGCATGGTCCGTGCCGACCACCCACAGCGCATCCTTGCCGCGCAGCCGCTCGTAACGGATCATCACGTCCTGCAGCGTATTGTCGAGCGCGTGGCCGATGTGCAGGCTGCCCGTGACGTTCGGCGGCGGATTGACGATCGTATAGGCTTCGGCATCGGGACGCTCGGGCCGGAAAAGGCCGTTTTTCTCCCAATGCGCGTACCAGCGCGCCTCGATATCAGCGGGGTCGAAGGTCTTGGGTAGCTCGGTGGTCATTATCTCTGTTCGCTCGGTATTTCTCCCAATCGCCTTGCCAGCGCCCATGCTGCGATGCAACGCCGGATGGTATCCGTTTGCCATAGTCGCTTGTTTCGGACTGCAATTCCCCGCATAGGGCGCAGCAATGGGTGGTTTCGCCGAATACGAGCTGGTCGAGGGGGACGACGGGGAGCAGGTGCTCGCCCTGTCCGGCCCCTATCTGGTTTCCACCATCGGCTCGGTCGACGAGGAACTGCGCCATCTGGACGGTCCGATTGCGAGGGTCGATCTCTCCGACATAAGTGAAATCGACACGGTGGGTGCCTGGGTCGCCAGCACCGTTGCGGGCGACCACGGGGCCGAAGTCAGCGGAGCGAGCAATCGCGCCACTCGGCTTATCGAAGCGCTCAAGGGCTCGCGCGGTGAGGAAGTAGTCTCCGCGCCGCGCCTGCCGGTATGGACGCGTGTCCCCGATGCCATTGGCGACAAGGTGTACAATGCGCGCGACGGCGTGTTCGGCGTGCTAGGGTTCCTCGGCGCACTCATTGCCGCCTTCGGCAATCTCATCCGACACCCTCGCCGCTTCCGCTGGCTCGCGCTGGTCCGACAGCTTGAGCTCGTCGGCGTCAGCGCACTGCCGATCGTGGGGTTGATGAGCTTCCTCATCGGCATCGTCATCGCACAGCAGGGTGCAGTACAGCTGGCGCAATTTGGCGCCGAAACGCTGACCATCAACCTCGTCGGGCGCATCACCTTGCGCGAACTGGGCGTGCTGATGACCGCGATCATGGTCGCCGGTCGCTCCGGTTCGGCCTTCGCCGCCCAGCTCGGTACGATGAAGCTGACCGAGGAAATCGACGCGATGCGCACCATCGGCATCTCGCCGATGGAGGCGCTGGTCATTCCGCGCATCCTGGCGGCCATCCTGATGATGCCGCTGCTCGGCTTCTACGCCGCCCTGGTCGCCATCGTCGGCGGTGCGGTGATCGGCGATGTCATGCTGGGCATACCCTTCTACACCTTCCTCGCGCGCATACAGGACGTGGTGCCGATATACGACTTGTGGGTCGGGCTGGTGAAGGCGCCGGTTTTCGGTCTGATCGTAGCGCTCGCAGGCTGCTATCACGGCATGCAGGTCAAGGGCAATTCGGAAGAGGTCGGACGGCGCACGACGATGGCCGTTGTCTCCGCAATTTTCGCCGTGATCGTCATCGACGCCTTCTTCGCGGTATTCTTCACCGAGATCGGGTGGGGCTGATGGCGCAGGACGACGACGGCAGGACCCTCGGGCGGCACGAACGCTATCGCGGCGAGCACCCAATCGTGGTGGAGGGGCTGGTCAATCGCTTCGGCTCGCAGACCGTGCACGAAGGTCTCGACCTCAAGGTGCGGCGCGGCGAAATCCTCGGCGTGGTCGGCGGTTCGGGTACCGGCAAGAGCGTACTGATGCGCTCCATCATCGGGCTGCAGCCCCCGACCGAAGGCGAGGTGAAGGTGTTCGGCAAATCGATGACCGAAGGCGATCCCGACGCTGAGATCGGCGTGCGCAACCGCTGGGGCGTGTTGTTCCAGGGCGGGGCGCTGTTTTCTACGCTGACGGTCGGGGAAAATGTGCAAGTGCCGCTGAAGCAGTTCTTCCCGGACATCTCACCCGAGCTGCTCGACGAGATCGCGCGGTTCAAGACCGTGCTTTCCGGCCTGCCCGAAGAGGCCGCGGGCAAGTTCCCCAGCGAACTGTCGGGCGGGATGAAGAAACGTGCCGGCTTAGCCCGTGCGCTCGCGCTCGACCCCGAGCTCCTGTTCCTCGACGAACCGACTGCGGGCCTCGACCCGATCGGCGCAGCGGCCTTCGACCGCCTGACGCGCGAGCTGAAGGAAACGCTCGGCCTCACTGTCTTCCTGATCACCCACGACCTCGATACGCTGCACGAAATCTGCGACCGCGTGGCGGTGCTGGCGGACAAAAAGGTGATCGCCGTCGATACGGTGCCGAACCTGATGCAGCTCGATCACCCATGGATCCAGGAATATTTCAACGGCCCGCGCGGACGGGCCGCGCTTACGGCGCAGGCGCTCGACGAATTGCGGCAGCACATGGACAATCCCATCGCTGCGCACGCGGTCAAAGCGTTGGACAATAAGCATGATGACAAGGCATAGAGACTGACGGATGGAAACGCGGGCAAATCATATCTGGGTGGGGGCGGTTACCTTGCTGATCCTCGGTGCCCTTGCGCTGTTCATCGTCTGGCTCGCGCGGCTCGGCGGCGGGGACCAGAACGAATACGACATCTTCTTCAAGCAGTCGGTCGCGGGCCTTGCCAATGGCAGCTCGGTCGATTTCGCAGGCGTGCCGGTCGGCCAGGTCAACCAGATCGAGCTGTGGGACAAGGATCCCGAATTCGTGCGCGTCCGCATCAAGGTGCGTGAGGAAGTCCCGATCCTGGTCGGGACCACCGCGACGATCCAGGGCAGCTTCACCGGCGTCTCGACCATCACGCTCGACGGCGCGCGCACCGGCGCTCCGCCGATCTCCTGCGAGACCACTGCCTGCACCGAAGGCGTGCCGATCATCCCGCCGACCTCCGGGGGCGGGATCGGTGCTGTCCTCGCCAGCGCGCCGCTGCTGCTCGAGCGGTTGGCCACGCTGACCGAGCGACTGACACTGCTGCTGTCGGACGAGAACCAGAATTCGCTGCAGGGCATTCTGCGCAATACCGAGCGCATGAGCGGCGATCTTGCCGCTGCCACGCCGCAAATAGAGCGCGTGCTGTCCGAACTTCAGGTGACATTGCGCGAATCCAGCGAAGCGCTGGATGCGTTCGAGAAGGTTACACAATCGACCGACAGGCTGATCAACCAGGAAGGCTCGCAGCTCGCCGAGCAGCTGCGCGGGACGCTGAATTCCGCCAGCGGCGCGGCCAAGGCGCTCGAGCAGACGCTCGCCGATGCGCGGCCGGCGACCAAGCAGCTGACCGAAAGCACGCTGCCTGCTGCCGAAGCCACGTTGCGCGACCTGCGCGCTACCAGCAAGGCGCTGCGCGACGTGACCGAGAAGATCGACGAGAAGGGCGCAGGTGCGCTGCTTAGCTCGCAACCGCTGCCCGATTACGAACCGTGAGGCGCATGATGACGACCCGTTTTCTTCGACCGGCCGCACTGGCCCCGATCGCTTTGCTCGCGGGCTGCATCAGCTTTGGTGGCGAGACGCCGGATAATTTGCTGACGCTGACTCCGACCGCTTCGGCCCCGGTGGGCGCGGGCGGCTCCGCCAATGCCGGGACCGCGCTGGTCCTGTCCGAATTCGAAGCGCCCGCCGCGCTCGATGTGACGCGTGTCCCGGTCCAGATCGATCCGACCAAGCTCGCTTATCTCCAGGAAGCAACCTGGGTCGAAAAGCCCGCGCGCCTGCTGCGCCGCCTGATCGCCGAAACCATCCGCACGCGCTCGGGCCGCGTCGTCATCGACGGCGACGACCCCGGCGTGCTGGCCGAGAACCGCCTCACCGGCACGCTGCGCCAGTTCGGTTACGACGTGCCGTCGTCCAGCGTGGTGCTGGTGTTCGACGCGGTGAAGCCGGGTGAGGGCAGTGCGATCGAAACCCGCCGCTTCGAAGCGCGGATCCCGGGGATCGCTGCCGACCGTGAAAGTGTCGGTCCGGCGCTCAACCGCGCGGCGAACGACGTCGCGGTGCAGGTCGCCGACTGGGTCGGCTGAGGCGTCAGCTTTTTGCCAGCAGCATGAAGGTGTGAGCGGCGGAGAACTCCTCGCCCTTTTTCCGGCGACGCTCCTCGGCTTCTTCCTCGCGACCCCATTGGTCGGCCTGCCATTCTTCCTCGAGATTGGCGTCGCGCCACAGCAGCATCGGATCGTTCACGGCCTCGTCGCCCGCCAGCAGGGCGATGGCGAGCGAAGCGCTAAGCGATGCGAGGGCGGTCATTCCCGCCAGCGAGAAATCGTCTAGCTGATCGAGATGGGCCTTCAGCGTCGCGATCGTTTCGGGCGGCTGGGGTTTGTGCATAACGCCGCTGATCCGCTGGAACGAAACGCCGTGCTCGTCTTCGAGGCGGCAGAGCAGTGGCTCCCAGTCCTCCTGCTGTCGGCGATAGAGCGGCTCGTCGGGATCGGCACGATAGCACAGCGTATCGGTTTCCGCGAAGCCAAGCAGCTTGGCGATCGTCTCGGCCCTGTTCTCGCCGACGATGTCGATGGCGAAATCGGCGTGGTCGCGGAACAGGAACTTGCGAGGGTCAATCTCCTCGCCCTGTTCGGCCCATTCAGCGGCCAGAGCATGCGCAAGCGTTTTGCTGGGCACGACTTGCGGCCGACCCATCTGCGTCTTGATCGGCCTACCGTCGAGCAGCACGCGATAGCCGCCGTTGGTCGACTCGACGCTTACATCCTCGTAGAAGCGCTTCATTTGTCGCGCGTGCTCCAGCGCTTGGCGAGCTGGGTGGGGATCACGAAGAATTCCACCAGACCCAGCACCAGCAGCGCGATGCCCAGCGCATACGGCAGCGCGATCGCTTCGGCGACGATCAGCGCGCCGACGACGACCATCGCCGCTCCTGACAGGCGCGTGAGCTGCAACAGCCAGAAACGGCTCGCGGCGGGATCGGGCTCAGCCACGGATCATGTCCTCCAGTTCCTCCATCGTCTCTGCCACCGCGCTGGCGCCGGTCTGCAGCAGTTCGCGCGGCTCGTGATAGCCCCAGGCGACCCCGATGGCGCGCATGTCCGCTGCGCGGGCCATTTCCATGTCGAAGCTGGTATCGCCGATCATCACCGCCGCCTGCGGTTCGACGCCCGCTTCGGCCAGCGCGGCCTCCAGCATCGCCGGGTTGGGTTTGGAAGGATAGCGGTCCGCCCCGTGCAGGGTTACGAACAAATCCTTGATGCCATGCGTTTCGAGGCAGGCGTGCAGGCCACGGTCGCTCTTGCCCGTCGCCACGCCGAGCAGCCAGCCGTCCGCCGACAGCCTTTCAAGCAGTTCACGCATACCGTCGAACAGTGGTTCGTCCAATTTGCCCGACAGGCGGATGTCGCGGAAAATGCGCTTGTAGGCCTCGACCACCTGCAGCCGGTCCACCTCGCGGCCGTCCATCATCAACTGGCGAACGGCGAGGGGCAGGCTCAGGCCCACGGTCCGGCGGATCGCATTGCGCTCGGGTGGCGGCGCGCCGATGGCGCCGAAGGCGCGCTCCATCGTCTCGCAGACGGCGGCCTGGCCATCGACCAGCGTGCCGTCGCAATCGAAGATGGCGAGGCGGTTCATGCCACCGCTTCACGCATCCAACTGGCGAGCGCAGGATTTCCCGCTGACACCAGCCCGGCCGCGATCCACTGACGCTCTTCAGTGCTGCTCTTCTGCGAAAGCTTTACCGTCGAGCGGCTGGCCGTGACCGTCATTTCGAAACCGACGATGCCCTTGAGCTGCGCGGCCCAGACGCGCTCGCTGGTTTCGGCAGCGCTCCAGCCATCTCCGGCAAGCTTGCCTTCATGCCTTGCGATCATCCCGTGCAACATCTCTTCCAGCCCCGCTTCGTCGAGCACCGACACACGGCCTTCGAGCTCTAGCGCAACGTAGTTCCACGTCGGCACCGTGTCGCGGTTCGCATACCAGCGCGGCGACACATAACCTTGCGGGCCGTCGATCACGATCAGCGCCTGCGCCTCGTCGAGCTCTGGAGTGAGTAAATTGCGCTTGGCAAGATGAAAGCGGATGCCGCCATCCGGGCCCATGGCGAGAGGCGTATGAGCCACCCGGGGGCCGTCCGCGGTCTGCGCAAACACCGTTCCGAAGCCGACCTCGTCGAGAAGCCGCGCGAGCAGCGCTTCGTCGTCGGCCCTGAACATCGGGTTGGGGTGCATCAGCGCTTGCCTTTCGGCTTCGACGGCTTCCCACCCGATCCTCCTCGCGCGCGCCGGGGACCGCGCTGGGACTTGCGGTAGTTCTTTGCGTGCTGGCGGGCCTGCTGCTTCTTTTCCTCGCGGCTCTTGGGCGGCGGATCGTCGCGCATGGGCGTCGCATCGCTCTGGTTGGGGTCGAAGCCGAGTTGTTCCATGCTCGCTGCGAAATGTTCGGGCAGGTCGGCGGTCGTGTCGAGCTTGCCGCCATCGGGGCTATCGATGATCAGGCGGCGCGCATGCAGGTGCATCTTGCGGCTGATCGAGCCGGTGAGGAAGGCATCCTTGCCGCCGTATTTGCCGTCGCCGACGATCGGATTGCCCATCGCCGCGCAATGCACGCGCAGCTGGTGGGTCCGCCCGGTCAGCGGCTGGAGTTCGAGCCACGCGGCTTTCTTGCCAGCGCTGTCGACCACGCGATACTTGGTCTTGGCCGATTGCCCGCCTTCGTGATCGACATGCATCTTCTCACCGCCGGAGCCCGGCTGCTTGGCGAGCGGCGCCTCGATCACGCCTTCGCGGATTTCGGGCACGCCGACGACCAGCGCCCAGTAGATCTTCTTCGCGCTGCGCCCCGAGAAGCGCTTGGAGAAGAACGATGCGCTGCCCGGCGTCTTCGCCACCAGCAGCACGCCCGATGTATCCTTGTCGAGCCGATGGACGAGGCGTGGGCGCACGTCCTCCTCGCCCGGCGCGAAAGCGTCGAGCAGGCCGTCGACATGATGCGTCGTCCCGGTGCCGCCTTGCGTGGCGAGGCCCGGCGGTTTGTTCAGCACGATCGCACTCTTGGTCTGCTTGACGACCATGTCGTGCGCTTCGCTAATCTCGTCCTCGGTCAGCGGGCGCTTGGCCTTGGGCTTCTTGTGCGGCGCATCGCCGCCCGGCGGCACGCGGATCTGCTGGCCCGCGGCGATCCGGTCGTCGGGTTTGGCGCGCTTGCCGTCGACGCGGATCTGGCCGGTGCGCGCCCATTTGCTGACCGTGCCGAAGCCGACCTGCGGCAGGTGCCGTTTGAACCAGCGGTCGAGGCGGACCCCGTCATCGTCCTGCTCGACGGTGAAAGTGCGGACTTCGTCGGCGGTTTTCATGCGAAGCTCCGCATCACGGTGAGGCCGACCATCAGCGCGCTGATGCCGAGCGCAAAGCTGAGGATCGCGTAGAGTGCGGCGAAGAGGAACTGCCCGCGCTCGATCAGCAGGACCATCTCCAGGCTGAAGGCGCTGAATGTCGTAAACCCGCCCAGCAGGCCGACGCCGAGCAGCAAGCGCATCTGTTCGCCATCGCCGCTGCTGCGGAAGGCCAGCCAGCCCGCCAGCAACCCCATGGCGAGGCTGCCGACAGCATTGGCGGCGAGCGTCGCCCAAGGGAGCAGCGTGACCATCTGCGGCCCCAGCCACCACGTCATGCCGCGCCCAAGCTGATAGCGCAGAACTGCGCCGATCGCGCCGCCGAGAGCGACGTTGAGGCTTGCAAGGACGGGGGAGTAGGTAGACATTGCTGCAAGCGCCCCTAGCGCCTCGCGCGGGAAACGGGAAGCGCGCAGTCAGCGCTTGCCTTTTGCGCCTCGAATCCGTATGTGCGCCCCGGTTCGAGCCGATCCGGAACGGATTCGGCGCGTTTTTCGTTTATCCAACGAAGCACTATTCAAGGAGGCATACCCCGCCAGCAGCGGGCTCTGGCCCGCAAGTCGAGGTATTGAAGTTTATGCAGATCATGGTTCGCGATAACAATGTCGACCAGGCCCTCCGCGCGCTCAAGAAGAAGCTGCAGCGGGAAGGCGTCTATCGCGAAATGAAGCTGCGTCGCCACTACGAAAAGCCGAGCGAAAAGCGCGCCCGCGAAAAGGCCGCCGCCGTTCGCCGCGCCCGCAAGCTCGAGCGCAAGCGGATGGAGCGCGACGGGGTCAAGTAATCCCGGCTTGCGACACCAAAAAAGCTAAGCCATGAGGGCGCGGAGAAATCCGCGCCCTTTGCGTATCACAGGCGAATTTGCATGACCGAGATTACCCGCGTTCCCCTCCAGCCCATTTCCAAGGGCTCGCTCACCAAGCTGTGGATCGGCGTGATCATCGCCGTGCTGCTCGGCGCGGGCCTTGCCTGGGCGGCCGTACCCAAGGGCGTGTCGGTCGAGACCGTCGCCGAGGGCACCGGCGAATCGCCTCAGGTCGGTGACGTGGTGTTCGTGAATTACGTCGGCAAACTTACCGACGGGACCGAATTCGACCGCTCGCAGCCGCTGCCGATTCCGCCGGGCCTGTTCCCGGACGGCAATCCCCTCCTGCTGCAGGAAGGCGCGATCATCGATGGCTTCATCGAAGGGCTGACGCAGATGAAGAAGGGCGGTGAGTACGTCCTCACCATTCCCGCGGACCAGGCTTATGGCGCCGAACCGCCGCCGGGCTCGCCGATCCCCGCCAACGCCGATCTCGTATTCGAAGTCGAGGTGGTGGACTTCATGAGCGAGGAAGACTTCCAGGCGCGTGCCGCCGCCATGCAGCAGATGATGCAGCAACAGCAGCAGCAGGGCGCACCCGGGGCAGCACCCCCGGCCGAGTAAGCCGGGTCGCGCGAATTCTTGAAGCTGCGGAGCGCCGCTGCTAGCTGCGCTTTGCAACCGGTCAACACCAGGAACGGAAAGGACGGCAGCCATGTCCGTCGATAAGGCCACCGTGGCGAAGATCGCCTCGCTGGCGCGCATCAAGATGGGTGACGAAGAGCTCGAGCGGATGGTGCCCGAGCTCAACAACATCCTCGAATGGGTCGAACAGCTGGGCGAGGTCGATGTGTCCGGCGTCGAGCCGATGACCGCGGTGATCGAAAACAAACTGCGCCTGCGCGACGACGTGGTCGATGCCGACCCCAAGACCGCCGGCGGTCGCCGCGAAGATGTGCTCGCCAATGCGCCGGCGGCCGAACACGGCTTCTTCGGTGTGCCCAAGGTGATCGAATAATGACCGACCTTACGAACCTTGGCGTCAAGGATATCCGCGACGGTGTCGCTTCCGGCGAGTTCACCGCGCGCGAAGTGGCCGAAGCGTTCAACGCCGCCGTGGCGGAAGCCGCCGGCCTAAACGCCTTCATCGTCACCACGCCCGACCATGCTCTCGCAGCTGCCGACGCAGTCGACGCGAAGCGCGCCAAGGGCGAGGATCTTGGTAAAATGGGCGGCGTGCCGATCGGGATGAAGGACCTGTTCGCCACCAAAGGCGTGCAAACCACCGCCGCGAGCCACATCCTCGAAGGCTTCGACCCGCAATATGAAAGCACCGTCTCGCAGAACCTGTGGGATGCGGGCGCGGGCATGCTGGGAAAGCTCAATCTCGACCAGTTTGCGATGGGTTCGTCGAACGAGACCAGCTATTTCGGCAACGTCAATTCGCCGTGGCGCAAGGCGGGCAGCAATGCCGCGATGAGCCCGGGCGGCTCCTCGGGCGGCTCTTCCTCAGCCGTCGCAGCACGCATCGCGCCTGCCGCCACCGGCACCGACACCGGCGGATCGATCCGTCAGCCCGCCGCCTTCACCGGCATTTGCGGCATCAAGCCGACCTATGGCCGCTGCAGCCGCTGGGGCGTCGTCGCCTTCGCCAGCAGCCTCGACCAGGCTGGCCCGATGGCGCGCACGGTCGAAGATTGCGCAATCATGCTGGAGGCGATGGCCGGGTTCGACCCGAAGGACGCGACCAGCCTGAAGATGGACGTGCCCGCATGGGAAGCGGGTCTTTCCGCCGACCTCAAGGGCAAGCGCATCGGTATTCCGAAAGAATACCGCATGGACGGCACCGATGAGGAAATTCTCAAGTCGTGGGAGCAGGGCAAGGAATGGCTGCGCGATGCAGGCGCGGAGATCGTCGACGTCTCGCTGCCGCACACGAAGTATGCGCTGCCCGCCTATTACATCGTCGCCCCGGCCGAAGCATCGAGCAACCTCGCGCGCTATGACGGCGTGCGCTATGGCCTGCGCGACCTGCCCGATGGGGCGGGCCTGCAGGACATGTACGCCGCCACCCGCGCCGAAGGCTTCGGTGACGAGGTCAAGCGCCGCATCCTGATCGGCACCTACGTGCTCTCGGCCGGCTTCTACGACGCCTATTACAACCAGGCGCAGAAGGTGCGTACGCTGGTGAGCCGCGACTTCGCCGAGGCTTTCGCGCAAGTCGACGCGATCCTCGCGCCGACCACGCCGACAGCGAGCTTCCCGCTGGGTTCGCTCAACGACGACCCGCTGACGATGTATCTCAACGACGTCTTCGCCGTCCCCGCATCGCTCGCCGGCCTGCCCGCGATGAGCGTGCCCGCTACGGTGAACTCGGACGGCCTGCCGCTCGGCCTGCAGATCGTCGGCAAGCCTTTCGACGAGCAGGGCGTGCTCAACGCAGGCCTCGCGATCCAGAGCCGTGCAAACTTCAACGCGCAGCCGGAGAAATGGTGGTGAGCACGTATCGCATCCAGGGCGCGACGGGCGAGTGGGAGGTCGTGATCGGCCTCGAGGTCCATGCGCAGGTCACTTCCAAAGCCAAGCTGTTCAGCGGCGCCTCGACTGCCTTCGGAGCGGAGCCGAATACGCAGGTCAGCCTCGTCGATGCGGCGATGCCCGGCATGCTGCCCGTGCCGAACGCGGAGTGCATCCGCCAGGCAGTGCGCACCGGCATGGCGATCGAGGCCCAGATCAACAAATACAGCCGCTTCGACCGCAAGAACTACTTCTACGCCGACTTGCCGCAGGGCTACCAGATCAGCCAGCTCTACCATCCGATCGTAGGCGAGGGGCAGTTGCTGATCGAGGCGGACGAGAAGGCCGGCATCGCCGAGGACAAGGTGATCGGCATCGAGCGTATCCATGTCGAACAGGACGCGGGCAAGCTGATGCACGACCAGCATCCGACCATGTCCTATGTCGACCTCAACCGTAGCGGCGTGGCGTTGATGGAGATCGTCTCCAAGCCCGACATGCGCTCGCCTGCCGAGGCTGGGGCCTATGTTCGCAAGCTACGCTCGATTCTGCGCTATGTCGGATCGTGCGACGGGAACATGGAAGAAGGCTCGATGCGCGCGGACGTGAACGTCAGCGTGCGCAAGCCGGGCGAGGAATTCGGCACGCGGACCGAAACGAAGAACGTGAACTCCGTGCGCTTCGTCATGCAGGTCATCGAATACGAGGCGAACCGCCAGGTCGACGTGCTCGAGAATGGCGGCAGCGTCGATCAGGAAACACGCCTGTTCGATCCGAATACCGGCACTACGCGGACCATGCGCAGCAAGGAAGACGCGCATGATTATCGCTATTTCCCCGATCCCGACTTGCTTCCGCTGGAGCTGGAGGACGCGTTTCTCGAGGAATGCCGCGCTTCGCTGCCCGAGCTGCCCGATGCCAAGCGCCAGCGCTACGAGAGCGAACTCGGCCTCACGCCCTATAATGCGCGCGAGCTGACTGCCGAGGTCGAGACCTTCGGCCGGTTCGAGACGCTGCTCGCCGCGACTGCTGCGAAGATCGGCAAGCCGGAAGCCAAGGTTGCGACGCAAGTCGCCAACTGGGCGCTTTCGGTCGCCCCCGGCGTCATGAAGTCGCTGAGTGACGAGGCCGACCCGTCGAATGCCACCGCCGAAGCGCAGGCGAGCATTCTCGCGATGCAGGACAAAGGCGAGATTTCGGGCGGGCAGGCGAAGGAGATCTACGAGATCGTCCTCAAGACCGGTCGCGATCCTGAGGAAGTGGCCGACACCGAAGGCCTCAAGCAGGTCAGCGACACCGGCGCGATCGAAGCCGCGATCGACGAGATTGTCGCCGACAACGCCGACAAGGTCGCTGAATACCGCGGTGGCAAGGACAAGCTGTTCGGCTTCTTCGTCGGCCAGACGATGAAGGCGATGCAGGGCAAGGCCAACCCGGCGGTGGTGAACCAGATCCTGAAAGACAAGCTGGGCTGATGCACCTGACGCTAACCCCGGCCGGCCGTTCGCTGGTTATCACGGGGGCGGCGCTGTTTATGGGGGGCATTCTGCAAGGCGCTGTCGTGGACCTGCACGCCAATCCACGGATGGCCCTGTCCGCGCACCTCGATGCGGTGCAAAGCGGAATGGCGGTGATGATTGCAGGCGTGCTCTGGAACACGGCCAAACTTGGTCAACGGATTGAGCAGATTGCGCGCTGGACCCTTGTGATCGGTATGGTCGGCCTGTGGGTCGGCATAACGCTTGCCGCAGTGAGCGGTGCCAGCGAGGTGCTGCCGATTGCCGGCGAGGGACATGACGGTTCGGCTCTGGCCGAAAGCGTCGTTACGCTCGTCGTCCTGGGATCGAGCGGTCTCCTGACAGTCGGCTGGGCGCTCTTCCTGTGGGGCCTGTTCCGGGCGCGATGACCTCCATCGTCCTTGTCCAGCCCGAGATACCCGGCAATACCGGCGCGGTTGGGCGGACCTGCGTGGCGCTCGATATGGAGCTGGTGCTGATCCACCCGCTCGGTTTCGAGATCTCGGACAAGCGGGTGAAGCGCTCCGGCCTCGATTATTGGCCGCATATCCGGCTGGTCGAGTTTGCTAGCTGGGAGGCGTTTCTGGCCGAGCGGTCTCCGCGCGTAGACCAGCTCTACCTGTTCGAGGAATATGCGGAGCGCAGCTTCTACGAGCCGGATTACCCGGAAGATGCCTATCTCGTCTTCGGGCGCGAAACGAAGGGCATCCCGGCGGAAATCATCGAGGCCCACCGAGCGCAACTGGTCGGCCTGCCCATGCGCTCGGACAAGGTGCGCTCGCTAAACCTTGCAAATACGGTGGCGGCGGCGGCCTATCAGGCAGTGCGCGCACACCTCGCCTGATTGCCAACTCCACTACGTGTGATAGGTTCGCACGCATGAAGTGGGCGTTCATCATATTCACCCTGCTTTACGCACTGGCGCTGTTGCTGCTGGCAATCGGCATCTTCGGCTGGTTCGGGCAGGAGCAGGACCCGTTATCGGGCGTGTTCCTGCTGCCGCTCGGCCTGCCTTGGAACTGGCTCGGCGACAAGGCTGGCCTGACCGGTCCGGTGCTGGCCATCCTTGCGCCCGCGATCAATGCAGCGATCCTCTACTGGCTATGGAAGCGCTGAGGCTCAGCCGCCGGTGATCAGCGCATCGACGATCACATAGGTTTCCGGACCGTAGCTGATCGTGACACGGTCGCCATCGCGGCTGGTTTCAAAATCCCAACCGGCAGAACCGTCTGACTGCGCGCTGTCCGCACTGTACGGCTCTGTCCCACGGAAGAAGATCGCCCGCTTACGTCCGTCGGGCTTGGTCACCTCGACCAAATGCTCGTTCGGTCGTTCGCTCCAGTTCCGATTGACACCAGCAGTGCAGCTTTGCGTCGGCGCAGCATTGTCGAAACCGCATTGGATGGGGGCGGTCGCGTTGTATTCGGTTCCGGGCACCAGAGCGTCCTCGCTCTCGCTGGTCGCGGGACCGTTTTCGCCCGTCCCCACATTGGCGTTGCCCATTGCGACGCTGACCAAGCGCACGCCGTCGATATTGTCGACGATCTCTCCGCCCAGCGCTTCGGCAGATGCTTCGGTCGGGCAGCCGACGAGGATCGCGCTGTCATCGAGATAGTTGGACGTGGCCGCGCTTTCGCCCAGCCGCCTGCATGGATCGCCCGATGCCGGGAATCCGTCGCCGAACGGGGCGAGGGTTTCGGGAATGACGGCGACATCCTCGGCCGAAGCCTCCGCTTCGGAGGTGTCGGCAGGTTCGCTGCAGGCTACGAGGGCGAGGGCCGAAGCCCGCGCCACCAGTGTTCTTGCGATCGTTATGGGCGCTCCCTTCAGCGACAGTTCGGATGTTGGCCGATATCGCGCAGGTCGTAGAACCGGCCGTCTGCGATCGTCACCTGCACGCACTGGCGCGACTGGGGTCGCCACTGGATCGAATAGCGCGTGTTGCCGCTGGTGAAATTGTCCACCTGGCGGAAGCCGCGTGCTTCCAGCTGGCTCATCCCGCCGGCTGCGCGGGCATCGCGTAGGTCCTTGAACTGTGCCGCCTGACGGTAGCCGCCGCGCCCATGATGATGCGACAAATTGGCGTTGCGCTGCTGCACGCCGGCCGAATAGCCGTTCGAATAGGCGTCGGAGCGGTCGTAATTGTGATAGGCGGCATTATGCAGACCGTCGGTGTAGCCGCGCTCATACTGCAGCTCGCTCTCGCGGTCGGATTGGTGATTGCCGTCATCGTGGTGGTGCGATTTGTGGCTCAGCAAGGCGCCGAGGATCGCGGCACCTGCGACAGCGGCAACTGCTGTTCCGGCGCTGCCCTTGTGATGGCCGCAATCCTGGTCGCTGGCATCCTGAATAGTCTCGACACGGCCATTATAGACTTCAACCTGCACGCAATCGTCGTCCGCCTCGTCCCACCAATAGCTGTAGGCGTAGCCCATCTCGTTCTTGTGGGTAGAGACGTGAGCAAAGCCGCGCTGCTGCAGTTGGTACTCCGCATCGCGGCCCATGGTGCCGTTGATATCGACCAGCTGGCTGGCTTTCTCGGCGAGGACCGGCGTGGCGGCCATCGCGATAGCGGCGCAGAAAAGTGCGGATTTTGGCAGTGTGGAATTCATGACGAACAAATCCCCTTATCCGTGAACACCTTGCACGAACCAGGCCGTTCCGCGGGCCGAAACGACTCGGCTCCCGGTAGAAGACTACCACCGCGCGCCGGATTGGAAAGGTCGGTAATCTTTCAGGCTTTGTCGCGCGCAACGAAAAAGGGCGCCGGAATCGCTCCCGACGCCCTCCCAATTCTTGCTGAAGAACAGCTTAGCCCTGGCGTTCGCCAGTAATCGGCATGTCGCCGAAAGCGCCGGCGTTGACGGTGCCGGTCAGCTGGTCGCCATCGACGGTGGCGTTGCAGTTCAGGGTCATCGGCATGGGGACGGTCATGTCCATCTTCCAGCTCAGCGCATTGCCGTTGATGGTGCCGTCCTTGACGTCCATCGAACCCATTCCGCCGGCCATCGAGCCGGTGAAGGTGTTGCCATCGTCGCCCGGGACGACGGTGAAAGTGCCTTTCTGGTCGCCCATCGGGCTCTTGACGACGGTGTCATACGTACCGGCTACGGACATGGTAATTCCTCTCTGCAAAATTTGAGGGTTTGAAGTGACGCCTTAATCCGCGTTGCTGACATCAGTGTCAACATCGAGATAGGTCGTCGGCAGGCCGAGCTTGTCGAGCTGCGCGTCGATCTCGCTCCGGTCGCCGACCACCACGATGGTGAGGTCGTCTGGGCCGAGATATTGCCGGGCGGCCGCATCGATCGCGGCCTTGTCGATCGCCCGATAGGTGGCGGGCAGGGTGGTGTAGTAATCGTCCGGCCGGCCGAGCCGGTCGTTCTCCACGATCGCGCCGAGCACCTGGTAATTGGTCTCGAAGCGGTTCGGCAGGCCGCGGATATTGCCGTCGGTGACCCGGGTGAATTCGGTATCGTCGACCGTGCGGGTGCCTTCCGCGAATTCGCGCGCGGTATCGAGGATGAGCTGGACCGAATCGCCCGTCCGGTCGGACTGGACCGAGGTGCTGACGGTGAAGGTGCGCGGGCCAGCCGGCGCATCGACGCCGCTCCGTGCGCCGTAGCTCCAGCCCTTTTCTTCGCGAATGATCATGTTGAGGCGGCTGAGGAAGCCATTGCCGAGCACTTCATTGGCAAGGTCGAGCGATTCCAGCCCCGGCGTTGCTCCGGCGAGCGACAGGACGCGGCCCGCATAGATCACCGATTGCGGCGAATTGGGCCGGTCGATGACCACGAGGCGGGTACCGTCGACGGGGGCGGAGTCGGTAAACACCTTTTCGGACGCTGCGGCCCCGCTCGCCTGCCAGTCTCCGAAGGCGCCTTCCAGCTGGCGGGTAAGCTCGGGCATGGTGATATCGCCGACCACGAAGATTTCGGCGTTATCGGGCCTAATCCATTTGCCATGCTCGGCGCGCAGGGTCGCCGGGCCGATGGCCTCGACCACCGGCACGGTGCCGAGGCTGCCGACGGTGCCATAGGGATGGTTCTCGCCGAAGATCAGCGGGCGAAGCGTGCGGCTTGCCAGTCCTCCGGGGGAGGACAGCTGCTGGGCGATCTCGGCCAGGCGCTGGTCGCGCACGCGCTCGACTTCGGTCTGGGCGAAAGCGGGATTGCGCACGATGTCGGCCATCAGCTCCAGCGACGGCGCAAGGTTGGTCGCAAGCGCGTTCATCGTCACCGAGCTGGTGTCGAGCGAACTGCCGGTGCCGATCGACGCGCCGAGGCGCTCCTGCTCCTCGGCAATCTCGACGGCGCTGCGACTGGTCGTGCCTTCTTCCAGCAGGTCCATCATCAACGACTGCGTCCCCGCCCGGGCCGCACCGTCGGCGGAATATCCGGCATCGAACTGCATCGAGATGACGACCTTGGGCACGGCGGTGCGGCGGGCCAGGGCGACCGATATGCCGTTCGACAACTCGGCACGCTCGACGGTCGGGAAGGTCAGCGGGCCGACGTCTTCCGGCGTCGGCATTTCGCGCGGCGGGCCGGTACGGGTGATCTCGATCGGCTCCTTGGCGTCCGGCTCAGGTGCGGGAGTGGTTGCCTCGTCGCCCCAGCCGCCCATATCCGCACCGCTCTCGACGCGTTCGCCGGGCACGATGGCGAGCTTATAGGCCGGGCGATTGAGCCAGCGGCCAAGCGCCTCGCGCACCTCGCCGCTTTCGAGCGACGCGGCGCGCTCCAGCGCTGTGCGGTAATAGGCCGGGTCGTCGGAATAGAGCAGCCCTTCGGCCAGCGTCGAACCCTTCCCGCCGAAGCCGCCTACGCGTTCCAGCGCATCGATCTCGCTGGAGACCCAGCTGGTCGCCGCGCGGTCCATTTCGGCTGGCGTCGGCCCGCTCGCGAGATATTCGGCCATCACTGCGTCGAGCCGGGCTTCCGCCTGTGCGCGGTCGACGCCCGGCTTGATGTCCATCTGCGCCATCAGGATGCCGACCTGTTCGGACTGCCAGTTGAAGGCGCTGACGCTGGTGGCGAGCTGCTCGTCGCGGACCAGCACATTGTCGAGCCGCGAACTGGCGAGCCCGCCGAGGATGTTCATGCCGATCGACAGCGGCACGGCGTCCGCGTGGTTGATACCGGGGCCGGTCCAGGCGCGGTAGACCCGCGTTTGGGGGACCTGGTCGACCAGCTCGCGGGTTTTCTCCGCCGCCAGTGTGACCGGGGCGGCCTGCACCGGCGTGACTTCGGGCCCGCGCTCGATTTCGCCGAACCAGCGCTCCACCATCGGGCGTGCCGTTGCGGCATCGATATCGCCGGTCAGCGAGAGGACGACGTTGTTCGGCGCGTAATTGTCGATGAACCAGTTGCGAACATCGGTGAGGCTCGCCGCGTCGAGATCGGCCATCGAGCCAATGGTCGAATGGCGATAGGGATGGCCGACGGGAAACAGCCCTTCGAGGATGGCATAGAACGTCAGGCCATAGGGCTGGTTATCGCCCTGCCGCTTCTCGTTCTGGACCACGCCGCGCTGTTTATCGAGCTTCTCCTGGCTGATCGCGCCGAGGAGGTAGCCCATGCGGTCGCTTTCCATCATCAATGCAAGGTCGAGCGCGCCGGTGGGAACGGTTTCCACGTAATTCGTGCGGTCGAAATTGGTCGAGCCATTGGTGCTGGTGGAGCCTGCGGCCTCCAGCGGAATGTCGAAATTCTCGACGTTCTCGCTGCCGCCGAACATCAGGTGCTCGAACAGGTGGGCAAAGCCGGTGCGGCCGCGCGGTTCGTGCTTCGATCCGACGCGGTAATAGGTCGTCACGCCCACGATCGGCGCCTTGCGATCGGTATGGACGAGGACGGTCAGGCCGTTGTTCAGCGTGAACTGCTCGTAGGGAATATCGACCTTGTCGACGAGGCTGGCGAGCGAGCCGTCGGTGGCGGGCGGAGTGGCCGCGGTTGCCATCGGCTCGCCGGGCACGCTGGCGCATCCGGCAAGAGCGAAGGTGGCAATTCCGGTCAGCAGAATATGGCGCATGGTCGAGTCCCTGTTAGCGAGTTCGGTCTGATGAAACGGTATAGCGGCGCACGGCATTGGCAAGCACATCCTCTCGCCAGAAATGCACCGGCTTCAAGCGGTGCTGGATGAACAGCGTAGCCTGATCGGCATAATGCGGGGAATTGGGCCGCGTGGTCGCAGAACCGAAAGGCTGGATGGAGCGCGAGGTGACCCGCTCGCCCGGCATCCATTCGACCCACTGGATGAAGCTGTCGCCGTGTCGCACCGAGAGGCGGCCATCGTCGTCCACGTCCCACAACGTTGAAGCGCGCAGCGTGTCGGAGCCCCCGTCAAGCGGCAGGTCGACCGTGCCCTGCCGCAGGCGCAGCAGCTCGCCCATGGGCGGATCGAGCCTGCCGAAATGCGTCAGCAGGTGATCGACCGAGCGTTGCAGCTCCTCCTCCGCATCGGGCCAGCTCTCGTTGTTGTAGCTCGATCCCATGAACGGGCGGATCATGAGCAGGGCTAGGCTGTCGGCGCGACCGATATTGTCGGCTTGGAGATCCCACCCGGCTAGCAGGCGCTGGGCCGCCAGCAGTTGCTCGTCATCGGTGCGGATTGCCGCCACGTCGCGCAGCATTTGCGCGATATAGCCCGTGTTCTCGTAGCCGGTGTCGTATTTGATCCGCTCCAGCGCCGCACGGTCGAGCACGTCCGCTTCGGCCATCAGCTTCGCCCCGCGGGTCCCGCGATTGGTGTTCTTGATCTCGATGCCGAGTTCGGGCGGAAAGTCCTCGGGCGACAGATTGCTGCCGGGACCTGCGTCGAGAAACGGGTTGTTGTTCGCCTCGACCAGCCAGCCGCTGGACGGGTTTACGTAGCGGGGCAATTGCTCATAGCTGACCGGGCCGCGCGTTATCAGGTCGCTACGATCGCCCGGCAGGATGCCGCGCCAGTCGATCCGCTCGCCATCCACGGTCGCGGGCCGGGACGGGATCGCGGCATTGTAGATATTGGCGATGTTCCCCGCCTTATCGGCATAGATGAAATTCGTCGAGGGGATGTCCATCCGTGCAAGGATACCCTCCCATTCATCGAGCGAGCTCGCCTTGTTAAGCCGGTAATAGGCGTCGAGCTGGCCGAGATTGCCCATCCCGCCATAGCGGATAGCGAAGGCGCCTTTGTCGTTCTTCACCACCGGCCCGTGCACGCTGCGCCAGATGTCGCGCCGGATCGGCAGGATGATCGGGCCGACGCGTACCGGCAGCGTCACCGTGCGCTTTTCGAGATCGCGCCACGCGCCGTCGAGACGATAGCGTGTGCCGCTGTCGTCCAGCACCAGCTGGTAGATATCGACCATGTCGGGCGTGTTGACCGTGTTGGTCCAGCCGAGATCGGCATTGTGGCCAAGGAAGGGGTAGGGGCTGCCGGGGAAATTCGCCCCGGCGAAATGCCAGCCTTCGCCGCTTTCCACGACCAGCTCGTACCATGCCACCCCGCCGCGCCAGGGCTGGTGCGAATTGGAGATGAGGGTCGTCGGCCCGCCGGATTTCTCGGGCGTGACGGCAAAGGCGTTGGAGCCGCTCATCGCCGCTTCCTCGCGCGAGGGCAGGGCGAGCGGGCGGGCGTAGGCGAGAGGTTCGGAGCGCGTGCCGTCCATGATCGGCGGCGCGTCGCTTGCGGGATCGTCCATCGGGATGGCCGGTCCCTGTTCCCGCCGCAGCGGCTCGCCCTCGACCAACGGGCCGATGACATTGCCGAGGCCGAAGAAGAACGGCTGGCGCAGCGCGAAACCGGCGGCGACGTCCACGCCATCGACCGGGAAGAGGTTGCCGAGCTTCACCTCGCCCGGATGCGCGGCGGCATAGTCGTTGAGGCCCGCGGCATAGGCTTGGAACAAAGCCCGCGTGTCTTGCGGCAATTCGGGAAAGCGCTGCTCGGCAGTGCCGCGTGCGTCGAGCAAATGGTAGGCGTAGTCGAAGGCCGCGCCGTCCTGCCCGGCGATCGCGCCATAGCGCCCGCGGCTCATCGCGATCACGTCCTGCAGGGTGGAAAAATCGTCCTCCGAATGGGCGACTGCCACGCCATAAGCGACGTCGGCATCCCGCTCGCCATAAATATGCGGCACGCCGAATTCGTCACGAACGATCTCTGCGGTGTAAGTGCCGTTGGAGGGACGGATATCGTCCCGCTCGGCCCAGAAGGGCTCCCACGTCGCCAGCGCCACGAAGGCGACGAGCAACACAACGAGCAGCGCGAACCCGCCGCGCGCAAACCATTTACGCATTGAGACAATTCCTCTCTTGGCCCGTGGCCTAGCGAGAAAGAGGCGCAGTGCAAAGTCGCATTGGGCTGGGCAAAACCCGCCGCGCGCTATTTCGTTAACGAGATTCGGCTCGCTAGCCAGAGCATGTGAGCACGCAGATCACCATCGGCCATGACGCCACCGGCAAACCGGTCGAGTTCGATGTCGAGGAACTGCTCGCCACGCGCCTGCTGGTGCAGGGCAATTCGGGCAGCGGCAAGTCGCACCTGCTGCGCCGCCTGCTGGAGGAAAGCGCCGGCATGGTGCAGCAGGTGGTGATCGATCCCGAAGGCGATTTCCCTTCGCTGGCCGAGGAATTCGGCCATGTGGTCATCGACGGCGCGGCCTATTCTCCGGGCGAGATCGAAGCGCTGGCCCGTCGCATCCGCGAACACCGGGCCAGCGTTGTGCTCGATCTCGACGGGCTGGAGGTGGAACAACAGATCCGCTGCGCCGCGCAATTCCTGACCGCGCTGTTCGATGCTCCGCGCGAGCATTGGTACCCGGCGCTGGTGGTGGTGGACGAGGCGCAGATGTTCGCCCCCTCCGCTGCGGGCGAGATGGCCGAGGACACGCGCCGCATGACGCTGTCGGCCATGACCAACCTCATGTGTCGTGGGCGTAAGCGCGGCCTCGCTGGCATCGTCGCGACGCA
This sequence comes from Qipengyuania profundimaris, assembly GCF_030717945.1. NCBI lineage: Bacteria > Pseudomonadati > Pseudomonadota > Alphaproteobacteria > Sphingomonadales > Erythrobacteraceae > Qipengyuania > Qipengyuania profundimaris. Next base: position 1,018,552 of record NZ_JAVAIM010000001.1, read on the forward strand.
GCGACTGGCGAAGCTCGCCAAGAACGTCGCCGCCGAGGCGTCGAACTTCCTCATGGGGCGCACCTTTCTCGACATCGACATGGTCCGCGCTGCCGACCTGCTCGGCATGGAGCGGCGGCAGGCGGAGCGTATTCGCGAGCTGGAGCGCGGGCATTTCCTCGCGCTCGGTCCGGCGATCACGCGGCTGCCGCTGGCGTGCAAGATCGGCCCGGTGAAGACCGGCCATCAGGCGCGCGCCGAAGGGTTGATGGCGCTACCCGATACCGCGCCTGCCGACATGGAAGCGCTGCTGACACGCGACCTTGCGGGAGACGTCGCAAAAGCTGCACCGCCTCCGCCGCCGTCCGCACCGCGGGTCGAGGACGTCGAGCAGAGTATCGCGCGAGCGGAAGAGCGTCAGGTTGCGCCGCCCGCCGAAACGCGCGCCACCTCCGCCGTGGCAGAGCAGATCGAGGCGATCATCCGTGCGATGGCGATCGAGGAGGGCATCTCCTTCCAGTCCGCCAGCGCGCAATACCAGACCTTCCTCACCCGATGCCGACGCGAGCGGATCATCGGCCCCATGCCCGACATGCGCGCCTTCCGCCGCCGCTTCGCCATGGCGGGCGCCGGTTTGGACGAGCTGCCGGAAGGTACTGCCGCGCGCATCATGGAACTGGCCGAGGCGGTCGAGGAAGATTTGCTCGCACCCTTCCTGGTGATCGCTCGCGCCGCTCATGCGGGCGAAACGCAGGTCGACGAGGAGGCGCTTGCCCGTGCCTATGGCACCAGTTCGCCCGGACGCATCCGCCGCCTGCTCGACCACCTCGAGCGGCAGGGCCTCGTCGTCGTGCGCGAGGACTTCGGGGGGGATCGCACGGTGATGGTGCCCGGCCTAGGCGACTTAGCGACTGCCGCCGAATAGCTGGCGTCCGGCGAGATCGAGCATGATCTCTTCGCTGCCCCCGCCGATCGCATTGACGCGCACCTCGCGGTAAATCCGCTCCACCTTGCTGCCGGTGATGTAACTTGCCCCGCCAAGGACCTGCGCCGCCTCGCGGGCGACGGATTCGAGCATGCGCGTCGCCTGCACCTTCAGCATGGCGAAATCGGCCGGGCGGTCGCGCCCCTCGCGCACCTGCCAGGCGCACAGGTCCACCCAGGCTTGCGTCGCCTCGATCTGGCGTTCCATATCGGCCAGCTTGATGCGGATCGACTGGTGGCCGACCAGCGGCTTGCCGAAGGTCTCGCGGTTCTCCGCCCACTCCGCTGCTTCGGCCATTGCGACCCGGGCAAAGGCGCAGCAACCCATCGCCATGCCGAGCCGCTCGCTGTTGAAATTGCGCATGATGCCGATGAAGCCGCCGTTCTCCGGACCGATGAGGTTTTCCGCCGGTACGCGCACATCGCTGAAATGGATCGCGGCCGTATCCGAACAGCGCCAGCCCATCTTGTCGAGCCGGGTGCGCTCCACCCCTTCGCTGTCCATGTCTATCAGCAGCAGCGAGATTCCCCCTCCGCCCGGCCCGCCGGTGCGCGCCGCGCAGGTCAGCCAGTCGGCCCGCATGCCGGAGGTGATGAACATCTTGCCGCCGTTCACGACGTAATCGTCGCCATCGCGTACGGCAGTGGTCGAAAGACTGGCGACGTCCGATCCGCCGCCTGCTTCGGTAATGCCGAGGGCGATGATCTTCTCCCCCGCGAGGACCGGCGGAGCTACGCGCTGTTTCAGTTCGTCCGATCCGAGAGCGAGGACGGGAGGGAGCCCGATGCCGTGCGTCATCAGCGAAGCGCCGAGCCCGCCGGCCCCCACGGCTGCCAGTTCTTCCGTCACGACCAGGCCGTGGAAGATGTCGAACCCTTCCTCGTGCCCGCCATATTTCTCCGGATAACGTAGCCCTAGGATTCCCGCTTCGGCGGCTTTTCGGTGCAATTCGCGTGGCAATTCGCCCTCGGCTTCCCACCTGTCGATATGCGGCGCGATTTCGCGGGTAACGAAGCGCCGCACGCTTTGCGCGAGCGCTTCGTGGGTTTCGTCATAGAAGGGGGAACGGGCGCGCCAGTCGTCGAATGCTGTCATGGGCGCGAGACTTGCGCGGAGCGAGGCTGCGGTCAATCGCGAAGAAAAATCCGCCTGCCCTCTCGCCAAGCGCGGGCACACCCCTATATCCGACTAACACACCTCGCAGATTTTATTGGTGAGGGCTTGTGTTGCATAATCGCAACACCATATTCGAGCGGATATTCAAACACAGGGGTTTCCAGATGAATCTCGAAAAATTCACCGACCGCGCCAAAGGCTTCCTGCAGAGCGCGCAGACCGTCGCGATCCGCATGAACCATCAGCGGATCACGCCGCTGCATATCCTCAAGGCGCTGCTCGAAGACAACCAGGGCATGGCGGCGCAGCTGATCCAGCGCGCGGGCGGCAACCCGGGCGTGGCGATTACCGAAGTCGACACGGCGCTGGGCAAGATTCCGGCAGTATCCGGGGGCGGGGCGCAGTCGACGCCGGGCCTCGACAACGATGCCGTGCGCGCGCTCGACCAGGCCGAACAGCTGGCGGAGAAAGCGGGCGACAGCTTCGTCCCCGTGCAGCGGTTGCTGCAGGCGCTTGCCCTGTCGGACAACGACGCGGGCAAGGCGGTCAAGTCCGCCGGCGTCGATGCTAAGTCGCTCGAAGAGGCGATCCAGGAAGCAACTGGCGGCCGCAGCGCCGACAGCGCCAGCGCCGAGGAAAGCTACGACGCGATGAAAAAATACGCCCGCGACCTCACGCAGGCGGCGCGGGATGGCAAGCTGGACCCGGTCATCGGGCGCGACGAGGAAATCCGTCGCACGGTTCAGATTCTCGCCCGTCGAACCAAGAACAATCCGGCCCTGATCGGCGAACCCGGCACCGGCAAGACCGCAATCGCAGAAGGGCTCGCGCTGCGCATCGCCAATGGCGACGTGCCCGACAGTCTCAAGGGCCGCACGCTGATGGCGCTCGACATGGGCGCGCTGATCGCAGGTGCGAAATATCGCGGCGAGTTCGAAGAGCGGCTGAAGGCCGTGCTCGACGAGGTGAAGGGTGCGGATGGCCAGATCATCCTATTCATCGACGAGATGCACACGCTGATCGGCGCGGGCGCGAGCGAAGGCAGCATGGATGCGGGTAACTTGCTGAAACCTGCCCTGTCGCGCGGCGAACTGCACTGCATCGGCGCGACGACGCTCGACGAATACCAGAAGTATGTCGAGAAAGACCCTGCGCTCCAGCGGCGTTTCCAGCCCGTCTATATCGACGAGCCGAGCGTCGAGGATACGATTTCGATCCTGCGCGGCATCAAGGACAAGTACGAGCTGCACCACGGCGTACGCATCACCGACGGGGCGATCGTCGCCTCGGCGCAGCTCAGCAATCGCTACATCCAGAACCGTTTCCTGCCCGACAAGGCGATCGACCTGATGGACGAGGCAGCGTCGCGCATCCGCATGGAGGTGGAGAGCAAGCCCGAGGAGATCGAGGGGCTCGACCGCCGCATCATCCAGCTGCGGATCGAAGAACAGGCGCTGCAAAAGGAGAGCGATTCCGCCTCGAAGGATCGCCTCGAAGCTCTGCGCAAGGAGCTGTCCGAACTCGAGCAGCAGTCCTCCGAGCTGACAACGCGCTGGCAGAACGAGCGCGACAAGATCCATGCCGAGGCGCGGGTCAAGGAAGAGCTCGACCAGGCGCGGCTCGAACTGGAGCAGGCGCAGCGCACCGGCGATCTCGCCAAGGCGGGCGAGTTGCAATACGGCAAGATCCCGCAGCTCGAGAAGCAGCTCGCGGAAGCCAGCGGCCAGACCGAGAACGCGCTGCTCAAGGAAGAGGTCACCGAAGACGACATCGCAGGTGTCGTCAGTCGCTGGACCGGCATCCCGGTCGACCGGATGATGGCTGGCGAGCGCGAGAAGCTGCTCGACATGGAGAACATCCTTGCCAAGCGCGTCATCGGGCAGAGCCAGGCGATCGATGCCGTATCCAAGGCCGTGCGCCGTGCGCGCGCCGGCCTACAAGACCCGAACCGGCCGCTCGGCAGCTTCCTTTTCCTCGGCCCCACGGGCGTGGGCAAGACCGAGCTGACCAAGGCGCTCGCCGGCTTCCTGTTCGACGACGACCAGGCGATGGTCCGCATCGACATGAGCGAGTTCATGGAGAAGCACGCGGTCGCCCGCCTGATCGGCGCGCCTCCGGGTTATGTCGGTTACGAGGAAGGCGGCGTGCTGACCGAGGCCGTGCGGCGCAGGCCCTATCAGGTCGTGCTGTTCGACGAGGTCGAGAAGGCGCATAGCGACGTGTTCAACGTGCTGTTGCAGGTGCTCGACGACGGTCGCCTGACCGACGGGCAGGGCCGCGTGGTGGATTTCACCAACACGCTGATCATCCTGACCTCGAACCTCGGCAGCCAGTATCTCGCGCAGATGACCGACGAGCAGAAGGTCGAGGATGTCGAGCCGCAGGTGATGGACGTGGTGCGCGGGCATTTCCGTCCCGAATTCCTCAACCGGCTGGACGAGATCATCCTGTTCCACCGCCTGGCGCAGGAGCACATGGCTCCGATCGTCGAGATCCAGGTCGCGCGCGTGCAAAAACTCCTGAAGGATCGCAAGATCACGATCGACCTGACCGACGGCGCGAAGAAGTGGCTCGGTCGGGTGGGTTACGATCCGGTCTATGGCGCTCGTCCGCTGAAGCGCGCTGTGCAGCGTTACCTGCAGGATCCGCTGGCGGAGATGATCTTGCAAGGCGAGGTGCCGGACGGTGCCACCGTGGCGGTCGAAGAAGGCGACGGCGCGCTGCAGATGCAGGTGAGCTGAGGCAGTCGTCTGCTCGCCGGGGGCGTTCCCTGGCAGCAGCCGCCAAACGAAAAAGGGCCCCGGTTTCCCGGGGCCCTTTCTTTTGGTCCGAAGGTCGCCCTTCGTTCGAACTTACAGTTCGATGTTGAAACCGGCGTACCAGTAACGACCGAAGTTGTCGTACGGTTCGCCGCCGGCGATGCCGAGCTGGCCGAAGGGCGGCTTCACGTCGAACGCGTTGTCCACGCCGAGGTAGAAGCTGAACTCTTCCTGCACATCCCAGGTGATGCGGAAGTTGTTGTAGATCTTATCCGAGAAGGTCGGATCTGCATACTGGTCCGCATTGGCCGGATCGAGGGTGACGAGTTCGCCCGGGGTACAGGTACCACCCGAAGAACCGACCACACCCGACGTCGGGCACAGGCCCTGGTACGGGTTCTGGTTCTCGTAAGCGCTCTTGTACATCGGACCGATGTAACGCGCCGACCAGGTCAGGGCGACATCGCCGAAATCGTAAGTCGTATTGAGCGAGGCGGCCCAGTCGGGATCGCCCAGTTCGCTCTTGATACGGTTCGGATTGATCGGCGAGGTCGGATCTTCGAAGAAGTTCAGCTTGAGCAGGTGCGTTGCGATTGCGCGCACGCTCAAACGGTTACCATTGTCGAAGGTCCGGTTGTACCGCACGTCGATGTCGATGCCTTCGGTTTCGCGCGAAGCGAAGTTGATACCACCCGAAAGCACGGCCGGCTCGATGAAGAGGCCGGTGGTCGCATCGCGGCTGACCGTCGTACAGAAGGGGTTATCGATACCGGTTGGCGAATCGTAACAGTTGTTGAGGATCGTCTGAGCGCCGAGGACGGCGATCTGATCTTCAATCTCGATGTTGTAGTAATCGACCGTTACGCTGAAGCCGGGCAGGAACCGCGGCTCGAGAACCACGCCGAGGGTAAGGGACTTGCCCTTTTCTTCGGTCAGGTTCGGGTTACCGCCGGAGGTGAAGCCGGTCGACGCCGTACGCGCAAGGCAGTTGGTGAACCGATCGCCGACCGCAACCGGGAACGAGCTACCGGCACAGGCCGCTGCAATGGCAGCATTGACCGTAGTCGGAACACCATCCGCGGCACAGTTTGCTGCACGGTTCGGGTTGTTGTTGATCGCACCCGTATCGCGGTCACAGGGGTCCGCCAGGAAGGCGAAGTTCTGCGACTGCGGCGAGTAGAGATCGCTCAGCGTCGGCGCACGAACCGAAACGGCGTAACCTGCACGGAAGCGGATGTCCGGGATCGGTGCGTAGATGCCGTTCACGTTCCACGAGAAGGTCGTGCCGGTTGCGGTGTTGTAGTCCGAAACACGTGCTGCACCGTTGAGGGTCAGCTCTTCGGCGAAGGGCAGGTCGGCCAGCAGCGGAACGCGAAGTTCGCCGAAAGCTTCCTTGACCTTCAGGGCCGGCGGATCGAACGGCTGGATGGCGTTCAGGAACGTGCCGCCGCTGGCGGTCAGTTCGTCGAACGCTTCGAAAGCACGCTCTTCACGGTATTCACCGCCGATTGCGAAAGCGATCGGGCCACCCGGAAGTTCGAACAGACCCGACAGGTCACCAGCCAGCGAAGCCAGAACCACGAACTGTTCGGCATTGCCTTCGCGGCGACCGGTCGTGTTGACATAGTCCAGAGCTGCCTGGCTCGGAGCACCGAAGCCGAACAGGTTGATCGGCACACAGTTCGGGTCGTCGTTGCTCGGATCGGAGTCCGCATTGATGCGGCAGACCGGGTTACCGGCACCGTTCAGGACGGCATCGGCAGCCAGGTTGAAGCCTGCCGGGTTACCGTCGAGATCGAACAGGACGAGGTTGTTCAGCGAACGAAGGTCGGTTTCGAGACGACCGTAGTTGGCCGAAAGCTCGTAGTTCCAGTCATCGTTGAACGTGCCTTCGATACCGCCGACGATGCGATAGGTCTCGCGCGTCTGCAGTTCGCCGCGTCCACCGAAGTCGATGTTGAAGCGCGAGAGCGGAACGGTTTCCGTGTTGGTCCGTCCGGCCGAGCAGAGGCCGAAGCTCTGCAGCGTGCCGAGCGCCTGATCGTTCAGGAAGGCGTTGTCGCAGAACAGCGGGTTGCCGCCAACGAAGGTCGGGCCGCCGACGAAGAAGCTCGGCTGGCCTTCCTGGATTGCTTCGAGACGAACATACTTCGCTTCGACGAACGGACGGAAAGCGTCGGTAACGTCGAAACGGGCAAGAATGTTCGCCGTGTAGCGCTCGAGACCCGCAGCAAGCTGACCGGTGTTGCGAAGCGTGGAACCGCCACCGCCGATGTCGTTGCCCGAGAAGGGCAGGTTTTCATCGGGTTCGTCGATGATCAGGTTGCCATTGGGGGCGAAGCGCAGGAACACGCCGCCGCCGAGGCCGCCAAGCGTACCACCGTCGGAGATCGAACCGTTGCGAACGCCGCAGATGGGTTCGAGGTCGGTGATGCCGTCGCTACCGAAGGGACCTTCGTCACTCTGGTCGTCGCTGACGACGTTATATTGGCAACGGCCGCTATAGGCGCCGGTCAGATCGTCGCGCTGACGGAAGTACAGCGGGTCCGACTTGGCGTATTCGCCGGAAACCGCGATGTTGCCGCGACCGTCGGCGAAGTTCTTGCCGTAGGTTGCGGAGATAAAGCGGGTCGCACGGTCGCCTTCTTCCGAGATGCCGGCCTGGCCGCGAACGGCGAAACCTTCGAAGTCGCGCTTGAGGATGAAGTTCACCACGCCGGCAACAGCGTCCGAACCGTAAACGGCGGAGTTACCACCGGTCACCACATCGACACGCTCGAGCAGGTCGACCGGGATCGTGTTGACGTCGACGATGAAGTCGCCCGGCAGAGCCGTGATGTGGCGCTTGCCGTTGACGAGGACCAGCGTACGACTGGTGCCGAGGCCACGAAGGTCGAGCAGGTTGAGGCCGGCCGTACCGATGAAGCGGGTGGAGTTGCCCTGGCTGAAGGTGGTGCGCAGCGACGGAAGATCGTTCAGCGCGTCGCCGAGCGAGATGTCGCCCTGGTTGGTCAGGTCTTCGGCGGTAACGCTGGTGACCGGAACCGGCGATTCGAGGTTCGGACGCGCAATACGCGAACCCGAAACGATGATGGCGTTTGCCGGAGCCGGATCGACGACAGCATCCGGGCCTTCGTCGGCCGTGTCGGACGCGTCCTGCTCGGACGTGTCGACGTCCTGCGCATAGGCCGGATTGGCCAGCGCAAGGGCGGCGAGACCGGCACCGGTAAACAGCGCGGCCCGTCCACCCATGGTGGAAAAGGTCTTCTTCATGATTGTCAGTCCCCTACTCAAGCCGGGGTTGTCCGGCTGATGCTGCGATAAAAGCAAGCGTTTGGGGCGGACGCAAGCAATGCCTAGGCGAAAACCCTTGGGGGAGGGCAGTTCACGACCGAAGGGTCACCAATTTGCAACAGTTTTGCAAGATCATCCGACCTTGCGGAGCAGAAACGCATGGCCGACATCCGGCGCGCCCTGTCGAACCCCCTCGAATTGAAGGTTTGGCTCGATTTCATGAAGGCAGGAAGGCCGATCTGGCTGGATGGCCGGCTGATGGATTAGTTGCCGCCGCAGATGCTCGCGTCGCTGCAAACGCCTTCGCGATTGGCGAGCCGTCCCGCCTCGTCGCGAGTCTCGCTGTAAAAGGCGATCCATTCGTCACGTGTCTTGCACAGCCGCTCCTTCTTCGCCCGCGAGCCGGTTACCTTGAAGGATTTGCAGATTTTCGCATCATCGCCTGCGTCAGGCTTATCACTCTCGGTCGTGCGAGTTTCAGCGGATGTAGTCTGTTTCGAATTCGACTGCATGCTGTGCACGGGCGTCGTGAGAGCGCACAGGCTCAGGGCGATGATGGCGGTGGCTGTTTTCATGATGAAATCCTTCAGCGATCAAATCGCAGTGCTGTGTGCGGGATGAATAATCCGTAGGAGTGATAGCTTATAAAAAAAGGGGCGGCAACAGCCGCCCCTTTCTCTAGTCGATTACCTTCGGAAGATCAGAAGGTCATACGTGCAGTCACCGAGTAACGACGGCCAAGCGGGTCGTACGTCGAAGGATACACGTTACCGCTGTTGTACGCGGTCGAACCGATGTTGCTGCCGACGACCTTCGGTTCGTTGTCGAACAGGTTGATCACTGCGGCGGTGAAGCCGAAGTTGTCCGTAACGTTGAAGTTCGCGGTCAGGTCGAAGTAGTGTTCGGCACCGATCGTGGTGAATTCCTCGAGGAAGTCACCGGCGAATTCCGGCTCCACTTCGACGGCATCGATGAAGCGCCACCGCAGCGAGAGGTCTGCATCGCCGACACTCAGCGTGGTACGCTGCGTGAAGGAGAACTCCGGCTGAATCGAAGGGCAGTTGATGCTGTAGAAGCCGACGCAATCGCGATTGAGGCTGGCCGGATCGTTCTGGTTCGCCTTGAACGTCGAACGGTTGGTCCAGTTGCCGAAGAAGCTCAGGTCGAGTCCTCCGAAGCCCAGGTCCGTGTTGAAGTTCATGGTCAGGTCGATGCCGTCCGTGAACACGCGGCCCTGGTTGGTCAGGACCAGCGGCAGACCCGGAGTGGTCGCAACGCTACCGAACAGGTTACCGGTCGCCGGGTTACGACGGATTGCGGTACATGCCGGATTGGTGGCCGAAGGCGTGCCATCGAAGCAGGCACTGAACACGTCATCGATCGTCGGAGTGGTAATCGCGTCGGTAAGCGTGATGTTGTAGTAGTCGAACGTCAGCGTGAAGTTACGCAGGAAGCCCGGCTGGATCACGGCACCGACAGTCCACGTTTCCGCGTTTTCGGCGTCGAGGTTGGGGTTGCCGCCCGAAGTAACGTTAACCTGGCCGGCCGGATCGACGATGATATTGCCGATCGAAGAGGCCGGGGCGCCCTGTGCAATACAGACGGCACGCAGGTTCGCGTTGTTGGTCGGGGCAGCGCCCGCGCACGGATCGTTGCTGAAGTTGTCGAGGCCCGTCGTCGGAACTGCGAACAGTTCGGCGATGTTCGGAGCGCGCGTCACCTTCTGGAAACCACCACGATACTGGACACCGTACACCGGGGTGTAGGTACCGCCGATCTTCCAGGTGTATTCGGTACCGGTCGTCGAATAGTCGGACACACGGCCCGCCAGTTCGAGCGTCAGTTCCTCGCCGATCGGAGAATCCACCACCAGCGGAACGATGAGTTCGCCGAAGGCTTCCTTCACGTCGTAGCTACCGTCGGCGTCGGGCGATGCAGCACCGTTACCGAGCACTTCGCCGGGGGTCTGCGAAAGCAGGTCCGAACGGCTGAAGGCGTAGTAGTCGCGATATTCGACACCGGCCGCGATGCTGATCGGATCAGCAGCGATACCGAAGCCGAGATCGCCCGAGATGAACGCCTGGATCTGGCTGAGTTCGGCGCCTTCCGTGCCGGAGTTGCCGACATCGAGGAAGTCCTGAACTTCAGGAGTCAGACTGCCGAGCGGGCCGAAAAGGTCGATCGGCACACAGTCGTTCGAGGTATCGAGGCAGGTGTCCGGGTTCGTCGAGAGCACGGACTGCTGGAGCCGGGTGAACGTACCGTTGCCCGACTGGCGCGAGACGTTTTCGCTCTCGCCGTATGCACCGAAGATTTCCCAGTCCAGATTGTCGGTCAGGGCGCCACGCGCACCGGCCTTGACCTGGAAAAGGCGGGTCCGGTATTCGTTGAGACGCGGCCCGAATTCCACGAAGCGACGACCATAGTCGATGCCGACCGTACGATAGTTGGGATCGTTCGGATCGGTCGCCAGTGCAGCGGCATCACATTCCGCCTGGCCGAAGAGGGCCTGCACGCCATCCGTGTCCCCATCGGTGTCGAGTCCGCAAATCTGGTTGCGGATGCCGGCCGTCAGGAACGGGTTGGAGAGGGGAGTTTCGAGAACGTTGCGGAAGGTACCCGACGGAGCGATGATCGTCGAGGTCGTGTTCTGGACGAACATACCTTCGGCGAAGACTTCGATCGCGTCGGTGATTTCGAAGCGGCCGGAACCGAACATGCGGTACTGTTCCAGCGGCGTCTGGTAGACGTTGAACGGGTTGAAGTTGAACGGTGCGTAGAACGGACGCAGCGAATCGCCGTCGACCTGCAGCGTTCCGCTGGTGGTGCCCGGAACGGTGATGACCGACGGGACTGCGGTCGACGAACCGCCGGGAAGCCCGCTGAACGACGAGATGTTTTCGCGGCCGTATTCGCGGTCGCCCTGGAAGACGGCTTCACGATCGGTATAGCCGACCGAGAACACTGCGTTGCCGCGGCCGTCGGCGAAGTTGCCGCCGACCGTGAGGTCTGCACGGAACGTGTAACCGTCACCTTCTTCGGTGATCGCGTTGGTCGCGGCGAGCTCTGCGCCCGAGAAGTCCTGCTTGGTGATGAAGTTGACGACGCCGGAGATGGCGTCGGCACCGTAGGCTGCGCCGGCACCACCGGTCAGCACGTCCATCCGCTCGAGCAGGGCAACCGGGATCACGTCGATGTTGGTAAGACCGTTGAGGCCCTGCGGAACGACGCGTGTGCCGTTCAACAGCACGAGGTTGCGGTTGGCGCCGAGGCCACGAAGGTTGATGTAGGTCGAGCCGCCGTTGCCGTTGTTGACGTTGGAGCCGACACTAGGGACGATACCCGGGATCTGACGCAGCGATTCTTCGACCGTGTTGGCCTGCTGCAGCGTCAGTTCTTCGGCGGTCACGACCGCAACCGGGCTCGCGCTCTCGATGTTGGGGTCTGCAATGCGCGAGCCGGTGACGACGATCGCCTGTCCTGCCGGAGCCGTTGCTGCCTCTGCTTCAGGCGTTTCTTCCGAAACCTGGGCCATCGCCGGCTGCGCGATAAGCGCAAGGCCGAGAGCGGCGGGAGCCGCGCTGGCTTTGAAATATGTCTGGAGTTTCACTCGATTGTGTCCTTCTTCCGTTACTCGCATCGATCAGTCGATGCGCGTGTAAGAACCCCCATGGATGGACTGCCTGCACCGGTTTTCCGAACGACAGGCCCATCGGCGGAATGTGGTGTTTGCATCGCGGGATAGTTACATTGCAAAGCAAATCTGGCAGTTTTCCGTAATGTCTGAACGTGTGTTGCGCGAATCCCACACATGCTGGATGCTGCCTAGCGATACGATTTGCCTACGTATGCACGCGACATTTTTTAGGCGCTGTCCGGTGTTGCTTGACCTTAACGTAAGGCCCCCATAGGCAAGTGGCGAAACGAAACCGATCAAGTCAACGAGGAGCCTCCCATGCCCGAAGCCTATATCGTAGAAGCCGTCCGCACTGCCGGTGGCCGCCGCGGGGGCCGGCTCGCCGGGGTTCACCCGGTCGATCTCGCCGCGACCTCGCTCGATGCGATCATGGAGCGGAGCGGGCTCGAAGCGAAAGCCGTCGATGATGTGGTGATGGGCTGCGTCAGCCAGGGCGGCGAACAGGCGATGCAGGTCGGGCGCAACGCCGTACTTGCCGCGAAGCACCTGGGCGAGGGCGTCCCCGCCGTCACGATCGATCGCCAGTGCGGCTCCAGCCAGCAGGCAATCCAGTTCGCCGCGCAGGCTGTCATGAGCGGCACGCAGGACGTGGTCATCGCCAGCGGCGTGGAAAGCATGAGCCGCGTGCCGATGGGCTCGACCGCGATGTTCCACATGAAAGAGGGCCTCGGCAACTACAAGTCGCCAGGCCTCGAAGAGAAATATCCCGGCATCCAGTGGAGCCAGTTCATGGGCGCGGAAATGATCGCGCAGAAGCACGGCTTCTCCAAGGACGACCTCGACCGGTTTGCGCTGCACAGCCATGAAAAGGCAATCGAGGCGACGAAGTCCGGCGCGTTCGAAAGCGAGATCGTCGGCGTGGAGATCGAGACGCCCGAGGGCGAGGAATGCCACACCGTCGACGAAGGCATCCGCTTCGACGCCACGCTCGAAGGGATCGCCGGCGTCAAGCTGCTGAGCCCCGAAGGCAAGATCACCGCCGCCACCAGCAGCCAGATCTGCGACGGGTCGAGCGCGGTGCTGGTCGTGTCGGAGAAGGCGCTGAAGGAATACGGCCTCACGCCGATGGCGCGCATCCACAATCTGACCGTGACGGCGGGCGATCCAGTGATCATGCTGGAAGAGCCGCTCTTCGCTACCGACCGTGCGCTGGAGCGTGCAGGCATGAGCATCGGCGATATCGACCTTTACGAGGTGAACGAAGCCTTCGCGCCCGTGCCGCTCGCCTGGCTCAAGCATACCGGGGCGGATCCCGAGAAGCTCAACGTCAACGGCGGCGCGATCGCGCTCGGCCACCCGCTCGGCGCATCGGGCACCAAGCTCATGGCGACCCTGGTCCATGCGCTGAAGGCGCGCGGCAAGAAATACGGCCTCCAGACGATGTGCGAAGGCGGCGGCGTCGCCAACGTCACCATCGTCGAGGCGCTTTGAGCGCATCCGCGCTCGAGCGTCGAGGCGCTCCCAGTTTCAATCTCACGAGAGGACATTTTTCATGGAAGTATCAGCCAACACCCCCGCCGTCGTCACCGGCGGTGCATCGGGCCTCGGTGAGGCCACGGCGCGCGCGCTTGCGGCCAAGGGCGCCAAGGTCGCCATCTTCGACATGAACGAAGAGAAGGGCGAGGCAGTCGCCAAGGACATCGGCGGCGTATTCTGCAAGGTCAACGTCACCAGCGACGAGGATGTCGACGCCGGTTTCGCCAAGGCCCGCGAGGCGCACGGCCAGGAGCGGATCCTGGTCAATTGCGCCGGCATCGGCAATGCGATCAAGACCGCCAGCCGCGACAAGCAGTCGGGCGAGATCAAGCACTTCCCGATCAGCGCTTTCGACTTCGTGATCCAGGTGAACCTCATCGGCACCTTCCGCTGCATCGCCAAGTCGGCAGCCGGCATGATGAGCCTCGACCCCTTGAGCGACGAGGGCGATCGCGGCGCGATCGTCAACACCGCTTCGGTCGCTGCCGAAGACGGGCAGATGGGCCAGGCGGCCTATTCCGCTTCGAAGGGCGGCGTGGTCGGCATGACGCTGCCCATCGCGCGCGACCTGATGCGCGAAGGCATCCGCGTAAACACCATCCTGCCGGGCATCTTCAACACCCCGCTGATGAACGCCGCGCCGCCGCAGGTGAAGGAAGCGCTGGCCGCCAGCGTGCCGTTCCCCAAGCGCCTCGGCAATGCGGAAGAATATGCCAATCTCGCCATGTGCATGATCGAGACCGGCTATTTCAACGGCGAGGACGTGCGCCTCGACGGTGCGATCCGCATGGCACCGCGCTAGGCGTCGTTTCGCAGGTAAAGTTATTCGCCGCCGGTTCGCACCCCCGAACCGGCGGCGTTTTTCGTTTTAGTATGCGGTTTCCATCAGCTGGATCGAGCCTGCCCATTCGTCCTGCTCGGCTGCGTCTGCGAGTAAATTCGCCACGTCGCCGCGCGCGGCCTTGCCCTCGGGATCGACGTCGTCGCCCAGCCGGACCGAACCCGTCGGGCCATCGTCGGTGAGCGAGACGGGGCGAAGGATAGCGTATTCGAGGCTGCTCTGCTTCAGGTGTTCGTCGGCAGCGTGCTTGGCCTCGAGGTAATGGGCGAGTTCGCTATCGGGGTCCGGATCGTCGGCGCCGACCGAACTCAGCATGACGAAACGGCGGACATCGCTGGCTTGTGCGATGTCGATCAACCGGATCGCACCGTCGCGGTCGACCTTGTCGGTCATCTCGGCGCTGGTATCGCCGCCCGAACCGGCGGCGAAGATCACGACTTCGCAGCCCTGTGCGACATCGTCGTCCAGAGCGGTAAGATCGCCCTGCCGCAATGTCACGGTATCGGGGAGTGCGCCCGTATCGGACGAGGCACGCACGAGCGCGATGACGTCATGCCCGCGTTCGCACAGTTCCTTGACGAGACGGGTGCCGGTATTGCCGGTCGAACCGGCAACGAGAATTTTCATCGATTTTCTCCTTGGTTGTGGTCCGAACCGGCGGCAGGCAGGGCCGTTCCGAGGAGAAGGCGCGCGGCGTCAGAACCAGGCGCGCAGACCGAGCAACAGTTTGAGGCCGTCGGGATCGTCCCCGGCGGCCCTTGCTATTGAGCGCGTCTCGCCGAGCTTGGTTTCGTACCCCACGCCGACGTAGGGCGCGAATTCGCGGGCGATTTCGTAGCGCAGGCGCAGGCCGGTCTCGAATTTGGTCAGGCCCGCGCCGATCTCGCGCCCGGGAATGTCCTGCGCGGCGAGTTCCAGTTCGGCGCGCGGCTGGAGTATCAGGCGCTGCGTGAGCTTCTGGTCGTATTCGCCCTCGATCCGCGCGGTCAGGTCGCCGCGGTCGGAGAGGAAGGCCGCGGCATCGACGTGCCACATGTATGGCGCGAGGCCCTGGACGCCGAGCACGAGATGGCTGCGCGTTTCGGGTTCGATGTCCAGCCGCACACCGGCCTGCAGGTCGAAGAACGGACCGATGGCATGGCCCCAGAGAGCTTGCAGTTCGGCATCCTCGACTGCCCCGCCGAATTCGCCTTCGCCTTCGGACTTGATCACGAGTTTGTCGATGTCGCCGCCGTACCAGCCCTGCAGATCCCACAGAAAGCCGTCCTCGCCCTCGCCGATGCGCGCTTCGAGCCGCTCGGCCATCAGCATCCCGGTTTTCATATCGCCATGAGTCGCGTGATTGGTCGCGCGGGCTTCGGCCATCACGGCGGGGCCGTAGATCGCATCCGCCGCGTGCTGCGGACCCTCGAAGGCTTCTGGCGGAGGCGGTCCCTCGGGCAAATCGCCGACCTGATGCGCGGAATGGTCCATCGTCGAATGGTCCATTTTGGGCGCGCCGGTCATGTCGGGCAGAACGAAGGGAGCGGGTGCCTGCTGGTGCTTCGAATGGTCCTCCGCCGCCGCTTGCTCCTCCGGCTGCTGCTGGTGCGCGGAATGATCCGGCATGGCATGTCCGGAGTGATCCTGTGCGGCCAGCGGAGCAGCCGCCAGCATGAGCGCTGCGCCGAGGACTAGACGCCCTCTCATGCTTCGTCCTCCGGTGCAGGGAAGGGGCGCACGGTCACGGTCTGCATCATGCCGGCATGCATGTGATAGAGCAGGTGGCAGTGGAAGGCCCAGTCGCCCGGCTCGTTCGCGGTAACGTCGAAGGTGGCGGTGCTGCCCGGCTGGACCACCACCGTGTGCTTCAGCGGCTGGTCCATCATCCCCGCGCCATTGACCAGTTCGAAGAAATGGCCGTGCAAGTGGATCGGGTGCGCCATCATCGTGTCGTTGACCAGCTTCACACGTACGCGCTCGTCATAGGCGAAGCGGATCGGATCGTCGGTGACGGCGGAGAACTTCTCGCCGTCGAAGCTCCACATGTAGCGTTCCATATTGCCGGTCAGGTGGATGGTCAGCTGGCGGGTCGGCATGCGATGCGGGTTCGGCCGCGCGGCCTTCAAATCGGTGTAGCGCAGCACACGGTGATCGACTTTGTCGAGGCCGAGGCCGGGGAAGTCCATCCGGTCCATCGGCATCGGCGCAACCATGTCGTTCCCGGGGCCGACCTTGACATCGGGCGGCAAATTGGAGGTATCGCGCATCGAATGGTCCATCGATCCGTGATCCATCGCGGGGCTCGCGTCGCCGCCGCCATGGTCCATTCCCGAGTGGTCCATCCCGCCATGACTACCGCCGGGCGCATCGTGGTTCAACGCACCGCCGTGTGCGCCATCCGTCGAACCCATGCCCATGTCGGCCATGGTCAGCGTGACCGGCTCGCGCAGCGGCGGCGGCGTGGCGCGGTGGCCCTTGTGCGAGGTGAGCGACGCCAGCCCCATGCCGCTGCGATCCATCGCTTCGGCGACAAGCGCGTGGCTGCCGGCAGGTGGCGTGACGATCACGTCGTAAGTCTCCGCCACGCCGATCTGGAATTCGTCCACCTCGACCGGCGCCACATCCATGCCGTCGGCGGCGATCACCGTCATCGGCACGCCGGGAATGCGAATGTTGAAGAAGGTCATGGCGGAGCCGTTGATGATCCGCAGCCGCACCCGCTCGCCCGGCGCGAACAGATACTCCAGCCCGTCCATCGGCCCGTGCCCGTTGACTAGGAAGGTGTAGGTCGCGCCCGTCACGTCCGAAATGTCGCGCGGGTTCATCCGCATCCCGCCCCACATCAGCCGCTCGTCCAGCGGCATGTCGCCTTCGCTGGCGGTCTGCATCTGGTAGTTGAAATAGTGCTCGCCGACCTTGAGCATGCGCGCGATCTCATGCGGGTGGCGCGGGCTGAACTCGCTCAGCAGCACGACATAATCGCGGTCGTAGCGCGGATCGGGCTCGGCGCTCTCGATCACGAGGGGGCCGTAGTGGCCTTCCTGTTCCTGCAGGCCCGAATGGCTGTGCCACCAATAGGTGCCGCTCTGCCGGATGGGGAATTCGTATGTGAAGGTCTCGCCGGGCTTGATGCCGGGGAAGCTCACCCCCGGCACCCCGTCGAACTGGAACGGCAGCAGCAGCCCGTGCCAGTGGATCGAGGTGTCTTCGGCGAGGTTGTTGGTCACGTCGATGCGGATATTCTGCCCTTCGCGCAGGCGGACTAGCGGGCCGGGCACGGTCCCATTGACCGCGATGGCATGGCCCTTGCGCCCGCCGACGCCGAAATGGTGACGATCTACCGACAGCGCGATACGCTCGCCCGAAACCTCGCCGAACCCCTGCCGCGCGTGGGACAGGCTCTCGCCTCTCGCCCATGCGGGCACGGCAAGGCCGCTTGCCAGAAGGCCGGTCGAGCCGAGCATGAATTTGCGGCGGTTTGTATGCAATTCGGTCACTCGGGTTGTATCTCCTGAAACCCCGTCTAAGATACCCCCCTAGGGTATTCAAGGGCGAACAGGGTCATGAGTGACACACAAGCGATCGGCAACCGGCTGAAACGGATCGAGGGGCAAGTGCGCGGCGTGCAGCAGATGGTTGCTGAAGACCGCTATTGCATCGACATCCTGCATCAAATCCAAGCGATCAAATCGGCCTTGGCACGGGCGGAGGACGAGATCCTGCGCAATCACGCGGCGCATTGCGTCGCCGGAGCGATCGCCTCGGGCGATGAGGACGAGCAGCGGCAGAAGTTCTCCGAACTGGTCGATCTGTTCGCAAGAACCAAACGCTGAACCAGACCTAAGGGGGAGCCGAGAATGGCAAAAGAAAACGGGAAGCACGAAGGCAATTACAAGCGGTTCATGGCGATGGTGGGGACCTCCACCGCCATCATGTTCGGCCTGATGTATCTCAACACCTACCAGCTCGACCAAGTCATGTGGAGCGAGACGCGGTTCTGGATGACCTTCGTGATGGGCGCGGTGATGGCCGTGGTCATGCTCGCTTTCATGTGGGGCATGTACAGGAACAGGGCGAAGAACTGGATCATCATCGGTGTGTCGGTGCTCACCTTCGCCGTGGCGTTGTGGCTGGTCCGCAGCCAGCAGACGATCGACGATAGCGAATATATGTCGGCGATGATCCCGCACCACTCGATCGCCATCCTCACCAGCGAACGCGCGCATATCGAGGACAAGCGGGTGCAGGAACTCGCCAATTCGATCATCAAGGCGCAGCGCAAGGAAATCGCGGAGATGAAGTGGCTGCTCGATGATATCGCGGCCAACGGCACGGCGACGACCGATGCCGAAGCCGCCGCGCGGCCGATGCCGGAAATGGAAGGCTTCCTCAATCCCGACGGCGGCGCCACGCCCTGAGCGGGATTTCCTACTCGGCAAGGGCCGATTATGCAGGCCGTGATGAGGATCGTCCGTCCCACGCCTGAAGCAGCTCGACCTCTGGCTCGCATCTGTGTCGCGAGAGACAATCCATGCGGCGTCGGCAGGTTTTTCTTGCATGGACCGTGTAACATGCGGTCCATGTCGGGGTACTGAGAGGAGAGAAAGCCAACATATGTCCTACACGCAGATCAAGCTCGATATCGCCGATGGCATCGCCACCGTCACGCTCCACCGTCCGGAGAAGATGAACGCCTTCACCCGCACGATGATGGACGAGTTCATCGATGCGCTCGACACGACCGATGCAGACGACAGCGTGCGGGCGGTGATCGTGACGGGGCATGGCGATCGCGCCTTTTGCGCTGGCGCGGACCTGACGCCGGAGGGCGGGGGGCACGTGTTCTCCGATCCGAACCCGGTGGAGGACCTCTCCGACGAGCGCGTGCGCGACGGGGGTGGGCGGCTGACGCTGCGGCTGTTCCAGTCGAAGAAACCGCTGATCGGCGCCTGCAACGGCGTTGCGGTGGGCGTGGGCGTGACGATGCAGCTGCCGTTCGACATTCGCCTGTGCAGCGACAACGCGCGCTTCGGCTTCGTCTTCGCGCGGCGCGGGATCGTGCCGGAAGCAGCCAGCAGCTGGTTCCTGCCGCGGCTGGTCGGCATGCAGACCGCGCTGGAATGGTGCATGACCGGCCGCCTGATCGACGCTGGCGAGGCGCTGGAGCGCGGGCTGGTGCGCTCGGTCCATCCGCAGGGCGACCTGATGGACGCAGCCGTCGGCATCGCGCGGGAGATCGCGGACAACACCTCTGCCGTATCGGTCGCGATGACACGTGCGATGCTGTGGCACAATGGCGCGGGTGGTCACCCGATGGACGCGCACCGGGTGGACAGCCGCGCGATCTATCGCCTCAGCCGCAGCAACGATGCGAAGGAAGGCATCGCCAGTTTCCTCGAGAAACGCGCGCCTGAGTATCCCGATCGGGTGAGCAGCGACATGCCGGACTTCTACCCGTGGTGGGACGAACCGGAATACAAGTAGTTGCAGGCGTGATAGTCACTCGCGCAACCGGGTTGCCTTGATTGCGCTGGGGGGTAAGGATGGCGGGATGCCGAAGCATCAACTCGCCCCGCGCCTCGCCGACTTTCTGCCCTACCAGCTCTCGATCGCCTCGAATGCGGTCTCGACCCGGATTGCGGAGCAGTATCGCAAGCGGTTCGCGCTCAAGACGACCGAGTGGCGCATCATGGCGGTGCTGGGCGATGGCGGCGCGCTGACGCAGCGGGATCTCTCGCAGCTCACGCTGATGGACAAGGTGCCGGTCAACCGGGCTTGCAAGAGGCTGGAGGACCGCGGTCTCGTGCAGCGCTCGCCCAATGCGAAGGACGGCCGCTCGCACATGCTCGAACTGACGGCGGAGGGCAGGGCGGTGCACGCCGGGATCATGCCGCTGGCGCGCAAGATCGAGGAAGAGTTGTTCGACGTGCTGAGCCCCGACGAGCGCGAGGCGCTGCGCGACATGCTCGCCCGCGTGCGCGACAATGCGGGGGACTTCGACGCGGAAAGCCTGGCCGACTGAGCCGGCCAGGCTTTCGCGTTGCGGTCGAAGTCGGCGGTCCCGGCTAGCCGATGCCGCCACTGAACGCGTCGGAGATTGAACATGCCGCCGGGCCGAGAATGACGATGAACAGGACCGGCAAAATGAACAGGATCAAAGGCACTGTCATGATCGCCGGAAGGCGCGCGGCCTTCTCCTCGGCGCGCATCATACGCTCGTTACGGAATTCGGCCGAGAGGACGCGCAGGGCGGAGGCGAGCGGCGTACCGTACTTCTCGGTCTGTACCATGGTCGTGACCACGCCCTTCACCGCCTCCAGGTCCACACGATACGCGAGGTTGTTGAAGGCCTTGCGCCGTTCGT
The DNA here is from genome assembly GCF_030717945.1 of Qipengyuania profundimaris. Taxonomy (NCBI): domain Bacteria; kingdom Pseudomonadati; phylum Pseudomonadota; class Alphaproteobacteria; order Sphingomonadales; family Erythrobacteraceae; genus Qipengyuania; species Qipengyuania profundimaris. Next base: position 1,039,045 of record NZ_JAVAIM010000001.1, read on the forward strand.
TGAGGAAGGACAGCTCGATCGCGGTCAGGGTGAACTCGTCGCCCAGTTCCGGATAGGCGCGGCCCAGTTCCTTGGCGACGCGGTTAAAGGCGGCATCGACAGTCAGGCCGGCTTCCGCGCAGATGACCAGAAGGTCGAGCGCGTCGGGCAAACCTTTGCGAATGGCGTCGGAGCGCTTCTTCGCAATATTACTGAGGTAAATTTCCGGGCCCTTGTAACCTGCAAAGACGGAGAATGCCAAAGCGCCATTGCGCTTCACTGCGCCCCAGTCGGGGAACATGTCGAGCAGGAAGATGCAGACGAATGCGGTCCCGCCCAGCAGGATGGGGAGGATCATGCGAAGCGCGATGATGTAAACCGCCACTTCCTTGTTGCGGAAGCCGGCATGCGCGAGCTTTTGCTGCACCACTTCGATCTGGCTTTGCTGCAGCACCTTCATGCTGCCCAGCGTGTCCTTGATCTTCTCCGTCGTATCGGTCTTGCGAACGAGGCTCTGGCGTTTCTTCGCGCTCGAGGTGACCAAGCCGCTCTTCAGCTCTTCGCGGCGCCCTTCCAGCGCCTTGACGCGCTTGGCCATCGGATCCTTGATCGTGACGGCGGTATAGAGGGCGAACAGCACGGCGAGGGCTGCGATCCCGGCTAGGACCGAGCCGACGAACAGGACGTCGAAGCCGAGAAGGGTGGGGCCGGTGGCAGGATCCATGGGTCTGTCTCTTCCCTAGCTCAGATTTCGAAGTTGACCATTTTGGCCATGATGAAGCCGCCGATGCTCATCCAGACGAGGCCGCCGAGTCCGGTCACGATGAGGCGGTCGTCGGTGAAAAAGCCACCGACATACTTCGGGTTCATCCAGTAAACGAGGATGAAGACGATGAAGGGCAGCGAGCCGACGATATAGGCAGATGCTTTCGATTCCGAACTCATCGCCTTGATCTTCAGCTTCATCTGGGACCGCTTTCGCAGGACGTCGGCGAGATTCGATAGCGTCTCGGCTAGGTTGCCACCGGTTTCGCGCTGGATCGCGAGCGTGATGCAGAAAAAGTTGAACTCGGGGATGCCCAGGCGGTCGGCAGTGTCCTGGAGCGAATCCTCCATCGTCTTGCCGATCTTGATCCGCTCGACGATCCCGCGGAACTCCTGGCCGACCGGGCCGGGGACCTCCTGCGAGACGACAGCCAACGTTTCGGTCACCGGAAGGCCGGAGCGAAGGCCGCGAACCAGCAACTCAATGGCATCGGGGAACTTGGCGTTGAACTGCGCGGTGCGCTTCTTGATCTGCCGCCCGACGACGAAATGGGGAAGGCCGGCGCCGGCGAGCACGCCGATCCCGAAGGACAGCGGCAGCGACCCGGTGCGCAGGAACAGAAGTGTCGCAATAGCGAGGCCGATACCGAGCGAAACATAGGTATATTGGCTCAGGGACCAGTTCTTGCCTGTACGATCGAGCCGGATCGCGAGAGCATCGACGCGCGAACCGGATCCCGGCGTCTTATGCCGTTTGGGTTTGCGCGAGGCGATCGCCTTTTTGAGCTGCGATTCGACCTTGGCATCGGTGCTTTCGGAATGGCGGTAACGCACCTGCTGCAAGCGGCGCTGCCCGGCCTTGGCTGCATCCGGTCCGGCGACCAGCGTATAGCCGATCGCCAGCAGGGCGAGCACCCCGGCAGCTAGCAAAACGACTTGAACGATATCCATTCGCTGACTCCGTACCTATCCGTCTTCAGGTTGGGGCCCGGTCCGCCAGGGACCGGAGATCGCCACCCTTATTCTACTGCTTCGGCAGCCGCCGCAGGCTCTTTCTTCTTCGACAGCAGACCCTTGAGATCGAGGCCGCCAAGGAGCGACTTCTTGCGGCTTTCGGTTTCTTCCTCACCCTCGTCATCGTGACCGATGCGGATGACCTGCTGGCTGACCTGCTTGATTGCGGCCGCAGCCTTGGAACCGCCATTGGCCTCTAGGAAGGTCTTGCCCAGCTTCGCAGCATTTGCCGCAGCCTTCTGGTCGTACGGAATGACGACGTCGATCGTGCGTTCGATGGAGGCTTCGAAGTCCGCCTTGCTAATTTCCGCAGCGCCCGGCTGAACCTTGTTCGCCACGATCAGCGGCGACGCATGGGGAGCATTGGTCTTGAGCCACGAAAGGATGCGGATCGTATCCCGGGCGGAAGCAAGCGACATTTCCGCCGCCAGAACCACCACGTTCACCTCGTTGAGGAGATGCGGGAAGTTGATCATCATATTACGGGGCATATCGACCACGGTCATCTCGAACGCGTGCTTGAATTCGTCCTGCAGCTGCATGAAGGCCGATCCGTCGGTCATCAACGGCTGGTTGATCGGCGCCTCGGCCGACAGGATGGCGAGATTCTCGTTCGCACGGATCATGGCGCGTTCGATAAACAGCCCGTCGATGCGGCTGGGGTTGTCGATCGCGTCGGTCAGTCCGCGCCCGGGCTCCAGATCGAGCGTCAAGGCGCCGGTGCCGAAATGCACGTCGAGATCCAGCATGGCCGTCGCGAGGTTACGTTCGGCGGCAAAGTTCCAGGCCAGCGACGTCGCGAGCGTCGATGCCCCGACGCCGCCGCGCGTTCCGATCACGGCGGTCGAAATGTGGCGCTTGGCCTTGTCCTCGTCGCTCATACGCGGAGCCGCGAAAACCGCCTGCGCCTGGTTGAGCGAATCGCGCAGGACGCTCGCGCTCAGCGGTTTCAGAAGATAGTCGTGAATGCCGCTCGCTAGCAGGTCGCGATAAAGGCGTACGTCGTTTACCTGGCCGATGGCGATCACCACGGTGCCGGGCTCGCAAACTTCGGCCAGTGCGTTGATGTCGTTCAGCGGGTCGCCGCTTTCCGACAGGTCGACCATGAGGATGTTCGGGCTAGCCGAGACCGACAGCGCCTGGATGGCATTGCGCAGGCCACCCTTGTTGCATTTTTCGGGCTGCCAGCCGAGTTCGATGACCACGGGGCGCAACACGTCGAGCGCCGCTTCGTCGCACAGAAATGCGGCAAAGGCATCGCGGTTGCCGGGCATGGCAGATTTGAGTGAAGCGCTCATGGATCAGTCCTCCGTGGTGCCGACTTCAGTAAGACCACCGGCGCCGGTGGGCTCCTGGTCGCGATAGCTGGCGATGGCTTTGTTGGAACTCAGGATAACGGTTTCGCCCGTGCCTTGCTGGCCGCTGACGAGGTCCTCCGGATTGGCGACCATCGCTGCCATGTTGGCGTTGGTGGCGCAGCCGTAATTCGGGTAGGTAGCGTTGTTGTAATTGGCGTCGCTCTTGGCCGACCAGTCCGGGCAGCCCGGTACGCTGGCGAGCGTCCGCGAAATGACTACGCGCGCCTGGCCCGGCGAGATGTAGCCCTCGGTCGGCGGCGCGCCATCCGTCAGCAGCAGACCATAGCGGCCGGCCAGCTGCGCCACATTGTCGCGCACGCCTTCGCCATAACCGGGGTCTTCGACCGCGATTTTGTCGCCGTAACGCAGGTCCATTGAGTCGAACCAAGCCAGCAGGCGCTGCTGTTCGCTGACCGGCAGGCTGTCGCCATTGGTCTGGACGTCGAAGGTGTAGTGCGTGCGCTCCACGACCGCTTGCTTGGTCGAATAGAGCGTATCGTTGGTCGGCACCCCGCCGACGCAGGCACCAAGGCCGAGCGCGAGCGAGAGAGCCATTGCGGAGGTCGTCTTGCGGTTCATGATGTTACGCATCGCTATGTTCCTTCTCACTCGAAGCTGAAGCCGGGCTTGGCGGCCGGATCGGCCTCGGCGCGGCGCGGCTGGACCGGCGCGGCGCTGGCGGTTGCTGCGCCGTTCGTCGGAGCCTGCGAGATACCCGGCGTGGCCGGCTCGGTGCTTTCCTGCATGGTCGGCATCGGACGCTTGGCGCCGCTCTCGCCGTTGTTTTCCATATAGCCGAGGATGCTTTCGACCTCGTCCGGAGCGCGGAAGCCATCGGTCGGTAGCACGATGTCGCTCGCATTGACCGGCCTGACCAGATAAGGGGTCACGATGATAACCAGCTCGGTTTCGCCCTTCTGGTAGCTCTTGGAGCGGAACAGATTGCCGAGGATCGGCAACTCGGCGAGGCCCGGCGTCTTTTCCAAAGCGTTCTGCGAGCTGTTCTGCATCAGGCCCGCAATCATGAAGCTCTGACCGGAGCCGAGTTCGATGGTCGTTTCCGCGCGGCGCGTGGTGAGGGCCGGAACGGTGAACCCGTTCAGCGTGACTGCACCGCGGCTGGAGAGTTCCGATACTTCCGGACGCACGCGCATCGAGATACGGCCATTGGCCAGCACGGTCGGCGTGTAGGTCAGACTGACACCGTAGTTCTTGTACTCGACGGTCACGGTGCCAAGGCCTTGGCTCTGCGGGATCGGGAATTCGCCACCGGCAAGGAACTCTGCCGTTTCACCCGAAAGGGCAGTCAAGTTGGGTTCCGAAAGCGTAGTGACCAGGCCGATCTGCTCGCCCAGATTGAGCGTTGCCAGCAGATCGAAGCCAAGCAACGAACCGCCCATCGAGAGCAGGCCGGGCTGAGTGCCGCGGATCGCCTCGTAGGTCGTGCGCGGCGTGACGAAGCGCTGGTTGATATAATCGTAGGGGCGCAATTCGCTGCGGCAGGCAAACTGGTAGACCGCACAGGGATCGAGCGGGACGGTGTTTTCGGTCGGTTGATTGCCGACGATATTGCCAGCGCCATTGCTCTGTGCACCGAACACAAAGCCGTTGGATTGGTCGCGCGTGGTGAGGTTGCCCTTGATGTCGCGGACAAGCGAGCGGCTGACTTCGGCGAACTTTACCTGCAGATTGACCTGAAGCGGCGTCGCCGTACGCAGGCGGCTGATCACGTTGGACTCTTCGCCCAGGAAAGCTTCGACCAGGCGCTGTGCTTCGGCGGCGTCTTCGGGCGCGCCGACCGTACCGGTCAGCAGCACGGTGTTCGTGCCGATAGTTGCCACATTCACTTTGGCACCCGGCATCGCCAGCGCCAGCATCTGGTCGATGCTCGAGATGTTCGAACCGACGCGGATGTTGGCGGACCAGACGATGTCGCCGGCCGAGTTGCTAGCATACACCGTGGTCTCGCCGCCGGCCTTGCCGAATACGTAAAGCTGGCGGGTCGACTTGACCTGCACATCGGCGACACTGTCGTCGGCGACGAAGACGTTGGCCATGGCCCCCGGTACGGTGACGAGTTCGCCGCGACCGATAGACAGTACGATTTCCGAGCTGGGCCGTGCGACCGACTGGGCGGTGGCGACGTTGGCCGGTATGCTGGCCACGGGCGCGAGCGCCAGGCTGGCGAGCAGCACTTTGGTAGTGAGACGACGTTTCATGGAATTGCCCCCTGAATGGCTTCCTGTCTTGTTATCGCGGCGGATCATCGGACTTGCTTCGAAGTGGTCGGCGCCGGCATGCCTTGGCCAACGGTGCCCGCTTGTGCCTGGATGGCGGTCTCCATCATCTTTTCGAAGACGGAGGGTTCGCGCATCGTCGGCGTCGTGACCGAACCGTTCTTGCCGATCGGCACGACTTCGGTGGCTTTGCCGCGGGTCACGCTGACGGTCGGGCCGGTGTGCTTGACTTCGCGTCCGCCGAAGATGTCGGCCGGGTTGAAGTCCGCAGTGCCGCCGCCCTTGTTGGATGATCCGACCGGGCGGACGCTGCGGCGCTGGAAGCGCGAGACATCGCCGCCGGTCACGAAGGTGCCCTTGGCATCGTCGGGACGCGCCATGGCTTCGCGCAGCAGCTTTTCTTCCTCTTCCGGGGTAGCGTCGTCCGGGATGGTGACGTCCCCCGTGGCCAGCGCCATTTCGAGTTCGCTCTGGTTGTCGGCGAGCGAACGCAGCGACAGGCTGAGCGTCCCGATGGTCTGCGCCACGGCGATCTTCTCAGCGATCACCGGTGTCACTTCCAGCGTAACGGCGCGGAAGGGCTTGACGATTGTAGACCCGTCTTCGGCCTTTTCGGACACGGTCGACTGGTCTGTGGCGAGCACACGAAGGTTACGAAGGATGGTTTCCGAGGCACGCATTTCCGTGTCCTCGTCGCCCTTGATCGTCTGTGTCAGGACCATGTCCACCCGGTCGCCCGGGAAGACGAAGCCTGCCACGCCCGACTGGGCCGACACCGGAACGGTGATAGCGCGCATGCCAGGGGCGAGGGCTGCAGCCAGGAAGCCGCGATCACCCGGTGCGACAAGCGCACCCTGGGTCACCGGTTCGCCTGCCGTGATCGGGTGGCGGACCACCGTTCCCAGCAGCTTGGACATATCCGCTTCACCGTCGAGGAAGTAGGCGTTCTGCACCAGCTCTTCCGGCCACAGCTGGAAGTTGATCGCATCTGCGGTGATAATCGTGCCCACCGGCAGCGCACGCTGCGCAACGAGTACCTTGGGTCCCTGTGCTTCCACCTGCGCGGCTTCTGCCTGCGGTGCCGAGGCACCTGCAAACATGCTCCGAGCAACCAGTGCGGTACCGATCGCAACGATCAGTGCGCCTACCAGCAGAACCAGCTTCTTCCTGTCCATGGCTATCTAGCCCCCTCGTATGGCCCGCGTGAATTGTGGTGCGGGCAGGTATGGTTTCTTCGCTTAGCGGCGAATTGGTTAAGATCGGGTTTTCACAGCATTCCCGAAACGGCAGGCACCTGGCCCAACTGCTCGGTGCCGAGCACCCACAGGCCGGCGATGGCGATCGCCAGGCCGTAAGGAATTGCGATGCGATCCTTGCGGCGCCGCATGATGTGCGCCGCGCCGAAGACGATGGTCAGCGCCCCGCCGACGATCGCCATGATGACGACGAGCTTGAGGAACGGCATTGGCGGGATCCAAAGCGCAAGCGCGGTGAGCAGCTTGACATCACCGCCGCCCATCTGGCGGATCGCGAACAGGCCGCAGCAGATCGCAAAGACGAGTGCGGCAAAGCCGATCTGCCATGCGACACCCGGCCACAGCGTCAGCCCGCTCGCCCACCACCACAGCGGCGCGCCGAGTGCGATCACGGCATTGAGCTTGTTGCCAATCGTGCGGCTCTTGAGATCGGTAATGGCTGCAATAAGCAGTGCGATTGCCAATCCGCCGAGCAATACGTAGGTGATTTCGATACCGGCCATGATGTCCCCGAAAGTCCGTTCGGTGCCGGTGGTACAGATCATGACTTACCAAACAGTAACCATAGCGAGGACCCGCATATCTCGGATACGGCCATGACTCCGGCGATCGACCGTCGCTCCATCCCCGCAGATGCCAGCGAAACCCGCTGGACTGCACCCGATGGACATGCCCTGCGCCGGATCGACTGGCCCGGGGCCAAACCCGCGCGCGGTTCGATCCTGTTCCTTCCCGGCCGCGGCGATTTCTACGAGAAGTATCTCGAGACGCTGGAGGAATGGCACCGGGCCGGCTGGCGCGTGACTGCAGCGGATTGGCGCGGCCAGGCCGGGTCGGGGCGGCTGGGCGACGACGAAGTCACCGGACATATCGACGATTTCGGCGACTGGGTTGCAGATCTGGCGGCTCTCTGGACCGCGTGGAAGGCCGAGACGCCCGGACCTCATGTCCTCGCGGGCCACTCGATGGGTGGGCATCTCGTGATGCGTGCCCTGATCGAGCAGGCTGTCGACCCCGAAGCCGTAGTCCTGAGCGCGCCGATGCTCGGCATGGCGGGGCCGCCGCTTCCGCTACCCATGCTACAGGGGGTCGCGAAATTGATGACGCTGCTGGGCAAACCCACGCGCCCGGCATGGAAATGGAGCGAGAAGCCGGGAGAAATCCCTGCGCGGCGGCGCGACCTGTTAAGCCACGACGCCCAGCGCTATGCCGACGAACTGTGGTGGCGTGAGCAGCGGCCCGAACTGGTGATGGGGCCGGGCAGCTGGGGCTGGGTCGAGCGGGCCTATGCCTCGAGCCGGGTGCTGGAACGGACAGGCGCGATGGAAGCCGTGGAGGCTCCGGTGCTGATCGTGTCGACTTCCAACGACAAGCTGGTCAGCCATCCCGCTGCCGTTCGGGCGAGCGAGCGCCTGCCGAAGGGGGAACTGGTCGCATTCGGCCCGGAAGCGCATCACGAGATCCTGCGCGAGACCGATGACGTACGGGACCGCGCGACGAATGCGATCGAGGAATTTCTGGACAGGGTCGCACCGCAAAGATCGTGAACACTTTCGATTTCGCCATCGTCGGCGCCGGAATAGCCGGGGCCAGCCTAGCAGCCGAACTCTCCGCGACCGGTGCGTCCGTGCTGGTGCCGGAGGCGGAAGATCGACCTGGATACCATTCGACCGGACGCTCGGCTGCGTTCTGGGAGGAATGCTATGGCGGGCCGGACATCGTTCCGCTCACTCTCGCATCGGGGCGCTACCTGCGCGAAGGCGGCTTTCTGACGCAGCGCGGCGCGCTTTATATCGGGCGCGATATCGATACGCATACCATCGACCGCTTCGAACAGCGTTTCGGCGGGACTGGTGTGACCATAGAGCAGCTCGACCGGCACGCGCTGGGACAGCGGTTGCCCGGCCTTTGCCCGGACTGGACGCGCGCGATCTGGGAACCTGCCTGTGCGGACATCGATGTCGGCGCGCTGCATCAGCACTATCTCGCTATGGCCAAGCGCGGTGGCGTCGACCTTGTCTGTCGCGCCAGGATCGTCGACGCGTCCCGCCGGGATGGCCGGTGGACGTTGACGAGCGCAGCAGGCGAAAGCTGGACTGCCGGCGCGCTCATTAACGCAGCTGGCGCCTGGGCGGACGAGTTCGCGCAGCTTGCGGGCGCGCGCCCGGTCGGGATCCAGCCGCTGCGGCGCACGGTCATCCAGCTACGGGTCGCGCCGCAGGTCCCGCCCGATCTCCCGCTCGTGCTCGACATCGGCGGCGGCTTCTATTTCAAGCCCGAATCGGGCCGGGTCTGGCTGAGCCCGCATGACGAAGAACCGAGCGAGCCTTGCGATGCGGCACCTGAAGAACTGGCCGTGGCGCAGGCAATCGATCGTTTCGAAAGCGTCGTGGAGTGGCAGGTCGAGGCGGTAGAGCGCAAATGGGCCGGCCTGCGCAGCTTCGCGCCCGACCGGAGACCGGTTTACGGTTGGGATCCCCATGTCGAAGGCTTCGGCTGGTTCGCGGGCCAGGGCGGCTTCGGAATCCAAACCTCGCCGGCCGCTGCGCGCCTCGCAGCGCAATTGTTCACCGGGGCGTCCGGCGACGATCTGACAGCAGGGGTCGATCCGTCGCCATATCTGGCGTCACGCTTCGGGTAGCCAAGCGGACAACATTTGTTAGGTTCGCGCAGCCGAATCCAATCGCAAACACGGGAGACGCGATCCATGGCCCATCATTTCGAAATCTATAAGGACAAGGCGGGCGAGTACCGCGTGCGCTTCAAATACAATTCGGAGACGATGTTTTCGACGGAGGGCTACAGCTCCAAGGCCAGCGCGCAGAACGCGATCGACTCGATCAAGAAAAACTGCCCGGGTGCCGAGGTGATGGACAACAGCTAAGCTGTGTCAGGCTCCGCCGGCGGCGATGGCATCGGCCGCGTCGCTGGCGAGCTGGTCCACCCGCTCGTTCTCCGGGTGGCCGCTATGCCCCTTTACCCAATGCCAATGTACGGTGTGACGCGCGGTAAGCTCGATCAGATCATGCCATAGCTCGGCATTGCGGACCGGCTTCTTGCTGGCATTGACCCAGCCGCGCTTCTTCCAGCCGTGCACCCACTTGGTGATGCCATCGATCAGGTATTTGCTGTCGGTATAAAGCTCGACCTCGCAGGGCTCGATCAGCGCGGAGAGCGCGCGGATCGCGGCGGTCAATTCCATGCGATTGTTGGTCGTCTCCGCCTCGCCACCGGACAGTTCCTTCTCATGACGACCCATACGCAGCAGCGCGCCCCAGCCGCCGGGGCCGGGATTGCCCTTGCAGGAGCCATCGGTGAATATCTCGACTTTCTTCATGCGAAGAGCGCTGTGCCATGCTCGCGGTAAAAATCCAGTCGCGCGGCGAAATCCATCGGATCCTTGCGAACCACGAGCGCGTCTGCGGGGGTGTTCACCCAGTCGTAGGCCCGCGACGAGATAAAGCGCATGCACGCCCCCCGCGCCAAAATGGGCAGCGCCGCTCTTTCGGCATCCGACAGGCTTCGACCCGATGCGTATCCTGTGAGCAGGGCATCGCTGATTTCCGGGCGAAAACGCTTGCCCCTATCTTCGAAGCACCAGGCCGCATGCGTCACCGCGAGGTCGTAGGCGAAGAAATCCTCGGCTGCGAAATAGAAGTCGATGAGACCGCTGACCTTGTCGCCCAGCATCAGGACGTTGTCGGGGAAAAGGTCGCAGTGGACGACGTCTCGCGGCAGCCCCTCGGGCCAATGGGCATCGAGGTAGCCCAGCTCGGAAAAGGCGAGGTCGGGCAATGCAGGATCGATGTCTGCCAGGCCCTCCTTGCCACAGTCCTCCAACAACCGCCGCCATTCGGCGAGGCCCATGGATTGCGCAAGCGACTTGTCGAAGTCACCTACCGCACCATGCAACTGTGCGAGGGCCGCTCCTACCGCCTTGGCCTGTGCCGGTGTCGGCCGGTCAACCGATACGCCGGGCAGGAATTCGATCAGCGCCACCGCCTTGTCGCCGATCGTCCGACAGGCTGCGCCAGTCCGGTCGTGGATGGTGCGCGGGACCGGGCAATCCCTGGCCGAAAGATGATCGAGCAGGCCGAGATAGAAGGGCAGTTGCGCGGTATCGATGCGGTATTCGTACATCGTCAGGATGAAGCGCGCGCCGATCCCCTCCGCACCGGTGGTTTCGATCAGCCAGTTCGAGTTCGACACGCCCTCGGCGATTCCCTTGGCCGAGACCAGCTCGCCGACATCGTAAGCCGCGATCAGTGCCGCCAGATCCTCTGCGCCGAGGTGGGTGTAGACCGCCACCTAGTCGGTCAGCTGGCGCGGCAGCTTGAAGATCATGTTCTCCTCGGCGGCCATGATCGTTTCTTCGCTCACGGCGCGCCATTCGGACAGCCGGTCGACGACTTCGCGAACCAGCTTTTCGGGTGCCGAGGCTCCAGCTGTCAGGCCGAGTGTGCCGACGCCTTCCAGCCAGCTCGGATCGATCTCGTCCGCCCGCTGGATCAACCGCGCATCCGTGCCGAGTCGTTCGGACACTTCAACGAGCCGCAAGGAATTCGATGAATTCGGGGCTCCGATGACCAACACGAGATCGCTGGCCGGGGCGATCTTCTTGACCGCTGCCTGCCGGTTGCTGGTGGCGTAGCAAATGTCTTCAGCCTTGGGTCCGACGATCTGTGGATAGCGTTCCCGCAGGGCTTCCACCAATTCGCGCGTGTCATCGACTGACAGTGTCGTCTGCGTCAGGAAAGAGAGTTTGTCGTCGCGCGTGAAGGGAAGTGTCGCGACGTCCTCGACCGTCTCGACCAGCGTGATCTGGCCCTCGGGCACCTGGCCCATCGTGCCGATGACTTCCGGATGGCCTTCATGACCGATGAAAAGGATGTGCTGCCCCTTTTCGATCTGGCGCTCGGCTTGGCGGTGGACCTTGCTCACCAAAGGACAGGTCGCATCGACATACATCATGTTCCGCCGTTCGGCCTCTGCCGGGACGGACTTCGGCACGCCATGTGCGCTGAAGACGCACGGAGCATCGGTCGGCACCTCGTCCAGTTCCTCGACGAAGATCGCGCCCTTGGCCTTCAGGCTCTCGACGACGTAGCGATTATGGACGATCTCGTGCCGGACATAGACCGGTGCGCCGTATTTCTCGAGCGCGCGCTCGACGATCTCGATGGCGCGGTCGACTCCGGCGCAGAAACCACGCGGGGCGGCGATCAGGAGCTGGAGCGGCAGGCGCGGATCGCTGCTTGCTGCCGCATCGGTGGATTGAAAGGGGGCGTTCATGTGCTGCCCTCTAGCGCTTTCGCCGCACGCAAGCTAGGGCGTCCTCGCGTCCCGCAAGGCGGGCGAATTCGAATTCGACAAGGGAATACAAGCCGCATGACCAGCCGCAATCGCCTCCTCTCCGTGCTCGCAGTCGGACTGGCGCTCGCCGGATGCAGCCGCGAAGGCGAACTGGTAATCAACGAAGGCGTCGGTATCCAGGCGGTCCGTACTGCCTGCCCGGCTGTCGGCATTCCCGATTACACCGGCGACATCACGACCTTCCGTGCTCCCGGATCTACTACGCTGGCCGACCTCGACGTGACGGCGGCGATTACCAATCTGCGCTCGACCTGCGACGAAGGTGCGGAGCGCGTTTATACGCAGGCGACCTTCGACGTGCTTGCCCGCCGCGCCGATACGCGCGGTGCGCGCACGGTAACGCTGCCCTATTTCTCGACCGTGCTGCGCGGGGGATCGCAGGTGGTGACCAAGCGGATCGGGCAGGTCACGCTGCAATTCGCCGACGGTCAGGAGCGCGCCTCCGCCAGTGGGCAGGCCGGTGCCTATGTTAACCGCGCCGATGCTTCGCTGCCCGCCGATATTCGTGAGCAGATCACCCGCAGGCGGAAGGCGGGGGATCCCGATGCGGCGCTCGACCCGCTGGCCGATCCGGCGGTGCGTGCAGCCGTCCAGCGGGCGACGTTCGAACTGCTGGTCGGCTTCCAGCTGTCCGAACCGCAGCTGCGCTATAACGCCACGCGCTAAGCGCTGGTCTCTTGCGAATCTGGCCCAATGGGCTAGGCGCGCGCCATGGCTGACATGCAGACCCTTCACGCGGCTTTCGCGGCGCGTATCGATGCAATCCTGAACGCGCTGGAAATGGAAGGCACGCTTCCGTCCGAAACGCCGCGCGGCAATGTGACGGTGGAGCCGCCGCGGGATCCCTCGCACGGAGACCTTGCGACGAACGCGGCCATGGTGCTGGCCAAGCAGGCGAAGACCAATCCGCGCGCGCTGGCGGAAAAGATCGTCGAGCATCTCGATCGCGATCCCGACATAACTTCGACCGAGATTGCCGGCCCCGGTTTCATCAACATGCGCCTCTCCGACGATGCATGGCGGCGCGAGCTTGAAGCGATCGCTGCGCTCGGCGCGGATTACGGCAGCTCGACGATGGGCGACGGGCGCACGGTCAACATCGAGTACGTCTCCGCCAATCCGACCGGTCCGATGCACATGGGCCATTGCCGCGGCGCGGTGGTGGGCGATGCGCTGGCGGGCCTGCTGGAATTCGCCGGCCACCGTGTGGTGCGCGAGTATTACGTCAACGACGCGGGAGGGCAGGTAGATGTGCTCGCCCGCTCCGCTCACCTACGCTACAAGGAAGCGCTGGGCGAGGACATCGGCGAGATCCCCGAGGGGCTATACCCGGGCGACTATTTGAAGCCGGTCGGCGAAAGACTGCAGCAGCAATTCGGCGATGCGTACAAGGACGCGCCGGAGAGCGAGTGGCTGCCGATCTTCCGCGAGCAGGCGGTGGCGGCGATGATGGACATGATCCGCGAGGATCTGGCGCTGCTCGGCATCCATCATGACCTGTTCTCTTCCGAGGCCGAATTGCAGGCCGCGAAGAAGCCCGAAGCCGCCGAGGCGTGGCTGCGCGAGCATGGCTTCGTTTATGACGGCGTGCTCGAAGCCCCCAAGGGCAAGGCACCGCCGGAGGATTGGGAGCCGGTCGAACTGCCGCTGTTCCGTTCCACCCAGTTCGGCGACGATCAGGATCGCCCGATCAAGAAGTCGAACGGCGCGTGGACCTATTTCGGTGCCGATCTCGCTTATCACCTGCAGAAGGCGCAGGGGGCCGACGAACTGATCGACATCTGGGGCGCGGACCATGCCGGCACGGTCAAGCGCATTAAGGCCGCCGTCGCCGCGCTGTCGGAAGGGGAAGGCAAAGCCATCCCATTCGACGTGAAGCTGGTCCAGATGGTCCAGCTGACGCGGAACGGCGAGCCGATCAAGATGTCGAAGCGCTCTGGCAATTTCGTCACCATCGCCGACATGGTCGAGGAAGTGGGCAAGGACGTGGTGCGCTTCACCATGCTGACCCGCAAGCCCGAAGCACAGATGGAATTCGATTTCGCCAAGGTGGTCGAGGCGTCGAAGGACAATCCGGTCTTCTACCTGCAATACGCCCATGCCCGCATCCGCTCGACCATGCGCAAGGCCGGTGTCGAGCCGTCCGGCAAGCATCTCGACCGGCTCGGCGCGGACGAACTCGCGCTGGTGCGCGAGGCCGCCCAGTTCCCGCGCGTCGTCGAATCCGCCGCCAAGGCGCGCGAGCCGCACCGGATCGCCTTTTTCCTCGGCGATCTCGCTGCCGCCTTCCACAGTTTCTGGAATGCGGGTAACGACGATCCGTCCAAGCGGATCATCCAGGAGGGGGATGCCGAGCTAAGCGCAGCGCGTCTGTTCCTCGCCGATGCCGTCGGGCAGGTCATCCGCAACGGGCTCGCCATTCTCGGCGTCGAAGCGGTCGAGGAGATGTGAGCATGGCGGCAACGCCCTATGACAGCGACGACAATTGGGACGACAGCGAAGAGCTGGACCTGGCCGAGGACGAGAGCCTGCCGTGGCTCGAAGCAACCGATGACGATGAGCCGCGCGGCGGTTTCGACACCGGACGCATCGTCCTGGTCGGCGTGCTGGCGCTGCTGGCGCTTGCGGTGGTCGTGGGCGGTATCTGGTATTTCGGACGCGCGACCTCGGACGAGCCGCCCGCCGACGGCAGCCTGATCGCTGCACCGGAAGAACCGTACAAGACGAAGCCGGAAATCGAGGGTGGCAAGGTCTTCCCCGGCACCGGCGATTCCAGTTTCGCTGTTGGTGAAGGCGAAACCCGCGAGGGCCGCCTCGCCGATTCGCCGCAACAGGCGCAGGCCGAGCGGGAGGGCGAAAGGGTCGCCGGTCCTTCGATCGCTTCGACCCTCAACGATGACGGCGCGGCGGAAAGCCCCGCGACGCGTCCGGCCCCGGCTCCCGTGCCGGCGGCCAGCGGCACTGCCGTGCAGGTCGGCGCTTTCCCGAACCGCGCGGATGCGGAAGCGGCCTGGACCAATCTGACGCGCCAGACCGAAGCGCTGAACGGTGTGCGCCACCGCGTGGTGGAGGCTCAGGTCGATATCGGGCGGGTCTATCGCCTGCAGGCTCTGCCGGGCGATCGCGCTGCGGCCAACCGTCTGTGCAATGCACTAAAGGCGGACGGACTGGCCTGTTTCGTGAAATAGCCACCGCTTCTAACGCACGCTGCAAAAGTCGCCGCAATTTCCACACTTCGCGGGCAGCGAAAGCTTGCCGCTCTTGGGTAAAAGCCGCACTCTAGGCCAATGACGCCAGCAATTTTCGGCATAGCCGGTCTCGAGCTTACGGAAGACGAGCGCGCCTTTTTCAAGGAGGCCGATCCGGCAGGCTATATCCTGTTCGGTCGCAACTGCGCTGATCGAGAGCAGCTTCGCCGGCTGACGGACAATCTGCGTAGCATCCACGGGCGCGACCGGCTGATCGTTTCGATTGATCAGGAAGGTGGGCGCGTCGTGCGAATGAAGCCGCCCGAATGGCCGCGCTATCCGGCGGGCGAGGAGTTCGCCAAACTCTACGAGATCGCCCCTGCGTCTGCCATCGAGGCGATGCGCTGCAATGCCGAGGCCATGGCTCTGGAATTGGCGCTTGCGGGGATCAGCGTCGATTACCATGCCCCCTTGGACGTGCGGCGGCCGGAGACCGATGACGTGATCGGGGACCGTGCGCTGGGCAGCGAGCCGATGCAGGTCGCTGCGCTCGGCCGAGCCGTGCTCGACGGGATGGCGCGGGCGGGGGTGGTCGGCTGCCTCAAGCACATGCCAGGCCACGGCCGCGCGACCTGCGATACGCACAAGGAACTGCCGACAGTGGAAGTGAGCGCAGCGGAGCTTGAGGCCGATATCGAGCCTTTCCGCACGCTATCCGATCATCCGCTCGGTATGAGCGCGCATATCGTCTTTACCGCGTGGGATGCGGATCGCCCGGCGACGCTGTCGAGCAAGGTGATCGACGACGTCATCCGCCGGCAGATCGGCTTCGGCGGCCTGCTGCTGACCGACGACATCGACATGGAGGCGCTCGACGGGACAATCCCCGAACGCTCCGAGCAAGCGCTGGCTGCGGGATGCGATATCGTTCTCAATTGCTGGGCCAAGCGCGACGATATGGAAGGCATTGTCGAACGCTGCGGCAAGATGTCGAACCAGGCGAACGAGCGGCTGGATCGCGTGCACGCTGCCATGGGCGATCCAATGGACGCTATCGAGACGGCGGAATTGCTGGCCAAGCGCGATGCCTTGCTGGCGGTTGCCGAAGGGGCTGCGGCTTGACCAGTGACGGCCTCCTCTTCGCCGAAGCGGATGCCGAAGACGACTGGGACGGCATCGCCTCCGAGGCGAAGGTGGACGAGAATGCGCTGTATCTGGAGCTCGACGGCTGGGAAGGGCCGCTCGATCTGCTGCTCGACCTGGCGCGGCGGCAGAAGGTCGACTTGCGCTCCATCTCGATCCTTTCGCTGGTCGACCAGTATCTCGACTATATCGAGCAGGCCGGTGCGCTGAAGCTGGAGCTGGCGGCGGACTATCTCGTGATGGCCGCCTGGCTCGCCTATCTCAAATCCACGATGCTGCTGCCCAAGGACGAGCAGGAGGATCCGAGCCCGGAAGAGCTTGCGCTGAAGCTCCAGCTGCGCCTGCAACGGCTCGGCGCAATGCGCGATGCGGCGGCGCGGCTCATGGGCGGCAACCGCATCGGGCGCGATGTTTTCCTGCGCGGCGCGCCGGAGGGACTGGAGATCGCGCGCAAGACGCTGTGGCAAAGCGACCAGTTCGCGCTGATCGAGGCATACGGACGGGTCAAGGCGCGGACCGCGCCGGCGATCCACATGGTGCGCGAGCGACCGGTGATGACGCTCGAAAGCGCGCTCGACCGCGTGTCGCATATGCTCGGCGTATCGCTCGACTGGATGGAATTGCGCAGCTTCCTGCCGCCGCATGCCGAACCGCGGCTGCGCAAGTCGGCGCTGGCTTCCAGCTTTGTCGCGGCGCTGGAGCTAGCCCGCCTGGGCAAGGCGGAACTGCAGCAGGAGGAGACTTTCGGGCCGCTGCACCTCAGGCGAGCTGCGGCACATGGATGACCTCTCCCGCGCGCTGGAGGCTGCGCTTTTCGCGGCCGAAGAGCCGATGACCGCGGAGGCGCTTGCAGGCTTCCTTGGCGATGCTGCCTCCGGCGATGTGCGGGAAGCGCTACGTGGACTTGCTGAGCATTACGAGGAGCGCGGCATCCGGTTGGTCGAGCGGGCGAAGCGCTGGCATTTCGAAACCGCGCCGGACCTTGCGCATCTGCTTCGGCGCGAGAAAGAGCAGCTACGCCGCCTCAGCCGCGCGGCGACCGAGGTGCTCGCGATCATTGCCTATCACGAGCCGGTCAGCCGAGCCGAGATCGAATCGATCCGCGGAGTGCAGACCAGCGGGGGCACGCTCGACGTGCTGATGGAGGCGGGTTGGGTGAAGATCGCGGGACGGCGCGAAGTGCCCGGTCGCCCGACGATCTACGCCACCACGCCCGAATTTCTCGAGCATTTCGGGCTCAACAGCCGCCGTGACTTGCCCGGGATCGCCGAATTGCGCGCCACCGGCCTGCTCGATCCGGTCGACGATGCTTACGAGGACCTGATGGGCGAGGCCGTGACCGACGGCGAGGCCGAAGACGCGCCGGACGATAGCTCACTGGCATAGCGCGGCGCACACGCCTATATAGGCAGCACAGCTACGAAAAAGGTTTCATCATGTCGCTCGGTCCCTGGCAGCTCATTATCATCGCCATCGTCATCCTCGTCCTGTTCGGGCGCGGGCGCATTTCCGAAATGATGGGCGATTTCGGTAAGGGCATCAAAAGCTTCAAGCAGGGTATGAACGAGGATGACGAAAAGCCTGCCCCGCGGATCCAGCACGAGGCGAAGCCCGCCGACGACGGCCTGAAAGACAGCCAGGTCAAATCGACCACCGACACCAAGTGACCGGCTAGACCGCGGTAGGCTGTCCATGTTCGATATCGGCGCTGCCGAACTGCTGGTGATCGTCGTAGTGGCGATCATCGTGATCGGTCCCAAGGACATGCCCAAGGCCATGCGCACGGCGGGTCGCTGGATCGGCAAGCTGCGCAAGGTCTCGGGCCATTTCCGCGCCGGGCTGGACGAGATGGTCCGGCAGGCCGAGATCGAGGACATGGAGAAGGAATGGGCCGATCGCAACAAGCGGATCATGGCCGAATATCCGACCGGAGACGATCCCGCCGGCGGCGCGCCCGATAATCTCGTCCCGCCGCAGATGGAGCCGCTGGCCGCGGCGGACGAAGTGCCCGATCCCGACGCCGCTGCAGAAGCCGCCATTCGCCGCGCGGCGCCGGTGAAAGCGCCCGAGCACGCTCCGCCGGAGACCGACGAGCCTTCGTTGCCCCTCGATCCACCTCCGCCGCCCGCGAAGGACGCGTGACGTGGCGGTAATCAAGGACATCGACGAAACGCAGGCCCCGCTGCTCGACCACCTGATCGAGCTGCGCGCACGGCTGGTGCGCTGCATCCTCGCGCTGGTGGTGGCGTTCGGCGTGTGCCTCTACTTCGCCGATCCGATCCTCGGCTTCCTCATTCAGCCGCTCAAGGCTGCCTTTCCGGCCGGTGAGGGGCAGCTGATCTTCACGAAGCTCTACGAAGTGTTCTTCGTGGAGTTGAAGGTCGCGCTGTTCGCGGGCTTCTGCCTCAGCTTCCCGATCATCGCCAACCAGCTGTGGGCGTTTGTCGCCCCCGGTCTCTACGCGAAGGAAAAGCGAGCCTTCCTGCCCTTCCTGCTCGCGACGCCGATCCTGTTCGGCGCCGGGGCGGCGCTTGCCTATTATGTCGTCATGCCGACGGCTTTCCGCTGGTTTCTCGGCTTCGAGGGCACGGCTGGCGGGCTGGAAATCCAGGCGCTGCCGACGGCGAACGAATATCTCGGGCTGGTGATGCAGTTCATCCTCGCCTTCGGGATGAGCTTCCTGCTGCCGGTGCTGCTTCTGCTGCTGCACCGCGCAGGCATCGTTACGCGCGAGCAACTGGTCGGCGCGCGCCGCTATGTCATCGTGCTCGTGGTCGCGCTCGCGGCGATCATCACGCCGCCCGATCCCGGCTCGCAATTGCTCTTGGCGATACCGCTGCTGCTACTCTTCGAAGGCTCCTTGATCCTCATGCGCTTTACCGATCGCAAGAAGATCCAGGACGAGGCCGAGCCGGAAGAGCCTCAGTCCGCGTCGTAGACTTTCCGGCCGCCGACCCAGGTCTCGAACACCTTCGTCGCACGTAGCTGCGCCGGTGTCGCCATCAGCGGATCGGTATCGACCAGCACGAAGTCCGCCCGCTCGCCGGGCAGCAGACGTCCGAACCGCCCTTCGGCAAATCCGGCATAGGCCGCCCAGGCGGTAAAGCCTGCTAGAGCCTGCTCGCGATTTACTCGGTCCTGCGGGCGCCAGCCGCCGAAGGGCTCGCCATTGGCGTCCATGCGCGTCGTCGCGGCGGCCATCCCGGCGAAGGGATCGGCGCTCTCGACCGGCGCGTCCGAACCGAAGGCCAGCTTGCCGCCGAGGCCGAGGATCGTGTTCCAGGCATAGGCCCCGTCCAGCCGGTTAGGGCCCAGCCGCGCTTCGGCCATCAGGCGGTCGCTGATCTGGTGGACCGGCTGCATGCTGGCGATGATGCCGTTCTGCCCCAATTTCGGCAGGTCGACCGGATCGACGATCTGCACATGCTCGATCCGCCAGCGCCGATCACCGGGGAAGCTTTCCGCTATCTCGCTGATCGCATTGAGCGCCTCGGCATTGGCGGCGGTGCCGATGGCGTGAATGGCAGGCTGGAAATCCCCCTGCGCCGCGCGCACGAGGATGTTGCGCAGCTTCGCCGGGCTGGTCAGCGGCAGGCCGGTGTTGCCCGGATCGTCGGCATAGGGCTGTTTGAGCCACGCCCCGCGGCTGCCCAGCGCACCGTCGAGATAGAGCTTTACGCCGTTCATCCGGAGCTTGTCGTCATAGAGCCAGGGCGAGGGGCGCGATCCGGCGATCAGCTCCATCTGGTCTGGTCCAGCGGCATAGCTCATGATCCGCAGCGTGAGCGTTCCGCGATCGCCGGCGCGGCGGAAGGCCTGCCAGTCCTCGATCGTCGTGCCCATGTCGGCCACTGCTGTGATGCCCTGCCGATGGAGCACTTTCTGCGCTTCGGCAAAAGCGAGGTCGCGTTCGACCGGGCGCGGCGCGGGGATGGCGCGGTTCATCAGCTCTTCGGCAGCGTCGACGAACACGCCGGAGGGCTCCTGCGATCCGGCCAGCCGCTCTATCCGGCCACCCTCGGGCGACTTCGTTTCAGCGGTGACGCCTGCAGCCTGCAGGGCGAGCGTATTGGCCCAGCCGGCATGGCCATCGACGCGCTGGAGATAGACCGGCCGGTCCGACACCGCGCGGTCCAGCTCGGCGGCCGTCGGAAAGCGTCCTAGGCCCCATTGCTCCTGATTCCAGCCGCGCCCGAGGATCCAAGGTCGCGCCTCGTTCTCGGCAGCGAAAGCGGCGATCTTCGCGAGCGCCTCGTCGAGCGAGCGCGTGTCGGACAGGTCCAGCGTCAGCGCGCCGATGCCGACGCCCATTACGTGGGCATGGGCATCGATCAGGCCGGGGATCATAACCCGTCCCTGGCCATCCTCGCGGTAATCGGTCTGCGGTTTCTTGTCGCCGCGTTCCAGCAACTGGACGATCTTGCCATCGTCCCCGATCACGATGCCGGTGAAGCGCTTGACATCGCCCTCCTCGTCGATGGTCAGGCCCTCGACATTGTCTATCAGGACATCGGCAAAGGCCGGCGTCGCCATAGTGCAGGCAAGCAGTGCGGTAAGGAATTTCAGTTTCATCGAGCGGCCCCGTGTCATCATGTTCGGGCGCGATAAGGCATAGCTTGGCGCAGGCAAACCCTTTCCGAGATTGCGCCGTCCCCATGCGCGCCGTAGGGGCGGGGCCATGAGCACTGCATCCACCGCGCGCGCCCAAGCCAAGGCGACCGATCTGCTGACCCTCGACGATGTGCGGGCCGCGGCCTTGCGTATCGACGGCGCGGTGGTGAAGACTCCGATGCTGCGCTCGCAGACGCTGTCGGAGATTTCCGGCGCCGACATTTGGCTCAAGTTCGAGAACCACCAGTTTACTGCGGCCTATAAGGAACGCGGCGCGCTCAACGCTCTTTTGCAACTGCCCGAAGAGCAGCGCTCGCGCGGCGTGATTGCGGCATCGGCGGGCAATCATTCGCAGGGGCTGAGCTATCACGGGCGGCGGCTCGGCGTGCCGGTGACCATCGTGATGCCGCAGACCACGCCCAGCGTGAAGGTGATGCAGACGGAAAGCGTCGGCGGAAATGTCGAACTGCACGGCGAGACTTTCGACGAGGCCTATGCCCACGCACGCAAGCTGGAAAAAGAGCGCGGGCTGACTTTCGTCCATCCCTTCGATCATCCGCATGTCGCGGCGGGGCAAGGCACGGTCGCGCTGGAGATGCTCGAACAGAAGGACGATTTCGACTGTTTGGTGGTGCCCATCGGCGGCGGCGGGCTGATGAGCGGCATGGCCACTGTCGCCAAGGCGCTGAACCCCGAGATCGAAATGATCGGCGTGCAGGCCGCGCTCTATCCCTCCATGTACTCGGCAGTCACCGGCGACGAGCGGCCCTGCGGCGGCGATACGCTGGCCGAAGGCATCGCGGTCAAGGCACCCGGCGAATTCACCCGCGAGATCATTCGCGAACTGGTTGACGAAGTGCTGTTGGTGGAAGAGCCGAAGCTGGAGCACTCGGTCTCGTTGCTACTCCAGATCGAGAAGACCGTGGTCGAGGGCGCAGGCGCGGCGGGTCTGGCGGCGGTGCTGTCGCATCCGGAGAAGTTCGCCGGCAAGACTGTCGGGCTGGTGCTGTGCGGCGGGAATATCGATACGCGGCTGCTTGCCAATGTCCTGCTACGCGATCTCGCGCGGTCGGGTCGGCTAGCCCGGCTCCAGATCACTTTGCAGGATCGCCCGGGCGCCCTGTTCAAGGTGATGCGCGAATTCGATGCGCACAATGTGAATATCATCGAGATCTATCACCAGCGCATCTTCACCCTACTGCCCGCCAAGGGACTTACGGCGGAAATCGAGTGCGAGGCGCGCGACGAGGCCCAGATCAACGGCCTCGTACAAGGCCTGCGGGCCAAGGGCTACGATGTGGAACTGGCCGAACTGGCCTGATCGGCAGCTGCACGCTTTTCCACAAATCGCGAGTCGTTTGACGAGGCAAGCCCGCTTTTCATGGTTAAGGGCCTTTTAACCCGGAACCGGAAGCTGCATAACAGAGTCAACAAATCGTAAATGCGGCAGAAAGATGCTTTGTCGTAAGCCGATTTCGCGATGAAAGGATGCCCGCAGCCGTGACAGCACCGATCCGCTTTCCCCGCTTTTTCGTGACGAGCCCTGCGCCCTGTCCGTATCTGCCGGGCAAGAGCGAGCGCAAGGTGTTCACGGAACTGCGCGGCGCCAATGCCGACGAGTTGAACGAAGCGCTCGGGCGGATCGGTTTTCGCCGCAGCCAGACGGTCGCCTATCGTCCGTCATGCCTCGACTGCCAGGCCTGCGTTTCGGTGCGCGTGGTCGCCAACGAGTTCAAGCCATCCAAGACCCAGCGCCGCGCGCTCAAGGCAAATGACGACCTGGTTTCGGTCGAGTGCCGCCCATGGGCGACCGACGAGCAGTTCCAGCTGTTGCAGAAATATCTTGCATCGCGGCACCCCGGTGGTGGAATGACGCAGATGGAAGATACCGACTTTGCGGATATGGTGGAACACACGCCTGTATCCAGCTATGTCGTTGAATACAGGGAGCCGGGAATCGGCGCCGAGCCGGGTCGCCTGGTCGGAGCATGTCTAACGGATTTCCAGGGTGACGGGCTGTCGATGATCTACAGCTTCTACGACCCGGAGCATGAGGATCGGGCTGGGCTTGGGAATTACATCATTCTTGACCACATCCGCCGCGCGGCAGAGCGCGGACTGCCCTACGTCTACCTCGGTTATTGGGTCGAAGGTGCGGAGCGGATGCAGTACAAGGTCCGCTATCGCCCGCTCGAAAAGCTCGGACGCGCCGGCTGGGAGCGCATGGGCGACGACGAACAGCGCCGGCTCATCGCTGCAGCCACCGCACCGCGAAGCCGCAAGCGCGACGGTGCGCTGCCCGCCAAGGACGGCAACCCGGCCGAGTACAAGCTCGCCGATTGACTTGGCTCGCCGGGCCCTGGCGCTCGGCATAGCTTCGGCTGCGCTCGTTACCCAACCCGCGCTGGCGCAAGATCGCTCGACTGCAGAGGAACTCGAGGAGCTGATCCCAGACAGCGCGCTCGATAATCCCGAAGATTGGGCAGCGCAGGGCACCGACGGTCCGCAGCCGGCAGAGCCAGAAGCGTTCTCCGAGATCGAGGCGGACACGCCGATCGACGACATTCCCGGCATGGACCTCGCCTGGCCCGAAGATCTGGAGTTCGAGCCGTTGCAGGATCTCGAACCAAACGAAGATATCGAATTCGTCGACCTGCTACCCGACAACCCGCGCCTCGCCTTCGACGAAGCCGAGACCTTCGATCTTTCCGACTCGCTGGTCCTGGCCTTCCCTCAAAAAGAGCCCCCGTTCCTCGAAAGCGCCGACTTCGTCGAGCGCTTCGAGGCGCTGTCGACAATCGAGGAACTGGAGGACGACGGGGAGGAGAATCCAGCGCAGGTTGCAGCCCGCGCCAAGGCCGATCAGGAACTGCTCGAGACCCTGTTGCGGGTCTATGGATATTACGACGGGCAGGTCATCCGGACGCTCGCTTCGCCGGAGCCGGGTGAGGACAATGCCGATACCAGCCCACGCGTGCGTTTCGATGTCATTCCCGGCGACCGCTATCGCTACGGCGCCATCGACCTTGGCCAGCTGCCTACCGCGCCCGATGCGGACACTTTGCGCGCTGCATTCGAAATCCAGCCGGGCGATTTCCTGCAGAGCGACACCATCGTGCAGGAACGCTTCGACCTCGACCGTAAGCTGGGCGAGACCGGCTATCCCTTCGCGGAGATCGACGAGCCGGAACTGCTGATCGATCACGAGCGCGAAGAAGGCGACCTCACCATGCCGGTGCGCCCGAACGGGAAGTACGTGTTCGGCGAAGTCGTCAGTAATGATCCCGACTTCCTTTCCTCGCGGCATCTGGCCTCGATCGCCCGCTTCGATCCGGGCGATGTGTACCAGCGCAGCCTCGATCTCGACCTGCGCCGCGCTGTCACGGCGACCGGCCTCGTCTCGACAGTCTCGGTCACGCCGCGCGAAGTGCAGGCACCGCAGGGCGACGAACCCGGCGTGGTGGCGATGGATGTCGAACTGGAACGCGCCAAGGTGCGCACCATCGCGGGCGCGATCGGCTATGGCTCGGAAGAGGGCATCCGGGTCCAGGCGAGCTGGGAGCATCGCAACTTCTTCCCCCCCGAAGGATCGCTGCGCGTGCGCGGTATCGTCGGCACGCAAGAGCAGCTTGCCGGCGTGACCTTCCGCCGCAACAATCTCGGCGGCCGCGACAAGGTGCTGACGCTCGACGCCTATGCCTCGACGATCGACAATGCGGCCTATGACGCGAACACCGTGGCGCTGACCGGCACCTATGAGCGGCTGTCGACGCTCCTGTTCCAGAAGCCGCTGTCCTGGGCCGTCGGCGCGGAAATCCTCGCCACCGACGAGCGCAATCGCATCGTCGACGGCATGCCGCGACCGCGCCAGACCTATTTCGTCGGCTCGATCTTCGGTCGCGCCACGATCGACACCAGCGATTCGCTGCTCGACCCGACCCGCGGCTATCGCCTGACCGGATTCCTTGCCCCGGAAACCTCGCGAACGCAGGGCCAGCAATACTATTACCTGCGCAATCAAGCGGACGCTTCGTATTATCAGTCGATCGGCGACCGTTACGTGGTCGCGGCCAGGGCGCGCGTCGCGACTATCCAAGGCGCAGACCTCGTCGGTGTGGCTCCATCCCGCAGGCTCTATGCAGGCGGCGGCGGATCGGTGCGCGGTTATGCCTATCGCTCGATCGGGCCGAAGAACGAATTCGACGAACCGATCGGCGGACGCAGCCTCGTCGAATT
This sequence comes from Qipengyuania profundimaris, assembly GCF_030717945.1. Taxonomy (NCBI): domain Bacteria; kingdom Pseudomonadati; phylum Pseudomonadota; class Alphaproteobacteria; order Sphingomonadales; family Erythrobacteraceae; genus Qipengyuania; species Qipengyuania profundimaris. The sequence continues at coordinate 1,064,205 of NZ_JAVAIM010000001.1, forward strand.
CTCGCTCGAGGCGCGGATCGGCACCGGCTTCCTCGACGGCGCCGTGTCGGTCGTGCCTTTCGTCGATGCGGGCAGCGTCTCGACCTCGGCGACGCCGGACTTCGGCGAGATCAAAATCGGCGCGGGCATCGGCGTGCGCTACACCACGGGCTTCGGCCCGATCCGCCTCGACGTGGGCGTGCCCCTCAATCCCGGTCCTGACGATTCTCCCGTCGCGGTCTATGTCGGACTGGGGCAGGCCTTCTGATGGCAGAGACCACCGAAGTCGAACCGGCACCCGCCGCTGATCCCGCGCCGCGCCGCAAATCGCGCATGGGCCGCGTCGGCAAATGGCTGCTTGGGATAATAGGGGCGATCGTCCTGCTGATCGTCGGCGCGGTGGTCGTGCTGAACACGCCGCTGGGAGAGCGCTTCCTCGCCAAGCAGATCGGCGAGCGGACGCTGCCGAACGGGCTCAACATCCAGATCGGGCGGATCGAGGGGAACCTCTACGGCGCTGCCGTGCTGCACGATGTGCGCCTGTCCGACCCGCAGGGCGTCTTCATGACCATCCCGCGGGCCGAGGTGGACTGGAACCCCGGCGCATGGCTGAACAATCGGCTCGAAATCGATAGCTTCGCAGCGCGCCGTGCCACCCTGCAACGCATTCCCGAATTTATCCCGAGCGAGGAAGAAGGTCCGATCCTGCCCGGTTTCGACATCTCGATCGACTCGTTCGAGATCGAAAATCTCATGCTCGCCCCCGGCATCGCGGGCGACACCGCCCAGCGCGTCGATCTCGCGGGCGAGGTGCAGGTCACCGACCGGAGGTTGATGGTCGAGGCGGACGGTCGTCTGGGCCAGCAGGATCGCATCGCATTGCTGCTCGATGCCGAACCGGATGGGGACAATTTCGACCTGTCGCTCGATCTCGACGCGGCAGCCGACGGCCCGGTGGTGGCTCTGGCAGGCCTCGACGAAGCCTATCAGGCGCGCGTGCGCGGATCCGGTACCTGGAGCGCTTGGAACGGCGGCCTCCTCCTGCGCAGCGAAATGGATCGCGTCGCCGCGCTCAAGATCACCAATCGCAGCGGACGCTTCGGACTGGTCGGCAAGGTGGACCCCTCTGCCTTCCTCGAGGGCTTGCCATTGGCAGCGCTCGGCAGCGATGTCGCGATCAGATCCTCCGCCACTATCGACAACCGCATTTTCGACGGGCGCACGCAGCTGCTCGGAAGCGGCATTCGGCTCGATGCCGAGGGCGCAGTCGATCTCGCCGAGAACCGCGCCGACGACTTGGTCGTGCAGGGCTTCCTGCGCGACCCCAATCTCTTCGGGCCCGACCTCGCGATCCGCGGCGGCGAAGTGAACGCCACGATCGACGGGGAATTCTCCGACCTGACCATCGTGCACGATCTGAGGGTCGATGAACTCGATGCGAGCGGAACCGTCCTGGCGAATGTCCGGCAGCAGGGCACTGCGACCTACGATGGGACGCGCTGGACGCTACCCCTGAACTTGGCCGTCGGCCGCATCACCAGCGGCAATACGCTGGTCGATCCACGCCTCGTCAACGGACGCGGCGGAGGGACGATCGTGCTCAGCGGCTCGCAATTGCTGGCGGACGACCTGCGCATCGCCTTCCCCGGTCTCGGTGCGAACCTTGCGCTGCGGGGTAACCTCGACAGCGGCAGCTACCAGATCCGCGGGCCGGTGCGCGCCGACCGGCTGGCGCTCGACAATGTGGGTACGGCAGGCGGCACGGCCGTCATCGACCTGACGCTTGCGTCGGGCGCGCCCTGGCGCGTGTCCGCCGATCTCGATGCGCGGATCTCGCCCGTCACTAACGACACGCTGGCCAATCTCGCCGGGACGCCGATCCGTGTGCGCGGCGGGCTGGCCATCGGCGGGGATCGCCCGCTCGTGTTCGACAACGTGAGGCTCGATGCGAGCAAGCTTGCGATGCGGCTGAACGGCAGCGTGCGTGACGGCACCACCAGTATCGCGGGCAGCGGGCGGCATGTGGACTATGGCGATTTTACCGTCGTCGCCGCGCTCACGGACTCCGGTCCCGAGGCCGAACTCGTATTCGCAGAACCCGTCAGCGGGTTCACAGACGTGCGCGTCGCGATCGCACCGACCGACGAGGGGTTCGCCATCGAGACCGAAGGCGGTTCGCCGCTCGGGCCGTTCGCAGGTCAGCTCGGTCTATTTTCGCCGGCGAACGGGCCCACCCGCATAGACGTCGAGACGCTTACCGTCAGCGATACGACCGTCACCGGTGCGCTGACGCTGGTAGATGGCGGCGCACAAGGCGATCTCGCGTTCGTGGGCGGGGGACTCGACGGGACTGTGGCGCTGGCACCGCGCGGTGGTGGCCAGGGTGTCGACGTCGATCTTACCGCACGCAACGCCAGCTTCGGCGGCACCACCCCCATCCGTATCGCCCGCGCGCGGATCGATGCGACGGGTGTGGTGGGCGATGGGCTGACCAGCTTCTCCGGCTCGGCGCGCGGAGCAGGTCTCTCTTACGGCTCGCTCTTCATCGGTCGTTTCGCCGCGCAGGGCGAGGTCGAGAACGGGATCGGTAGCGTCGATGCCTCGATTTCGGGCCGCCGCAACGCGCGCTTCGAAATGGACATGAATGCGCGCTTCCGGCCCGAGCAAATTGCTGTGGCCCTGGACGGGACATTCGCGGGCAAGGCGATCGAGATGCCGCGCCGCGCGGTGCTCACCAGCACCGACGCCGGGTGGCGCCTTGCGCCGGCGCAAGTGATCTACGGCGATGGCGGAATGATCGCCGCCGGGCTGTTCGGCGGCGAGCGGACCGAGCTCGATCTCAAGCTTGCGCGTATGCCGCTGTCGCTGGTCGATCTGGCGAGCGCGGATACCGGACTCGGCGGGACGATCTCGGGCACGGTCGAATACCGCGTCGGGCAGGGTGGCCTGCCGGTCGGGCTCGCGCGCGTGAAAGTCGACGGGCTGACGCGCTCCGGCCTGGTGCTGACGTCTCGGCCGGTGGATTTGTCGCTGGTGGCGCGTCTTACGGAAAGCGATCTCGAAACCCGCGCGCTCATGCGTAACGAGGACATCCGGCGCGGACGCTTGCAGGCGCGCATTTCCGGCCTGCCGCAATCGGGCGATCTGCTCGAACGCCTGCGGGCAGGGCGATTGTTCGGCCAGCTGCGCTACAATGGTGCGGCCGAAAGTCTCTGGCGCCTTGCCGCCATCGATGCCTTCGACCTGACCGGGCCGGTTTCGGTCGCTGCGGATGCTACCGGCACGCTGGCCGATCCGACGGTGCGAGGGTCGGTCTCGAGCGATGCTATGCGCGTACAGAGTTCGCTATCAGGCACCGACATCCGCAGCGTCGCGATGCGCGGGCGTTTCTCCGGGTCGCGGCTGCAACTGACGCGCTTCAGCGGCGAGACGCCGAACGGCGGCACGGTCAGCGGCAGCGGGATCGTCGATCTGCGCACCATCGGCGAGCCGGTCGAGGGGCGGGTGCTGGAGGTGCGTGGGCCGATCATCGACCTGCGGGCCTCGGCATCGAACGCGCAATTGCTGCAGGCGAACGGACTCAATGCCACTATCAGCGGGCCATTGCGTATCGTGTCGAACGGCCTTGGCGGGACGATTGCGGGCCGGGTGCGCGTCGATCGAGCCAGCTGGCGTCTGGGAACGGCGGCGGACGATCTGCGCTTGCCGCAGATCGCGACGCGCGAAATCAACACGCCGGCCAATCGCGAGCAGGCCGTCGCACCATCGCGGCCATGGCGCTATCTGATCGATGCGACGGCCACGAGCCGGATCGACGTCGACGGCATGGGGCTCGACAGCGAGTGGGGCGCCGACATCATTCTGCGGGGGACGACCGACGATCCGCGCATCGGCGGACGCGCCGAAGTGGTGCGCGGCGATTACACCTTCGCCGGAACGCGCTTCGAGCTGACCCGTGGGCGGATCGAATTCGATGCGAACCAGCCGATCGACCCGCGCCTCGACATTCGCGCGGAAACCGAAAGCGATGGCTTGACGGTGGAAGTCAACGTGCGCGGCAGCGCGACCCAGCCGGAGATCGCCTTCAGCTCCAATCCCGCACTGCCGGAAGAGGAAATCTTGGCTCGCCTGCTGTTCGGCGGATCGGTCACGAGCCTCTCGGCAACCGATGCGCTGCAGCTCGGCGCGGCGCTGGCCAGCCTGCGTGGTGGCGGTGGGATGGACCCGATCAACCAGCTGCGTAGCGCCATCGGGCTGGACCGGCTGCGCATAGTAAGCGCCGATCCCGCTTTGGGTCGCGGAACTGGCGTTGCGCTGGGCAAGAATTTCGGGCGCAGATTCTATGCGGAGATCATCACCGACGGGCGCGGATACAGCGCGACCGAGGTCGAGTTCCGCGTGACGAGTTGGCTGTCGCTCCTCGCGGCTGTCTCGACGGTCGGACGCGAAAGCGTGCTCGCCGAGATCAGCCGCGACTATTGAGCGAGCTGCTTCAGCCGTTTTCGCTCGGGACCAGCACGGTATCGAGGGGAATGATGACGCCGTTGTTGGACGCCACCGGTTCGCCGATGATGCGCGCCTGGGCGCCATCGCCGAGTGAAACGGTAAGGTTGTCGCCCTCCATCGCGAAAGTCACATCACCTTCGCCGAGCGTGGTCATGCTCACCGAACCGCCTTGCGCTTCGATAGCGCTGCGGATGGTTTCCGGCGTGAGGTGCCCCGGCAATAGGTGATCGCGGACAATGGCAAGTAAAATTGGCTTCTGCTCTTCTTCCGACAGGTCGGCGGACGCTTCGCCGAGCTTTTCGAAAGCCGCATCGTTGGGGGCAAGCACGGTATAGCTTGCGGGACCATCGAGAATACCGGCCAGTTCCGTTTCGGTGAGAGCATTTCGCAAGGTCGAAACGTCGTTCATGGCACCGAGCGCGCCGCCGAGCGACTGCGTACTTTCGTCGCGGGTCTGCGAAAGCGTCTCCGCATCGGCCTCGGCCCCTTCTGAGCATGCTGCGACAAGAGGCAAGGCAGCCAGCGCCACCGCGGTAAGCGCGTTTGCAGCGATCGATTTCATGCTATCCTCCTCAGATAAGCAATTCGATCGCCGCGGCGACCAGTCGGGTTTCGGGGTCCATGCGATAGACGTAACCGTCGGAATAGCGGTACATGCTGTCGGGCGTGTCGTAATACCTGTCGCGATATGCATAGGGGACGTTGTAGATGTCGTACCCGCGCGGCATCGGCTGACCGACCTGGAACTCGTCACCGGTCAGCAGCGCTGCAACCGACATGATCGCAGCGTCTTCCGCATCGTAGCGATAGATCACATTGTCCGCATAACGATACTGCCCCTGGCGGCCGAGGTCGTAATAATCGACGTAGTAGTCGGGGACGTTGTAATAATCGTAGGAACTCGGCCACGGATTCCCGATACCGAGCGCGCCGCCGAGCAGCGGGATATAACCGCTGATCCCGCCGCCGCTGCCGAGCCGCAGCAAATACCCGTCGTTATAGGCATAGCGACCGTCGCGATAATTGTTCAGGCCGAACAGGCTCGGGCGATAGGACTGGCCGAAAAGGCCGCGATCGTAATACTTCTTCGCCTGGCCCGGAGGCATGCAACCGTTGCGCTTCTTCGCCAGACCCGGAGGGCAGCCTTCGATGTAGCTGCGCGATCGGTCGATGCGACGGAAGTCGCGGCCATCGCGATAGTCGACACGCGTTACCGAGCGAACGTCACGATCGCCGCGGCGAATGAATTCATTGCCGTTTCCATTACCATTGCCGCGATTCACGCGAGCGGCATTGCCGTTCCCGTTACCCCGGTCGGCACGGATCGCATTGCCATTGTCGTTTCCGTTTCCGTTCCCATTGCCGCGATTGGCCGAGCGCTGCGGCCCACGGTCGCGTTGCACCTGACGATCGGGCCCACGCTGCTTGGCGGCATTGCCATTACCGCGATTACCGCGGTTGGCATTCCCATTACCTTTGTTCATCGAGGCGGCAGACTGACCGCCGCCCCCGTTGCCGTTACCATTGCCCTTGCCGTTTCCCGGCTGCGCCATGGCTCCCGACGCGGCAAGCGCAACCGCTGCCGCACCGCACAGAATATAACGCATGTTAAGTCTCCTTTGGCTAAAGCAACGCCGCGTGTGTGTGCGCGGTTCCTTCATAACGGAGCGTTTAGCCGGCGTTCATCCGATACCCGGAGCGATATAGCCGTGCTTCTTCTTCGCGCCGGCGGACGAGGCCTTGCATGATTTGGCCACCGGCGCGGTTCCAGCGTGCGAACTCTGCGGTGGCAGCTTCGTAATCTCTGGCGAGATGGCGCTTGGTGAGCGTGGCCCTTGCGATTGCACCCGTATTGTAATGGAAGCTGACCAAAGCATCGAATTGGGCTTGCGTGGTCGGGGCGTTGCCGAGGGCTTGCGCAACATCCTCCGCATGACGGGCTATATCGCGTTCGAGCCGCGCGTCGCAGTGTGCTTGCGTCCATACGGTGCCCGGTCCGATGGTCGCACCCGTCGCGCCCCAGCCGATGGTCCAGGGCGCACCGCCCGTCCCGGGGTCCGGATAGGCTTCGACCAGCCCGTCGCGCCTGACGCGGGCGCATCCTTCGAAGCGCTTGATGAGATCGATCCCGCGCTGACTTGCCTTGTGCTGCACGCCGTCGCGGCTCTCGGTAGCAACGCCGGTCGCCTCGTCGAGTGCGCGGTCGAGCGCATCGACTTCGGATTGGCGAAACCCCCGACCAAGCAGCCGGCGGACGGCATCGAAAACGGATTTGCGGTTCATGGAAAGCGCTCCTTGCTCAAACAGGACGCGAAGCGATCAAGCAGGAAATGGCGCAGTAGGAAAATGGTTTGGGTGCAAATCGCCAAAACTGGCGGTCCCTTTCGTCACATATCGGGGATAATCGTTACGAGGCTCGTCCGGTCCGCGAAGAAAAAGGGCGCCCGGATCGCTCCGGACGCCCTCCTCGGTGATGGGATTGCTATGACCGCTTAAGGTTAAGCACTGTAGTAGAGGTCGAATTCCGCCGGGCACGGCGTCGTTTCGACGCGCATGACTTCTTCCCATTTCAGTTCGCAATAAGCGTCGATCTGGTCCTTGGTGAAGACGTCGCCCTGCAGCAGGAATTCGTGGTCGGCCTGCAGCGCTTCGAGCGCTTCGCGCAAGCTGCCGCAGACGGTCGGGACCTCCGCGAGCTCTGCCGGGGGCAAGTCGTAGAGGTTCTTGTCCATCGCTTCGCCCGGGTGGATCTTGTTCTGGATCCCGTCGAGGCCCGCCATCAGCAGCGCCGCATAGGCGAGGTAGGGGTTGGCCATCGCGTCGGGGAAGCGGAACTCCACGCGCTTGGCCTTGTCGCCCGCACCGTAGGGAATGCGGCACGAGGCCGAACGGTTGCGCGCCGAATACGCAAGCAGCACCGGCGCTTCGAAGCCCGGAACCAGGCGCTTGTAGCTATTGGTAGTCGGGTTGGTGAAGGCGTTAAGTGCCTTGGCATGCTTGATGACGCCGCCGATGTAATAGAGGCAGTTTTCGCTCAGGCCGCCATACTGGTTGCCCGCGAAAGTCGGCTTGCCGTCGTCCCAGATCGACATGTGGGTGTGCATGCCGCTGCCGTTATCGTCCTTGATCGGCTTGGGCATGAAGGTCGCGGTCTTGCCATAAGCATGGGCGACCTGGTGCACGACATACTTGTAGATCTGCATGTTGTCGGCGGTTTCGACGAGCGTGCCGAAAGTAAGGCCGAGCTCGTGCTGGGCGGCGGCCACCTCGTGGTGGTGCTTGTCGCAGGGCAGGCCCATCTCGATCATGGTCGCGACCATCTCGCCGCGAATGTCGACGGCGCTGTCGACCGGGGCGACGGGGAAATATCCGCCCTTGGCGCGCGGACGGTGCGCCATGTTGCCGGCTTCGTATTCCTTGCCGCTATTGGTCGGCAGTTCGATATCGTCGATCGCGTAACCAGAGCCGGCATAACCGTCTTCGAAGCGGACATCGTCGAACATGAAGAATTCTGCTTCGGGGCCGACGAAGATCGTGTCGCCGATGCCGGTCGACTTGAGGAAGGCTTCGGCGCGCTTGGCGGTGGTGCGCGGGTCGCGGGCGTACCATTCGCCGGTCGAGGGTTCGACGATGTCGCAGAAGACGATCATCATCGGCTCGGCGCTGAACGGGTCGACATAGACCCGCTCGAGGTCGGGCTTCAGGATCATGTCGCTTTCGTTGATCACCTTCCAGCCGGCGATCGAGGAGCCGTCGAACATCAGGCCGTCTTCGAGCTCGTCTTCGCCGAGGATCTTGGCGACCATGGTCAGGTGCTGCCACTTGCCCTTGGGGTCAGTGAAGCGCAGGTCGACCCACTCGATACCGTCGTCCTTGATCTGTTTGAGGACGTCCTTTGCACTTGCCATGATGTCTTGCCTTTCGTTTGAACGGATAGGTTCGTGAGTGGCGCGCCGGTGCGGCACGCCACGTTGATTTAGATTGCGTCGTTATCCTTCTCGCCGGTGCGGATGCGCAGCGCGCTCTCGATCGGCGAGACGAAGATCTTGCCGTCGCCGATGCGGCCGGTCTGGGCGGCGGCGGCAATGGCTTCAACGGTGCGCTCGGCCACGTCGTCGGAAACGACGACTTCGAGCTTCACCTTGGGCAGGAAGTCGACGACATATTCGGCACCGCGATAAAGTTCGGTGTGGCCCTTCTGGCGGCCAAAGCCTTTCGCTTCGGTCACGGTGATGCCGGATACGCCGATTTCGTGCAGCGCCTCCTTCACCTCGTCGAGCTTGAAGGGTTTGATGATCGCTTCGATCTTTTTCACGCTTGCTGATGTCCCGCCTGCCGAATGGATTGCGCCCTTGGTAAACCGAATGCGCGCCTGCGCGCGGCGTTCCAAGAATCGTGCCAAGCGCGGGATAAGCTGGCCGGGATCGATTCAGCAAGTGGCGGCAAGGATTTGCGCCATTTTCGGGAATGGTTCGGCGGGTGCAGCGCAATTGCTTCCGAATTGCTGAACCGCTGTGCTTAAGGACCGAACTAGGGCTGCCTAATATTTAGGCAGGGGTAAGCCTCAGGCCAGCGGTGGCAGGCAATCCGCACATGAGGTTGAGGTTCTGCACCGCAGCCCCGCTGGCACCCTTGCCGAGATTGTCGAGCTTCGCAACGAGCCGGACCTGCTTGGATGAGTTCCGCGTCACTCCGTCATCCGCACATACGTAAAGGTCAATTCCATCCCAAGGCTGCGAATCTTTCTCGAGGACAAGCTCTACTGGCGTTTCAAGCATTGGATGAACGCGGACGATCTCATCATCATCTTCATACCACATTTCGAGTTCGGATTGCAGGGCCATTGGATGCTGCGCACCCATTGCTTCGAGGGAGATCGGTATATCTACAATCATACCGCGGAATGCCGAAACAACGCTCGGAGAAAAGACCGGCGACCACTTCAACCTCGCATATTTTCTCATCTCGTCGAGGTGTTTGTGCCCTAGCTGCAAACCGTACGAGCGAAACGCGATCGATCCATCGGTCTCGAACCTGTCGATCAGCGCTCGGCCTCCGCCCGAGTACCCGCTCACCGCGTTGACGGAGTACGCCCAATCGACAGGAAGTATTGTTGTCGGATCGCCTAGTGGTTCAGGAGTTCGAGGCGATTTGATTGCTTGGATCGGAGCTGTCAGTGGAGCCATTAGCGCGAGGAAGCCGGTCGGATAGCAGCCCGGATTGCTGACTCGCCTCGCATTGGCCACGCGGTCCCGGCCGACGAGCTCGGGGAAGCCGTAGCACCAGCCTTCGGCGGTCCGGTGCGCGCTCGATGCGTCGATGATGCGTGTGCCGTTCGCGGGATCGACCAGTTCAACAGCTTCGCGCGCGGCATCGTCCGGCAAGCAGAGGATGGCGACATCCGCCTCGTTCAGCGCTTCGCGGCGGGCCGCGGTGTCCTTGCGCTGCGCGTCGTCGAGCGCGATCAGCTCGAACTCGGTGCGGTCCTTCAGCCGGTCGGCGATTTCGAGGCCGGTCGTGCCCGCAGCCCCGTCGATGAATATGCGATGCGTCACGCGGCTGGGGCGAGCGCGCCGAGACGGACGTAGCCGCTCGGTCCCTCGGGGCCACAGGCGATCCAGGCCCAGTCGCCCGCGCAATCGAGCAGCTCGATCTCGGTGCCTGCATCGATCGTCGCGCCGTCATCGGCATCGTCGCGCATGGCGATCTTGAGCGTCACGGTCTCGCTACCGACGCGGCGCATCTGGGGTATCACGTAATGCGCGGCCAAATACCGGCCTGCCAGCGCAATATGCGCCAGGTCTCCGCGCAGGGGCAGCGTGCCCGGCGCGGGGCGGTCCACCGGACCTTTCAGTCCGACGATGCCGTCTGGCAATGTATAGCTTGCAGGCGAGGTCACGCTTTCGGGCAAATCCGTTTCAAGGTTTCGCGGCGCTTAGCTGCGCGGCGCCGATCCCGCAAGATTGGCGAGACTCATGTCCCCCCATAGCGCGCCTTGAGCATATGGAAGGCTGCGCGCAGGCCATAGGCGTCGCCGCCTTTAGGACGCCCGGGCTTGGCGCTCGGCCGCCATGCAAAGGTGTCGAAATGCGCCCAGTCGAGCCCCTCGCCGACGAACTTGTCGAGGAACAGGCCTGCGACGCTGGCCCCGGCAAAGGCGTTGCCATGGGCATTGTTCGTGTCGGCGATGTCCGATGCCAACCATTCGCGGTAAACATCGGGCAGAGGGAGGCGCCACGGCTCGTCGTCATGGGATTGGCCTGCGTCGATCAGCGCCTGCGCCGTGTCGTCGCGGCGCGTCATCAGGGCCGGGAACTCGGGGCCGAGGGCGACGCGCGCTGCACCGGTCAGGGTCGCGAAATCGATGATGAGGTCGGGCTTTTCCTCACTCGCGCGGGTCAGCGCGTCGCCGAGGATCAGGCGGCCCTCGGCATCGGTATTGCCGATTTCCACCGTCAGGCCCTTGCGTGTCTTCAGCACGTCGCCGGGGCGGAAGCTGTTGCCGGAAATCGCATTCTCGACCGCCGGGACCAGCAGATGCAGACGAACTTTAAGCCCTGCCTGCATGATCAGGCCCGCAAGTGCGATGGCATGGGCCGCGCCGCCCATATCCTTCTTCATCAGCAGCATGCCGGACGAACTCTTCACATCGAGTCCGCCGGAATCGAAACACACACCCTTGCCGACAATTGCGATGGTGGTGTCGCCTTCATTGCCCCAGGTGAGGTGCATGATGCGCGGGGCATGGTGGCGCGCGGCGGCGCGGCCCACGGCATGAACCATCGGATATTCCTGCTCCAGCGTATCGCCGCGGGTGACCGAAAGCTTGGCCGAATGCGTCTTGGCGAGCGCTTCGCACGCTTCCTCAAGTGCTGCCGGGCCCATATCTTCGGCAGGCGTATTCACCAGATCGCGGACGAGGCACACAGCCTTGGCCTCGGCGATCGCGGCGTCGATCTTGCCGGCGTCCTTTGTCAGGAGGACGCGCGGGCCGACGGGCTTCTCGGGCTTCTTGTACTTCTCGAACGTATATTGCGCGGTCTGCCAGCCATGCAGGGCCGGGCCGGGCTCGCCTGACGCGCGGCGATAGGTGCCCTCGGGCAGCGCCTCGGCCAGCTTGGCCATACACCAGCTCGACAGCTCGTCGGGATTGGCCACGCCGCCGACTGCAAACCAGCTGTCGCCATCGGGTATGATGCCGACCTGGTATCCACTGCCGTCGAACTTCTGCGCCTCCAGCGCAGCACGCTGCCCGGCGGAGAGCGACTTCGCCCACTCGGCAAAACCGTCTTTGTTGACCAGATGGATGGCAATTGCGCCTTGGCCCCGATCGGGCTGGATAAGCGGTGTCGTGTCGGCCATAAGTGGCAAGTCCCCGTTCATTTCGTCTGACGCAAAGGAAGCGCGATGCGAGCGCACCTGTTCCTGATTTCCCTCGCCCTGTCGAGTGCGGCCTGTTCCGACGGCGCCGAGTATGCCGAGCGGGCGGGCGTCGCGCAGCGTCCGGCGGCAACGGCCACTGCGACTGCCTCAACTCCGGCGAGCGAGGCGCAGGCCGTCAACTTCGAAGACAATTCGGATAACAACGGCGACACCCGCGCCTTCGCCTACAGCTGGCCTGCCGCAGCCTCCGCCATTCCGGCGCTTGCCGAGCGATTGCAGGCGGAGCGCGACGAGCAGCTCGCCGAGCAGAAGGACGAGTGGCAGAGCGCCCTTGCGGACTCGCCGCCCGACTGCGTGTCCTGCCGCAATCGCGGTTACGAGAAGAAATGGCTGGTCGTCGCCGATCTGCCCGACTGGCTGAGCCTGAGCGCCGATCTCTATGCCTACACCGGCGGGGCGCATGGCACCTATGGCAAGAGCTCGCTGGTGTGGGACAAGTCCGCCGGGCGAGGGATGCCGGGTGTCGAACTGTTCAATTCGCCGGTCGATCTCGAGCAAGCCCTCGGGGCGAAGCTCTGCACCGCGCTGAACGAGGCCCGAGCAAAGCGTCGCGGCGGGCCGGTCGGGCAAGATGGTGAATGGCCGAACGATTGCCCGGGACTGGACGAGGCATCGATCCTCGTCGGCTCCTCGAATGGAAAGACCTTCGACCGGATCGCGGTCTATTTCGGGCCCTACGTGGCCGGTCCCTATGCCGAAGGCGATTACGAACTCGATTTCCCGGTGACGGCCAGCGTTATCGATGCGGTGAAGCCCGAATATGCCGATGCCTTCAGCGTGAAGCGCTGATTGGCTCGCAATCCATCGCGGCAATCGCTATGTCGCGCGGATGACAGAATATCAGGTGATCGAAGGCGACCAGACCGTCTATCGCGACGGGACCATCAAGCTGCATGGCGAGGATGGTTTCGAAGGCATGCGCAAGGCCGGCCGGCTGGCAGCAGAAATTCTCGACGAGCTGACCACGTTCGTGAAGCCCGGCGTGACGACCGGCGAGATCGACGACCTCGTGCGCGGGATGACGCTGGATGCGGGCGCGGTTCCGGCGACCATGGGCTATCGCGGCTATGCACATAGCTGCTGCACCTCGATCAACCATGTGATCTGCCATGGCATCCCTAGCGAAAAGGCGCTGAAGGACGGCGACATAGTCAATATTGACGTGACGCCGCTGCTGGACGGCTGGCACGGCGACACCAGCCGCATGTTCTATGCCGGGGAGCCCGCGCTCAAGGCCACGAAGCTGGTCGATGTGACTTACGAATGCCTGATGCTGGGGATCGAGGCCGCTGCGAAGCCCGGCGCGCGGCTCGGCGATATCGGTGCCGCGATCGAGGCGCATGCGCGGCAGTTCCGCTATGGCGTGGTGCAGGAGTTCTGCGGCCACGGCCTCGGCCGCTTGTTCCACGATGCGCCGGAAGTCATCCACGCAGCGAAGGCGGGGACCGGCCCGCAGCTGAAGCCCGGCATGTTCTTCACGATCGAACCCATGATCAATCTCGGTCGCCCGCATGCGAAGATCCTGCGCGACGGCTGGACCGCGGTGACGCGTGACAAGTCGCTCTCCGCGCAGTTCGAACACTCGATCGCGATTACCGACGACGGGGTGGAGATTTTCACCGAAAGCCCGAAGGGGCTGCACAAGCCGCCGTACTGAGTAGGGTTTCGGGCGCGGTGCCTATCCTTCGACAAGCTCAGGATGAGCGGGCTCGGGGCCGAATTCGCTAAGTCCGCTCGCCCTGAGCCTGTCGAAGGGCACGCGCAACTTCATCCTTCTCGCGCCGACCTGATTGCCGCCCCTGCCGAAAAAGGCGCGATGGCGCAGAGGCCGAGGCTGATGGCCGCGGTGAAGAGCAGCCCGCTGCTTTCGGGACGCGATAGTGCACCTGCGCCGAAGATTAGGATCGGCACGGCCAGCGGAATCACCATCAGCCCCGCGAGCGCCGCGCCGCCGCGCAGCGATGCGGTAAGTGCTGCGACGATCAGGCCGACGGCGGCGAGGCCGGGCGTGCCGGCCAGCAGGCCGAGCAGTACGGTCCGCAGCGTTTCTCCGCTCAGGCGGAGTAGGGCCGCAGCGGGCAAGGTTGCCAGCAACAGCAACGGCGCGAAGGCGAGCCAGTGGGCGAGCAGGCGCGAGGCCATGGCAAGCTCCTCGCTCGCGCCGCGCAGGTGCAGCTGGTCGAAAACGCCTGCATCGAGATCCGCGGTGACAAGCTTTTCCAGTGGGAGGACCGCCGCGAGCAGCGCCGCGACCCAGATCACGCCGCCGCCGGTCTGCGCCAGCAATTGCGCGTCGGGCCCGACCGCGAAAGGGTAGAGCATAGCGACGGCGAGGAAGAACAGCAGCGGCAGCACGCCTGCACCGCCACGCCCGCCGGGTAGCAGCAGGCCGAGATCGCGCCGCAGCAGGGGGCCGATCATGCCGCGAATTCCGCCAGCGCGATGGTGCGCGGGGAGGGCAGGACAATGGGCTGGTGCGAGGCGACGATGGCAATCCCGCCGCCTTCGCAGTGCTGCGCGATCAGTGCCTCGAAGGCTTTCTGCGCCTGCGTGTCCAACCCGTTCAGCGGCTCGTCCAGCAGCCAGACCGGGCAATTGCGATTGAGCAACCGGGCGAGCGCGGCGCGTTTGCGCTGGCCGGTCGACAGGAAGCGCACCGGCACGTCCAGCAGGTCGGCGAGATCGAGCAATTCCATCGCCCGGCCCGCATCGCGGCAGCCGTCGAGCGTTTCCCAGAACGCCAGCGCCTTGCCCAGTGGCAGCGCCTGGTCCAGCGCCAGCCGCTCGTCTACCAAACCGATATCGCCGACCGTTTCGATGTCGCCCGCGAAAGGGCGGAGCAGCCCCGCAAGGATGCGGATCAGGCTCGACTTGCCGATCCCGTTCGCGCCGGTCACGTGGACTGCCGCACCGCTGTCACATTCGAAACTTAGCGCCCTGAACAGCAGGCGGTCGCCGCGGCGGCAGGCGAGGTCTTTCGCGGCGAGGCGGGCTTGCATGGCGCGCAGCGATAGGCAAAAGCCGCCGTTGTCACAAGCGAGGTGACGAGGTCTTCGAAGGATGAACAGGATGTCGGTCGAAAAGCTGAGCGAGGAAGAACGCAAGACCTGGCTGAGCGCCTTGCCGAAATGGTCGCTGGCCCGCGACGGTGATGCGATCGAGCGCAAGTTCGAATTCGACGATTTCTCTGAAGCCTTCGGATTCATGGCCCGCGTCGCCCTGATCGCGGAGAAGCGCGACCACCATCCCGAGTGGTTCAACGTCTACAACAAGGTCGAGATCACGCTCACCACGCATGACGCCGGCGGCTTGAGCCTGCGCGACGTGAAGATGGCGCGCAAGATCGACGCGCTGCTCGGCTAGCGACCCAGCGGCCGTGCACTGGCGCGAGTCTGCTTGCGGACCCGGCCCGGCAGCCACCGCGCGGCAAAGGCCATCTGCTTGGCAGTCTTGCCGACAGTCGTGTGCAGCTTCTCGCCATGCACGGCGTCCCACGCGGCCTGTGCAACCTCCAGCACGGGGGTGATCTCCAGCCCGGCCTCGGTTACCCGCTGGCGAATGCCCTCGTTGGTCTGCGCATTGGGCGTGTGGTCGAGCAGCGGCGTGTCGATGAAGCTGGGCATTAGCGAGCGCACGTTGATCCCGTCCTCCGCCCATTCGCCGTCGAGGCTTTCGGTGATGGCGCGGACGCCGAACTTGGTCGCGGAATAGACGCTGGCGCCCGGCGTGCCGTAGATCCCGGCCGCGCTCGCCGTGTTGAGCAGGCACGAACCGGGCGCGGTCTTCTTGAGATGCGGATAGGCCGCCTGCGCGCCGAACAACACGCCCTTCAAATTGATGTCGAGGCAGCGTTCGATTTCCTCGGTCGAATTCTCGACCAGCGAGCCGCCGATGGGAATGCCGGCATTGTTGAATACCACATCGATGCGTCCGCCTGCCGCGGTGGCGAAGCTTTCCAGCGCCTCGTCCCAGGCAGAGCGGTCGCGGACATCGAATTTGTGCGCATAGGTGAAGCCGTGGCCGATCATGCCGAGCGTCTCGTCCATGCCGGCCTGGTCGATATCCCCGACGCCGACGAACCAGTCGCGCGATCCGAAGTAGGTCGCGACCGCACGGCCGATGCCCGACCCGCCGCCGGTGATGAAGATCGCTTTACGGTCCGCCATGTTTCTCTCCTCGAACGCGCTACAGCGCGGCATTGTTGTAGGTGTGCCAGGTGAAAATCGCCATGGCTCCGCGATAGGGTCGCCATCGTTCGCCCAGCATGCGCGTCTCTTTCTCGCTCGGTCGCGCAGGCAGGTCCAGCAAGCGCCCGACCGCTTCCTGTACGGCGAGGTCGCCAGCAGGCCAGATGTCGGAGCGGCCTTCCGCGAACAGCAGGTAGATTTCCGCCGACCAGCGGCCGATGCCCTTGATCCGGATGAGTTCGGCAATCGCCGCCTCGTCGTCTTCCGGCAGGTCGTCGAGGCTCAGTTCGCCGCTGGCCACCAGTTCGCACAAAGACCGGGCATAGCCTTGCTTTTGCCGAGAGAGCCCACAGGCCCGTAGCGTGTCGAAATCGCGCTCTAGCAGATCCTGTGGATGCATATCCTCGCCCAGCTCGGCCTCCAGCTTGTTCCACACAGAGGCAGCCGCCGCCACGCTGACCTGCTGGCCAACGATGGTGCGGAGCAGCGTGCGATAGCCGGTCGGCCTGATCCGCTCTTCGGGATAGCCGCAACGCTCCAGCGCCGCTGCGACGGTCGCATCGTCGCGCGCAACCGCATCGAGATGCTCGCGCAATTGTGCATTCGTCAGGCCCATGGCGGCGCGTGCTTGCCTTCCCGCGTTCGATTGAATAGCAGCCGCCCGCATAGGTCGGGCCAGTGGCCCATTGCAACCGAGGAAGCATTCATGCCCAAGCTGATCGTCACCACTCGCGAAGGCGAAACCTCCGAAATCGAGGTCGAGGACGGCCTGACCGTGATGGAAGCCATCCGCGACAACGGCTTCGACGAATTGCTGGCGCTGTGCGGCGGCTGCTGCAGCTGCGCGACCTGCCATGTGCATGTCGACCAGGCCTTTGCCGACAAGCTGCCGGAAATGAGCGAGGACGAGGACGATCTGCTCGAGTCCACCGATCACCGCACCGACGGCTCGCGCCTGGGCTGCCAGATCCCGTTCACGGCGGAACTGGACGGGCTGAAGGTTACTATCGCGCCTGAAGATTGATGGCGTCTATTCGCGCGTGACTGCGTCCCGCGCTGCGCCCTGTTCCATCCCACGCCCCCACCCGGCCACCCACGGCACGGTATTCTATGGGTGGCCGGGTGGGGGCGTGGGCTGGTGCCGCAAGCCTTCGACGGATGTCGAAGGCGTACCCCACAAAGACTCTCCCTTTCCGACGTGCAAGCGCTTGTAGTTTGCGCAGCTCACCCCGCGCGCCTACCTCACCCGACATGACAGCAATTCCCGTATGCGAGCATACGCTCGACCTCATCGGCAACACCCCGCTGGTCCGCTTGGAAGGACCAAGCGCCGAAGCCGGTTGCGACATTTTCGGCAAATGCGAATTCGCCAATCCTGGCGCCTCCGTAAAGGATCGCGCCGCGCTCTACATCATCCGCGATGCGGAAGCGCGCGGCGAGTTGAAACCCGGCGGCACGGTGGTCGAGGGCACGGCCGGCAACACCGGAATCGGCATCGCGCTGGTCGCCAATGCGCTGGGCTATCGCACGATCATCGTGATGCCGGACAACCAGAGCCGCGAGAAGATGCAGACCATCCGCGCGCTGGGCGCGGAGCTGGTCACGGTTCCGCCGACGAAATATGCCGATCCCAACCACTTCCAGCACGTCTCGCGCCGCATGGCCGAGGAGACGGAAGGTGCGATCTGGGCGGGCCAGTTCGACAATACCGCCAATCGCAAGGCGCATATCGAAGGCACCGCGAAGGAGCTGTGGCAGCAGCTCGACGGGCGGATCGACGGCTTCACCTGCGCGGCGGGCACCGGCGGGACGATCGCCGGGGTCGGCATGGGCCTCAAGGAATTCGACGAGACCGTGCAGATCGCCCTGACCGACCCGCATGGCGCGGCGCTTTACAATTACTTCGCCAATGGCGAGCTGAAAGCCGAAGGCTCCTCGGTCGCCGAGGGGATCGGGCAGGGGCGGATCACCGGCAATCTCGAAGGCGCGCCGATCGATACGCAGTTCCGCGTGTCGGACGAAGAGGGCCTTCACTGGGTCGCCCGCCTGCTGCGCGAAGAGGGGCTGTGCCTCGGCCTTTCGTCCGGCATAAACGTCGCGGGCGCCATCGCGCTGGGCAAGCAGCTAGTGGCCGAGGGGCGGGACAACCCGCGCGTGGCCACGATCCTGTGCGACACCGGCTTCCGCTATCTCTCGACGCTCTACGATCCCGAATGGCTGGCGTTTAAGGATCTTCCCGTGTTCGATTGGTTGCAGACCGACGATTGACCGCACGGGCGCTTGCGGCGTATCGCTGCGGTCGATGGCGCAATTCTTCGATATGAGCCGCAAGCCGGATACGGGCGAGGTGTCGGACATTCCCGGCAACCGCGCCCGGCGCGAGCGCAATCTCCAGCGCCTGCAGATCGGCGGGACGGGCATCGTCATGATGGTCCTGCTGGTCGCGCTGGCCAGTGTGGTGAGCAATCGCGCGGCGCAGACCGATGCGACCGCCGTACCGGAAGCGGCACCGACCACCGAACCGACGCAGGCGATGCCGCAGAACGACCCGCTGGCCGAGGCTGGCGTGGTGCCGGAACTGCCCGCAGAGCCCTCTACCGTGGTGACCGGAACGCCTTCGCCCGCCGCACCGGAGCAGGATCTCAGTGCGCCGCAGCCGCAACAGCCTTAAGGCTGCGCTTTTCGGTTTGGGGCTGGCACTTGCCGCCTGCGGCCAGAGCGTTGCGCCGTCGGATAGCGCCGCCGACAAAGAGCAACTTGGCCTGTTCTCCACGCTGCCCATCTATTGGGGAAGCGGCGGGGATGTGGCCACGCTCCTCGATACCGCCCAGGAAAAGGACTGGGTTCGCGAGTCGCTGGAGCGCAGGTTCGAACTCGCACCGCTCGACGCGCTGGAGCCCGAAAACCTCGCGAATGTCGATCGCTTGCTGCTGGCGCAGCCACGGCCTCTTGCTCCATCGGAAAACGTCGCGCTCGACGATTGGCTGCGCGGTGGTGGACGCCTGCTCATTTTCGCGGACCCGCTGCTAACGCGGCATAGCGAGTTTTCCATCGGCGACCGCAGACGGTCGCAGGACGTCGTGCTGATTTCGCCGATCCTGAAGCGGTGGGGGCTGGAACTGCAATTCGACGAGACGCAGCCTGTCGGTGAACGCTGGACCGATGCCTATGACGGGGAGTTTCCGGTGAATCTCCCCGGCAAGTTCGTACAGGTCGATGCGAGCGCGCCGTCGCAATGCACTGTGTCGGACGGCGGCCTGCTCGCCCAGTGCGAGGTCGGCGAAGGCCGCGTGACGCTGCTGGCCGATGCCGCCATCCTCGATTGGGAAGGTGAGGGCGATCTGCCCTCGCGGCGCAGGGCGGCGCTGGACAACCTGGTGGCGGCTGCACTCGACTTCTGATCACGGGAAATTGCGGGAGCGAGTCGGGGAGGGCGCGGGAAACTGCGCGCAGCCCAACGGAATTACGTGTGTTTCCAAGAACCTTGTTAGCAAAGCAGTAAGGGTTTCGAGAGTGCGGCTGGAAAAATAACATAATAAAAACAAATATATGCGGGCTTATCCCGTGAAATCCCGCAATTTTCCCTTCCATCCCCGCCCGTCCCGCGATAAATCCTCAGGACATCGGACAAGGCTGTCTATGCGCGTACCGCTCGCGAGCGGTGCAGCTCGCCCATTCACGTGGGCGAGGGGGAGGAAGTCTTGCCCGGGGGAGATGTTGAACGCGCATTCGGGAATTGGGGCAAGTGACTTTCGGAGGGTACAGCGGACAAGCCTATTCGCCTGCGGGCGATAAGGGCCGCTTTGTGCTTCCGCCGCTGTTCCGCAAAGCCGTCAAGGAAAGCAGCGACGGCCGCGTTCTCTGCCTCATGAAACACCCCACGTGGAATTGCCTCGTCGGTTTCGGCCTCAGCCGCAAGGAAGAGCTCGACGCCCAGCTCGACCGCGAGGAAGAAATCGCCGTTCGTGTCGGCAAGGATTTCGATCGCGACACTCGGGCCAGCCAGCTGTTCGGCTTCCTCGAAATGCCCTTCGACGACAGTGGCCGTTTCGTCATGCCGGATCACCTGCGCAGCCTCGCCGGGATCGAGGAAGGTCTCTATTTCCAGGGTGGCGGACGCTTCTTCACGCTGTGGAACCCGGACGAGCTCGCCAAGATGGGCGACGACTGGGCCAGCGCCAAGGCAGCCTGTGACAGCCTGCTCGCCGATGCGAAGGCGAAAGGCAAATGACCCGCGCCCCGCACATTCCCGTCCTCCTCGACGAGGTGATCGACGCGCTCGACCCGCAGCCGGGCGATGTCGTGATCGATGCGACCTTCGGCGCTGGCGGCTATACGCGTGCGCTGCTGGAGCGCGGCGCGACGGTACATGCTTTCGACCGGGATCCCGATGCAATCGCTTCGGGTCGCAACTGGCGCGAGACGGGGGAAAACCCGCCGCGCCTTATTCTCCACCCGCACCGTTTCTCCGAAATGCTCGACGTCATGACATCGGCCGGTGTGGCGCGAGTCGACGGGATCGTGATGGATATCGGCGTGTCGTCCATGCAGCTTGACCAGGCCGAACGCGGCTTTGCCTTTTCGGCCGACGGTCCGCTCGACATGCGGATGAGCCAGGAAGGCGAAAGCGCCGCCGATTTCCTCAACAGCGCCGACGAGAGCGCGATTGCCGATGTCATCTACCAGTATGGCGAGGAGCGCCAGTCGCGGCGTGTCGCGCGTGCGATCGTGGCGGCCCGCCCGCTGGAGACGACCGGCGATCTCGCCCGCGTCGTGCGCAAGGCGCTTGGCCACAAGCCCCACGACAAGAAGGACCCGGCCACCCGCACTTTCCAGGCCATCAGAATTCACGTGAACGGCGAGCTCGACGAACTGTCCCAAGGCCTGTCGGCTGCCGAACACCTGCTGCGCGAAGGGGGCCGCCTTGCGGTGGTCAGCTTCCACAGCCTCGAAGACCGGATCGTCAAGCGCTTCCTGCGCGAGGCATCCTCGACCCCGAGCGCCTCGCGTCACGTCCCACTGGCGGCGCTTGGCGATCCGGTCTTCTCTCCCGTCAGCAAGGCGATCAAGCCGGGCGCGGCGGAAATCGAGCGCAATCCGCGTGCGCGCTCGTCCGTCCTGCGCCATGCGGTGCGCACCGCCACACCGGCGAGGGAAGCGGTATGATCGCCGGTGGCTCCCGGCTGCGCCAGATCGGTTGGGCGCTTGTGCTGGCCGTATGCTTCGGCCTGCTCCTCGCGCTGACCTTCAAGGTGAACGCGGTGAAGAGCCAGGTGCGCCTGACCGAACGCCACATCATCGCGGCCCAGCACGACAAGCTGATGCTGGAAACCGAATTCCAGACCCGCGCCAGCCAGCAGCAGCTGGCCAACTGGAATGCGATCGAGTTCGGCTATGGTCCGCCGCGCGCCGACCAGTATCTCGAAAGCGAGCGCCAGCTTGCCGCGCTCGGCACGCCCCGGGGCCTCGATGCGCCCTCGCCGGTGCGCGTCGCGCTGAACCGGCCGCCGCGCGAAGAGCAGGGCTTGCTGGCCGACTGGCTCGGCGACGATCCCGAAGCCGGTGCGCGGACCGGTCGCCCGTCGACGCGTGAGTTCGCCTCCACCGATCTCGCGCAGCGGCTGACCCGGCCGGTGGCAGCTGCCGGAGTTTCCGAGGTGGCCCGGTGAACGCCTTCGCGGGCTATGGTCCCGCGATCGCGGCAGGGCGCACGGGTCACGGGGCGGTCAGCATGGCCGTCGCTTCCGGCCGCGTGCAACTCGTTACGCTGCGCCAGCGATCGTTGACGGTCGCCCGCTGGCGGGTCCTGTGGATCGCGCTCGGCTTCGCCTTCATTGCGCTGATGGCGCTGCTGCGGCTCGGCTATCTCGGCATGTCCGACAGCGCTTCGCGCGCGACCTCGCTGGAGGAGGCGCTGCTGCCCCCGCGCGGCGAGATAGTCGATCGCAACGGCATTCCGATGGCGCGTGCTTTCCCGGCCTATGCGCTGTGGTTCAATCCCAAGGCATTGGGCGAGGATGGCGACCCGCTGGTTCGCGATCCGGCAGAGGTCGCTGCCAAACTCAAAGCGATCTTTCCCGATATGGACGAGAGCCGTGTCGCCAGGCAGCTAGCCAGCGGCCAGCAGGGCTACCTGCGCCGCCGCGTGCTGCCGGAAGACGCCAACCGCGTGCAGGAGATCGGCGAGCTCGCGCTCGAAATGCCGATGGAGAACGACCGCCACTATCCGCAAGGGTCGATGGCGGCGCATGTGCTGGGTTACGTCGCTGCCGACGGCAAGGGCCGCGTCGGCATGGAACAGGTGCTCGACAAGCAGCTGAACGATCCGGTGACCCGCGGGACGCCTGCCGCCCTGTCGATCGATGTGCGGGTGCAGGGCGCGCTGGAAGACGAATTGCGGCGCGGCATGAAGCTGGTCGATGCGCAGGGCGGTGCGGGGATCGTGCTGGATGTCGACACCGGCGAAGTGCTGGCGCTCGCCTCTCTTCCGGAGTTCGATCCGAACAAGATCGACGAGCGCGGGCAAAGCCTGATGTTCAACCGCGTGACCAACCAGGTCTACGAACTCGGCTCGACCTTCAAGCCGCTCTCGGTCGCCGCCGCCATCGATGCCGGCGTGGTGCGGGACTTTTCCCGGCGCTACGACGCGACGCCGGTCAAGGTCGGCCGTTTCGCGATCAAGGACCTGCATTCGAAGGGCAACACGCTCAACGTGGTCGAGACGCTGGTCTATTCGTCGAACACCGTCACCGCGCGGATCGCCGACGATCTCGGCCCCGAACGGATGCGCCGCTACATGATCGACATGGGGCTGAACGAGCGACCCTATATCGAACTTCCGGCCAAGGGCTTCCCGATCTGGCCGGGCGACAACTGGCCGCGCCTGCGGAACATGACCGTGAGTTACGGCCACGGTATCGCGGTGACACCGCTGCATCTCGCCAGCGCTTATGCGGCGATGGTCAACGGCGGCATCTGGCGCCCTGCGACTCTTCACAAGGTCGAACCGGGGGCAGCGCCGAAGGGGCGCCGGGTATTCAAGGCTTCTACCTCCAGCCGCATGCGTCAGCTGCTGCGTGCAATCACAGTGTTCGGAACGGGCAAGAACGCCGATGCTCATGGCTATCGCGTGGGTGGCAAGACCGGTTCGGCGGAAAAGCCGGGCGGCAGCGCAGGCTATCGCCGTACGGCGCTGGTCTCCACCTTCGCAGCCGCCTTCCCGATGGATCGCCCGCGTTACGTCGTCATCGCCATGCTCGACGAGCCGCGCGGCACTGTGGCTTCGAGCTATCAGCGCACGGCCGGCTGGACCGCCGCGCCGATCGTCGGCCGTCTGGTGCCGCGCATCGGCCCGCTGATCGGCGTGCGGCCCGACGAGACCCGCGATGTCGACATTTCCGATATTCGCCCTCTCATTCCGGGGAAGACGTCATGAAGCTGGCGAGACTCTGTGCGGCGGCGGGCCTCGATTGCGGCGGCAGCGATGCCGAAGTCACCGGCTTCGCGATCGACAATCGCAAGGTAGCGCCCGGCACGGTGTTCGGTGCGTTCCAGGGCACGCAGGTCAATGGCGAGGACTTCATTCCCGCCGCCATCGAGGCCGGTGCCATCGCCGTGGTCGCGCGGCCCGAGGCCACAGTCGAGGGCGCGGTACACATCGCCGAGCCCGAACCGCGCCGCGCCTTTGCCCGCCTCGCCTCGCGCTATTTCACGCCGGTGCCGGAGCACATCGTCGCGGTGACCGGCACCAACGGCAAGACCTCGACCGTCGAGATGACGCGCCAGATCTGGCGCATGACCGGCGAACGGGCGGCCAGCATCGGTACGCTAGGTGTCACCACGCCGGACGAGAGCGTCTCCACCGGGCTGACGACACCCGATATCGTGACCTTCCTCTCCAACCTCAGCGGCCTGGCGCGCGAAGGCGTGACGCATGTCGCCTACGAAGCGTCCAGCCACGGTCTCTCGCAATTCCGCAACGAAGGCATCCCGGTCGAAGCCGCCGCCTTCACCAATTTCAGCCGCGACCACCTCGATTACCACGCCGACATGGAAGACTATTTCGCCGCCAAGATGCGGCTGTTCGACGAGGTCGTTTCCGACGGTGCGACTGCGGTCGTCTGGATGGGGTCCGGCGAAAGCGGCTGGAACGCGCGGGTCGTCGACCACGCCGGGAAGCGCGGCCTGACCGTCATGACCGTCGGCGAGCAGGGAAGCGACATCCGCCTGACCTCGCGCGCGCCGACCCAGCTCGGCCAAGTACTGACGGTCGAACATGACGGGCAGGAGCGTAAGATCACACTGCCGCTGATCGGTGCCTACCAGGTCTCCAACGCACTGTGCGCTGCGGGCCTTGCTCTTGCTACGGGCACGAGTGCCTCGGGCGTCTGGGATGCGGTATCGCGCCTGCAGCCGGTGCGCGGGCGGCTCGAACGCGCCGTGATCTCGCCGAGCGGCGCGCCGGTCTATATCGATTATGCCCATACGCCCGACGCGCTCGAAGCCGCCATCGCGGCGCTGCGGCCGCACGTCACGGGCAGGCTGATCACCGTGTTCGGCGCGGGCGGAGACCGCGACCACGGCAAGCGCGCGCCGATGGGCGAGGCCGCGGCCAAGGCCAGCGATGTCGTGATCGTAACGGATGACAACCCCCGCGGTGAAACTGCTGCGGATATCCGTGCGGCGGTGCTTGAGGGAGCGCCGCGAGCACGCGAAATAGGTGGTCGTCGCGAAGCCATCAAAGCAGCCATCGCCGAAGCGGGCGCCGAGGATATCGTCCTCGTCGCCGGCAAGGGACATGAAACGGGTCAGATTATCGGGTCGGGAGAAAACATGCGGGTGCTGCCCTTCGACGACGTGGAAGTCGCGCGCGAATGCGCTGCCGAAATCGCGGGAGAGCGCGCATGAGCGCCGCCATCCTGCGCCATCCGGCCTATGTCGAATGGCCTGCCGATCCGCGCGATCGCCTGCCGCTGACGCTGTGGGACGCAAAGAGCATTGCCGAAGCGGTTGGCGGTACGGCGAGCCATGATTTCCAGGTCGCAGGCGTCGAGATGGACAGCCGCGATGTGGTGAACGGCGATCTCTTCGTTGCGCTCAAGGGCGAAGCGATGGACGGGCATCGCTTCCTCGAGAAAGCCTTCGCCAATGGCGCTGCCGGGGCCATCGTCGACCGCCCGGTCGACTGGCCGCACATCCTCGTCGAAGACACGACCGAAGCGCTGAAGGCGCTCGCCCGCGCAGCGCGCGCCCGCACCGAAGCCAGGATCATCGGCGTCACCGGTTCGGTCGGCAAGACCGGCGTCAAAGAAGCGATTTTCGCCGCGCTCGAGCGCGCCAGCCGCGGCGCGGCACATCGTTCCATCCGCAGCTACAACAACCATGTCGGCGTGCCGCTCAGCCTCGCCCGCATGCCCGCGCGCAGCCGCTTCGGCATCTTCGAAATGGGCATGAACAACGCCCGTGAGATCGAGGGGCTGACGACGCAGGTCCGCCCGCATGTCGCAGTCATCACCACCATCGCACCGGCGCATATCGAGAATCTCGGTTCGATGGAGGCCATTGCCGCCGCGAAGGCGGAGATCTTCGCGGGGCTGGAGCCCGGCGGCACTGCCGTCATCCCGACCGACACGCCCTATTACGAACAGCTGAAGTCCGCTGCCGAGAAAGTCGGCGCCAGGGTGATGAGCTTCGGCACGGCGCGCCATGCCGACATGCGGCTGCTCGACGCGATCCCCAGCGCCAATGGCGGCAGCCTGGTGACTTGCGAATTTCCCGAAGGCCGACTGTGCTACACGGTGGCCGAGCCGGGCGAACACTGGGTCGCCAATTCGCTCGCTGTCATGGCGGCGGTGCGCGCGGCAGGCGGCGATCTTGCCGCGGCGGGCCTCGCGCTGGCCGAGATGGGCGGGCTGAAGGGCCGCGGTGCGCGCCACGGCATTCCCGCGCCGGGCGGCAAGGCGCTGCTGATCGACGAAAGCTATAACGCCAATCCCGCCAGCATGCGTGCCACGTTGGCGCAGCTCGGCCAGACGCCCTCGGGTCGCCGCATCGCCGTGCTCGGCTCGATGAAGGAGCTGGGCGATTTCGGCCCGAAGTTCCACGCCGGCCTCGCCGAGCCGCTGCTCGCTGCCGACATCGACTATGCGGTGCTGGTCGGCGACGAGATGGGCGCGCTTGCGCGCGAACTGGGGAAACCGCAGAGCGACGTGCTTGGCAAGCCCATTACGTGGGCGCATTGCCGAACTGCCGAAGAGGCCATCGAACTGCTCGAGAATTTCGGCGTCGTCGCTGGCGATGCCGTGCTGGTCAAAGGCTCCAATTCGGTCGGCCTCGGTCGGCTCGTGGATCACTTCACCCGCGCCGGATAGGCGCGACAAGAGGCGCATTTGCTTTACCTTCTTGCCGAATGGCTGAACTTCGAAGGCGTCGCCAACCTCGTGCGCTATCAGACGTTCCGCGCCGGGGCGACGCTGATGACGGCGCTGGTGATCGGCCTGCTGATCGGCCCGCGCTTCATCGCCATGCTGCGCGTGCGCCAGGGCAAGGGCCAGCCGATCCGCACCGACGGTCCGCAGACCCACCTCGCCAAGGTCGGCACCCCGACCATGGGCGGTCTGATGATCCTGATCAGCCTGTCGCTGGCAGTGCTGATCTGGATGGACCTCAAGAATCCGTTCATCTGGGCCTGCCTCGCCGTGACGCTGGGCTTCGGCCTGATCGGCTTCCTCGACGATTACGACAAGGTTTCGAAATCGAGCCATAAGGGCGTCTCCGCCCGAACGCGCCTGCTGGCGGAATTTCTCGTCGCAGGCGCGGCGAGCTACATCGTCGTCAGCCAGATCAACACTTTCGTCTACGTCCCCTTCGTGAACGATTTCGGGGTCGAGCTGGGGCCGTTCTATTACCTGTTTGCTGCCGTTGTGATCGTGGGCGCGGGCAACGCCGTGAACCTGACCGACGGGCTGGACGGGCTTGCGACCATGCCCGTCATCATCGCGGCGGGCACCTTCGCGCTGATCGCCTATCTCGTCGGGCGCGTGGACTATTCCGAATATCTCGGCATCCCGCATGTCGAAGGCGCGGGCGAACTGGCTATCTTCTGCGCAGCGATCATGGGGGCGGGGCTCGCCTTCCTGTGGTTCAACGCGCCGCCGGCTGCGGTGTTCATGGGCGATACCGGGTCGCTGGCGCTGGGCGGCGCGCTCGGCGCGATAGCCGTGGCAACGCATCACGAGGTCGTGCTGGCGATCGTCGGCGGACTGTTCGTGTTCGAGGCGCTTTCGGTCATCATCCAGGTCTTCTGGTTCAAGCGGACCGGCAAGCGCGTGTTCCGCATGGCGCCCATCCACCACCATTTCGAACAGCTCGGCTGGTCGGAAAGCAAGGTGGTGATCCGCTTCTGGATCGTCTCGATCATCCTCGCGCTGATGGGCCTGGCGACGCTGAAGCTGCGATGATCACGTCGACCGCCTGGAAGGACAAACGCTACGCGGTGCTCGGCCTCGCGCGGTCCGGCCGGGCGACGGTCGAGGCGCTGCTGGCGAGCGGCGCGGAGGTCATGGCGTGGGACAGAAGCGAGGAAGCGCGCAGCGAGTTCGAGGGCCGCGTCGAACTGGCCGATCCGGTCGAGGCGGATCTGACTGGCTTCGCAGGCGTGGTCGTCAGCCCCGGCGTTCCGCTCAACACCCACCAGATCAAGCCGCATGCCGACAGCTTCGGCGTGCTGGTGATCGGCGATATCGAACTCTTCGCGCAGGCGAGGGCGGAACTGCCGCCGCACAAGGTCGTCGGCATCACCGGCACCAATGGCAAATCGACGACCACCGCGCTGGTCCACCACATCCTGAAAGAGGCTGGCGTGCCGACCACCATGGGCGGCAATATCGGCCTGCCGATCCTCGAACAGGAGCCTTTGCCGGAGGGCGGGGTCTATGTGCTGGAGCTGTCGAGCTACCAGATCGACCTGACCTATTCGCTCGACTGCGATGTGGCGGTGCTGCTGAATGTGACGCCGGATCATCTGGATCGGTATGATGGGGATTTCGGGAAGTATGCGGCGAGCAAGGCGCGGCTTTTTTCGATGCAGTCTCCTCATCGGATCGCTGTCGTCGATTATCGCGCTGAGGCAGACGAGGACGTGCTCGAAGACGCCGAGGACCCACTCATCCAGTTCATCGATGACGTCGAAGTGGGCGACCAAGAAACGTGGCTTGTGCTGCGAGGACCACACAACCGCCAAAACGCATCTGCGGCGAAGGCAGTTTGTGAGGACCTCGGCTTGTCGAGCGATCAGGTCCTTCAAGGCCTCCGCACCTACCCCGGCCTCCCGCACCGCATGGAGCGGGTCGCCGAAATCTCCGGCGTTGCCTACGTCAACGACAGCAAGGGCACCAACACCGCCGCCTCGGCACCTGCGTTGGCTGCCTTCGACAACATCCACTGGATCCTCGGCGGGCTCGCCAAGGAGCCGGGACTGGGCGAATGCGAGGCCGAACTGGCCCATGTGAAAGCCGCCTATACGATCGGTCAGGCCGGACCGGACTTCGCGACGCTGCTCGAAGGCCGCGTGCCGGTCACGCCGTGCGAAACGCTCGATCACGCCGTGACTCGCGCCGCAAGTCGCGCCGTCAGCGGCGACACCGTCCTCCTCTCTCCCGCATGCGCCAGTTTCGACCAGTATCGCGATTTCGAAGCGCGCGGCGACCATTTCCGCGAGCTGGTGGAGGCGCTGAAATGAGCACCACCATGCAGCCCTATGTCCCCGGCAAGCGCCAGCCTGCGCATATGCCCAAGGGGCGTCTCTCGCGCTGGTCGGAGCTGAAGATCTGGTGGCGCGAGATCGACCGCGTGCTGCTGTTCCTGATCCTGCTGCTGATGAGCTTCGGCACCATCGCCGTCGCCGCCGCCAGCCCGGCCACCGCCAATCGCCTGTCGACCAGCAGCGAGACGCTCGACCCGCTGTATTTCTTCTACCGCCATATCGCCTGGCAGGTGGTCGGCCTCGGTACGATGCTCGGCGTGTCGATGCTGACCCGCGACAATGCGCGGCGGCTCGGCATCGTCCTTGCGGCGACGATGCTGTTCTTCCTCTTCCTCACCCCGCTGATCGGCGTCGAGATCAATGGCGCAAGGCGCTGGATCAGGATCGGCATGCAGTTCCAGCCGTCCGAATTCCTGAAACCCGGCTTCGCCATCGCCATGGCATGGATCTTCGCCTGGCGCCTGCGCGACCCGAACCTGCCCGTCCTCGGCATCGCGACCGGAACCCTAGGCCTGATCGCTGCGCTGATGATGGCGCAGCCCGACTTCGGCGGCACCATCCTGTTTGCCGGCGTGTGGTTCGTGATGGTCGTGCTGTCCGGTGTGGACGCCAAGCGTATCGGTTTCGTCATCGGCGGCGGGATCGCCGGCATCACCGCAGCCTATTTCCTCTATGACAACGCCCGCCACCGCATCGACAGCTTCCTCGGCGGCGGCACGGCCTACGACCAGGTGGACCTCGCCAGCCGCACGCTGCTGGCAGGCGGCTGGACCGGTGCGGGCTACGGCCTCGGCATTCGCAAGATGAGCCTGCCCGAAGCGCATACCGACTATATCTTCAGCGTGATCGGTGAGGAGTTCGGCCTGCTCGCCTGCGCGGTCATCGTGATCCTCTACCTCGCCATCGTCGGCCGCGTGCTGATGCGGCTGGTTGACGAAGAGGATCTTTTCGCGCTGCTGGCCGGGGCGGGCCTGGTCTCGCTGCTCGGCGGGCAGGCATTCATCAACATGCTGGTGAACCTCCAGCTGTTCCCGTCCAAGGGCATGACCCTGCCGCTGGTGAGTTACGGCGGCTCCTCGACCATCGCCATCGGTATCGGCGTGGGGCTGTTGCTGGCAGTGACCCGGCGAAATCCCTTCCTGAAAAGCCGGACCAAGGGGCTTGGCGAGTGGATGGGAATAGGGCAGGCGGACGCGATGAATTCCCCTTCCGCTCGCCCCGTGCGCGAGATCCAGCCATGACTCGCTCCAGCCGCCACTATGTCCTCGCCGCCGGCGGCACCGGCGGGCACTTGCTGCCAGCCTTCGCGCTGGCGACCGAGCTCGACCGGCGCGGGCATCACGTCGCGCTGATCACGGACGAGCGCGGGGCGGAGATCCCCGGCAAGCCCGACTTCATGCCCGCGCATGTCATTCCCGCAGGCCGCTTCGGCAAGAACCCGCTGCAGTGGATCAAGGGCATACGCGCCGTGCTGGAAGGTCGGCGCATGGCGCTGCGGCTCTACGAAAGTTTCGAGCCGAGCGCGGTGATCGGCTTCGGCGGCTATCCCTCCGCCCCGGCAGTGCTCGCCTCGACCTCTGCCGATATCCCGACGATCCTGCACGAACAGAACGCCGTGCTGGGCCGCGTCAATCGCCTGCTGGCAGGCCGCGTGCAGGCGATTGCGACAGCCTATCCCGACGTCGAGCGGCTGGCGGACAAGCAGTCGGACAAGGTCCACCTCGTCGGCAATCCTGTGCGGGCGGGTGTGCTATCGTTGCGTGAGGAGCCATTCCCCGAGTTCACCGAAGACGGACTGCTGCGCGTACTCGTGACCGGCGGCAGCCAGGGCGCCCGCGTGCTGTCCGAAGTCGTGCCCGACGGGCTCGCCATGCTGCCGCCCGCGCTGCGCCAGCGCTTGCAGGTAACGCAGCAGTGCCGCGCCGAGGATCTGGAGGCCGTCCGCGAGCGCTATCGCAATCACGAGATTCCGGCAGAACTAGCGACCTATTTCGAGGACATGGCCACGCGCCTTGCCGATGCACATCTGTTCATCGGCCGCGCAGGGGCCTCGACCATTGCCGAACTCACCGCCGTGGGCCGCCCGGCCATCCTCGTCCCGCTGCCGATCGCGACCGACGACCATCAGGCATCGAACACGCGCGAAATGGCGAAGTCCGGCGGCGCACGGATGATCCGGCAGGAGCGCTTTACGGCTAAGGAACTCGCCAAGCAGATCAAGGCGCTTGCCGAGAACCCGCAAGGTTTGAACAGGGCCGCCCATGCCGCATGGAACTGCGGTCGGCCCAAGGCAGTCGAGGATCTGGCCGACCTCGTCGAAAGCTTCGGCGGGGCCGACATGATGGATGTCATCCGCGTCGGCGGAAACAATGCGCGCGGCGCAACCCAGGGTGCGCCTGCGGGCCAGGGCGCTGCGAAGGAGGCGGCCGAATGAGGGGTGTGCCGACCGATATCGGAACCATCCATTTCGTCGGCATCGGCGGGATCGGAATGTCCGGCATCGCCGAGGTGATGAACAATCTCGGCTACAGCGTGCAGGGCTCCGACATCAAGGAAAGCCCGGTGATCGAGCGGCTGCGCAGCCGCGGCGTGACGGTGGCCATCGGCCACGCGCCGGAGAACGTCGAAGGCGCGGCAGTGGTGGTGACCTCCACCGCAGTGAAGCGGACTAATCCCGAAGTCGCTTTCGCGCTGGAAAACCGCATTCCCGTGGTGCGCCGCGCGGAAATGCTGGCCGAACTCATGCGCCTCAAGTCGACCGTCGCGGTCGCCGGCACGCATGGCAAGACGACCACGACCAGCATGATCGCCGCCCTGCTCGACGCGGGCAAGATCGACCCGACCGTGATCAATGGTGGCATCATCGAGCAATACGGCTCCAACGCGCGGCTGGGCGACAGCGACTGGATGGTTGTCGAAGCCGACGAGAGCGACGGCAGCTTCCTGCGGCTCGACGGCACGATCGCGGTGGTCACCAACATCGATCCCGAACACCTCGACCATTACGGCGATTTCGACGGCGTGAAGGACGCCTTCGTGGAGTTCATCCACAACGTGCCCTTCTATGGCGCGGCGGTGCTGTGCATCGACCATCCCGAGGTGCAGGCCGTGATCGCCAAGGTGCGCGATCGCAATGTGGTAACCTATGGCTTCAACCTTCAGGCCGACATTTGCGGGGTGAACGTGCGGCCCGATGCGGGCGGCAATTGCTTCGACGTCATCGTGCGCCGACGCGGGCAGGAGGATCGCCGGATCGAAGGCGTGCGCCTGCCGATGCCCGGTCGCCACAATGTCCAAAACGCGCTCGCCGCGATTGCCGTCTCGATCGAGATGGGTTGCCCGGACGAGGTGATCTGCAACGGGTTCAGCCAGTTCGGCGGCGTCCGGCGGCGCTTCACCAAAGTTGGCGAAGTCCCGACCGGTAGCGGCGTCGCGACGATCATCGACGATTATGGCCACCACCCGGTCGAGATCAAGGCGGTGCTCGGTGCGGCCCGCGAAAGTGCGGGACGGGGCCGCGTGATCGCGGTCGTGCAGCCGCACCGCTATACGCGTCTCAACGATCTGATGGATGAATTCCAGAGCTGCTTCAACGAAGCCGACCTCGTCTATGTCACCCCGGTTTACGCGGCGGGCGAAGACCCGATCCCCGGCGTCGACGCGCAGGCGTTGGTCGATGGCCTCAAGGCGCGCGGACACCGCGCCGCCGCGACCATCGAGGACGAGCAGGACCTTGCCGAAACGCTCGCAGCCGAATTGCAGGAAGGCGATTTCGTGATCTGCCTCGGCGCGGGCGACATCACCCGCTGGGCGGCCGGCCTGCAGAACCAGATCGCGCTGGCGAGCTGAGCGATGGAGATGGACCAACCCGACGACGTGTGGAACTGGGACAGCGGCATGGCGCCCGATTGCGAAGTCGATGGCGGCGTTTCCGCGCCCGTGGCGATCGACGACTTGCGCGGCAGGCTCACCCACGATGCACCGCTTGCCAAGCTGGTGTGGTTCAAGAGCGGCGGCCGTGCCGATTGGCTGTTCGAGCCGGAAGACCTCGACGATCTGCGCGTGTTCCTCGAACGGCTGGGCGGCAAGCTGCCGGTGATGGCGCTGGGCCTCGGCTCCAATCTGATCGTGCGCGATGGCGGGGTGCCGGGCGTGGTCATCAAGCTCGGCAAACCCTTCGCGAAAATCGAAACGCGTGACGATCATGTGGTCGCCTGCGGGGCGGGGGCGCATGGCATCCTCGTCGCCTCGACGGCGCGCGACGCCGGGATCGCCGGCCTCGAATTCATGCGCGGCATCCCCGGCACGGTCGGCGGCTTCGTGCGCATGAACGGCGGTGCATACGGGCGAGAGGTCAGCGACGTGCTGATCGAATGCGACGTCATCCTGCCGGGCGGCAATCTGGTGACGCTGCCCAAGGCCGACCTGCAATATACCTATCGCCACTCGGCCTTGCCGGACGGCGCGGTGGTGGTCGCAGCACGCTTCCAGGGCGAGCCCGGCGACCCGGAAGCGATCGGTGCGAAGAT
This sequence comes from Qipengyuania profundimaris, assembly GCF_030717945.1. NCBI lineage: Bacteria > Pseudomonadati > Pseudomonadota > Alphaproteobacteria > Sphingomonadales > Erythrobacteraceae > Qipengyuania > Qipengyuania profundimaris. The sequence continues at coordinate 1,097,612 of NZ_JAVAIM010000001.1, forward strand.
GGACGAGATCGCCGAAGCCCGCGAGAACTCGCAGCCGCTGCGCACCAAGACCGGCGGCTCGACTTTCAAGAATCCGCCCGGTCGCAAGGCCTGGGAACTGGTCGATGCGGCGGGGTGCCGCGGATTGCAGATGGGCGGCGCGCAGGTGAGCGAAAAGCACACCAACTTCCTGATCAACGTCGACGACGCGACAAGCGCCGATATCGAAGGCCTGGGCGAGGAAGTAAAACGCCGCGTCTACGAGCATTCGGGCGTCGAACTCGAATGGGAAATCCAGCGTGTGGGGCGGCCTTAGGAACTGACATGACCGACCTTCCCAAAGACTTGCATATCGCCGTCCTCATGGGCGGCTGGGCGAATGAGCGGCCCGTCAGCCTTATGTCGGGCGAGGGCGTCGCGAAAGCATTGGAAGAGCGCGGGCATCGTGTGACACGCATCGATATGGACCGGCAGGTTGCCGCGCGCATTGCAGAAGTAGCGCCCGATGTCGTGTTCAACGCGCTCCACGGCGTTCCGGGCGAGGATGGCACGGTGCAGGGCATGCTCGACCTGATGGGCGTGCCCTATACGCATTCGGGCCTCGCCACGTCGGTCGTCGCGATCGACAAGCAGCTGACAAAGCAGGCGCTGGTGCCGCACGGCATCCCCATGCCCGGCGGGCGGATCATCAAGAGCGCCGACCTGCACGAGCGCGATCCGCTGCCGCGCCCCTATGTGCTTAAGCCCGTCAACGAAGGCAGCAGTGTCGGCGTGGCGATCGTCACCCACGAAAGCGACTACGGCAATCCCATCGCGCGCGATGCCAAGGGGCCGTGGCAGGAATTCGCCGAATTGCTTGCCGAGCCTTACATCAAGGGCCGCGAGATGACGACGGCGGTGGTCGATTTTGAGGACGGGCCGCGCGCGCTCGCGGTAACCGAACTGAAGCCCAAGAGCGGCTTCTACGATTTCGACGCCAAATATACCGACGGCATGACCGATCACATCTGCCCGGCCGACATTCCCCGGAACATTGCAAGGCTGTGCCTCGAATATGCACTGCGCGCACACCAGGTCCTCGGCTGCCGGGGCACCAGCCGGACCGATTTCCGCTGGGACGAGGAACAGGGCGAGGATGGACTGTTCATCCTCGAAACCAACACCCAGCCCGGCATGACCCCGCTCAGCCTCGTGCCCGAGCAGGCCAAGCATGTCGGCATGGAATATGGCGAGCTGGTAGAAACCGTAATCGCCGCGGCCTTGCGCGACCATGCTGGTAGGGGCCATGCAGGTAAGGGTGGGGGCAATGGCCAGGGTTAGCCGCAAGCCCCAGGGCGTCCGCCGCTCGGCCGCTGCGCGCAGCCGCAGCCAGAAAGCTCGGGCCGCGCGCAAGCATACCAGCGGTATTCTCGACGGCATCATGGCCGCGCTGCCTTTCACCGAGGAGCAGTGGCACAAGTTCTTCCTGACTTCGATCATCGTCGTCGGGCTCGCCATTGCGTGGACGGTCGCCAGCTATGCGGGCGTGCCGGAAATGGCCCGCGACGAGCTGGCGAAGTCGGCCTCGCGCTCCGGCTTCGAGGTCAGCAAGGTCCGCGTCTCCGGTGTCGAGCGGATGAACGAACAGCTGGTCTACGAACGCGTGCTTGCCCAGCGCGACCGGCCGATGCCCCTGGTCGAGTTGGAAGATGTGCGTGACAACCTGCTCGAGCTTCCCTGGGTCGCCGATGCGCGGGTCTCGCGCCAGCTGCCCGATACGCTGAAGATCGATATCGTCGAGCGCGAGCCGCATGCCGTGCTACGCAAGCCCGACCGGCTGATGCTGGTCGACGGGCACGGGCACGAACTCGAGCCGATCGCGCGCGAGGCGGCCAAGGGCAAGCTGCTGATCGAAGGTCCCGGCGCCCAGAAGCAGGTCGAGGAACTTGGCCGCCTGCTGGACGCCGCGCCGGCGCTGAAACCGCATATCGCCGAAGCCGAATGGGTGGGTAACCGGCGCTGGAACCTCACCTTCACCAGCGGGCAGTTGCTCGCCCTGCCTGAAGGCGATGCGGGCGCGCCCGCGCTGGTCAAGTTCGCCCAGCTCGACGGCATGCACCGGCTGATCGGCGGCAAGCCCATCGCGGTGGACATGCGCGTGCCGGACCGTGTTTATCTGCGCTGTAAGGACGGCCCCTGCCCGACCCAGCTTGCGCGCAACGGGCGGGCCGAGTGATGGCCGCCCCGACGCCGCGCATAACCCGCGTCTATGGTGCCGTGAACGTCGGATCCTTCCGGGTATCGGCCATGATCATGGGCGAGGCCGAAGGCGGCGAGATGGTCGTGCTCGGCTCCAGCCACCGCGCCAGCGAGGGCATCAAGCGCGGCTATGTCACCGATATGCGCGCCGCAAGCCACTCGATCCGCACTGCGGTCGAAAAGGCCGAGGCGAATGCGAATACCTCGATCTCCAGCGTCTGGATCGGCTGCGCCGGGGCAGGGTTGTCGAGCCGCATCTCCAGCGTCGAGATCGCCATTGGTGGGCGGCGCATCGAGGAAGACGATATCGAGCATCTCCTCCATGCGGCGCGCGATCACCTGCATCCCGACGGGCGCATGGTGCTGCACGCCCAGCCCGCGCATTACATGCTCGACGGCGCGCATGGCGTCGCCAATCCCAAGGGTCTGCACGCCGAGGCGCTGGGCGTTGACGTGCATGTAACCTTCGCCGAAGGTGCACCGGTGCGGAACCTGATCGAGGCGGTGCAGGGCGCGCATCTCGAGGTCGAGGGGGTCGTCGCCAGCCCGCTCGCGACCGCCTATGCTTGCCTCTCCGCCGAAGAGCGCGACCTCGGAGTGGCGCTGGTGGAGATCGGCGCACAGGTGACCAATGTCTCCGTCCATGCAGCAGGCATGCTGCTCGGTTTGCGTTCGATTCCGGTCGGCTCGAACGACATTACCGATGCGCTCGCATCTTCGCTCGGCATCCGCCGGAGCCAGGCGGAGCGGCTGAAGTGCGTATCGGGTTCGGCGATAGCCACGCCGACCGATCACCGCGAGATGATCCCGGTCGATGGCCCGGGCGACAAGCCCGACGGGCGGCTGGCACGCGGCGCGGACGAGCAGAACCGCATTCCGCGCGCGGACCTGGTCGGCACGGTCACAGATCGCCTCGGCGTGATGAGCGGCGAGATTGCGAAGGCACTCAAGGCGCTCGGCTTCGGCGGCTCGCAGGGCGGGCAGGTCGTCCTGACGGGTGGCGGAGCCGAATTGCACGGCATCGCCGACTTCATGCAGGGCGCGCTTGGCCAGCCGGTGCGGATCGGCAAGCCGCCCGCGCTACAGGGCCTGCCCGAAGCGCATGCGACACCCGGATTTGCGACGCTTGCGGGCCTGTGCCTTTACGCTGCGGAAGACCCGGTAGACATTCGTTCGGTCGGCTCGAACTACCAATCGACCAGCCGCTATTCGGGCTTTGCTCTGGTGAACCGTGTCGTACAGGCGGTGCGCGAGTATTTCTGATGGTTGAAACCCATGCACAACAGGGCATTAGGCCTTTGTGGATAAGCTTCTTCTACGAGTCTTCGCGCGATTCGCTTTGCGCGCGTAATGTGACATAGTGATTTTTCAGAATTCCGACTTTCCGGGGGACACCCAATGAGCATCAATATCGGTCCGGCATCCAGCGACGACCTCCGCCCCAAGATCATGGTGATCGGCGTCGGCGGTGCGGGCGGCAACGCAATCGCCAATATGATGGACGCCGGCATCGAAGGCGTCGACTTCATCGTCAGCAACACCGACGCGCAGGCGCTCAGCTCCTCGCCGGCGGAAAAGCGCATCCAGCTCGGCCCGGACATCACCGGCGGTCTTGGTGCTGGCGCGCGGCCCGAAGTGGGCAAGGCTGCTGCCGAGGAAACGGTCGAGGATATCGAAGACGCGCTCGATGGCTGCAACATGGTGTTCATCGCGGCCGGCATGGGTGGCGGCACCGGGACCGGCGCTGCTCCGGTCATCGCCGAGGCAGCCCGCAAGAAGGGTGTGCTTACCGTCGGCGTGGTGACCAAGCCATTCCTGTTCGAAGGCACGCGCCGGATGCGCGCCGCCGAAGCGGGCATCGAAGAGCTGCAGAAGCACGTCGATACGTTGATCGTGATCCCGAACCAGAACCTGTTCCTGGTGGCGAAGGCGGAAACGACCTTCAAGGAAGCCTTCATGCTGGCCGACGAGGTGCTGCAGCAGGGCGTGCGCTCGATCACCGACCTCATGGTCATGCCGGGCCTCATCAATCTCGACTTTGCCGACGTCCGCTCGGTGATGCAGGAGATGGGCAAGGCCATGATGGGCACGGGCGAGGGCGAGGGCGACAATCGCGCGCTCGAGGCCGCCGAACGGGCCATCGCCAATCCGCTGCTCGACGGTGTCAGTATGACGGGTGCCAAGGGCGTGATCATCTCGATCATCGGCGGCGAGGACATGAAGCTCCTCGAAGTGGACGAAGCCGCGAACCACATTCGCGAGCTGGTCGACGAGGACGCGAACATCATCTGGGGTTCGGCCTTCAATCCCGAACTCGAAGGCAAGATCCGCGTCTCGGTCGTTGCGACCGGCATCGAAACGGATGGAACGTCGCAGGTTAGCAGCCCGCAGGCATTCTCGATGAGCGATAGCCGTGCGCCCAAGCGTCCCGTACTCGACCTGCCGACCGAGACGATCGACGACGAGGAACCGTTCGAATTGTCCGAAGGCCTGTCCGCCGAGCCGGATACCGAGTCCGGCGACGCCGACACGCTCGACCTCACGGCGGAAGCGGGCGGCGACAGCTCCTCGGTCCTCTCCGACGACCTCGGCTACGGCTCTGCGGACGACGACGAGGAAGAAGATTACGACGATGTCGACGGCATTGTGGATCCGCTCGCCGGCCTGCGCAACGAGGACGGCGAAGTTCCGCCGCCCGCAGAGGATGGCGAATTCGGCAGCGGCTGGGCGGAAGATGCCGGGCAACCCTCGCCGCTCGACCTGTCCGAGCCGATGGAAGAAGGCGGTCAGGACAGCTCCTATGGCGAAGGCGAGAGCCCGCTCGCCAGCAAGCCGGGCAAGAAGCGCCCCGTTCTGGGCGGAGACGACGGCGGCAGCGATACCGGTGCCGGCAGCACGCTCTTCGAGCGCATGGCCAACCTGTCGCGCGGCGCCAACAAGCCTGACGATGAGGACGAGGACGAGGACGACGATGGCGAGGGCGGTTCGCTGAACATTCCCCGCTTCCTCGGTCGCCAGAACAACCAGTAAGGCACGCAGCCACCCGGGCCAGCGCCTGTTCAGGCGCGCCCGGGTAAGGGCAGGATCATGGTAACACTAGCGCGGATCACGGTTGCAGCGGTCTTGGCCGCTGCAGTTGCCGTGCCGACCGCGGCCCACGCGCAGCGCGAGATCGTCCAGCCCTTGCCGCCGAAAGGGTCCGACCGGTTGAGCGACGCCTTGCGGCGGCTAGCGCGCAATGCGGCCGATGTGTCGGCCCTGCTCGACGCCGGCGAGGCGGCACTGGATGTCGGCGATATCGACGCGGCGATCGGCTTTTTTGGCCGGGCAAAGCAGCTTTCACCCACCAACAGCCGTATTAGCCTCGGCCTCGGCAAGGCCTATGCCCGCTCGCGTCGGCCGATCGAGGCGTTGCGCCTGTTTGCCGAGGCAGAACGGGCGGGCGTCACCAACGATCGCATGGCGGAAGACCGGGGCATGGCCTTCATGCTGGTCGGCGACAACCGCAGCGCGCAGGAGCTGTTCCGGCTGGCGCTGGCGCAAGGTGCCGGATCGGAAGTAAAGCGCCGCCTCGCACTCAGCCTGGCGATCTCGGGAGAGCGCGAGAGTTTCGAGCAGACGCTTCTGCCGTTGCTCGAGGCCCGCGATCTCGCGGCGTTTCGCACCCGGGCATTCGGTCTGGCGATCCTTGGCGATACGCGCGAGGCGATTGACATTTCCGATGCGATGCTGCCCGCGCAGATGGCAGGTCGGGTTCGTCCCTATCTCGAATTCATGCCTCGCTTGACGCCGGCACAGCAGGCGGCGGCAGGGACGCTCGGCGTGTTTCCGCGTGCGGCCAATATCGGCACAGACGACCCGCAAATCGCCGCCTACGTGCCGGTCGCTCCTGCGCCAGCGGCGTCGCAGACATCGGCGACGAGACCGCCCGCTGCGGCGGCGCGCCAGCCGCAACCCACTCCGCAACGACGAGTGGCAGCTCGCCAGGCCGAGAACAGGGCTCCCGCACGCCAGCGCCAGGAGCGACCGCGCCGGACGGCGACCGTCGGGCCGCGTTCGAGCGAGAATGCGGGGATTGCTCCCGACCTTTCCCCGGCGACGACGCGAGTTGCTCAACAGCAAGCTGCGCCGCAGCCGGTGGCGCAGCAAAATCCCGCTCCTGCGCAGGCCGCTCAGAGTTCCAGACCAGCAGAGGAAGCACCACGAACCGCCGCTAATCCGGCGGCGACGGCGGCGGTGCCGGAACCTGCGGATACCGCGCCTGTGGTGATCGCCCGGCAACCGGCAGCTGCGCCGATCAGCATTGAGCCGGTACCTGCGACAGCCGCTCCACTACCGCCTCCGCCACCACCGCCACCTAGCGAACCGGCACCCACGCTCGAGCAAGCTTTCGCCGGCTTTACCCTCGAGCCGACAACGTCACGTCCGGCAGCACAGGGGGCGGTCGACATCACGCGCATCGAGGCACCGCGCGAGAAGGCCGAGCCCGATCCCCCGCCGCCGCCCGCCCATCCTTCGCGGCACTGGGTGCAGGTTGCGACCGGCAAGGACGTGTCGGCACTGGGTTTCGACTGGCGCCGGATCGCTCGCAAGGCGGACGGGCTGCTCGACGGCAAGGGGCCCTTTGTGACGCCATGGGGGGAGGCCAACCGCCTTCTTTCCGGGCCCTATCCCGATGCGGCGACTGCACGTGAAATGATGAACGAGCTCAAAGGTTTGGATATCGATAGCTTTACCTTCCGCAGTGCCGAAGGCGAAGCGATCGAGCCCCTCGGCTGACCCATGGCGCGCGCCTTGTGCACAGGGTTTGCACAAGCGAAAACGGTTCTCCCCAGCAGCGACAATCGGCTGGATTGCCAAGCCCCGTGTCCTGTCGGCATCCAGCGTGCATGACGTGTGAGGGACAGGCTCGATGAGAACGGCAAGCGAAAGCTACGAAGCGGACGAGGACGCAGCTCCGCTTGATATGCTGGTGGCCCTGTTCGAGGCACGCGGATGGCCGTGCCAAAGCGCGCAGGGCGAGATGAGCGGCGAAATTCAGGGCAGCTGGACGAACTACCAGTTACGCGGGATCTGGCGGCCGGAAGACATGGTCCTGCAGGTCATCTGCCTGCCGGAGATTCGTGTGCCGGACGGCAAAAAGAAAGCCGCGCACGAGCTGGTCGCGCGGATCAACGAGCAACTCTGGCTCGGCCATTTCGACATATGGTCCAACGGCGGCGTCGTGCTTTATCGCAACGGTACGATGCTGGGTGACGACGGATTACTCAGCCTCGCACAGGCACAGGCGCTGGTCGAAATCGCGGTCGACGAGTGCGACCGCTTCTACCCGGCATTCCAGTTCGTATTGTGGGGCGACAAATCGCCCTCCGACGCGCTCAGTGCGGCCATGGTCGATGCGGCGGGCGAGGCCTGAGTATCGTCAGTTATTTTGGTTAATCGAACAAGGGTCGACGTTCGTCGGTTTCCCTTGAAATTCGGGGCCCGAATGGCGATATTGCGCGTATGAGAAGCGGCGCATGTGATCGCCGCTTATGGGAGTACTTTGAAATGGCCAATTGGAACGACAACACCGAGCAGCGGCAGGGCTTCGGCTCCGTGCCCCGCGCGGGCGATGCCGTTACCCGGCAGGAAACCTTCGACGCAGGGCTGCGCAAGCACATGCTGTCGATTTACAATTACATGGCGTCGGGTGTGCTGTGGACCGGCATCGTGGCGCTGCTGACCGCGCAGTCGGGCCTCGCTCTGACCTTTGCGAGCGGCCCGCTGATGTGGATCGTCGCGCTGTCGCCGCTGGCCATCGTCTTCGCGATGAGCTTCGGCGTGAACAAGTTCTCGCAGGGCACGCTGCAGGCGATGTTCTGGGGTTTTGCCACGCTGATGGGCCTGTCGCTCTCGACGATCTTCCTCGTCTATACCGGGGAGAGTATCGCGGCGACCTTCTTCGCCACCGCAGGCGCTTTCGCGGGCCTCAGCCTGTTCGGTTACACCACGAAAAAGGACCTGTCGGGCTTCGGTACGTTCCTGGTGATGGGTGTGATCGGCCTACTGATCGCGATGGTCATCAACATCTTCCTGCAGTCGAGCACGCTGGCACTGGCAGTAAGCTTCCTCGGTGTGCTGATCTTCGCGGGCCTCACCGCCTACGATACGCAGCGCCTGAAGCGCGAGTACCAGTATCTGCGCGGTACCGAGTTCGCCGGTAAGGCGATCATCATGGGCGCGCTGAGCCTCTATCTCGACTTCATCAACATGTTCCTGTTCCTCCTGCGGTTCATGGGCAGCCGCGAGTGATCGCGCTCCACTGATCGCACACAGGATTCGTTTGAACGTGCCCGGGGCGCAATGCGCGCGCCGGGCATTTTCTTTGTCTTTTCCAGCCGCTAAGGATTGATGCTTCATCCCCGGTCAATCCGGGGCGGGGCAAATTAACGACAGATGTACTTCCAGGAGGGTCCGCCAGCCATGAGCAGCGCCGCACAACCGATACTTCGCATTACCGCCGTGATCGGCACGATCACTGCCCTCGGCGCCTGTGCGACGCCGCCTCCTCCGCCCCCGCCACCGCCGCCACCGCCGCCGGTCGAAGCGGTGCCATACCGCCCGGTGCCGCCCAAGCAGGCAGCCTATGTCATGGACATTCCCCGCGTCGGCCCGCTGGGCGTGCGCCAGACAGTCAATACCGGCATTAGCGACGACGAGCGCGTGTGGCACTTCCGCTCCGCCTGGAACGTGGCGGCGCTCAATTGCCTCGATCCGCAATATCAGCCGATCCTGGACGGCTACAGCGATTACATCTCCACCCACGGGCGCGCGCTCAAGCGGGTCAACGACCGGATCGACGCCGAATATCGCAAGGAGGCCAGCACGCGCCGCGAGGCGATCATGGCGCGCGAGGCACAGATGACCATGGTCTACAACTATTTCGCCCTGCCGCCGGCGCGCGGCGAGTTCTGCGACACGACGCTGCAGCTTGCGAACCAGTACAATGCGATGGACACGGTCGACCCGACTGCCTTCGCCCTGACGAATTTCAGCACCTTCGAACAGCCGTTCGAAAGCTTCTTCCGCGCCTATGAACAATACGAGCGCGACTCTGCGGCATGGGATGCGCAATATGGGTCTCGCTACGGCTCGTCGCAGCCCGGCTATGTGGCTGTGCAGCAGGCGCGTGCTTCGATGGTCGCTCCGCAGCCCGGAATAAGCGATCCCGCGCTGCTGACCAATCAGGCGAATATCAACGAGACCACTGTGGTCGATCCTGATACGGGCGCGCGCATTCCTGTAGTGCCGGTCGATACGCGCAACGAGTCGACGCCCATCGTCCAGCCGGTTCCGAGCGATGCAGATGAGAGCGGCACGCCGCAGGATTGAGCAGGCCCGCCGGATTTGGTCTGGAAATAGACGGCGCGCCGGGTTAATTGGCGCGCCTTCCCGGCTCAGGCCGGGGCGTAAGCTGGAACGGGGCCGTAGCTCAGTTGGGAGAGCGCGTCGTTCGCAATGACGAGGTCAGCGGTTCGATTCCGCTCGGCTCCACCAAGCTTGCCAATCACGCGACAAGTCGTGCTCGAACCGTTAGGGCCGCGACATGATTTCGCGCGCCGATCCCGTTCTCCTGCTCGTCGGCGCGGGCCACGCGCATCTCGGGGTAATCGACGACTGGCGCAAGCACGGCCCACCACGCGCACGCACGCTGCTGGTCGAGCCGCTCGACGCGATGCTCTATTCGGGCATGGTGCCGGGTTGGATCGCGGGCGAATATCGCGCCAGTGAACTGGCTATCCCACTGACACCGCTGGTCGAAGAGGCGGGCCTGAAATGGCATCGGGCGCGCCTTGTCCGGATCGATCCGCGCAAGCGCATCGCCTACCTCGACAATGGCGAGACGCTGGCGTTCGACATCTGCTCCATCGCGACCGGAGGTGCGGGGCAGGCGAGCGACGTTCTGGGTGCGGACGAGCGCCTGCTCGACATCCGCCCGCTCGGCGGTTTCATCGGCCGCTGGCAGTCTCTTCGTGAGGCCGAGCCGCACCAGCGCCGGATCGCAGTCGTCGGCGGGGGTGCAGGCGGTGTGGAGCTGGCCTTCGGCTTTCGCAATTCGAGCCATTGGCGCGATTGCGGCGTCACTCTCGTGACCGGGGTCGGAGGTTTATTGCCCGATCACGCTACTGCTGTGCGCGAGCGCGTAGCTCGGGAACTGGAAGCACAGGGCGTCGCGGTGATGCGCGAAGATGCGGTGATCCGCGATGGCGCGCTGATGGCAGGCGACCGTTCGCTCGAGCCGCTCGACCTGATCGCAGCCGCAATCGGCAGCGGCGCGCCTGACTGGCCCACCGCCAGCGGCTTGCCGGTCGATGAGGACGGCTTCGTGCAGGTCGACGAACATCAGCGGGTCTGCGGATTCGAACATATCCTTGCCGCAGGCGATGTCGCACGAAGGACCGACAGGAGCGTGCCGCATTCGGGCGTCCATGCCGTTTACACCGGGCCGGTGCTGGCCAAAAACCTTCGGCGCCTGCTGGGCGGCAAGCCGCCGCGCCGCAGCTACAGCCCGCGTTTCATGGACTTCTACCTGCTCAACACCTGTCGCGGCGAAGCGATCGCCAGCTACCGGTGGTTCGGCCTGCAATCACGCTGGATGCGGCGGGTGAAGGACTGGCTCGACACCCGCTGGATCAGGCGATTTACGCGCCCAGCCGGTCGATGATCGCTTCGCGCAAATCCTCCAGCCGGTCGGCATTGTAGCCGAGATCGGAGACCCCGACTCGGCTGACCGAGCGCAGGTCGATCTGGCCGTCCTGCACGCGTGCGACCACATCGTCCTTGAAACCGAAGGCGAAGGTCTCCGCCACGCCTTCGACCGAGTTCATACCCGACACGCGGCGCACGTCCGTCAGGCCGATCTCGCCCATAGCGGCCACGATCGCATCGAAGGCTTCCTCGTCCGTGCGGTTGCCGATTACGATGGGATCGAGATTGTCGTAATTCTCGGCAATCAGGTCGGCGTGGTTCTTCGCCTTGAGCGCTGCGTCATCGCTGTCCGCCCACATCTCCAGCTCGCCGAGGGGAGTACCGTAATCATTGATCGGATTGGCACCCATTTCGCCGCGCAGGGTCATGGTGCGGGGCGAGAATTCGGGCGGGTCGCGCAAGTCGGTGGAGACGTCGTGGATCGGCGGAACGCTCTCCGCCTGACTGCGGATAGTGGCGAGACCCATGAACAGGATTGCCGGAATGGCGAGGCCGATGGCGGCCTTCCACCACGGGCCGCGCGGCGTTTTGAAGAAGGCGAATGCCAGCGCGACGATCGCGAAGATCGACGCGACGAGTAGCAGGATCACGCCCGCCTCGCGGATCATGAAGCCGAGGCCGGTCTGCCAGGGGATGATCCCGATCTTCGGTCCGAAAGCGGCGAGGGCGAACCACACGAGCACCGCCAGCGATAGCCACAGCGACCATTTCGGCAGGCTCTTGCGCCAGACGCGGCGCGGCTTCTGCGTCGCGGCTGTCTCGCTTGAGGTGGTGGTCGCGGTGTCGTCGTGAGTGGTCGCGTCGGTCTCGTTATGCTCGGCCATGCTCAGCCTCTCCCCCTGTAGGATGCGACGCCCTGGTCGGGCAGCCAAAGGTCGGCAGGCGGCGCGCCGCTCTGCCAGAATACATCGATCGGAATGCCGCCGCGCGGATACCAGTAGCCGCCGATCCGCAGCCACTTGGGGCGCATCTCGTCGAACAGGCGCTTGCCGATCCCCACGGTGACATCCTCGTGAAAACCGTTGTGATTGCGGAAGGAGCCGAGGAAAAGCTTCAGGCTCTTCGATTCCACGATCGTTTCGCCCGGCGCATAATCGATCACCAAATGTGCGAAATCCGGCTGGCCGGTCACCGGGCACAGTGAGGTGAACTCGGGCGCGGCGAACCGTACGAGGTAGAGCTCACCGGCGCGCGGGTTCGGCACGTAGTCGAGGTCCGCTTCTTCGGGCGAACCCGGCAGCGGGCTGTTCTCGCCGAGGAACCGGGGGCTATGTGTGTCGCTCATGCCGCGCATCTGCCGTGAAAGGCCGCCCGGCGCAAGGCGGGGCTTGGAAGCGCGCGCTTCAGTACCTATTCAGCGCGGCGCAGCGCATGTGCCTGCTTTTCACGAACGCGCCCGAAACATGCCGACTTTTCGCCTGCCCCTGACTGCCCTGATGCTGAGCCTTTCCGCGCCTGCGATGGCGCAATCGGCGCAGGATTTCTCGCTCCCGCCGGGGCCGACACCGACGGCGAGCCCGCGCGCGCAGGGCCCGGTCGATGAAGAGAGCAGCGTGGTTCCGGTCGCCCCTCGGGTGATAAATACGGCGCGCCCGACACCGAGGGCGACTGCTACTCCGACGCCGACGCCGACCCCAACCCCCACGTCGAGCGGCACAGCGACGCCGCCGCGTAGCGTGACGAGCCCGCGACCCACGCCGATGCCACGCCCGGTCGAGACGGTTCCGGTATCGCCGCGTATCCCGGCGCCGGAAGAGCCGGTGCAGGATTTCCCGCCGGTCCAGCCCACGGACGGCACGTCGCCCATTCCCGCGCCGCCCGCCGCGCAGGATGTCCAGCAGCCGTCGGACGAGGCGGAGATTGCAGGTGCTGAAGAAATCGCAGCCGAAGACACCGACTGGACGTGGCTGGCGATCCTTGCCGCTGCGCTTGCCGCGATTGGCGCCGGATTGTTTTTCTGGAAGCGCCGCCAGACAAGCGCGCCTGCTCCGCAGATCGAGCGGCCCGTCGTTGCGTCGGTGCCGAAAGCCAATGCGGCCACGGCAGCCGATGCTCTGACCGTCCGGCTGACCGCGGAAAAGCTCACGCGCAGTGCCATGTTCGCGACACTCAAATATCGCCTGACGCTGGTCAATCGCACCGATGCGGCGCTGAGCGATGTGACTGTGGGCGTCGATTTGGTGTCCGCCAGCGCGGCAAGCCCTATGGAGCAGCAGGTGGCGACCGCCGAAACCAGCCTCGAGCCGAAACACACGCTGGCCCGCATCGCGCCGCGCCAGAATGTAGCGGTCCAAGGTCAGGTCCAGCTGCCGCTGTCGACCGCGCAGGTCATCATGCAGGGCCGCCACCCTCTGCTCGTGCCGCTTATGCGCGTGCGGGTCGATGGCGCGGGCGAGGGGGCGCTGGTTAAGACCTTCGTGGTCGGCCAGGGCCAGCCCGATGGCGGCCGGGTCCAGCCCTTCCGCCTCGACGAGCCGCCGCGCAGTTATGCCCCGATCGCCCAGCGCGAACTGGCCTGACGCTGCGACCCTTGGCTCGACTTGCGCGCCGAGCCCAGCTACCCGCAGCGGATGGATCGCCTCGTTTCGACCGACTGGTTAGCCCAGCACCGCAAGGACGCGGACCTCGTCGTGCTGGATGCGACAATGCACCTGCCGGACAGCGGCCGCGATGCGCGGGCCGAATATCTTGCAGCGCACATTCCGAGCGCGCGTTTCCTCGGCCTTGCGAGCTTTATCGACGAGAGCTCCGAGGTGCCGAAAGCGCTGCCTACCGCCGATCAGTTCGCCGCGCGCATGAGCGTACTGGGTATCGAGCCCGGAAGCCGCATCGTCTTATATGACGACAGCGCGATTAAAAGCGCAGCGCGCGCGTGGTTCATCTTCGACCACTACGGCATGGAACAGATCGCGATCCTCGATGGCGGCTTGGCGAAATGGAGGGCGGAGGATCGCGCCACCTCCGAAGGTGACGAAGCATGCGACCCGGTCGACTTCCCACTTACGACGCCGCGACGGTCGGTACGGAGCAAGGCGGAAATGCTCGCCAATTGCGCCACCCGCGAGGAGCAAGTCGTCGATGCCCGCGATGCTGCGCGCTTTGCCGGTTCACTGGACAGTGGTTCGGAGGGGCACATTCCCGGTGCGGCAAACCTGCACTTCCCGCGACTGTTTCGTGAGGACGGCACGTGGAAAGGCGCGCCAGCCCTCCGCGCCGAGTTCGAAGAGGCAGGTCTAGACCTGGATCGATCGGTTGTCGCTAGCTGCAACAGCGGCATGACCGCCTGCGTCCTGCTGTTCGGCATGGGGCTTGCGGGGAAGAACGACGCCGCGCTCTACGACGGCAGCTGGATGGAGTGGGGCAGCGATCCCGCCACCCCGAAGGAAAGCGGTGCTCATGGCGAATAGTCGCAACGATGCTAAGCCTGCCACGCGACTGGTCACGGCAGGCCGCTCGGGCGAGTTTGCGGACCGGGTCGTCAACCCGCCCGTCTGGCGCGCCAGCACGCATCTATACGAAAACTGCGCAGCGCTGCGGGCCGGGCCGAAGAGCAATGCCGACGGAAAATTCTTCTACGGCCGCCGCGGCGCACCCACGCAATGGGCGCTGAGCGAGGCGCTGACCGAGCTCGAGCCGGGCGCGGCCGGAACGGTGCTCTATCCCAGCGGCGTCGCGGCGATTGTCGGCGCGCTGATGGCGGTGCTGCGCACCGGCGACGTGCTGCTGGTGACGGACAATGCCTACGATCCCACGCGCAGCACGGCGATGGGTGTTTTGAAGCAGTTCGGCGTGGAGCACCGCTTCTTCGACCCGCTCGACCTCGACGGTTTTCGCGCCGCGTTCTGCGACAAGACCCGCGCGGTCATGCTGGAAGTGCCCGGCAGCCTCACCATGGAGATTTGCGACATCCCGGCGCTTGCCGCGATCGCGCGCGAGCAGGGCGCGGTCAGCCTGATCGACAACACCTGGGCCACCTCGCTCGGCTTCCCGGCGCTGCAGCATGGCTGCGACATCGCCATCACCTCGCTGACCAAGCATGTCGGCGGCCATTCGGACCTGATGATGGGCGCTGCCAGTGCGGGCGAGCGCTGGTATCGCCGCCTGCGGATCACCGCTCAGCAGCTGGGCCATGTCGTCTCGCCCGACGATGCGGCGCTCGCGCTGCGAGGCCTCCGGACGATGAAACTGCGGTTGGATCAGGAAAGTGCCAGTGCGCTCATGATTGCCGAATGGCTCGCGGCGCGTGACGAGGTGGCCCATGTCCTGTGCCCCATGCTGCCGGGCGCGCCAGGCCATGAGCTCTGGCAGCGCGACTTCACCGGCGGCTGCGGCCTGCTGAGCTTCGTGATTGCTGGCCGCGACGATGCCGCGCGCTGCCGACTCGTCGATACGCTCGATCTGTTCGGCATCGGCTATAGCTGGGGCGGCTACGAGAGCCTCGCCCTGCCGTTCGACGTCGAACCCGTGCGCAGCTGCATGGACTGGCCGAAAGCGGGTTGGGGGCTTGAGGATCGCCACGCAGTGCGGCTATCGATCGGTCTCGAAGACCCAGCCGACCTCATCGCCGACCTAGAACGCGGCTTTGCGGCGATGAACGAAGGATAGACGTGCAAGGCACAGCCGCCCCGACAGCGACGCCCTCGCCAGAGCCTACCCCGGTCGAACAGGCGTGGAGCCTGGCCGAAGACGCGCCGGAAGAAACCTCCGTCGCCGCTGCCGAGGGCATTCGCGAAGCGGTCAGCTCGAAAAGCGAAACCGCAGGTACGATCCTCGATACGCTCGACGCATTCGCGCTGAGCTTCGGTGATTTCCGCGTGTCGGTGTTCGACATCCTGATCGTCGTCACGGTGATCTTCGGCGTCCTCGCGCTGGCGTGGTTCATCAGCAAGCTGGCCAAGCGCGGCGTGCGCCGGATCACCAGGCTCGACGATACGCAGCAATTACTGGTCGAGAAGATCGTCACCATCGTGGTCTGGGCGGCGGCGTTCTTCCTCGGGATCGACCTTCTGGGCATCGACCTTACCGCGCTGGCGGTGTTCTCCGGCGCCTTCGGCCTCGCGATCGGTTTCGGCCTGCAGAAGACCTTCGGTAACCTGATCGCCGGGATCATCCTGTTGATGGACAAGTCCATCAAGCCCGGCGACGTTATCGCCGTGGCGGATATGGCGGGCAACGAAACCTTCGGGCAGATCCGCAAGATCGGGGTGCGCGCCGTTTCCGTGACGACCCGCGACCAGCGCGAATATCTGATCCCTAACGAGAACCTGATGATCAATCAGGTCGAAAACTGGTCCTACTCCAGCAAGAACGTGCGCATGCAGGTTGCTGTCGGTGTCAGCTACGAGGCCGATATGGACCTTGCCGAAAAGCTGATGCTCGAAGCGGCCTCGCAATGCGATCGCGTGCTAAAAGCTCCGCCGCCGACGGTGTGGATGAGCGAATACGGCGATAATTCTGTCAATTTCGTGATCCACTGCTGGATCGACGATCCCGAGGAAGGGGTGGGCAACGTCCGCTCGGCCGTGTTGAAGAAGCTGTGGTGGCTGTTCAAGGAGAACGGCGTCGAAATCCCGTTCCCGCAGCGCGACATCCATTTGCGCAGCAGCGACCAGCTCGACCGCATTTTCGCGCAGTTTGCCGATCAGAAATCCAACGCCTCATCGGTTGCGAAAGAATAGATTGCCGCGCCGGAAGGTCCGATTTCAAAATCTCGCCTACCGTGCCGGACACCCATTCTGATTGGCGCGATGTCGCGATGCCCCGCATCTTGGCACCATGGCACAGACCGGAACCATTTATCTCGTCGGCGCGGGGCCGGGTGATCCCGACCTCCTGACGATCCGCGCCGCAAGGCTGATCGAACGTGCGCGCGTGATCGTGCATGATGGCCTCGTCGATCCTGCAATCCTTGCCATCGCGCGCGAGGATTCGGAATTGATCTGTGTGGCCAAGCGCCGCTCGCACCACACCATGCCGCAGAGCGACATCAGTGATTTGCTGGTGCGCCTCGCGCGCTCGGGCGAGGATGTCGTGCGCCTCAAGGGCGGCGATCCCTTCGTGTTCGGTCGCGGCGGCGAGGAAGCCGAAGTTGCTCGCGCCGCCGGTGTTCCCGTCGAGATCGTGCCCGGCATCAGCGCTGCGAATGGCGCAGCGGCTGCGGCGCAGATCCCGCTGACCCATCGCGATGCTTCCAGCATCGTCAGCTTCGTCGCGGGCCAGTGCAAAGGGCTGAAGGATCAGGACTGGGCGGGGCTCGCCGGCAAGGGCCGCACGCTGGTGATTTACATGGGCGTGAAGACCGCGCCGCAGATCGCCGAGAAGCTGATGGAAGAGGGGCTCGCTCCCGACATGCCGGTTGCGGTGATCGAGAACGGGACGCGGCCAGAGATGCGCGTATTGCGCGGATTGCTCGCCGGGCTGCCCGACTTGGTCGAGCGCGAGAGCGTCGTCAGCCCTGCGCTGATTGTTATCGGCGAGGTTACCGCCCGCGATGCCGCGACGCTGGCGAAGCAGGCACAGGAGGCTGCACGATGAGGTTGCTGACCGGAAACGATCTCAAGACCGGCGCGGTCACCTGGTGGACCGGCAGCGACTGGTCGATCCACGTTGAAGACGCCGTCGACGTCACCGGCAGCGAGGACGAGACCGCACGCCGCGAAGAAGCCGCGCGCCGCGTCAATGCGCCCTATGCCATCGATGCGGAGATGCAGGACGGCGTTCCCCGCCCGACGCATATCAAGGAGCGCGTCCGCACGCTCGGGCCCACCGTGCGCCCCGACCTGACCCTCAAACCCGCCGAGCCCGATCTCGGCAACTGGGTGATCTGATGTATAAATACGATCAATACGACCAAGCGATGGTCGATGCCCGCGTGGAGGAATTCCGCGACCAGGCTCGCCGCCGCCTCGAAGGCAAGCTGACCGAGGACCAGTTCAAGCCGCTGCGGCTGATGAACGGCCTCTACCTCCAGCTTCATGCCTATATGCTGCGCGTCGCCATCCCCTATGGCACGCTCGACAGCCGCCAGATGCACGCGCTGGCCGACATCGCGGAGAAATACGACCGCGGGTACGGCCACTTCACCACGCGCCAGAACATCCAGTACAACTGGATCAAACTGGAAGATGCTGCTGACATCCTTGCCGACCTTTCTAAGGTCGAGATGCATGCCATCCAGACCAGCGGCAATTGCATCCGCAACATCAGCTCCGACCATTTTGCAGGCGCCGCGGCCGACGAGGTCGTCGACCCGCGCCCCTATGCGGAGCTGCTCCGCCAGTGGTCGAGCTTCCATCCCGAATTCAGCTATCTGCCGCGCAAGTTCAAGATCGCGGTGATCGCCAGCGATACCGATCGTGCAGCCATGCGGTTGCACGATATCGGTATCCAGATCTTGCAGAACGACGCGGGCGAACTTGGCGCGGCCTTCTATGTCGGTGGCGGTATGGGCCGCACGCCGATGATCGCGCCCTGCATCAACGATTTCGTCCCGCTCGACCGGCTGGTGACCTATGCCGAGGCATGCCTGCGGGTCTACAATCGCTACGGCCGGCGCGACAACAAGTACAAGGCGCGGATCAAGATCCTCGTCCACGAACTGGGCGCAGAGGAATACACCCGCCAGGTCGAAGAGGAATTCGCCCATCTGCTCGAGCAGGGCGTTGAGCCGCCCTTTGCCGAGCTGGAGCGTATCCGCACCTTCTTTGAGGACCCGCTGTTCGAAGCGGACGCATCTCCTGACATCGACCGGTCTGACCCCGACTTCGCACTGTGGGTCGATCGCAATACCGTCGCGCATAAGGCGGACGGCTATGTCTCTGCCGTGATCAGCCTCAAGCCGGTCGGCGGCATTCCGGGCGACGCGACGGCCGAGCAGATGCGCCTGATGGCCGATCTCGCCAAGGACTACAGCTTCGACGAACTGCGCGTCATGCACACGCAGAACATCGTCCTGCCGCACGTCCGCAAGGCCGATCTCCACGCGTTGTGGACCGCGCTGGACGAAGCGGGGCTGGGCGCGCCCAACCTCGACACGGTTGAGGACATCATCGCCTGCCCCGGTCTCGACTATTGCAGCCTCGCCAATGCCCGCTCGATCCCGGTCGCGCAGCGGATTTCGGAGCGGTTCGCCAAGACCGGCAAGACCGAAACGCTCGGCCAGCTCAAGCTCAAGATTTCGGGCTGCATCAATGCCTGCGGGCATCACCACGCTGGCCACATCGGCATCCTTGGCGTCGATCGTAAGGGGGTGGAAAACTACCAGCTCCTGCTCGGCGGCAGCGAGGCGGAGGACGTCAGCCTCGCCAAGATCACCGGCCCGGGCTTCGACGAGCATGGTATCGTCGATGCGGTCGAGACGGTCACGACCGTTTACGAACGCGAACGCGAGGATGGCGAACGTTTCCTCGATACCTACCGCCGCATCGGCATGAACCCCTTCAAGGAGGCGCTCTATGGCTGAGCTTCTGCGCTATCGCGACGACGAGACGGTCGACCATCCCGCAGTGACGGTCGATGCCTTCCTCGACCAGTCGAATGCCAGTGCGGTGCGGATCGAGCCGGGCGACGATGCCCGCGATCTTTTGCCGCACCTCGAACGGTTGGCCTTGGTGGAGGTCAACTTCCCCGCATTCGGCGACGGGCGTGGTTATTCTTCGGCCCGCATCCTGCGCGAGGCCGGATACGACGGCGAACTGCGTGCCGTCGGAGACGTGCTGGTCGACCAGCTCGCTTACATGCGCCGCTGCGGCTTCGATGCATTCGAACCCGATCAGCAGCTCGACAAGGGCGACGTGCAGGCCGCGTTCGATCGTTGGCCGGAGGTCTATCAGCCGGCAGCAGATGATCGCACACCGATCTGGACGAAGCGCCACTCATGAATGAACTTCGCGCCATCGATCGCCTCGACACCGCTCCACGGTTCTCGGAGCACGATGCCATCCGCCTCAACCGCATGTTTCGCGGCTCGGAAACGGACGAATGGCTGCGCGCGGTGATCGAAGGCAATCTGGTTGGCGATGCGGCGATCGTGTCAAGCTTCGGCGCGGAGAGCGCGGCCCTGCTACACCTGATTTCGCAGATCGATCCGAAAGTGCCCGTGCTGTTCCTGGAGACGGGCAAGCATTTTCCTGAGACCTTGGCCTATCGCGACGAGCTGACCGAGCGCTTGGGCCTCAACCGCATCGATCTCTATCCTGACCTTGGCGACCTCGAAACGCGCGACGAAAGCGGGCTGCGGTGGTCATACGACCCCGATGGCTGCTGCGAGCTGCGCAAGGTCAAGCCGCTGGCCAAGGCGCTCGCCGATTTCGACGCCAGTTTCACCGGGCGCAAGGCATTCCAATCCTCGACGCGCGCCAACCTGCCGCGGTTCGAGCTGGACACATCGGATGCGCAGGGTCGCCTGAAGATCAATCCGCTCATCGACTGGTCGGCGGAGGACATCGCCACCTATTTCGAAACGCACGACCTGCCGCGCCACCCGCTGGTAGAGCGCGGTTTTCCCTCGATCGGCTGCTCGCCCTGCACCCGCCAGGTGGGCGAGGGTGAAGATCCGCGCGCCGGGCGCTGGGCCGGTTGGGACAAGGTCGAATGCGGCATCCACAAGCCGGGCGAGGAACCGTTCCTTTGAAGAGAAAGGGCGCGAAGCTTGGATCTCCGCGCCCATGATCGGTTTAACTTAGCTTTGTACGCGTTCGACCACAGCCGTCTCTCCGGCGGGATTGGTCGACGTCCAGACGCCGTCCTCGCCGATCTGTTCGGTGTTGCACTGCTCCCCGGCGGGGGTGTCCTCGTCGACATAGGCTTCGTCGACTGTGTAGCAGTACTGGCTCGGCGATTTCTGGTCCCACATACCGGTCTCGACGACTTCGCCATTGAGCGACTGAGTATAGGTGCCATCCGCGCGAACATCTTCGTCGTATATATTGCCGTCCGAAGACGTAATGCGATACATGCCCGGGGTGGCCTGGCCGTCAGCTGCGATACCGGACTCGTCCGCCATTGCCGCTTGTTCCACCGGTTCGTCTACGACTCCTTCTTCGGCAGCCTGCGAACAGCCTGCCAGTATCGTCGCGCTTGCGACGAGTATCAGTTTTTGCATGAAAACCTCCACAGCGACCCGTGAATGAAAGCGGATATCTCCGCTCACGACTCGCAACCCTGACGCGAGACTAAGGGTGAGAAGCGGTAAGGGCAATTAAGCCCTGGCAAGACTAGAGCCAGCCTTCCTCGCGGTACCACTGGGCAGTCAGTTTCAGGCCTTCGCGGCTTGCGATATAGGGTTGCCATACGGCTGCAGGCACTTTCAACGCGGATCGCGAAACCCAGTTTGGGTAGGTCATGTAGCCGACCCGGTCCGCTGTGAGGCGGGCCTTGTCCCCGCGCAGCATCTTGTCGGCCTTCGCGCCCAGTTCCAGCACGCTCTTGGGGAGATGGGGCGCAAAGACCCTGCGACCCACGGCCTGCCCGATGGCCTTCGCCAGTTCGTCATGGCCCCAGCCGCCCTCACGTCCGTCGTCCGGCTCGAATATCTTGCGTCTCACCAAAGCAGGCGAGGCATCGACGAGGTCGAGCAGGAGGCGAGCGAGATCGCTTACATGAATGATTGAGCTTGCGCCTCGCGGGGGCAGGGGCACGAAGCCCCATTTCGCGCTGCGGAACATCTCGAGATAGTCTATATCGCGCGGGCCGTAGACGCCCGGCGGGCGCACGATCGTCCAGTCGAGACCGCTGGCCTGCACCAGCTCCTCGGCGCGCGCCTTGGACGCGCCATAGGCGGACAGGTCCGGTTCGCGTGCGGAGAGCGAGGAGACGAAGACCAGCCGCTTGCATTTCGCCGCCTTCATTGCGGCGATGACATGGGCCGTGCCGTCGACATTGGGCGCGTCGAACGCGGCGGGATCGGACGAATTGGTGAGGCCAGCGACGTGGATCATCGCGTCGGCTCCGCGCACGAGCGTTTCGAGCGACGCAGTGTCGGCCAGGGTTCCCTCGAACCATTCGACTCCGGCGCGATGCTGTTGCGCGCGGCGGGTGAGGGCGCACATCGCGACCTCGCGCTGTGCCGCCTCATCGAGCACGGCTTGCCCGACAAAGCCGGTCGCACCGGTCAGTGCTATCGTCATGCCTGCACCATGTGGTCGCGATGAATGACGGCGGCGCGAGGGGCGTAGCCGAGCTTCGCTTCCTGCTGATCTTCGCGCAAGCCAAGAATCGCACGGCATTCGGCGGCGCTGTATTCGACGAGCCCCTGGCCGAGCCGTTCGCCCTTCGGCCCGAAGATCGCGACGAGGTCGCCTCGCGCGAATTCGCCTTCGATCTCCGCGAGGCCGGCGGCGAGAAGGCTGGCACCCTTGGCCAGCGCTTCGGCACAGCCATCATCGACGGTCAGCACCCCTGCAGGCGCGAGCCGTCCGGCCAACCATGCCTTCCGCGCGCTGGCATCGGCTTGCGGGACGAACACAGTCCCGATGCCGGTATCTCGATACCGTGTCAGCGGCGAGAGGTGGGTGCCATTGGCGATGACCAGCGAGATTCCAGCCCGCTCCGCAATGCGCGCTGCTTGCAGCTTGGCGAGCATCCCGCCCGAGCCGAGTCCCGAAGTAGAGGAGGTGTCCGCCATGGCGATGATCTCCGGCGTAACGCCCTCGACACGCTCCAGACGAACCGCGCCGTCTTCGCGCGGATCGCGGTCGTAGAGACCGTCGACATCGGACAGCAGTATCACTGCATCGGCACCCGCAGCCTGCGCCACGCGCGCGGCCAGCCGGTCGTTGTCTCCAAAGCGGATTTCCTCGGTGGCGACGCTGTCGTTCTCGTTCACTACCGGCACCGCGCCGGCTTCGATCAGACGCTGCAGCGTGGCCGAGGCGTTGAGGTAGCGCCGCCGGTCCTCCAGATCGCCGAGCGTGACGAGCATTTGCGCGGCAGTAACATCGTGGCGACCGAGGTTCTCCGCCCACAGCCGCGCAAGCTCGACCTGGCCGACACTCGCTGCCGCCTGCGCATCCGCCAGGCTTCCGCGTCCGCCCTTCGCCATGCCGAGCTTCGCCGCGCCGAGCGCAATGGCCCCCGAGGACACCACGATGATCTCGGTGCCTCCGCTGCGGAGGGCTGCGAGGTCGTGTGCCAGCGTTGCCAGCCAGTCCGCGCGAGGAGCACCGTTCTCGACCAGCAACGCCGAGCCGACCTTGACGACAAGGCGGCGGCTCGCGGTGAGATCGAGAGGGACAGCCCGTACCATGTGC
The DNA here is from genome assembly GCF_030717945.1 of Qipengyuania profundimaris. NCBI lineage: Bacteria > Pseudomonadati > Pseudomonadota > Alphaproteobacteria > Sphingomonadales > Erythrobacteraceae > Qipengyuania > Qipengyuania profundimaris. The sequence goes on from NZ_JAVAIM010000001.1 coordinate 1,120,828, forward strand.
CTGCAAGTCTTCCGTCTAGATCGGCGACCAGTCGGGCGTCTGGTCATCGTCCTCGACCTCTTCGGCATGCGTTTCGGTCGCCGTCCGGTCGGGCAGATAGCCGAGCACGGCATCGAGCAGCTCAGGAATGCCGGCCCCTGTCGCACCCGAAACGGTGAACACCTTGTCGGCCCCCGCCGCTAGCAATTCTTCGGCGAACCCCTCACCCAGCTCCTGGTCGGCAAGGTCGAGCTTGTTCAGCGCAACGAGCTGCGCCTTGTCATCCAAACCTGCGCCATAGGCTTCGAGTTCGTCGTTTACCGTGCGATAGGCCGCAGCCGGGTCGTCGCCCGAAATGTCGATCAGGTGGATCAGCACGCGGCAGCGCTCGATATGGCCGAGGAACCGGTCGCCGATCCCCGCGCCGTCGGCCGCGCCCGCGATCAGGCCCGGAATGTCCGCCAGCACGAACTCGCGGCCCTTGTGGCTGACCACGCCCAGCTTGGGCACCAGCGTGGTGAACGCGTAGTGGCCGACCTTGGCCTTCGCATTGGAGACCTGATTGATGAAGGTGCTCTTGCCCGCATTGGGCAGGCCCAGCAGGCCGACGTCGGCGAGCAGCTTCAGCCGCAGCCAGACCCACATCTCCTCGCCCGGCTCGCCCGGCTGGTGCTGGCGCGGGGCGCGATTGGTGCTGGACTTGTAGCTGGCATTGCCGCGCCCGCCCATGCCGCCTTCGAGAAAGACAACGCGCTGGCCGACTTCGGTGAAATCGGCGAGCACCTCTTCCTTGTCCTCGCTCAGCACCTGCGTGCCGACGGGAACCTCGATCACGAGATCGGGCGCGCCGGCGCCGGTGCGGTCCTTGCCCTGGCCATGCGTGCCGCGCTTCGCCTTGAAGTGCTGGGCATAGCGGAAGTCGATCAGCGTATTGAGACCCTGCACGGCTTCGAACACGATATCGCCGCCCTTGCCGCCGTTGCCGCCGTCGGGACCGCCATATTCGATATACTTCTCGCGCCGGAAGCTGACGGCACCGGGGCCGCCTGCCCCGGACTTGAGATAGATCTTGGCCTGATCGAGAAAATGCATGCCGCGGCCCCTAGTCGGTTTTGCTTGGCAAGGCGAGATCGCAATGCGCCGATATGATGGGTTACCCAATGGTTAACGAAACTTCACGAAAATCGACGAAGCGTGGAACAGTTTTCGGGATTGGGCCGTTCGGTCCACACGATTAAGGCGGGATAAGGTTAAAAGTCGCCCCGATGCAGAATGTTATGATTGTAGACGACGAGGCACTGGTGCTGCTCGACCTCGTCCATACCGTCGAAGATCTCGGCTACGCGATCCACTCGGAATCGACGAGCGTGGAGGGCGCGCTGGCCTCTCTGGATAGCGAAGCCCCCGACCTCGCCCTGCTGGATATCGATGTCGCAGGAGTGCCGGTCTGGCCGGTCGCCCGTGAACTGACTGCGAAGGGCGTTCCGGTGATTTTCGTCAGCGCGAACCTTTCGCACAAAGAGTTGTGCCAAGAGTTTTCCGACTGCCCGAAGCTCGAAAAGCCGGCGTCGCCAGCCGATATCGGGAAGGCTCTCGAAATGGCTGGCGAAATCAAGAGCTGCGCCGCCTGACGCTTTCGCCCGACTAGGTCGGGAACTTCAAGGTCCGGCGATAACCGCCTTCGATCGCATTGCCGCTGGCTTCCCCGCGAAGCTGGCGCGCTGCCGTTTGAACGAGCTTGGTGCCGAAACCCGGACTGCTGTCGACCGTGTCACCCGCTGCCTGACCGTCTTCCCGCCAATCGATTGCGACTTCGCCATCCTGATGGGTCCAACCGATGTCGATCGACCCGTCGCGGGTGGCCAGCGCCCCGTACTTGGTCGAATTGGTTGCCCACTCATGCAGGATCAGCGCAATCGAGGTAATCTTGTCGTTGCTTATCGTCGTGTCGGGTCCGGACATGTCGACGTTTTGACCGGCGAGATTAGGCCGCAGGACCGTATCGACGAGCTTCGATAGCGCAATGCCGCCATCGGCCGCGTCGCCAGCCTCGTTGGTCAGCGAATGCGAGCGGCCGAGCGCATGGATGCGATCGCGCAGGCCCTCGGCGAAGGTAGCGACATCGTCAGCGTCGCGCGCGGCGATCGAGACCATGGCCGAGATGACCGAGAACAGGTTCTTCACCCGGTGGTTCATCTCGCGGATCATCAATTCGCGCTGATCGAGCAGGCGGCGTTCGGCCGACACGTCGAAGGTCACGCCGATGAATTTGCGCGTGCCCGACACGTCGATAACCTTGCCGAGCCCATGGAGATAGCGTGTCTCGCCATCGTCCAGTGGCAAGCGGAAGACTTCGTCGAAATCGCTTTCACCTTCCATCGCCATGCGCAGCGCCCGGTTGATACGATCACGATCCTCGGGCGGGAGCGATGCCATGATGGGTTCGAGCGTATCGCCAGGATCGTCCTCGTCGAGGTCGAGCAGGTTACGTTCGGTCGGATCCAGAACCGTCTTGTCGGTCGAGGGTTCGTATTCCCAGATCCCGATCTTGGCGACTTCGAGGGCGAGGCGCAGCCTTTCGCGCTCTTCACGCAAATCCCGTTCCAGCGAAAGGGTCTCAGAGACGTCGGTAAAGATCAGCGTAGCGCCATCCAGCTGCCCGTCGAGCAAGCGGTAGGGGATTGCCTGCAGCACCAGCTCGCGATCCAAAGCACGGGAATGCATACCTTCTTCGACCTGCATTCCCTGCTTGGCGGCGCTCTTCGCCATGTCCACAAAGTGATCATTGTCGAGATTGTGCGGCAGGGTGGCGAGCGGTTGCCCGATATTCTCCTTCGTCAGCGGGAAGAGATCTTCGGCTGCATCGGTAAAGCTGCGTAGCTTCAGCTCGGAATCGACGACGACAACCGCCAGCTTGGTGCTGTCGAAGAAGTTTTTCAGATCGGCATTGGCCGTGGTCAGCTGATCGACCTTGTTTTTCAGCTCGTCGTTGACCGTCGTCAGCTCCTCGTTGGTGGACTGGAGCTCCTCGTTCATCGACATCATTTCTTCGTTGGAGCTTTTCAGCTCCTCGTTCGTCGTCTCAAGTTCCTCGACCGTCGAACGCAGGCGATGCCGGGTGGCCTGCAACTCTTCTTCGAGGAACTGGCGCTGGCCGTCCTCGGGATCGAATTCGTCGTAATCGTCGCCAGTGTCGGGTTCGAGGCCGCGGGTCTCGTTGACGACGAACAGGAAGGTCTGATTGTCGATCGGTTCGCAGACGACGGTCGCCTCCAGCGTGCCGAAGTCGGTGACGATCTCTACCTCTTTCACGATGGCCCGACGCCCGGTGTTCGACACTTGGCGGATCATCGGAGCGAACAGTTCGCGCAGGCCCGGTCGGGCGAGCGAAGGCACGTGGATCGAACGTTCGAGTCGCTCGGGGAAATCGAGATAGCGCCCGGCCGATCCCCACCGTTCCAGCAGCATGGCCTCGCGATCGAGCAGCAGGCTGACGGGCGAATAGCGTTGCGCAAGTTTTTCCAATGCGCGCAACTCCACGCCGCCACGCCGCGTCGTTTCCTCCCGGTTCGACCTTTGCCGGCTGCGATTGATCTGCCGAGACACATCGCTGGCCAGATTGAGCGTGTAGTTGCCCTTTACATTCTTGCGCCGGAAAATGCGCGCCGTCTGTTCCACGGACTCGAACAGGTCTTCATGCCGCCCGATCGTCTCGGACGACCCGAGGAACAGGTAACCACTTTCGCGCGTGGCGAAATGGAACAGCGGGAACACCAGCTTCTGCAGGGAATCGTCGAAATAGATCAGGACGTTGCGGCAGGCGACGAGATCGATCTTGGAGTAGGGCGGATCGCGCACGAGGTTGTGGACGCTGAAGCGCACCATGTCCCTGATCTGCGGCGCGATGGTGAACTTCTCCTTGCTACCATAAATGTACTCATCCTGGAATTGCTTGGGGATGTCCTGAAGCGATGACAGCGGGTAGACCCCCGATCGCCCGATATCGAGCATCTTGTCGTCGATGTCGGTGGCGAACACTTGCACGTAAGGGCGCTTGTCGAAACGTTTGGCAGCATCCGCAAACAGCATCGCTATGCTGTAAGCCTCTTCGCCGCTGGAGCAGCCCGGCACCCAGATCCGCAGCTCCTCGCCGTTCTTGGCCTCCTTGACCATTGGCGTAATGACGAGCTCGTTGAGCTGTTCGAAGTGTTCGGAATCGCGGAAGAAGCGAGTGACATTGATCAGCAGATCGCTGAACAAGGCGCTGCACTCGTTGCCGTTCTCCTGCAGGTGCTTGAGGTACGCCTTGGTGTCATCGATCCCGAGGACCTGCATCCGGCGGGCAACCCGGCGGTTGAGCGTGCTGCGCTTGTAGTTGGAGAAATCGTGGCCGACCGCTTCGCGCAAGACGTCGCATATATCGAGCAGCGTATCGGCATCTTCGAGATCGCTCTCGACAACGTCGGCGAGGCCGGCGCGCTGGAAAAATTTCGACAGGTGCTCGACCGTGTCGCGCGGGTCGCAGGTGATATCGACCAGCCCGGTGCCGATGGCGGCGGTGGGCATGCCGTCATAGGCGGCCGTGTCGGGATCCTGAGCGATACAGATGCCCGAATGCTCCTTGATCGCTCGCAGGCCCCGGCTGCCGTCTGCGCCGGTGCCAGAGAGGATCACGCAAGCCGCGCGCTCGCCCTGGTCCTTCGCGAGGCTTTCGAAGAAATCGTCGATCGGGCGGCGCATGCCCCTCTGTTCGGTGAACTCGGTCAGCTCGAGCACGCCGTCTTTCACGGCGAGGCCATGGGCCGGCGGAATGACGTAAATGTGGTCGGGTTCGAGCCGCTCGCCGCCTTCCGCCTGCTTCACGGCCATCGGCGTGTAGCGTTCGAGCAACTGCGCCATCAGCGATTCGTGCGTCGGATCGAGATGCTGGACGACCACGAAGGCCATGCCGCTCTGGCCGTCGAACCCGCTGAACATCTCGCGCAAGGCTTCCAGCCCGCCGGCCGATGCGCCGACGCCGACGATCGCGAATTTGCCCGACCGTGCGGGCTTGCCTGCAGGTGCGCCCTCCTTCATTCCATCCGTGCCCTTGCAATGATGGAGTGGCTCGATGCGAGCGCGTCGAAACTGCCGAGCAGGGCCCAGTTGTCGTCGCCGCTCAGCAAATTGAGCTGCTTGAGGCTCTCCTTGAGCGCGCGGTCGTAGAGATCGGGCTCGGACGCCTTCTCCGGGTCGACCGGAAACTGCGAGCCGAGCACGAAGGTGACCTCATCGTCTTTCTTGAGCTTGGCCATATACACCAGGTTTAGGAATTTCCGCCCGTCCTTGGTCACGTTCGGAATGACGAAACGGCCATCGGGCTTGTCGGAATCGTAGAGGAATTCCCGCATATCCTTGCGAACAGCGTCGGGGGATTCGTTCGGCTGAAGGAAGCGGCAGTTGCGATCCAGAACCTCGTCCGGGCCATAGCCGGACATATCGCAGAACGGCTGGTTCACTGCGATCAACGGCATGTCTTCAGCCTTCGCATCCGCCAGGCTGAGCGAAATGCGGCTTTCGGCGAAAGCACTGCGCAGACCTTCAGGGAGTTCGGCGCTGGTGAAGAAGGTATCCATCGCGCATTTACCTAGGTGGCAAGTGGCCGATGGCCAAGGCAAAATGCTTGATGTTGCTTTTAGTTAAATTTGGTGCCGGCTGCAGGAGTCGAACCCGCGGCCCCCTGATTACAAATCAGGTGCTCTACCAGCTGAGCTAAGCCGGCACGTCTTTCCCCCTAGCGCTTCGCCACATGAGGGCGTTGGTGCCCTGCAAGAGGTCAATGACAAGCGTCGTAACGTGGCGCGCCACTGCGACATAACGCGCCGAAAGTCCAGCCCTCAGTGCGCGCGATGTGCGGGGTCATCGCCGTGGGCTGCCAGCGTCGCTTTTCACCAGCGACCTTGCGCAGCCAGGCGGCGCTGAGCAGTGCGTCGGAGGAATGGTCGTCGATCGGCCCTTTGCCCGACACCGGGGCCGAGCCGAGCGCGGCGAGGGCCTCGTTCAAATCCTCATGGCTCCGCATCTTGGCGCGCGATGCGCTGCGCCCGGCCTCCATCGCAGCGAGGCTGGTATAGATTTCGACGATGACCGAGCCTTTGCGCGGCAGCGGGTCGATCGGCCATACCGGCAGCAGGCCGCGCAGGTGGTGTAGCATCCGCATGCCCGTCAGGCTCGACTTCCCGACCTGCGCCGCCCCGACGAGGTTGAAATTGGAATAGGGTTTGCAACCCATCTCTGCCTGCGCCTTTTCGGTCACGCGGAAGCGCCCGCGGCCATGCGCGGCATCGTCGCAGCCGAAATGCGCGCCGGTATCGGTTCCGTTGCGGAAATAGGGCGCGTAGTCCGGATGGTCGACGAAGGACTGGACGCCGAAATGTTCGTCTTTGCGGCAGATGTCGTCGATCAGCGCCCACAGCGCCGGAGCGTCGGGCAGAGAGACTTTGTTCTTCGGAAAATATGCTCCGCAATCGGCGTGGGGCAGGCCTATGCCAAGATCGAGGCCGACAAGCGTGTTCTTCGGCAGGTCTTCGCGCAGCACGGTGAGCACTTCCTCCCGGCTCCAGCGATGGTCGATCAGCACGGGCGCGCCGCCTCCGGCTTTCGCCACCGCCAACGCGATGCCCCTGTGCTTGCGCCCCTTTGCGCCCGACCAGTCGATGGCCAGGAAATTGTCGAACTTGCGAATTACTAATGCCTCTCGTTTCTCAGCTTGTCCCAGTAATCGAGCCGCTTCTTTACCTCGCGCTCGAAACCGCGATCGACAGGCTCGTAGTATTCCTGCGGCTCCATTTCTTCGGGCCAGTAATTGTCGCCGGAGAAGCCCTCGTCGGAATTGTGATCGTAGCTGTAGCCGGCGCCGTAACCGATATCCTTCATCAGCTTGGTCGGCGCGTTGAGGATGTTCTGCGGCGGCATCAGGCTGCCCGTTTCCCTGGCCGATTTGAACGAGGCCTTCTGCGCCTTGTACACCGCGTTCGATTTCGGCGCGGTGGCGAGATAGGTGCAGGCCTGAACTAGGGCGAGCTCGCCTTCGGGGCTGCCGAGGAATTCGTAGGCGTCTTTCGCCGCCATGCATTGCACCAGCGCGTGCGGATCGGCCATACCGATGTCCTCCACTGCCATGCGGATCAGGCGGCGGGCAAGGAAGCGCGGTTCTTCGCCCGCGGTCAGCATGCGCGCGAGGTAATAGAGGCTCGCCTGTACGTCGCTGCCACGCACTGCTTTATGAAGTGCGGAGATGAGATTGTAATGCCCTTCACGGTCCTTGTCGTAGACGGCGACGCGGCGTTGCAGGAACTGGCCCAGTGCGGCCGGATCGAGCGGCTCATCGATTTTGGCATTGTAGAGCGTCTCGGCCTGGTTGAGCAGGAACCGCCCGTCGCCATCGGCACTGGCGACCAGTGCATCGCGGGCCTCTGGAGCAAGGGGGAGGGGGCCTTCCAGCTCCTCGGCCTTGTCGAGCAGCGAACCCAGCGCGTCGTGGTCCAGCCGCTGGAGGATGAGCACCTGTGCGCGGCTGAGCAACGCGGCGTTGAGCGCGAAACTCGGGTTCTCGGTCGTCGCACCGACCAGCGTGACGGTACCGCGCTCGACGAAAGGCAGGAAGCCGTCCTGTTGTGCACGGTTGAAGCGATGGATTTCGTCCACGAACAACAGCGTGCGCTGTCCGGCTGCGGCGGCCTTGTCGGCGGCGGCGAAGGCTTTCTTTAGATCGGCGACGCCGCTGAACACGGCGCTGACGCTTTCGAAGCGCATTCCGACGCTGTCTGCCAGCAGCCGCGCGATCGTCGTCTTCCCGGTGCCGGGCGGGCCCCACAATATAATGCTGGACAGGCGGCCCGCCGCCACCATCCGTCCGATGGCGCCTTCGGGGCCGGTCAAATGATCCTGCCCGACCACCTCGTCGAGCGCTCTTGGCCTCAGGCGGTCGGCCAGCGGCGCGTCCTCGCGAGGCGGATCGGTATCGGCGGTCGCCGGGAGGCTGTCGGGGAAGAGGTCGGCCATTGGTCGGCTGACATAGGGGTTTCGTCGAGCTTTTGCAGGGGGTCCTTGCGAGAGACGATGAAAGATATATCTTAGGCATATCTAAAAGGAGTTACGATATGACTGGCAAAGACGACCGAGACGAACCGCTGGAAGGCAATATCCCCGATCATCCCGAAGGCGAGGACTTCGATGTCGATGTAGATATCGAGGTGGACGTCGATCCCGACCGCGACGGCTCGTATAGCCGCACATATAGCGCCTCGGGCTTCTTCGGACCCGATGGCGTGTTCGGACCCAAGGGCCCCTTCGGCCCCGATGGGCCTTTCGGACCGGGTGGCCCCTTCGGCCCGAACGGTCCCTTCGGTAGCGGCTCCGGCAGGTCCGGCAGGAAGCACCGCGCGCGCCGGCGTCGCATGTTCGCCGCAGGCGAATTACGCCTGTTGCTGCTGCACCTGATCGCGGAGGAACCGCGCCACGGCTACGAGCTCATAAAGGCGGTGGAGGACATGACCGGCGGCAATTATTCGCCGAGCCCGGGCACGGTCTATCCGACGCTCTCGCTGCTCGAGGACGAGGGACTGATCCGCGAGGTCGATGGGGACGAAGCCCGCAAGGCCTATCGCGCGACCGAGAAAGGGCGTGGCGAGCTGGTCGATCGCAAGGATGAGATCGAGAGCCTGATCGAACGGATCGAAGGCCAGCGTCAGCGCCGCGCGAAATCCGGCAAGGCCTTCGCCACACCCGAGATGTTCCGCGCCGTCGGCAATCTCGCCACAGTGCTGAAAAACCGCGCCAAGAGCGGCCAGCTCGACGAAAATACCATGCGCGAAATCGTCGATCTGGTGGACGATTTGGCGAAGAAGATCGAGCGCCTCTGACCTTCGTCTCGCTTGCCTCCCGGCCGATCCTCGCTACGCTGCGTGACGAGGGTCGGCAGAGGGGAGAGTGAAGTATGACGGAAACTGTCAGGACACCGTGGCACTTGTGGCTGGTCGGCGTGGTTTCGCTGCTGTGGAACGCCTTCGGCGCGTATGATTACACCATGACCAACCTGCGGAACCAAGCCTATCTCGATTCCATGGGCTATCCGGCGGAAGGCATCGCCTATCTCGATGCGTTTCCGATCTGGGCCCATAGCGGCTGGGCGCTGGGTGTCTGGGGCGCAGTAATCGGATCGGTGCTATTGCTGATGCGCAGCCGGTTTGCGGTGTGGTCGTTTGCGCTGTCGATCGTCGGCATCGCGCTGACGACGCTCTACGAGGCGGGTGCCGACATGCCGCCAGAACTGGCGGAGATACAACCGGGCTGGTTCCCGATCCTGCTGTGGAGCATCGCGGTGTTCCTGCTGGTCTATGCGATCAGCATGCGGCGCAAGGGCGTGCTGCGCTAAGCGGAACTAAGCTTTGCGCTGTTCGAGCAGACGCAGATAGGTATCGACCACCACCTGGTTGATCGCATCCCACGAATACTCGCTCGCTGCGCGTGCGCCGGCCTCGCCATGGCGCGCGCGCAGCTCGGGGTTCTTGCAGTAAGGGGAGAGCGCTTCGGCGAATTCGCGTGGCTTGCCTGCCTCGACCAGACGACCGGTCTCCCAGTCCTCGACCAGGCTGGCGCTCCCCGTCGCTCCGGCAGCCACGACCGGCAGCCCGCAGGCCATCGCCTCCAGGGTGACATTGCCGAAGGTTTCCGTGACCGAGGGGTTCAAGAAGATGTCGCCGCTCGCCAGCGCCCGGCCTAGGTCCGCGCCGCCCTGGAAACCCACGAAGGTTCCGCCGGGCAGGGTCTTCTCGAACCACCCGCGCGCCGGCCCGTCGCCGATCACCAGCACCTTGTGCGGCACCTGCTCCTTGCGCAGCTCGACGATCGTGTCGGCGAAGATATCGAGCCCCTTCTCCATGACCAGCCGGCCGAGAAAGACGATGGCCACGTCGTCGTCCGCCAGCCCCTGGGCGCGGCGCCACTCCATATCGCGCTTGGAGGGGTGGAAAATGGTCCGGTCGACCCCGCGCGACCAGATCGAGATATCGCGATGCATGCGCTGCTCGTGCAACGTATCGACCATGCTTTGCGAGGGCGTCACCAGCGCGTCGCACTTGCGATAAAGATTGCGGAGGTACGTCTCGACCAGCGGTTCGAGGAAGCCGAGCTTATAGTAGCGCGGATAGGTTTCGAAGCGCGTGTGCACCGAACCGAGCACGGGAATATCGCGTTTGCGCGCCCATTCCACAGCCGCTCTCGCACTGAAATCCGGCGACGAAATGTGCATCATGTTGGGCCGGAAGTCTTCGAGATCGCGGCGCACCTCGTCATTCAACCCATAAGGGACGCGATATTCCGAGCGGCCGGGGATGGGCACAGAGGGCAGGCTGACCAGATCGCCTTGCGGTTCGAACGCGGGTGTGTCGATGGTCGGTGAATACACGCGCAAAGTGACACCTTGGCGAAGCAGGAACTCGGCCAGCCTGTTCAATGCCTTGTTCGCGCCATCCACAGTCATGTTGTAGTTGCCGCTGAACATGGCGATGCGAAGGTCGGAAGCGTTCATCGTCGCGGGCCATAGGGTGCAGGAGGGCGTTTGGCGAGAGTAGGAAGTTCGGTTGGGTGCGGGAACCGCATCCGCGCTTCCCTTGCTGTTCCATCCCGCGCCCCCTCTCCCGACCACCCAGGGCATTATACTGATTGGGTGGTCGGGAGGGGGGGCGCGGGATGGAACAGCGAGGGCCGGACGGATGTCTGGCCCGCATTTAACAAAAACGGACCTATTCCGCACAGCCTGCGTTGAACCCAGCGAACCCCAGCCTGTCGATGCATTCCTATTTCGCATTGACTACGCTGCCCGCAAGATTATTGCCGCCGACGGGCCACGCGGTCCCAACGCCGCGCGTGCTCTCTGCAAGGAGAGAATACATGACTGCCGAACCGACGCTCAAGCCTGAGCGCCCTTTCTTTTCGTCCGGACCGACTGCCAAGCACAAGGGCTGGTCCGCTTCCAATCTCAAAACCGAATCGCTCGGCCGCTCGCATCGCAGCGCCCTCGGCAAGTCGCGGCTGAAATATGCCATCGACCTGTCGAAGGAGATGCTCGGCGTGCCCGAGGACTACCTTGTCGGCATCATGCCGGCCTCGGACACCGGCGCGCTCGAATGCGCGATGTGGACGATGCTGCGCCCCGATCGCCCGGCAACCGTTGCGGCGTGGGAAAGCTTCGGCAACGTCTGGATCCAGGATGCGGTCAAGCAGCTCAAGCTGCCCAAGCTGACCACGCTGGATGCCGACTACGGCGAGATCCCCGATCTTGCGTCGATCCCGCAGGAGAACGACGTCGTTTTCACCTGGAACGGCACGACTTCGGGGGCGAAGATTCCGAACACCGACTGGATCGCACCAGGGCGCGAGGGTGTGACGATCAACGACGCCACCAGCGCCGTCTTCGCGATGGAGATGGACTGGTCCAAGCTCGATGCCACGACCTACAGCTGGCAGAAGGTGATGGGCAGCGAAGCCCAGCACGGCATGCTGATCCTGAGCCCCAAGGCGGTCGAGCGGATCGAAAGCTACGATCCCGAATGGCCGCTGCCCAAGCTTTTCCGCCTCAAGAAGGGCGGCAAGATCAACACCGGCATCTTCGAAGGCGCGACCATCAACACGCCTTCCATGCTGGCGACCGAAGACTATATCGATGCGCTCGAATGGGCGCAGGCGATGGGTGGCCGCAAGGCGATGTTCGAACGCGCCGACGCGAACGCGAAGATCGTGCTCGACTGGATCGAGGCGACCCCGTGGCTACGCAACATGGTCTCCGATCCTGCCAAGCGCACCAACACCGGTGTGTGCTTCGTTTTCCAGGGCGAGTGGTACGATGGGCTGTCCGACGAGGACAAGGCGGGCGTGCCCAAGAAGATCGTCAAGCTGCTCGAAGAGCGCGATGTCGGTTACGACTTCAACGGGTATCGCGACGCCCCGCCGTCCCTGCGCATCTGGTGCGGCGGTACGGTCGAGCAGGAAGACCTGAAGCGTCTGCTGCCGTGGATCGAATGGGCCTACGAGACCGTGAAAGCGGGCTGACAGGCGTCGTCCCAGCGAATGCTGGGACCGCTTCCCGCACGCTCCGACATTTCCGATAACGATCCCAGCGTACGCTGGGATGACGAGGTTAGCAAAATGACCAAACCAAAAGTCCTCATCAGCGACAAGATGGACCCGAACGCCGCGCGCATTTTCGAAGAACGCGGTTGCGATGTCGACGTCATCACCGGCGAGACGCCCGAAGAACTGAAAGCCCGCATCGGCGAGTACGATGGCCTCGCCATCCGCTCCTCGACCAAGGTAACGCCCGAAATTCTCGACGCGGCGACCAACCTCAAGGTCATCGGGCGTGCCGGGATCGGGGTCGACAATGTCGATATTCCCTGTGCTAGCGGCAAGGGCGTGGTGGTGATGAACACGCCCTTCGGCAATTCGATCACGACCGCCGAACACGCCGTCGCAATGATGTTCGCGCTCGCGCGGCAGATTCCGCAGGCCAATGCGCGTACGCAGGCCGGCGAATGGCCCAAGAACGACTTCATGGGTGTCGAGCTGACCGGCAAAACGCTCGGCCTGATCGGCGCGGGCAACATCGGATCCATCGTCGCCGCCCGCGCACAAGGCCTGCGGATGAAAGTGATCGCGTTCGATCCCTTCCTGACCGAGGAACGCGCGGTGGAGATCGGGGTCGAGAAGGTCGATCTCGACACGCTGCTAGGGCGGGCCGATTTCATCACGCTGCACACCCCGCTGACCGACGAGACGCGCAATATCCTGTCGAAGGAAAACCTTGCCAAGACCAAGCAGGGCGTCCGCATCGTCAACTGCGCGCGCGGCGGTCTGATCGACGAGGCGGGGCTGGCCGAGGCGCTCGACAGTGGCCAGGTCGCAGGCGCGGCGCTCGATGTGTTCCAGACCGAACCGGCCAAGGAATCGCCGCTGTTCGGCAAGCCCAATTTCATCTGCACGCCGCACCTTGGTGCGTCGACCACCGAAGCGCAGGTCAATGTCGCTCTGCAGGTGGCCGAGCAGATGGCCGACTACCTCGTCAATGGCGGCGTCACCAATGCGCTCAACATGCCGAGCCTCAGTGCCGAGGAAGCCCCGAAGCTCAAGCCCTATATGGGCCTCGCCGAAAACCTCGGCAGCCTCGTCGGCCAGTTGGCGCATGGTAATCTGACCAAGATCAGCATTGAGCGCGAAGGCGCGGCGGCCCAGCTTTCCGGCAAGCCCATCGAGGGTGCAGTGCTGGCGGGGCTCATGCGCCAGTATTCGGACACGGTGAACATGGTCAACGCGCCCTATCTCGCCAAGGAGCGCGGCCTTGATATCCGCTCCATCCGGCACGAAAAGGAGGGCGCGTACAACACGCTGATCCGCGTGACTGTTGGCACGGAGCAGGGCGATCGCTCGGTCGCCGGGACGCTGTTCGGCGCCGACGCACCGCGGCTGACCGAAATGTTCGGCGTGCGGATCGAAGCCGAGCTGAAGGGCTACATGCTTTACATCGTCAACGAAGACGCGCCCGGCTTCATCGGCCGCATCGGTTCGCTGCTGGGCGAGAACGGCATCAACATCGGCACCTTCAACCTGGGCCGCCGCGCGGCAGGCGGGGAGGCCACCCTGTTGCTGAGCGTCGACCAGCCGATCCCGGACGAGGTCGTGAAGCAGGCCTGCGCGCTCGAAGGTGTGAAGACCGTGATGCCTCTGGCGTTCTGACCGACATTGGGGCAGGGGCCGCCGCGATGACAAATCAAGACGACCTCCTGCCCGTCGGGCTCGAAGATGCGCTGCCGGCGCGGTCACGTGCCATAGTCCAGGCCATGCGCGCCGTGCTCGATAGCATGGATTCGCATGGCTACGACCGCGTGCGGCCACCGCTGGTGGAGTTTGAGAAATCGCTCGCCGGACGCATGGAGGGCGTAGCCACGCGGCGTATGGTGCGCTTCACCGATCCCGACAGCCTGCGCACGCTGGCCCTGCGAAGCGACATGACGGTGCAGGTCGGGCGGATCGCCGCGACCAGCCTCGCCGAAGCACCGCGACCCCTGCGCTTGTGCTATGCTGGCGACATCGCGTTGCTCAAGGCGGACCAGCTCGACCCGGCCCGCCAGCGGCTGCAGATGGGCGCGGAACTCGTCGGCAGCGACAGCGTGGCCGCGGCAAGCGAGATCGTAAATGTCGCCATTGACGCGCTCGAAGCGGCGGGCGTGGCGAACATTTCGCTCGATTTCACCTTGCCCGACTTGGTCGATACGCTGGCCGAGAAGGCTCTGCCGCTCGATGCCGGGCGGCGCGAGGCGGTCCGCCGCGAACTCGACACCAAGGACGCTGGCGGGCTGTCGGCAGTCGGCGGCGAAGCTTACCTGCCGCTCCTTTACGCAACCGGCCCTTTGCCCGACGCCATCGAAAAGCTGGCGGTCATCGACGCGGGCGGGGTTCTCGCCAGTCGCATTGCGGGCCTGCGCAAAATCGCCGCCTCGGTCGGCGACCGCGCCCGCCTGACGCTAGACCCGACCGAACGCCACGGCTTCGAATACCAGAGCTGGTTCGGCTTCACGCTCTACGGCGAAGGCGCGCGCGGCGCGCTGGGGCGGGGCGGTACCTATGTGATCAAAGGCAGCGATGAAGAGGCGACAGGCTTCTCGCTCTATATCGATCCCCTACTCGATGCACTTGGCGACCAAACGCCCGTCCCCCGCAAGACGCTGTTCCTGCCCCTCGGCCACGACCGCAACGTCGCCGCTCGCCTGCGCGCGATCGGCTGGCGCACTGTGGCCGCGCTTACGGGTGGGGAAGATGCTGCGGCGCTAGGGTGCACGCACCGGCTCGATGGGACGGAAGCCGTCGCCCTCTAAGGTCTTCCACCCCGGTACGACTGGACTAGCAAGTTCGCTCTAGCCTCATACGCCTAGGGCGGATGTCCTTCGCGCATGGGACCTATACCGGACCCGGCAGGCGTCGAATAACCCCTCCATGTCGCCCGGTCGGGGGAGGCTTTAAACCAAGCCAATGGAGGAACTGATGATTGCTGAATTGAATTTCGACGAAATGCTTTGTATCGCTGGCGGTAACGATCCGACTTGCCCTGACGGCACCAAGCTCAGCACCTTCAGCCGCACCGAAAATTCCGATGGCTCTTGGACGCAGTCCTACACGTGCACCGCGACGAGCACGACTCAGACTGTAGCTGAAGGCGCGAGCATCTTCAGCGATATTGCCGATGGAGCGCGCGATCTTCTGGAGGCAGGCAAGGACTTGATCGGGCTTTGATGACAAGCTTTTAGACGCGAGGTCGGGCAACCGCCCGGCCTCGCCAACTGTCCGGAAGCGGTGACGATGCCTGATCGACGAGTCAAACCGTGGTTTCATTGAAGTATAAATCCAAACGTCTTTGGGCACCCATGCAGCTTGGCACCCATGACATTGCCGCGCTCATCGATACCGGCGCAACTGCATCCCTTGTCCCGAAAAGATTCGTGGTCCGTGAGGCCATCGTCGATGAGTGGCACATCGTATCTCCGTTGGGATCGCGGATAGAACCTGTGATTAGGCCATCCATCATGTTCGTGAACGGCGTCAGTGTTATCAAGCCGAAAATTGCAGCGGCTCGGACGCGGTTTCCCATTATCGGCACAGATATCTTATTTGCTGCCGAGAGGCTTACTCTGGGTATGGCCGGTATGCGCTTTGGTAGCAGACCAGACCTCGAACGTGCAGTCGCTACCGTCGCTTGCAGCGCGGAAACAGTACGCCGATCTGGAAATACAGCTATAAGCCGAGTGACCGCGACGCTTGAGATCGATGGGCAAGAGCATCAGGTTTTCATCGACACTGGTCGTAAAGCAACGCTGTCTGCCACGGCAGCAGCTCCTTTGCCGAAAAAGTCAAGTCGAAGAAGTTTCGATATTCGCTTCAATACGCTGGGCCAATTCAGGCCATCGAGGCTATATCGGCGGGAGGCTGTGATCGCAGTGGGCCAAAGAAACTTTACTATTCGATACGAGCATTATCCGAAGGACCATTCCTGCGAAGAACCCTTCATTCTGGGCGGTGGCATTCTGGAAATGTTCGATCTCTACATCGCACCAAAGGATGGCATCATGTGCTTTTTCGAGCCTGGCGACGCATTCGCGAACTGAGCGCTTTGCGTTGTGCGGGGAACTCCCACTTCGGATGCTTTTCCATAATCGCGGCGAATAGCCCGGAGGACACGAGCACCTCCAGCCACGCTTGCAGGTTCGGCATCCCATCGCCCTCAAACCGTTCGCGGTCGTGATTGGCAAATTGGCGCACGAAGGGGAATATCGCGATGTCGGCGAAGCCGCGGTCATCGCCGCATAGATAGGGTGACACAGCGAGGCGACGGTCGAGTTCGGCGAGGATTTCGACCGCGGAGGCGCGGTGCTGTTCGGGGTCGACGTCCTCGTAGCGGGTCGCGTATTTGTAGCGGTCGAGGTGGTGCTTGAAGGGGCCGTCATTGGCAGCGAGTAGCGCCTGATCGTCACGGCCCAGCCAGCCCTCCGGATCGTTCTGGGATAGTGAATGGCGCATGATGTCGAGGCTTTCTTCCAGCACCTCGCCCTCGTCAGTCACGAAAACCGGCACCGTTCCCTTGGGCGACACCTCCAGCATCGCGGCGGGCTTTTCGCGGAGCACGACCTCGCGGTGTTCGTAGGCGAGACCGCTGACATGCAAGGCCATCCGGGCGCGCATCGCATAGGGGCAGCGGCGGAAGCTGTAGAGGATCGCTTCAGCCATCGTTGCTCGCATTCTCGCGCCGGCCGACATGCACTTCGCCACGCTCGGCAGCGAGGCGTTCCTGGCGCTGGCGCTCGGCATAGCGGGCGCGCTGCTCATCGCTGCGCTCGCCATAACAGCGCGGGCAACTGACCCCGTCCTCGAAGCGCTCGTCGGCGCGATCGGCTTCGTTCACCGGACGGCGGCAGGCGCGGCACAGCGTGTGATCGCCGGGCGCGAGGCCGTGACCGACGCTGACCCGCTCGTCGAAGACGAAGCATTCGCCCTGCCACAGGCTTTGCTCTGCCGGGATGGTTTCGAGATATTTGAGGATGCCGCCCTTGAGGTGGAACACCTCGTCCACGCCCTCGGCTTTGGCGAAGGCGGTCGACTTTTCGCAGCGGATGCCGCCGGTGCAGAACATTGCGATTTTCGGCGTGCGGCCCTCGGCTTCCAGTTCGGCGCGCTTGGTGCGGAACCACTCGGGAAATTCGCGGAAGCTGGTGGTCTGCGGGTCGACCGCGCCGGCGAATGTGCCGATCTGCACTTCGTAATCGTTGCGCGTGTCGATCACGATTGTGTCGGGATCGGCAATCAGCGCGTTCCAGTCATGCGGGTCGACATAGGTGCCGACGCCCTGCAGCGGATCGAGATCGGGCTGACCCATGGTGACGATCTCCCTCTTCAGCCGCACTTTCATGCGGTTGAAGGGCATAGCGTCGGCCTTCGAGAACTTGACCTCGAGCTCCGTGCAAGCGGGCAGTCGCCGGATGTGATCGAGCAAGCTGTCGATCCCGTCGGCGCTCCCTGCAATCGTCCCGTTGATCCCCTCGCGCGCGAGCAGCAGCGTTCCGCGTACACCCTGCGTTTCGCACAGGGCGAGCAAATCCGGCCGGATCGCGGCGGGATCGTCGAAGCGCGTGAAGTGATAGAGCGCGGCTATGCGGACGGGATGCGACATGGCGGCAGCGTCGATAGCAGGCGCGGGCGCCTTTCGCATCCCCTTGCGTTGGCGCGTTAATCGTTGAACTTGCCCGGTTCCGGCCCAAGCCGGCCCTCGCTGTCGTCCAGCGCGTCGAGCTTCGCCATCTGTTCGTTCGACAATTCGAAATCGAGCGCGGTGAAGTTGGCACGGATGTGATCGGGGTTGGTCGAGCGCGGGATGGGGCACAGACCATGCTGAATATGCCAGCGCAGCACCACGGCGCTCGGGTCCTGACCGCTTTCCTCGGCCACCGATTTCACTGCATCGCTATCCATGCCGCCGCCTTGGCCGAGCGGAGACCAGCTTTGCGTCACGATGCCCATCTCGTCATGCACCTTGCGCATTTCGCGCTGCTGGAAGCCGGGGTGCAGTTCGATCTGGTTCAGTGCCGGGACCACGCCGGTCTCGTCGACGATGCGCTTCAGGTCCTCCTCGCGGAAGTTCGAGACGCCGATGCTCTTCGCCTTGCCCTGATCGCGCAGTTCGATCAGCGCTTTCCACGTATCGACGAACAGGCCCTTGTCGGGGCAGGGCCAGTGGATCAGCAGCATGTCCACATGGTCGCGGCCCAGCCGGTCGAGGCATTTGTCCGCCGCCTTCAAAGTGCGGTCGTACCCCTGGCTCTCGTTCCAGATCTTGGTCTGCAGGAAGATGTCGGCCCAGTCGCCGATGCCTTTGCCAACGCCGCGCTCGTTCTGGTAGATCGCTGCGGTATCGACCAGCCAGTAACCGGTTTCGAGCGCGGTCTTTACAGCCTCGGGCGCGTCGTCCTCCTCGATTTGCCACGTGCCGAAACCGAGCTGCGGAATCTGGCGGTCGTCGTTAAGGGTGAGAGTGGGATAATCGGTCATACTTTCTCCTTTGCCTTAACAATGGAGAACTGGCGGCAAGTTTCCGGGCAAATGCCTTGCTCCACCTTTCGCATGCGCCTAACCCCCGCGGCGTTTGTGCAGCATTGCAGGGAAGCTTATCCAACATGGCCAACGTCACCGTGATCGGCGCCCAGTGGGGCGATGAGGGCAAGGGCAAGATCGTCGACTGGCTGGCCAGCCGCGCCGATGCCGTCGTGCGTTTCCAGGGCGGGCACAATGCCGGCCACACGCTGGTCATCGACGGTACCACATATAAGCTTTCGCTGCTGCCCAGCGGCATCGTTTCCGGCACGCTGAGCGTTATCGGCAATGGCGTGGTGCTCGACCCCTGGGCGCTCAAGTCCGAGATCGAGAAGATCGAGGGGCAGGGTGTGAAGGTCTCTGCCGACAATCTCGCCGTGGCCGATAATTGCCCGCTTATCCTGCCGATCCACCGCGACCTCGACGGTCTTCGCGAAGCGGCTGCGGGTTCGGGCAAGATCGGCACCACCGGTCGCGGCATCGGCCCTGCTTATGAAGACAAGGTCGGCCGCCGTGCGATCCGCGTGTGCGACCTGGCGCATCTCGACGATCTGGAGCCGCAACTCGATCGCCTGTGCGCTCATCACGATGCCTTGCGCGCCGGCTTCGACCAGCCGCCGGTGGACCGCGAGGCGCTGCTGCAGGACTTGCGCGAGATCGCCGATTTCGTGCTGCAATACGCCCAGCCGGTGTGGAAGCGCCTTAAGAAGGTTCGCAAGGCCGGCGCGAAGATTCTGTTCGAGGGCGCGCAGGGCGTGCTGCTCGATATCGATCACGGCACTTATCCCTTCGTCACCAGCTCGAACACCGTCAGCGGAACTGCAGCGGCGGGTAGCGGCCTCGGCCCCAATGCGACCGGTTATGTGCTCGGCATCGTCAAGGCCTATACCACGCGCGTCGGCAGCGGCCCGTTCCCGACCGAACTGGAGGACGAGATCGGCCAGGGATTGGGGGAGAGAGGCCACGAATTCGGCACCGTCACCGGCCGCCAGCGCCGGGTCGGCTGGTTCGATGCGGTCATCGTGCGGCAAAGTTGCGCAATCAGTGGTGTGACCGGCATTGCGCTGACCAAGATCGACGTGCTCGACGGGCTGGACGAGGTGAAGATCTGCACCGGCTATCGCCTGCGCGGACAAGTGTTCGATTACTTCCCCAGCCACGCCGCCGACCAGGCCGCGGTGGAGCCGATCTACGAAACCATGGATGGCTGGAAAGAAAGCACCGCCGGCGCGCGTAGTTTCGCCGATCTGCCAGCCAATGCGGTGAAATACATCCAGCGCGTGCAGGAGCTGATCGAAACGCCCGTCGCCTTGGTCTCGACCAGCCCCGAGCGCGACGACACGATCCTGATGCGCGATCCGTTCATGGACTGATCGGCATAGCGATGGCAGGATGCGCGCCATGCGCTGGCTCGCCCCCCTGTTGCTCTCGCTATCGCTGCTCGGCGCTTCGCCTGCGTCGCCACAACAGGCGCGTGAGGGCGAGGTCGCCGATTTCATCCTGATCGACAAGTCGGAGCGGACGCTGTTGGTCTATCAGGGCGCGGACGTCATCCGCACCTATCGCGGCCTGCAATTCGGCGACCGGCCGATCGGCCACAAGCAATTCGAAGGCGACGAACGCACGCCGGAAGGCCGCTATACGATCACCTACGGCAACCAGCAGTCGAGCTATTTCCTGTCGCTTTACATCGACTACCCCAACGCCGCCGATCGCTCCTATGCACAGGCGCGTGGGCGCTCCCCGGGCGGGCTGATCTTCATCCACGGCCAGCCTAACGGCCTCCCGAACGACCAGCGCGTGCCGGGCGACTGGACCGACGGCTGCATCGCACTGACCAATGCGGAAATCGCCGAGCTGTGGAGCCTGGTGCCCGACGGCACCCCGATCGAAATCCGCGCCTGAGTCTTGACCTGATCCTCATTTGTTCTCATCCTGTTCGACAGAAAAACAGGAGCGCGATTCGATGCAGGCGGATTTCAGTTACGAGCCGGTGTGCAATTCCGCCGGGTGCCAGATCGGCGTGACCGTGCTGGCGGACCGCGCGCATATCCGCGGCGAGTTGCGCGACGATGCCGAGGCGGCAGGCTTTCGTGTGCTGCATTCCATGTCGCTGGCGGACTATGCGAATGGTGCGATTACCGCGCTGGGCGATGTGCTGCTGGTCGATTGCGCCGAAGATACCGCTGAAGCGCTGGCACTGCTCTCGCGGCTAGATATGCGCGCAGGCAAGGCGGGAACGCAGATGGTCGTCTCGACCACCATGGGCGCGCTCGATGCGATCTTCGGATGCTTCTCTTCTTCTGCGCCGCAAATACTCGTCGATCCCTGCCGGTCGGAGCGGGCAATCGCGATCGGGCGCGTGCTGGCGCATGTGCCGAACCTGCGCTTGCGAGAATTGGGAGAAGAAGACCGGCTGATGCTGCTGCGCCTGACGGAGCAAGTTGGTCGGATTGCCGAAAAGCTCGAGAAGGTAACGCAGGGGCAGCGAGCGCAGGGGGGAGCGTTCCGTTTCGAATCCCCGGCGCCAAATTGGCACGCTGAAGACGACAGCTACGTGATGACCAAGGACCGAAAGGCTGTGCCAAAACTGCCGCGGGCAGAGACGATCAGGCTGGTTATTAAGGCTCGGAAGGCACGGGCGCACTATTTCGAGGGTGAATTGTTCGCCGATCCCGCATGGGACATGCTTCTTGATCTGTCGGCAGCGCGAGTCGAAGGTGATCGGGTCAGCGTGAGCTCGCTGTGTATCGCTTCGGGTGTGCCGGCGACCACTGCGCTGCGGTGGATCGGGCAGATGGTAACTGCCGGGTTGCTTGTGCGCGTGGCGGATGCGGAAGACCGGCGCCGGGTCTTCATTGCGATGTCGCAGGACACCGTCGACGCGATGGCGCGCTATTTCGCGGAGGTTGGTGTGTCCGTTGACGGTTTTGTCTTAGCCTGATCGGTCCGCAGGATCACACAAAGACCGCCGCTGGATGGCTTTGCCGGCAAAACGGTGCGCGTGGCATCTGCGCGAGCACGTACCA
This sequence comes from Qipengyuania profundimaris, assembly GCF_030717945.1. Taxonomy (NCBI): domain Bacteria; kingdom Pseudomonadati; phylum Pseudomonadota; class Alphaproteobacteria; order Sphingomonadales; family Erythrobacteraceae; genus Qipengyuania; species Qipengyuania profundimaris. The sequence continues at coordinate 1,142,505 of NZ_JAVAIM010000001.1, forward strand.
AGATCGCCTCGTTAATTCCGACATCGTGCAGAACGTGATCGGCTTGGCCGAGTGCACGCGCCTGACGCAGAGTCAGATCGTCCGGATCGTCGCTCGCAAGCTCGAACTCGAGAACTTCGTCGGCGCTGCCGTGCCCGCTTTCCGCCAGCCACTCATCGACGGTGGCCGTCTTGCTGGAAAACGGATCCAACGAACCACCCTTTTCGAGCGCGTGATCGATCGCCCTGCGACGATCCGCTGCCACCGGGTAAAGAGCTCGGATCGCCTCGCGTGCGTTCGCGAGGCTGCGGGCAAGAGCGCCAAGCGAGGGCGGCAGAAGCTCTTCGAGCCGCAGCCGCAAATGCTTCGCCAGCCCCGCCGACGCTCCGCCCGTGCTTACCGCCACCAGCACCGGGTCGCGGTCGAGCACACTGGGCAGGGTGAAATCGCACAGATCGGGCCGGTCGGCGACGTTGACCAGCAGGCCTGCGCGCTTGAGTCGCAGAGCCGCGGCCTCGGCAGCGCGCTCGTCCTCCAGCGCGACGAAGCCGATCCTCGCATGATGCGCTTCGGTCTCGGCGCAGGGAATGCCGCCCGCCCGCGTCACCAGCCGCGCCTTGGCCTCGGCCATGTCTCCTGTGCCGACGACCACCACGCGCATTCCCGCGATGCGGTGGAAGAGCGGCAAGGAATGCATCAGGCCAGCCATTCCGGCACGCGTTCCGCATCCATGATCGCGCTCGCCGCGATCCGGTCCGCGACCACCGCGTATTTGTCCCCGTCGACCAGCACTTCGGCCACGAAGCCGCGCGAATTGTAGCTGCTTGCCATGGTCGCACCATAGGCGCCCGCCGTGCGGAACACCGCGAGATCGCCCGCGACCAGCGCGTCGCATTCGCGGTCCATCGCAAAGGTGTCGCCGGTTTCACAGATCGGGCCGACGATATGCGCGGTCATCCGGTCGCCGCTCGGCGCGACCGCAGCGAAATCGTGCCAGGCGCCGTACATGGCGGGGCGCGCGAGATCGTTCATCGCCGCATCGACCACCATGAAAGGCGGGCCATTGCCGCTGCGTTTGGAGCGGATGACCCGGGTCAGCAGCACGCCGGCATTGCCCGCGATCACGCGGCCCGGTTCGAACATTAGGCGCACGTCCCAGTCCTTCGTCACCCGGGCAACCATCGCGCCGTATTCTGTGGGTGCGGGCAGCGTTTCGCCTGCCTTGTACGGCACGCCGAGCCCGCCGCCAAGATCGGCATGAGTGACCGTGCAGCCTTGCGCGCGAAGTTCCGCAATCAGCGCGCCGAGTTTGCCGAAAGCGGTTTCCAGTGGCTCCAGATCGCCGAGCTGGCTGCCGATGTGAACCGCAACGCCCCGCATATCGAGACCGTCTTCTTCCGCCAGCCGGGCATAGATTTCCGCCGCCCGATCGAGCGGCACGCCGAATTTGTTCTCGCGCTTGCCGGTGGAGATCTTCTCATGCGTGCGCGCATCGACGTCGGGGTTCACCCGCAGCGCGCAGGCCGCCCGCTTGCCGTGGCGTTCGGCGATTGCGGCGAGCTCGTAGCCCTCTTCCTCGCTCTCGATATTGAATTGGCCGATGCCCGCTTCGAGGCCCTGGAGCAGCTCGGCATGGGTCTTGCCCACGCCCGAGAACACGATGTCTTCCGGCTTCATCCCCGCCTTAAGCGCACGCGTCAGTTCGCCGCCGGAGACGACGTCCGCGCCATAGCCTTCGTTCGCCAGCACTTTCAGCACGGCGAGGTTCGGGTTGGATTTCACTGCAAAGGCGATGTGCGGATTGTCGAGCTCGCCCAGCGCATCGCGGAACACGCGGGCATGGCGGGTCAGCGTGGCGCGCGAATAGACATAGACCGGCGTGCCGACCTCATCGGCAATGCGCGGCAGGGGCACGTCTTCGGCATGGAGCACGCCGTCACGAAGCTGGAAATGGTCCATGGCCAGCGCCTCTGCCGAATTCGCGGGGGCGAGTCGAGCAAGCTGTGCTTTTCGGCTGAGAACCTACTCGGGCGGCAGATCGAAGGGATCGTCCTCGCGCTCTTCGGAGCGGGTGCGCAGTTCTACCGAACGATCGGGCGCGGCCTGCGGATCGAGCACGAGCAGTTCGTCCGCGCTCGGCTGCACTTCCGCGCCATAGGGAGCGGGCGGCAGGGCCGCGCCTTCGACCGGCGCGAGGTCGGCCTTCTGCCCGCAAGCGCCCAAGGCAAGCGCGCACACAAGGATCGGTAATCTGTTCATCTAGGCATCCATTCCCAGCGCTTTGCGCGCGGCCTGAACCTGCGCCTTTACCTGTTCGGGCGCAGTTCCGCCATAGGAGCTGCGCGAGGCCACCGAGGCATCGACCGACAGCGCCTTGTAAACACGTTCGTCGATCCGCTGGTCGATCGCCTTGAGCACATCCAGCGGCAGCTGGTCGAGCGCCACGCCGTCGGCCTCCGCACGCTTCACGGCAGCGCCGGTAATGTGGTGCGCCTCGCGGAAGGGGATGTCCGCCTCACGCACGAGCCAGTCGGCAAGGTCCGTGGCCGTAGCATAGCCGAGTTCTGCCGCTTGGCGCATCCGTCCGGTCTTGAAGTCGCTGTCCGCCACCATGCCGGTCATCGCGGCGATGTTCAGCGCCATCAGGCCGTGCGCTTCGAACACCGGCGGCTTGTCGTCCTGCATGTCCTTGGAATAAGCGAGGGGAAGCCCCTTCATCGTCACCATCAGCGCGGTGGCGCAGCCAATCACGCGGCCCGCATGCCCGCGCACCAGCTCGGCGGCGTCGGGGTTCTTCTTCTGCGGCATGATCGAGCTGCCGGTAGAAAGCGTGTCGGGCATGCGCACGAAGCCGAAGGGCTGGCTGGCCCAGATGATGAACTCTTCGGCGAGGCGGCTCAGGTGCAGCGCGCACTGGCTCGCCGCCATCAGGTAATCGAGCGCGAAGTCGCGGTCGGACACGGCATCGAGGCTGTTGCGCGTGGGCCGGTCGAAGCCGAGCGCCTGCGCGGTCGCTTCGCGGTCGATCGCGAAGCCGGTACCGGCGAGCGCCGCGCTGCCGAGCGGGCTTTCGTTCATCCGCGCTCGCGCGTCCGCGAACCGGCTGCGGTCGCGCGCGATCATTTCGTAATAGGCCATCAGGTGGTGGCCGAGCGTGACCGGCTGCGCCGTCTGCAGATGCGTGAACCCGGGCATGATGCTGGCGGCATGCTCGCCGGCGCGCATCACCAGCGCCTGTTGCAGTGCCAGCAATCCCGCATCGATCTGGTCGAGTGCGTCGCGCACCCACAAGCGAAAATCGGTTGCGACCTGGTCGTTGCGGCTGCGCGCGGTGTGGAGCCGTCCTGCCGCCGGACCGATCAGTTCGGCCAGACGGCTCTCGGTGGTCATGTGGATGTCTTCGAGGTCCCAGTCCTCCGGCACGCCCTCCCGCGCATATTCGGCGGCGACCTTGTCCAGCCCCTCGGTGATAGTTGCCATGTCCTCGGCCGTGACGATCCCCTGCGCGCCGAGCATGGCGACATGCGCCTTGCTGGCTTCGATGTCATGCCGCCACAGTGCCTTGTCGAACGGGATCGAGGCGTTGATTTCGCGCATGATCGCGCTAGGCCCTTGTGCGAACCTGCCGCCCCACATGGCATTGGAGCCCGAATTGTCCCGCTTGTCGCTCACTGCTGCATTCACCCTGGGCCTGCTTGTCGCGGGCTGCGATAGTGGTCAGCCCGAGGCCGCGCAAGAAAGCACCGCTACGCCCGCGCCAACCGGCGAGATCGACCGCAGCCAGGCCGGCACTCTGATGCCGGCGAGCAACGTGCGCGACCTTCAGGGTGATGCGCTGAACATGGGCGCACTGCAAGGCACGCCGGTGCTGGTGAACCTCTGGGCCACCTGGTGCGCGCCCTGCGTCAAGGAGATGCCGCTGCTCGAGGAGCTGGCGGTCGACTACGAGGGTAGCCTGCGCGTGCTGACCGTCAGCCAGGATATGCAGGGCGCGGAGAAGGTCGGCCCGTTTTTCGCCGAGCGCGATTTTCAAATGCTCGGGTCTTGGATGGACCCTGAAGGCGCGCTGGGCTTCGCCATCGGCGGCGGAGTCATGCCGACGACTGTGCTCTACGATGCGATGGGACAGGAAGTGTGGCGCGTGTCGGGCGATTACGACTGGTCGAGCGAGGACGCCCGCGCGGCAATCGACGAGGCGATCGGCGGATAGAAGATCGGGCTATATCGGAAGTGGTGGTGGGCGATGACAGGCTCGAACTGCCGACCCTCTCGGTGTAAACGAGATGCTCTACCAACTGAGCTAATCGCCCCAACCACGGGTGCCGCCGATGTGGCGGTCCGCTGCACATAGCGCCGCAAATCTTAAAATCAATTGCCGAGATCGCCAATCGGCAGCTAGGCGGCGCGAATGACGACCAGGCTCACCGTTCTCGCCACCGGCGGCACCATTGCCGGGATCGCGGGCAATGCGATCGCGCAGGATTATCGCGCGGGCGAGATCGGGATCGAGGACTATCTCGAACGCGTGGGCGGACTGGGGCTGGAGGCGGAGCTTTCGGGCCATCAGATCGCCAATATCGATTCGGCGGATATCGGCCCGCAGGTGTGGAACCCGCTTCACCGCGCGATCGTAGAGGCGTTGGACGATCCGGATTGTTCGGGCGTGATCGTCACGCATGGCACCGATACGCTGGAGGAAACGGCGTTCCTGCTCGACCTGACGTTGCCCTCCACCAAGCCGGTGGTGGTGGTAGGCGCGATGCGGCCTGCAGACGCGGTCGGCTATGACGGGCTTCGGAATTTCGCCAATGCCGTCCGCGTGGCCTGCGACGCGAATGCAGCAGGCCGCGGCACGCTGGTCGTCATGGGAGACCGCGTGTTCGCCGCGCGCGACGTGCGCAAGGTTCGCACGCGCGGCTCCGAAGCGTTTCGTGGTTTCCCGCGCGAATCGATTGCGCTGGTCACACCCGGCACGCTCGAATGGTTCGGTGCGCCCTGGGGCGACCGCGACGAAGCGCGCTTTGCATGGTGCGACGATTTGCCGGAGGTGGCGATCGTCTATGTCCACGCCGGGCAGGATGCCGACTCAGTGGAGCGACAGCTGGGCAGAAGCACACGCGGCGTCGTCGTCGCGGGCGTGGGCGAGGGCAATATGCCCGAAGCCGTGCGTCAGGCGCTGGTAGACGTCGCAGCGTCAGGCATCGCCGTGGTCCGCGCCAGCCGGGCCGACGAGGGACTGGTGGATCGCGAGCCGGAGGACGATTCCAACGGCTTCGTCGCGGCCCGCGCGCTCAATCCGCAGAAGGCACGGATCCTCCTGCAACTGCTGCTGGCGAGCGGCGAGACCGATCCCGCCGCCCTCCAGCGCGCCTTCGACGGGCGCTAAGCGTCAACCGTTCGGCGTCACCAGATACTTCTCACCGGTCTTCATCTGGCGATAGTCGAGGATCGCGTCCTTGGTCAGCATGCCTTCGAGGTCGACCCTGGTCTTGTAGCTGCTGGCGAAGGTGGTCGTGAGGTTGTCGAGCACGCGCTTGCGCATACGCCCGACGGTTTCCATCCCCGCAGTCTGCAGGAACGGCGTCAGCAGCCAGCCCGACAGCGTCCAGCCGAAACCGTAGCTCGGCGTCAGCGTGGTCGGTCCGAAGTCGAGGCGGCCATAGATGAACATGCGCTTCTGCTGGTTGGAGCCATAGCGCGAATATTCGGTCATTTTGCCGACCGCGACCTGCTCCATCGCCTTGAAGCAATGATCGACCATCTTGCCGCCGCCAATCGGATCGAAGCCGTAGAAGGCGTCGGTCTCGTCGATCGCGGATTTGAGCTGATCCATGAAATCGTCGTCCGACGAATTGACCACATGGCTTGCGCCGAGACCTTTCAGCAGCTCGACTTGATCGTGTTTGCGCACGATGTTGACGAGGCCAAGGCCGTCTTCCTGGCAGATCTTCACCAGCATCTGGCCGAGGTTCGACGCGCCGACCGTGTGGAGGATCGATTTTGCACCGTCCATTTTGGCATTCTCGGCAAAGCCAAGCGCGGTCATCGGATTGACGAAGCTCGACGCGCCGTCCTCTGCGCTGTGGTCGCCCAGCGGCAGGCACATTGCGGCATCGGCGATGGCGTATTCGGAGTAGGCGCTGCCGGGAACGCAGGCGACGCGCTGGCCCATCAGAGCTTTCGCCGTGTCGCTATCGCCCGTGGCGACGACCGTGCCTGCGCCCTCGTTGCCTGCCGGCAGACGTTGGCCGTGGCGCGCCTTCTGACCGCTGTTGAACGGCTCCGGCATTGTGGCGACGACCTTGCCCGGCGAATAGTCGGCATTCTCGAAATCGGCGGCACCGGTCAGGATCGCCAGATCCGACGGGTTGATCGGCGCGGCCTCCATCTTGACGAGGACCTGGTTGCCCGTCGGATCGGGGAAGGTTGTGTCCTCCAGCTCGAGTGTGAGGGTGCCGTCGCTCGTCAGCGTAGTGAAAAGCTGTTTGCCAGTGTAGGCCATCCTTGTCCCTTTCGTTGCATCGTGAAACGTATCTCCGACTCGCTACGCTTACCAATCCGGCTTGGCTAGGGTGCCGCAACGTCAAGCATCGTCGGGATAGGTCGCCTCGACGAAGTAGAGCCCGTGCGGCGGGGCGTTGAGGCCGAGCGCCTGCCGATCCTTCGCTTCCAGAGCCTCTGCCACCTGCTCCTCGCGCCACCGGCCCATGCCGACCAGCGCGAGACAGCCGACCATGCTGCGCACCTGGTGGTGAAGGAAGCTGCGCGCGGCGGCGTGGATACGGACTTCCTCTCCCTCTCGCTCCACATCCAGCCGGTCGAGCGTCTTGACGGGGCTGTCCGACTGGCAATGGACCGAGCGGAAGGTGGTGAAATCGTGCAGGCCCACCAGCGCCTGCGCCGCGCGGTGCATCGCCTCGTGGTCGAGCGGCGTGCCGACCTGCCACAGCCGGTCCTTCTCCAGCGTCAGCGGCGCGCGGCGATTGGCGATGCGGTAGACATAGCTGCGACCGGTGCAGGCAAAGCGGGCATGCCAGTCCTCGGGCACGATCTCGCAATGGGTCACGGCAATCGGATCGGGCCGCAGATGCGCGTTGAGGGCTTCCATCAGGCGGAAGGGCGCGATGTCCTTGGCGATATCCATATGGCTGCGCATAGCGAGCGCATGGACGCCGGTGTCGGTTCGGCCTGCGCTATGCAGGCGCACGTCCTCTCCCAGAATGCGGAACGCGGCTTCCTCCACCGATTGTTGCACGCTCGGGCCATCTTTCTGGCGCTGGAGGCCGAAGAACGGCGTGCCGTCGAATTCGAGGGTGAGGGCGAAGCGGGTCATCGGCGCATCGGTAAGCGCATGGCCTTCGACAGGCTCAGGCTGAGCGGACGTGGAACTAGGCACAAGACCCGCTCATGCTGAGCCTGTCGAGGCACACGCGCCGACATCAGCCCAGCACGCTGCCTTTGGACACCGCATTGCCGCGCAGGAAGGTATCGAGGTCCATTTTCGGCTTGCCGGCACGCTGCAATTCGACCGGGCGGATCGCGCCTTCGCCGCAGGCAATGGCGAGCCGGTCGTCGATCACTTCGCCGGGTGCGCCTTCACCTTCGGCGATCTCCGCTCGCAGCAGCTTGACCCGCTGGCCATCGAGTTCGAACCACGCACCGGGGAAGGGCGAGAGACCATGCACGTGCCGGACCACATCCTCGGCAGGCCGCGCCCAGTCGATCCGCGCCTCCGCCTTGTCGATCTTGGCGGCATAGGTCGCTTCGGCGTCGTCCTGCTCCAGGGGATGCAGCATCTCGATATCGATCAGCGTGCCGACCATCAGCTGGGCGCCGATCTCGGCCAGTTCTTCGGTCAATTCGCCGGTCGTCTTGTCCTCGATCGGGGTGCGCGCCATCGTCAGCATTGGGCCGGTGTCGAGCCCTGCTTCCATCTGCATGATCGTGACGCCTGTCACCGGATCGCCCGCCATCACCGCACGGTGGATCGGCGCGGCCCCGCGCCAGCGCGGCAAAATGGAGGCGTGGACGTTGAGGCAACCATGCTTCGGCGCGTCGAGAATGGCTTGCGGCAGGATCAGTCCGTAGGCGGCAACCACGGCCATATCGGATTCCAGCGCAGCAAAAGCTTCCTGCTCTTCGGCTGACTTCAACGACTTGGGATGCCGCACTTCGATCCCGAGATCGTCGGCCCGCCGATGAACCGGCGTGCGCGTCAGCTCCTTGCCGCGCCGCCCGCCGGGCCGCGGCGGCTGGGTGTAGACGCACACCACCTCATGCGCCGCATCGACCAGCGCCTGCAGCGTCGGCACGGCGAAATCCGGGCTACCCATGAAGATAATGCGCATTGCGGCCTTTCTCTGTCTCGCCCGCGCCCCTATCTGTGGCGCGATGGCATCGCAAGAGATCGAAACCCTCGCATCGGCGCTGGCCCGCCTACCCGGCCTCGGCCCGCGCAGCGCGCGGCGTGCAGTGCTGTGGCTGGTCAAGCGGCGCGAGACGGCGCTGCCGGCCCTGCTCGACGCGCTGGCGACGGTCGGCGAGGCGCTGGTCGAGTGCGAAACCTGCGGCAATGTCGATACGCGCAACCCCTGCGCCATCTGCGCCGACTCGCGCCGCGATATGAAGAGCCTGTGCGTGGTGGAGGACGTGTCCGACCTGTGGGCGCTCGACCGCGCGAAGCTGTTTACCGGCCGCTATCACGTGCTCGGCGGCAAACTGTCGGCGCTGGACGGCGTTCGGCCCGAGGATCTCAACATCGCCAGCCTGATGGCGCGGGTGGAAGAGGGTGGAGTGGACGAAATCGTCCTCGCCATGAACGCCACGCTGGAGGGTCAGACGACCGCGCACTATCTCGCCGAGCGGCTGGAAGCGTATCCCCTGCGGATCACGCAACTGGCGCATGGCCTGCCGGTCGGCGGGGAACTGGATTACCTCGACGAGGGCACCTTGGCGCAGGCGCTGAGGGCACGGCGACCGGTTTGATTTTGTCTGCGTGCGGGCTAGACATCCGTCCAGCCCTCGCTGTTCCGTCCCACGCCCCCTCCCGACCACCCAATCAGTATAATGCCATGGGTGGCCGGGAGGGGGCGTGGGATGGAACAGCGAAGGAAAGCGCGGATGCGCTTTCCTCTTCCACAATATTGAACATTTCCCTCCGCCAGACTATCTCACCCCACATGGCTATCCGTGAAATTCTCGAAGTGCCGGATCCCCGGCTCAAGGTCGTGTCCGAACCCGTCACCGAGTTCGACGACGAGTTGAAGACGCTCGTCTCCGACATGTTCGAAACCATGTATGATGCGCCCGGCATCGGGCTTGCGGCGATCCAGGTCGGCGTGCCCAAGCGCGTGCTGGTGATCGACCTGCAGCCCGAAGACACCGAGGCCGAGGGCGAGGTCTGCAATCATGGCGGGCACGAACACGTGCACTATCCGGTGAAGAAGGAGCCGCGCGTCTTCATCAACCCGGAAATCCTCGACCCGGCAGACGAGCTGGCGACCTATCAGGAAGGCTGCCTTTCGGTCCCCGACATCTTCGCCGACGTCGATCGCCCGTCCACCTGCCGCGTGCGCTACCAGGACTTGGAGGGCGAGACCCACGAGGAAGACCTCGACGGGCTGATGGCGACGTGCATCCAGCACGAGATGGACCACCTCGAAGGAATTCTGTTCATCGACCACCTCAGCCGCCTCAAGCGCAACATGGCGCTCAAGAAGCTGAAAAAGTTGCGCGAAGCGGCTTAGCATTTTTGTTTGCGAACCCGCATCCGCGGGGTCGTCCTCGCTAGATGTGCAGCAAGCTGCACCCGCTGCGGGCGGGCGGTCGCCCTTGCCGGGCCTCCGTCGGCCCGGTGCTCTAGGAGGGGAGAGGTCACTGATTGACGAGCGGTTGCGCCTCCCAGAGAACCGAGCGCAGCGAGGATAGCCTAACGCCGCGGACGCGGCCGCCGGCGCCTGAGGCTAAACAAATTACGCCGCGTCCAGCATCGCATCGCGCGCTTTCACACAGTCCTCGACCACTTCGTGGCACATCCGCGCGCAGCGCTGGCAGTGCGGGTTTTCGTGCTTGTCGCATTCCTCGGCGCAGACCTTGCAGGCGAGGATGCAGGCTTCGAGCAGCGATTTGATCACCGCCGTATTGCCGTGCGTGCGACGCCCCGCGACCGTGCTGACGGCTTGGCAGATGTCCGACGCGTCCGAACACTTGCGGATGCATTCGGACATGTCGCCCTCTTCCGCATTGCATGCATCGACGCAGCTACTGGCGATCGCCGCGCAATACATCGCGTGCTTGACCGCTTCGCCCAGTTCCTCGGTATAGTCGGCCCCCACGGCGGGGTGGTCCTGGATCATTTCCTTGATCGACATAGAATATCTCCTCTTTGCATGAGGAGCGCGCGGCTGTGGGGATAGTTCCGGGTGGGCCTTTCCCGCGCCGCCCGTTCCAGCTATGTTCCGGCGCATGGATATGACCGTTCTCATCGTCGCCGTCGCCGCTCTCCTGATTGGGGTGGCGCTCGGCTGGTTCGCCGGATCGCGCCCGGCAGCCGACTGGAAAGCGCGCCATGGCGAGCGCGATGCAGAGGCGCGGGAGCTGGACGAGAAGTTCCGCCGCGCCATCGTAGAACTGGAGAATGCGACCGTGCGGGCTGACCGCGCAGATGCGCTCGACGGCGAATTGCGCGAGACCCGCGCCGCGCATGAAACGGCTCTCGAAATCTTGCGGCGCGACAATGCTGCGCTCGGGTCCGAGCTGGCGACGCTCAAGGAAAAGACCGCTAATTTCGACGAGCAGAAGCGCTTGCTGGTCGAGGCGCGCGAGGAATTGCTCAAGGAATTCCAGAACACCGGCACCGCCGTACTGTCCAAGGCGCAGGAGGATTTCCTCAAGCGCGCGAACGAGAGGTTCGGGCATTCCGAAAAGACCAGCGAGGAAAAGCTGCGCGCGCTGCTCGATCCGGTGGGCAAGCGGCTGGAGGCTTACGAGAAGCAGGTCGCCGCGCTGGAGGAAAAGCGCACCGATGCCTTCGGACGGCTCTACCAGCAGATCACCGAGATGCAGCGCGGGCAGGAAGAGGTCCGGCGCGAGGCACAGCGGCTCGGCAACAGCCTGACCAACGCCCCCAAGGCGCGCGGCCGCTGGGGTGAGCGGGCGCTGCAGAACGTGCTCGAACAATGCGGGCTGTCGGAGCATACCGATTTCAACCTCGAACATTCGATCGAGACCGAGGATGGCCGGCTTCGCCCCGATGCGGTGGTGCATGTGCCGGGGCAGAAGAAACTGGTGATCGACGCCAAAGTCTCGCTCAACGCCTACCAGGCCGCCTTTGAGGCGGATGACGACGACGAGCGCGGGCGGCATCTCGACCTGCATGCGAAATCCATGCGCAACCACGTCCAGACGCTCGGCAGCAAGAGCTACCAGAGCCAGTTCGACGACACGCCCGACTATGTCGTGATGTTCGTGCCGGGCGAGCATTTCGTCGCCGCCGCGCTGGAGCACGATCCGGAGCTGTGGGACTTCGCCTTCCGCAACAAGGTGCTGCTGGCGACCCCGACCAACCTCGTCGCCATCGCGCGTACCGTGGCGCAGGTCTGGCGGCAGGACACGATCGCGCAGGAAGCGGTGGAGATCGGCAGGGCCGGGGCGGAGCTCTACGACCGCCTCGCCGTCGCCGCCGAACACATGAAGCGCGTCGGCGGCGGGCTGGAGACGGCGGTCAACAATTACAACAAGTTCGTTGGCAGCTTCGAACGTAACGTGCTGACGTCGGGCAGGCGCCTAGCCGAACGCGGCATCGAAATCGGCAAGCGCGAGATCGAGGAAGTGCCGAAGGTGGAGGCAACCCCGCGCTACAATGCGGAAGACGCCGCGCAGATCGAGGATCAAACGGGCGAGGGGCGCGAAGCGGCGGAGTGAGGCCGCAGTTGTCGCAGACCCGCGAAGCGGTTAGATGACTGCGGGCTCGCTGAACGAATTTGGTTTAAGCAAACGCATCGCATGGCCGAAAACGAACCGGATCCCGACATAGACGCAGCCCGTTTCGCTGCCATTATAGCAAGCTCTACGGACGCGATAATCTCGAAGTCGCTCGACGGCACCGTACAGACATGGAACCCCGCGGCAGAGGCGCTTTTCGGCTGGTCGGCCGCGGAAATGGTTGGGCAGTCGATCCGCCGGATCGTGCCCGAAGATCGCGCCGAGGAAGAGGATCGGATCCTCGCAAGAATTCGTGCGGGACATGTCGTTCCCAGGTTTACTACTAAGCGTCTCACGAAGAGCGGCGAAACCGTGCCAATCGCGGTGACAGTCTCGCCGGTGCGCGATGCATCCGGACAGATCGTCGGTGCGTCGAAGATCGCGAACGACTTGCGCGAGCAGATCGAACTGCAGTCCGGTCTGCGCGAGAAGACCGACCAATTTACCGCGCTCGCCAACAACATTCCGCAACTGGCGTGGCTCGCCGACAAGGATGGCTGGATCTACTGGTTCAACCAGCGGTGGTACGAATTCACCGGCACCGATCTGGAGGAAATGCAGGGTTGGGGGTGGCAGAAAGTCCATCATCCGGATCATGTCGAGCGTGTCACCAACCGCATTCAGGAAGCGTGGGATAGCGGAGAGCCCTGGGACGACACTTTTCCGTTGCGGAGAGCAGACGGCGAGTTCCGGTGGTTCCTCAGTCGTGCGAACCCGTTAAGGGATGACGAAGGGAACGTCGTTCTCTGGTGCGGCACGAACACCGACATCACCGACCAGCTGGAAGCGCAGAACCACATCAAGCTGCTGATGCGGGAGGTGAACCACCGCTCTCGGAATATGCTCGCTACGATCAGAGCGATCCTGCGGCGGTCCTCCGGCTTGCCGAAGGACGAACTCGTCCGGTCCCTCGACCGCCGCATCAATGCGCTGGCGTCCAATCAGGAAATTCTCGACGGCGGCGATTGGTCGGGAGCACGCGTGGCCGATATCGTCGAGGCGCAACTTCGCCATCTCGGCGAAGATATGCGGCGACGAATACATATCACAAAGCCCAGTCCGGTGATCGTCAGAACGGAGGCTGCCGAAGCGATAGGACTGGCTATCCATGAACTCGCCACGAACGCCGAAAAATATGGTGCACTCAGCAATGATCGCGGCCGGGTCGACATCGAATGGGAGGTTGCCGGTGAAGCTGCGGAAGAGCCAGTTTTTCGGATGCGCTGGAACGAGATTGGTGGCCCTCTAGTCCCCGAGCCCTCACGCACGGGATTCGGCTCGCTGTTGATCGTGCGGAATGTCGAACAAGTCCTTGCTGCTGAAGTTGCGCTGAACTTCGAAGCCGATGGCCTGAACTGGCAGGTGGAGGCGCCCGCCGGGAAGCTGACCGTCGACCGGATCGAACGGGTCGCGGCGGAAGACTATTTGGCCATTTGATCCAGGCGGGCGGGTCCGGATCAGTCCCGCTGTTCCAGCCCCGCCAGCACCTCGTACCCCAGAACTGCCGCCGCGACAGCCGCGTTGAGGCTGTCGGCGCGACCTTTCATCGGCATGGTCACGCGCAGGTCGCAGGCCATCTCGTACGCCTCCGGCAGCCCGCGACTCTCGTTGCCGACCATGACGAAACATGGTGCGGCATAGGGCGCGACGCGATAGGGCTGGGCCTCGCGCAGGCTCGCGGCGACGAGCTGGCCTGCACCGCCGCGCAGCCAGCCCTCGAACTCGCTCCACTCGGCACGCGCGATGCTTTGCGTGAACACCGCGCCCATGCTGGCGCGCACGGCCTCGACGCTGAAGGGATCGGCGCAATCGTCGATCAGGATCAGCCCGCCCGCGCCGATCGCGTCGCCGGTCCGCAGCATGGTGCCGAGATTGCCCGGATCGCGCAGCGCCTGGGCGACCAGCCAGATGTCGGCGCGGCTGCGGTCGAGGCTCGCCAGCGAGGTGTTGAATTCGGCGAACACGCCCGCGACCGCCTGCGGATTGTCCTTGCCGGTGATCTTGGAGAGGATGTCGGGCGAGGTCTCGATCACTTCGCCGCCCGCCGCCGCGACCGCCGCTTCCAGCTCTGCCAACAGCGGATGCGGATCGCGGCCCGTAGCGAGTACCAGCACCTCGGGCAAATGCCCACACTCGCGCGCGTCGGTCAGCAGTCGCAGACCTTCGGCGAGGAACTTGCCCGCGGCCTTGCGGTGCTTCTTCTCGCGCAGCGCACGCAGCGCCTTGACGGTGGGGTTGGAAAAGCCGGTGATGAGGCGGCGCGGCCGGATGTCGCTGGGAGCCATGGTCACGGCTCCCCGAAACCGTCCTCGATCATCGCGGCGAGGGTGCTCATCGCCTCCTCGCTGCCGTCGCCGGCGACGATCAGCTCGATCGTATCGCCCTTGGCTGCACCGAGCATCATGAGGCCGAGGATGGAGCCGCCGGCCGCCTCGTTCTCGCCCTTGGCCACACGCACCTGGCAACCTTCCGGCAGTTCGGCGACTGCGCCGACGAACTTGGCGCTGGCCCGCGCATGCAATCCGCGCTGGTTGACGACCGTGAGGGTGCGGCGCAGCTCGCTCAAGAGGTGGCAGCCTTCGCGCTGTCGATATCCTGGCCGAGGAACTCGCTGGCCACCGTGATGTAGTTGCGGCCCGCAGTCTGCGCCGCGTGCACCGCATCGACCACGCCCATGCTCTTGCGCGCTCCGGCAAGGCGGATGAGCATCGGCAGGTTGATGCCCGCGATCACCTCGATCCGGCCCGTGTCGAGCAGGGAGATCGCGAGGTTGGAGGGCGTACCGCCGAACAGGTCGGTGAGGATGATCGCTCCGTCGCCCGTGTCCACCTTAGCGATGGCATCGGCGATGTCCTGGCGGCGACGCTCCATATCGTCATTGGGACCGATGCAGATGGTCGCCACACCCTCCTGCTTGCCCACCACATGCTCCATCGCGTCGATGAAGTGCTCGGCCAAATTGCCGTGGGTGACGAGAATCATGCCAATCATGCGTGGGCGTATCCGAATAATTACCCTTGGAAGGTTACGTGCCGGGTCCTGAACCATCAATGGCCGCGGGAATCAACGCCGTTCGAGCGGATCGGCGGGACGGCTCCCCAGATTGCGATGAATAACGGTGGGCGAAAACCCCTCGGCGCGCAAGACGTCCGCCGCCCGCTCGGCGCTGTAGACGGAGCGGTGTCTCCCTCCGGTACAGCCGAAGGCGATGTTGAGATAGCTGCGGTCCTGCGCGGCATAGCGCGGCAGCAGCTCGCGCAGCAGGTCGGCGATGCGGGCGAAGGCCGGTTCGAAAGCGGGATCGGCCTCGATATGCGCGGCTACCTCGGCTTCAAGTCCGGTCTTCTCGCGAAGGCCCTCTATCCAATGCGGGTTGTCGATAAAGCGCATGTCGAACAGCAGGTCTGCCAGGGGCGGGGTGCCGCGGGCAAAACCGAAGCTGGAGATGGTGACGGTCATCTCGCGCTCGGCGCTGCTGGCGAATTGCTCGCGCACTTCCTGCTGCAGCTGGTTGGTGGAGAAGTCGCTGGTGTCTATGACGATGTCGGCCCAGCGCCGCAGCGGCTCCAGCAGCTCGCGCTCGGCCTTGATCCCGTCGAGTACGGGACGGCCGCGGGCCATCGGATGCGGACGGCGGGTTTCGTTGTAGCGCCGCTCCAACTCGCCGCCGGCGCAGTCGATGAACAGCGTCGTCACCTCGACATCGCCGCGAGCCGCCAGCTGCTTGCACATTGCGATGATCTCGGCGGGGACGAAGCCACGTGTGCGCGAATCGAAGCCGATGGCGAGCTGGCTGTCCTCGTCCTCATTGCCGAGCAGCCCGCCGAGCAGGCGCACCGGGAAGTTGTCGATCGCTTCCCAGCCGATGTCTTCCAGCACCTGCAGCGCCGTCGACTTGCCCGCACCCGAAAGGCCGGTGACGAGCAGGACGCGCTGGCGCGGGGAAGTGGGGGAATCGGCGGTCATTGCACTTGCCTTGTTGCTGCTTGCGCCGCGCTTGGAAAGGGCAGGCCGTGCTTTGCCAGCGCATGTTCGGCGCGCAGGGCTTGCGTCGCATCGCCGGGCGCAAAGGGCAGCAGTGGCACGAAAATGTCGGCCATCACAGTCGTCGGGACCTCCATCGGGAAGCGCGGGGCGTCGGGATCGAGCTTGAGGACGAGAGCCACCGGAGCACGTGCCGTCGGCAACTCTACCAGCCCAATGTTGCGGACTTCGATCAGTCCGCTGGTATTAGGCGGAGGCGCGGCAATCAGCGCACCGTCTTGCACAACGAGTTCGATCGCGTCGTCGCCGATCAGCACCGCTCCCCTGTCGATCAGCGCCAACGCGAGCGAGGACTTGCCGACGCCAGGTGCACCCTCGATCAGCAGCGCTCGCCCGCCGATGGCAACGCCTGTCACGTTGGCCAGGACCTGCTTGCTCATCGCCTTGCGGGCAGACCAAACACGAGACAGGCACCTGGCTCGCCGCCCTGCCGCGAGGTCGCGACCAACGTGCCGTCATGCGCCTCCGCGATTGTCCGCGCGATTGCGAGACCAAGACCGGAATGCTTGCCGAAGTCCTCGCCCTCGGGCCGGTCTGAATGGAACCGCTGGAACACTTTCTCGCGCTTTTCCTCAGGGATCCCGGGACCTTCGTCGCAGATGGTCAGGGTGACCCAGCCATCGTGCCGCTCCAGGACCGCATCGATCCGGCCCCTCGGCGGGGAGAAAGACACGGCATTATCGAGCAGATTGTCGATCACTCGCTCCAGCCGCACCGGCACGCCTGCGACGACCAGCGGCTCCGCGGGCATCGCCAGCGCAATCGTGCGGTCCTCGTTCTCTTCGCGCTCCTCGCGGCTGGCGACGATGTTCGACAAGAGTTGCTTGAGGTCGACCGTCTCGAATTCGGCGCGCGACATTTCCGCATCTATCCGACTGGCGTCGGAAATTTCCGTTACCAACCGGTCGATCCGCTGGACGTCGTGCGTCGCGATGTCGAGCAATTGCGCGCGCAGCTGCGGATCCTCGACCTTGGCGAGGGACTCGGTCGCGCTGCGCAGCGAGGCGAGCGGATTCTTGATCTCGTGCGCGACATCGGCGGCGAAACTTTCGACCGCATCGATGCGCTGGCGCAGTGCCCCTGTCATGTCGGAGAAAGCGCGGGCGAGCATGCCGATTTCGTCGCGGCGATCGGGCAGACGCGGCACTTCGACTTGCCGGTCGCGACCTTGGCGCACGCGGACGGCGGCTTGCACCAACTCGCGCAAGGGGCGCACAATGGTACGCGCGAGGAACAGCGACAGCAACGTCGATACGAGCAGCGCCAGCAACACGACGGCGAGCACGGTCGATCGCGCCGCGCGCACGCTTTCGGTAATGTCGACCGGGTTGCGTGTCAGCAGTAGCGTATCGCCATCCAGCCCGACCGGTGCGGCGGCATTGATCACATGCGTGCCATCCGGGGCATCGCGCAGCACGATCTGTGTCAGGCTTTCCTCGCGTGCCCGGACCAGTTCCGGCCAGCCGGAAGCGTCGTCGGTGGCGGGCTCGACATAGTCCGGGAGGGCAGGCGCGCCTACGATCCGATCGAACCCGCGGTCGAGGCGCAGGGCGAGGTCGGTCTGGTCGACCTCGGAGGGCTCGGGCAGGTCGAAGCTCGGCGGGGCGAGGGCGAAGCTGTCCGATTCCAGATTGCCTTCCGGGCCATAGACCCGCAGGCGCAGGCGCTGCTCCTTGCCGATCTGGATGAGCAACGCTTCCTGCCGCTGGACTGTCGCGCCGGCCAGCGCTTCCGCGGTGATCTGCGCCTCCACCAGCGCGAGCTTGAACCGCTCGTCGAGCAGCTGCTTGCGGTAGGCATCGAGATATAGGACCCCGCCGCCAAGCAGCACCAGCGGCAGCACGTTGACGAACAGGATGCGACTGGTGAGCGACAGGCGGTGCGACCAGCGCAGCTGGCCGAACCGGTCGCTGCGCAGGGCGCTGGCTCTGTCGGATACCCCGGGCCGCTGGTCAGCCATCGCTGAAGCTGTAGCCGGCGCCGTACAGGGTTTCGATGGCAGAGAATTCGGGATCGACCCGGCGGAACTTGCGCCGCATGCGCTTGATGTGGCTGTCCACCGTGCGGTCGTCGACGAAGACGTCGTCGGGATAGGCGGCATCCATCAGCTGGTTCCGGCTCTTGATGACGCCCGGTCGCACGGCCAGCGCCTCCAGCAGCAGGAACTCGGTGACGGTGAGCGAGACCGGCTTGTCTTCCCAGGTCACGTGATGGCGCGCCGGGTCCATGTGCAAGCGCCCGCGATCGATCTTCTCGGACGTGTCGGCTGGCACCGCATCGCTCATAACCAGCGGTCGGCGCGCGTCGCTGCGGCGCAGGATCGCGTGGATGCGCGCGAGCAGCAGGCGAAGGCTGAAGGGCTTGGCGATATAGTCGTCCGCGCCCATTTGCAGGCCGGCGGCTTCGTCCGCCTCGTCGTCCTTGCTGGTCAGGAAGATCACCGGCAGCGCGGATTCCTCGCGCAGGCGGCGCAGCAATTCCATGCCGTCCATCTTGGGCATCTTGATATCGAAGATCGCCAGGTCGGGCGGATTGTTGAGCAGCGCGCCGAGCGCCGCCTCGCCATCCGAATAGAGCCGCGTGGCGAAACCTTCCGCCTGCAGCGCGATCGACACCGTGGTGAGGATGTTCCGGTCGTCGTCCACGAGCGCGATCACGCGCTGGTCGGGGTCCTGCGGGTTCGCACCCTGGATCGCATCGCTGTTCATGCCCCGTGCCTAATCCGATTATCCGTGCAAAACAACGCAGGCTGTGCCCGCCTAAGCCAGAATTTGCCGTCGTGCGGTTTGACGCAGGGGCGGTGGGGTATTAGAGGCTGACGCGAGCACCGCGCATTCGTATGCGCGGATGATTCCATCACAGTAACGCACTCGCGCGCTGGAGATTTTTCGGTGACCACCCCGCTTTCGACTTCGCTTTCCGACCAGGGCATCGCCACCGATGCCACGATTCACCCGAACCTGACCGCGGAAGAGCTGACCGCCGCCGCGCTGGAGAATGGCGAAGGCCGCAAGGCGAAGAACGGGCCGCTGGTGGTCGAGACCGGCAAGCACACCGGCCGCAGCGCGAACGACAAGTTCATCGTCCGTGACGGCGAGACCGAAGACACCGTGTGGTGGGACAATAACGCCTCGATGAAGCCGGAGCACTTCGCTGCGCTGAAAGAGGATTTCATGGCCGCGCTCGGCGAGAAGAGCGACCTGTACGTGGCCGACCTGTTCGGCGGATCGCAGCCTGAATATCGAGTCAATGTGCGCGTCATCAACGAGCTTGCTTGGCACAACCAGTTCATCCGCACGCTGCTGGTCCGCCCGACCGCCGCCGAGCTCGACGGGTTCGAGCCGGAATATACCATCATAGACCTGCCGACGTTCCAGGCCGATCCGGCACGCCACGGCACGCGCAGCGAGACGGTGATCGCCGTCAACCTGTCGGAAAAGCTGATCCTGATCGGCGGCACGAAATATGCCGGCGAGATGAAGAAGAGCGTGTTTGGGATTCTAAACTACCTGCTGCCTGCCAAGGGCGTGATGCCGATGCACTGCTCGGCCAACATCGGGCCTGACGGCAAGAGCGCGGTGTTCTTCGGCCTATCCGGCACCGGCAAGACCACGCTGTCCGCCGATGCCAGCCGCACGCTGATCGGCGACGACGAGCATGGCTGGTCGGACACGGCGGTCTTCAATTTCGAAGGCGGCTGCTACGCTAAGATGATCCGCCTCGATCCCGATAGCGAGCCGGAAATCTACGCGACGACCAAGATGGAGGGCACGGTCCTCGAAAACGTCGTGATGAACGACGCGGGCGAGATCGACCTCGACGACAACAGCCTCGCGGAGAACACCCGCGGCGCCTATCCGCTGTCGTCCATCCCCAACACCAGCGCCGACAACCTCGGCCCGCCGCCGTCGAACGTCATCATGCTGACCGCCGATGCCTTCGGCGTGCTGCCTCCGATCGCGCGCCTCACGCCCGACCAGGCGATGTATCACTTCCTGTCGGGTTATACGGCCAAGGTCGCCGGCACGGAAATCGGCGTGACCGAACCCACCGCGACTTTCAGCACCTGCTTCGGCGCGCCCTTCATGCCGCGCCACCCGAGCGTCTACGGCAACCTCCTGAAGAAGCGCATCGCAGAGGGCGAAGTACACTGCTGGCTGGTCAACACCGGCTGGACCGGCGGCAAATACGGCGTGGGCCATCGCATGCCGATCAAGGCGACCCGCGCGCTCCTCAATGCCGCGCTGGATGGTTCGCTCAACGACGCGGAATTTCGCAAGGATCCGAACTTCGGTTTCGAAGTCCCGGTGAGTGTGCCCGGCGTCGACAGCCAGATCCTCGACCCGCGTTCCACCTGGGACGACAAGGACGAATACGACCGCACCGCGCACAAGCTGGTGCAGCTGTTCGTGGACAATTTCGAACCCTTCGCTGCCCATGTCGACCAGGGCGTGCGCGACGCGGCTCCCGCAGCCGCCTGACGCTTCAACAGTTGGAGAGGAGAGCCCGGCGATTGTGAAATCGACGGGACCTCAGAAGAGAGCCCCGGCCGGGAAACCGGACCGGGGCTTTTTCTCGACCTGGCTGGAGATGACGCTCGACCCATCCGCCTGCTCCTTAATCTTGCGCTCAGCATGGTCAGGCCAGAGGATTGAGGATGAACCTAGTCCTCCGACTTGCCGCCGCTGCCGTCGTGCTCGCACCGATACAGGGAGCGATCGCGCAGGAAACGGCGCCGGTCGTGGCGGAGCAGGCCTATTCGGGCCCAGTGGTCTACCGCGCCGAGGTCATCACCGAATACCCGCATGACGCCACCGCGTTCACGCAAGGGCTGCTGTGGCACGAGGGCGCGCTGTTCGAAAGCACCGGGCGCGTCGGGCAATCCGTGATCCGCAAGCTCGATCTCGAAACCGGCGAGGCGGTCCTCGAAATGGCCATCCCGCCAAGCCAGTTCGGCGAAGGGTTGGCCGAATGGAACGGTGAACTCATCAGCCTGACATGGCGTGACGGTGCGATCCATCGCTGGGATGCGGATACTCTCGAGCCATTGGCGACGCGTGACGGCTATCCGCTCGACGGCTGGGGCCTGACGACGTCCGGGGAAGGGCTCGTCCACTCCGATGGCAGCGCGACCCTGCGGGTGCTCGATCCGGAGAGCTACGACGTCCTTCGCAGTATCGAGGTCACCATGAACGGTCGCCCGCTGCGCCGCCTCAACGAGCTCGAGATGATCGACGGGCTGGTCTACGCCAATATCTGGGAGACGTCCTATATCGTCGCAATCGATCCTGCAGACGGCAGGGTCGAACGGCTGATCGACCTGACCGATCTCGTGGCTTCGGTCCCTGTCTTCGGACGGGACGCCGTGCTCAACGGGATCGCGTGGGACGCGGAACAGCGGCGCCTGTTCGTCACCGGCAAACTTTGGCCTAAGCTCTACCAGATCGCGCTGGTTGAAACCGACGCACAGGTGCGCTAGCCGCGCTCAGATCGCTGCTAGGCGCAGCGAGTTTTACTGCAAACCAGCCCTTCGGCCACGCAGCGCCATCACTCCGATGCAGAATCCTCGTCCGTAGCAGCGTCGGCGATGGCCGTCGCCAGATCGAGGGTTGCGCCCGGATTCCAGGCGGTGCCTTCCTCGACTCCGGCCATCGCTTCGTAAAAGCGCCGCGCCGTCTGTGCCAATCCGCCGCCGTGCGGATCGTTGGCGATTGGGGCAATGGTCTGGCGGGCGATGGCGATCTTGCCTTCGCTGGCCTGCATCATCGCCGCATTCATGCGCAGGCTCTTGTCGAACGGGGCGAATTGCATCGCCTGTTCCAGGGCGAGACGCGCGTTTTCGTTCGGTTCCTCGCCGCGCTCCACGAAGCTGCGGTAGTAATACATCAGTGGGATCGGGTGGTCGTTCTCAAGCCGATTCAGCGCGGAAAAGGGTGCCATCGCGGCAGCGTAGGCAGCATCCTGGTCGGATGCCGACGCTGCTTGCCGGAAGAGGGCATAGCCTTTCTGCACATAAGCATTCTTGCGGCTGGGATCGATTGCGAGAGCGCGGTCCGCTGCCGCAATCGCCTCCTCGTCATTGCCGGCATCGTATTCCGCTTCGGCCAGCGCCGTCAGCACGCCGGCATCGCGCGGATATTCGGCGGCGATTTCGCGGATCTCGGGAAGGAGTGCCAAAGCCTCTTCCCGATCGACGCCACGCTGCGAACGAATGCGCAGGGGCATCACTTCGCCTTCGCCTTCGGAGAGTTGACGCACGGTGACCGGATTCGTCGGCAACATGTCCGCGTCCAGCGTCCAGACGTTCATCCGGCGCTGGTCGATATAGCGGTCGACTTCCTTTTGCAGGGCGTCGAGATTGCCGAAAGCGTCGATGGCGGCTGTGCGCGGGGCTTTCCCTTCCGCGATGCCGACCATGTAGTTGCGCAACTGGCCGCTGCGCTCTTCGTTGAAATAGAGATAGTGGTAGAGCGCCCAAGCGCGACCATAGAACGCGTCGAACCGTTTGCCCTTGTTCTTCTCGTAGAGCTCCGGGTCGATCAGCTCCTCCACGCTGACATCCTTGGCAAAAGCGAGCTCCGCCGCACGGTGATAGGCCGGTGCACCGATCTGCAAGCCGCCATCCTTTTCGAACTTGGCTGATGCGAAGAATTCGGCTGCACCTTCGTTGACCCACCGCGGCATGGCATAGGGCGCGGCCGAAATTAGGAAATGGTGCGCATATTCGTGCAGCAGGACCGTGACCGAAAAATCGGTCTCGCGTCCCCGCATGTTGATTTCCGGAACGAAGGCTCGCGAAGCGCCGGCGCGCGGGATGTAGAACCCGGCGACGTTCTTGGCATTCTCTCCGGCAAGCTTGCGGATCTTGCCCTCGCTCCCGACGACGAAAATGGTGACGCGATTGGAGGGGCTGGGTTTCGTATTCTCCCGCATCTGCAGCAGGCTCATCGCCGAATGGTACCGCTCCAGCGCCTCGGCAAATTCCTGCACGTCCTTCGCCCGGTCGTCGGCATAGACGACGAAGTGATCGGACTCCGCCACATGCCAATCGGCCTGCGCCGGAACAGACAAACCGAGCGCAAGCGCAAATCCCAAGCTGAAACGCTTCATATCGACCCCCAATGTCATTCCGCTCGGGTATGACACGGGATCGATAGTATGGAAACTGCAGCCCGAGTTTTATTTCAAGCCGAAGCCCTGTCGATATACCGCCCGACGTTTTTCTCCAGCACATCCATCGGGACATTGCCGCCAAGCACGACCGCGTCGTTGAATGCCTTGAAGTCGTAGGCCGTGCCCAAGGCGGTTTCGGCGCGGGCGCGCTGGTCGACGATGCGGCTGTGGCCGAGCTTGTAGCCGGTCGCCTGCCCGGGCCAGCTGCAGTAGCGATCGACTTCGCTACCCACTTCCTCCGGCTTGCTGCCGTTCTCCTCGACGAAGAAGCGGACGGCCTGCTCGCGGCTCCAGCCCTTGGCGTGGAGTCCGGTGTCGACGACCATGCGGCAGGCACGGAAGGCGAGGCTCTGGAGATAGCCGAGGCGGCCGACCGCGAAGTCGTCATAGGCGCCGAGTTCGTCTGCAAGTTGCTCGCCATAGAGCGCCCAGCCCTCGCTGAATGGGTTGAAGGCGAGGATCGAACGGATGAGCGGCAGGCGATTGGAATATTCGCCTTCCCACACGTGGCCTGGAATGGTCTCGTGATAGGTGAGGTCCGCCAAGTCGTATTTGCGGTGCAGGTCGGTGGTCCGCAGATTGATCCAGAAGCGACCCGGTATTGTGCCGTCCTTGCTGCCCGCACCTCCATAGGCACCCGGTGCGCCGACTTCCTCGGCCGGCGGGATGCGCTTTACCTCCAAATTGGGATCGACCAGCGTCTCGAAGGCGCGCGGCATCTGCGCCTTGATCCAGTTCACCCGGTCCCAGATGAATTCCATGATCTCTTCGCGACCGGGATCGCCCTCCGCGAACTGGTAGCGCGGGTCTGCACCCAGCGCCTGCATGCGATCGCCCACCGAGCCGCTGGTATAGCCGATGCCCCGCAGGATCGGGTCCATGCGGGCGTGCAGCGCTTCCAGCTCTTCGAGGCCCTGGCGGTGAATGTCATCGGCGGAGAGGGTGGTGGTGGTGCTCGAGCGGAGAGCCCAATCGTAGAATTCCTCACCCCGTGGCCGCGCGGAAATGCCCGGCGCATCGGTGGCCACGGCTCGTTCCGTCTTCAACTCGGCCAGCTGGCGGGAAAGCGCCTCGGCAATCGGGCCGCTTTCGAGCGACATTGCCCGATCGGCGCGGTTTTCGGGGAGGTTGCTGGCGTTGAGCTTGGCGCGCAGATCGTCGGCAAACAGCTCGCCTTTTCCGGCGCTGGCGATGGTCTGCTCCATCTGGCCGATCGCTTTGTCGAGCAGGAAGCCCGGCGGCACCACGCCCATGCCGCGGGCAGCACGAATACGCTCCAGCTCTCCGTCGAAAACCGACGGCATCTGCTCCATCCGCTCGATATATGCGTCGGCATCATCGGCATTCGCGACATTATGCGACGACTGCATGAAGCGCGGCAGGGCAAGGTATTCGCCGACGTTCTGGATGACGACATAGGGCGCGGTGCGCCAGTTGCCCACGGGCGTATCGCCATAGGGCAGCTCGAAGCCATCGAGGGCCAGGGCATAGGCGCTTTCGACCACTTCGAAACTGGTCAGCTGATCTGCATCGAGCAGCTCGCGCGGATAGGCGCGGGTCATTTCCAGATCACGGCGCAGCGTGGCGGCATAGGCGGCTTGCCCCTCGGGCGACTGGTCTTCCAGCCGGCTGCGCAGTGCGGCATGGCTGCCGGTATCGACGCCGAGCGAGGTCGCTCGCTCGGGTTCATGGGTGAGGAGGTTGTAGCCGACCTGGTCGAGCCATTCATCGGGCGTCAGGCTTACGGGGGCAGAGGTCCCGTCGGCGGCGTAGGTCGCGCAACCCGATAAGGTGAGTGCAGTTGTCGCGCCTAGCCCGGCGAGGGCCTGGCGGCGGGTGATGTCGTAGCTGTGTGAAGTCATGCCAGCGGTGTGCGCCGCCGGTCAGGGCCTGTCAAATAGGCTGCAGCGAAATCAGTCGCGCAGGTCTGCCGGGACCTTGCCGCCGTTGGCCGCCAGCTCGTTCATCACGCGCTTGTGCAGCCACATATTGTCTTCGGCGCTCCCCGAATAATCCTCGCGGCCCAGTTCCTGCGCCAGCGCCTTGCGGCTTTCGTAGTCGGAATCGATGTTCAGCAGCTTCATCAGATCGACGATAGAGGTGCGCCAGTTCAGCCGGTCTGCGCCAGGCATGGAGTCGAGATGGTTTTCCACGTCGACCACCGGGGTGGCTTTCTTCTCGACGACCGGTGCATTGGCCCAGGCATTGCCGGGATTGGCCTTCGGTGCGCCGGAGGGGGCGGTCTGCGGCGCTTCCTGCGCCTTCGCATCCTTGCCGAAAATCGCGTCCTTGATTTTGCCGAAAATGCTCATGGTCGTCTCCTTTCCCTTGGCAACGGATGGGGTGCGCCCCCGTTCCGCAGTGGAAGCTCGTCGCAAGCTTGCGAGGCGCGCGCGTGGCGCTATGGAAAAGCGATGCTCGATGCCGTCCTTTCGCTCACCGTCCTTGCCGCGATCCTGCTCCTGATCGGTGCCTTCTTCCTATGGCGGCGGACCGGCAATGCGAAGAACGCGCTGCTGATGGTGCTGCTGGCTTTCGTGGCCCTGATGAACGTGGCGATCTGGACGCTGCCCGATGCCGGGGGCGAGGCCCCGCTGGAAAAGCTCGAGCAGGGCGCTCGCTAGGGAGCGTTATTCGGGCAGTTGCCAGAGAACCGAGCCGGTGTAGCTGCCGGCAACCGGCTCGCCATTGCCGCCACGCGCAGGCTCGAAGCGGGCGCGCTTGCTGACGAGGCTGCAGGTCGCCGAATCCAGTTCGCTATGCCCGGTCGAACCGATGACGGTGCAGTTCGACACGCGGCCGTTGGCGGCGATCTCAAGGCGGAATCTGGCAACTCCTGTCAATTCGCGGCGCGCCCAGCTCGAGCGATAGTCGTTGTTCGACAGCCAGCGCCCGGGATCGTTCTTCGGGCGGGCGGGAACCGGCTCGAAGCTGGGCGTGGGAGCGGGCGGTGCGGGTTTCGGCAGCACGATATCGCCGCGTCCCGGTTGCGGGCTGGGGATCGGCGGCGGGATTAAGTCCGTCGTGTCGATAATCGGCGGCGTCGGTTTGAGATCGAGCTTGGGCACCGGGGTGAAGACCGGCGGTACGGTGCTTTCCTTCGGGTCCGCCGTATTTTCCGGCGGCGGAGGAGGTGGAGGCGGCGGGGGGACGTCACGGATATCCTTCGCGGGGAGCCGGGTGATGATATCCGGCATCGCGCCGCTGACCGTCAGCCCGAAAACCAGCAGAGCGCCAACACCGGCGTGAATGGCTACGACTGCGGCGATGCTGCCGACCGACGGTCCGTTCGATTGGGTGATGTAGGACATGGATGTGCTCCTCTTCCAATGCGGGAGACTTTTCTGCGTCTCCTCGTTTGAATAATGTTACAACATTACAATCAACCGTCAAGCTCAATGAGATTTTGTTACATGCGAGGAGGAGCGAGCTACAGAGCGGCAGAGCTCGTTTCTTCGAGGCAATTGAGGGGTGCCCCCCCCCCGTTTTTTTGGCAGTTCATCCTGCGCTGCTGGCTTGCCAGCCAGGCAAAGGTCGCGGATGATGGACTCTCTAGGCTCGCTCTCGCTGGCCGAGATACTCCGTCACTTGATCGGGCAGGCCGGATCGAGGCGGAAGTCGAGATAATTGTCGACCGACTTCATCAGTTCCGCCTGCTCGTTCTCGAAGAAGTGGTTGGCGCGCGGGATTTCCTCGTGATGCACGGTGATGTGCTTCTGCGTGCGCAGCTTTTCGACCAGCTTGGTGACCGAATTGGGCTGCACCACTGTGTCCTGCGCGCCGTGGATGAAGATGCCGCTGGCGGGGCAGGGGGCGAGGAAGGAGAAGTCGTACATGCTCGCCGGAGCGCCGATGCTGATCCAGCCGCGGATTTCCGGGCGACGCATCAGCAGCTGCATGCCGATGAGCGCACCGAAGCTGACGCCCGCGACCCAGGTCACCTGCGCTTCCGGGTGAACCTGCTGCACCCAGTCGAGCGCGCTGGCGGCATCGGACAATTCGCCCACGCCGTTATCGAAGCTACCCTGGCTGCGGCCGACGCCGCGGAAATTGAAGCGCAGCGTCGCGAAGCCGCGGTTGACGAAGGTCTTGTACAGCCGCTGCGTCATCTGCTCGTTCATCGTGCCGCCGCCCTGCGGGTGCGGGTGCAGGATCATCGCCACCGGCGCACGCGGGCGCGGTGCGGGAGAGAAACGGCCTTCGAGACGGCCTTCGGGGCCGGGGAAGATGACGGTCGGCATGGATGGAGTACCTGTCGAATCTGATGGGTCGCGCTGGCCATGGGTGGCGCATGCGAGGTCGCGGGCTATATAGGGTTTCCCCGCGATTTCGCAATAATTTCGAGCCCGTATCATTCCCGAACGCATCTACCTCGATCACGCCGCCACCACGCCGCTGCGCCCCGAAGCGAAAGCGGCGATGGATGAGGGCTTCCGGCTATGGGCCAATCCCAGCTCGCCGCATGCGGAAGGGCGCAAGGCGCGCAGCCTGCTGGAAGACGCGCGCGAGCGGATCAAGGCGGCGCTGGAGTGGGACGGCGAGGTGATCTTCACCAGCGGCGCGAGCGAGGCGGCGCAAGTTGCATTTGATGGAAGTCAATCGACCGAAGGCGCATTCATCAGCACCATTGAGCACTCGGCAATCGATCTAGCAGCCTTCGAAAATCGTAAAGTCCCTGTGCTTGCCGACGGATCGATAAATCTATTCTTGCTCAACAAGGCACTCATCGATGATGAATTGACGCCGAATGCTTTGGAGGTGGGCGTGCTAGATGTCGCTATCCAGCACATCAATTCCGAAACTGGGAACCGTCAGAATATAAAAGATATCCGAACAACGATTGTGGCCGATGAAGATCGGTTAATCGTTGATTGTGCTCAAAGTGCTGGAAAATATCCAATACCGTCTGAGGCTGACATGGCCATCATCTCTGCTCATAAGCTTGGAGGTCCTATCGGAGTGGGAGCTCTACTTGTGAGAGACTTCGCTCAACTCGACCCCTCTGGCGGTCAAGAACGTGGCTATCGGCGCGGGACCGAGAACATGCCCTGCGTTCTCGGCATGGCGGCGGCGCTGGAGGCTTGCACCGATCCCTATGTCGCGCCCGAAGTGCTGGAGCCGCTCGACGCGCTCGCCGATGAGTGCCGAAAGCTTGGCGGCACGTGGCTCTCGGACCGACTTTCCGACCCCACACCCTACATCCGCGCCATCGCCATGCCGAACATGAGCGCCACCGCGCAGGTCATGCGTTTCGACATGGCTGGCATTGCGGTCTCGCAAGGCAGCGCCTGCTCCAGCGGCACGATGAAGACCAGCCGCGTGCTGGAGGCGATGCAAGTCGAACCGGAGGTCGCCGCAAACACCATCCGCGTCTCGCTCGGCTGGAACACCACGAGAGCCGAGGTGGAACGCTTCTGCGAGGTGTGGCTTGAGATGGCGAAAGCATGATCTATCTCGACTACCAGGCCACCACCCCGCTCGCGCCCGAGGCGCGCGATGCGATGCTGCGATGGCTGGACGGGCCGGGCGGCACTGGCTTCGGCAATCCACACAGCCCGCACCGCATGGGCCGACAGGCCAAGGCTGCCATCGAACTGGCGCGCGAGCAGGTCGCGGCTCTGTTTCCGGCAGGCGGCAAGGTGATCTTCACCGGCGGCGCGACCGAGGCGATCAATCTCGCCATCCGGGGGAGCGGGAAAGGCGGCGCGGTATCCATGTCAGCCATCGAACATGCCGCCGTGCTCGATACCGCGCAGGATGCAGGCAAGTGCCATGTGCTCAACGTCGCGAAGAACGGGCAGTGCAACACAAAGCAGGATTTGCCGAGCGACACGCGGCTGGTCTGCCTGATGCAGGTCAACAACGAGATCGGGACGATCCAGCCGACCATCGAATGGCATCGCAAGGCGAAGGAGAACAACGCGCTCTATTTCTGCGACGCGGTCCAAGCCTATGGCCGGATCGAGCTTACCGGTGCGGACATGATTGCCATCAGTGCGCACAAGTTCCACGGACCTAAGGGCATCGGTGCCTTGTGGGTGCGCGAAGGGCTGTCGCTGGACGAGGTCCAGACCGGCGGCGGGCAGGAATTCGGCATGCGCTCCGGCACGTTGTCGCCTGCGCTGATCGCAGGCATGGGCGCCGCCGCGCAAGAGGCGAAGGACCGGATGGAGCAGGATGCCGAGCATGTGCAGAAGCTCTGGAAGCGCGCCACCGAGCTGTTCGAGAACTGGGAGCTCAACGGCAGCGCGGAGGCGCGCTGGCACGGCAATCTCAACATCCGCCCGCGGGGGCCGAACGGCGGCGGGCTCGACGTGAACCGCCTGATGAGCGACGTGCGCGACGTGATGTTCTCCGCCGGCTCGGCTTGCGCTAGCGGATCGGGCCGAACGAGCCATGTTCTCGAGGCGATCGGCCTGCCGAAGAAGCTTGCCAAAGCCTCCATCCGGCTCGGTTTCGGGCGCTACACAACGATGGAGGAAATCGAGCAGGCGGCGGAGAAAATCAACGCTGCGGCGAAAGCGCAGGGCGCGCTGTGAAGGTCGAATTCACGAGCTCCAAGGGCGAGATCGTCACCGCCGAATGCGAGCCGGGCGACAATCTACTGCGTGTGGCCCAGGCCGCCGGTCTGCCGCTGGAGGGGACATGCGAGGGGCAGATGGCCTGCTCAACCTGCCACGTGATCGTCGCGCCCGAATGGTTCGCACGGCTCGATGAAGCCAGCGAAGAGGAAGAGGACATGCTCGACCTTGCAGCAGGCGTCGCGCGGACCAGCCGCCTCTCCTGCCAGATCGACCTGACCGAAGCGCTCGACGGGCTGGCGGTGTCGATCCCCGCCGAAAGCCACGACATGCGGCGGTTTTAACCTTCCGCGTCCATTCGCACTTCACGCTCGCGCGGGAGGAAGGCGGGGGCGGGCTCGTGACCGGCGGCGGCATCGAGGCGTGAGGCGGCGGCAAGCATGTGCTCGCGCAGGCGGCAATGCATGCTCCAGCCCTTCTTCGGATCTTCGGCCCGCACCATGAAGCGCACCGTCATCGCCCGTGCATTCTGCGAGATCACTTCGCAAACCGCATCGTCCGGATCGATCACATCCTCGTCGCTCTGGACGAATTCGCGGAACGGTTCGCGCAGCGCGTCGACATCGGCGCGATTGTCCAGTTCCAGTTCGACATGCATCATCAGGCTCGGGTCCTGTTTGGTCCAGTTCTCGAAGCTGTCGCTGGTGAAATCGCCGAGCGGTGCGATCACACGCCGTTCGTCCCAGGTCCGCAGGCGCAAGTGGGTGAAGCCGATCTTTTCGACATAGCACCACTGCCCGCAGTAATAGATCGCATCGCCGATCCGCGCCGTCTGCGCGAAGGCGATCTGAACGCTGGACATGATGTCGCCCAGCACCTTGCGCGCGGCGAAGACCAGCACGAGGCCGATGACGCCTGCCGAGGCGATGATCGAGAAACCGAGTGTGTTCGAAATATTGCTGGCGACCAGCAGGAAGCCGATTCCCGCCAATAACAGCAAGGCGGTGACGATCCGCCTGATTGCGCTCATCTTGGTGTAGAAGTTGCGGTCCGCGTTATTCTCGGCCGCCTCGAGCTTGTCGGTCCGGCGTGACGTGGCGAAGTCGAACAAATAATCGATCACCGCTAGGGCAATGCCGATGATCGCAGCGAGTATGAGTACCAGCTGCAGGGGGTCGAGCAGGTCCTTGACCGGTCCGGACAGGCGGAAAAACGTCGTTCGGACAAGCGCAAAGGTGCCGGCAAAGGCCAGCAGGGTTGCGGGCAAGTGTACGGCCTGGAGGATGCCGTAGAGCTTCGTGTCCTCGTCCAGCCGGTGCCGCCAGCGATTGATTGCGAAATAGGTCAGAGCTGCAGCAAATGCTGCGACCAGCAGGATCAGCGGCAGGGCGATCACTTCCCACCAGGCGAGTGTCCAGAACGCCTGCTTGCGCAGGGGGGCGGGCAGCGCCTCTTCGAACTTGCTCGGCCCATAGATAGCGTAAAGCTGCGGCACATTGGCGACACTCTGGCGGCTGAACACCCAAAGGGGCTCGCTTCCGGGCGCCTGCACGCGCGCGATCCTGATCGGGACGGTCCGGTTATCGACTTCGAGATAGCCGATTACGATCGAGCGGCGCGCCGCGCCGGCCATCGGGTCCTTGCTCGTCGTGGTTGTGTCGACGGCATCGGGGCGGTCGGGGAGCGAGGCCCAGTCGATGGCGACTGTCCGGTGAAGCAGATCGTAGAGCTTGGCCGCCAGGTCCTGAGGGGAGTCCGCATTCGCCGTCCGATCGACATTGGCGAGGTCGAGCGCAGCCGAGGCCCGCTCCCAATCGCCGCGCTCGCCGGCGGCCATGAAACTCTCCATCAGCCCCATCGGCGTATCGAGCTCGAGCGGGCTTGCCGTCCCGCCGCCGTTCTGCAGCGTTTCGACTTCATACACATAGGGCGAGGAATCCTGCGCCACTTGCCGCTCGGACTGGGCCAGTGCAGGCCCCGCAACGGAAATGGAAAGGGCTGCGATAAGCAGCGCGATTTGTTGCAGAATTTTGTTCCCCATGCCCCGCTCAATGCACGAGCGGGGCCATGGGTCCGGTATGTCAGTCGCTTGCCGGCTGGGGTTCGCCATCGCGCGCTGGCCGCCAGCCATCCTCGCCGATGCCGGTCGAAAGGCCTGCCCGCTTCCACAAACGGACGGCCAGCCAGACGAGCAGGCCCAGCGGCAGTACGACTGTCAGCAGGATCATCAAGACGGCGATCATATTGCCGAGCAACGAAGCCAGTGAGCCCCAAGCGCTGCGGATCGGTTCGGCAAAACCGCCTTCGACCGGGGCGCCCGCCTGATACTCGACGGTCATTGTGCTGAAAGCGACGCGGGCGCGCATTTCCGTGAGCCAACTGCGCGCCTGATCGATTTCCTCGTTGACCTGCGCCACGCCGCGTTCTGCAGCGACCAGCTCGGAGACAGTCCCGCGGCGGTTGCGGAGCACGTCCATCAGACGATCGCGCAGGACCGTGCGGGCTTGCAGCCGCGCTTCGGTATCGACGATCGATTTGGACAGATCTTCGCCCTCGATGGAAGAGGACACCAGCTCGCCCTCCATCCGGCCGGTTGCGGTCGTCAGCGCCTTGCCGAAGGTGCGCGCCTCGCTGCTGCGCACGGCGATGGTCAGACTGCCATAGGCATAGTCCCCTTCCTGCTCACCCTGGTTCATCGAGACGATGCGGCAGGTCTGCGGCCCCTTGGCCTCGCACATATCGGCGTGGCGTTCCTGCAGCGGGCGGATCGTATCGGCCGGTACGCGGAATCCGTAGGCAAAGGTGTACGCGACCTGCGGCATGCCGACGGCAATCGTGCCGCCGGCATTGCCGATGGGCTCGCCTGTTTCGGCCTGACCGGCGCGGTTCACGGCGGGCGGGGGAGGGGGCGGAACTACAGCCACGGGCGGCGGCGCATTCTGCGGCATCGGTTCAATGAAGCCGAAATCGGCCTGCGGAGCCTCGGCAGCAGCTTCGATATCGACTGTCGTCATCCGTTCAGTGACGGCTTGTTGGTCCGAGTTTTCGCCACACGCCGTCAGTAACGCGGCAGCCGAAACTGCGATAAGTAGGTTCCTTTGCATCTAACTCTCCACTCTATCCGCTCCGACCGCCTTATTTATGCCATAATCTGAACACAATCTAAACACAGAGGTAATGTGACAACATATCTATCGCGTGGCAAGCGCGAGTTGGTTGGAAAAACGAAAGCCCCGCCGCATCGCTGCGGCAGGGCTCCCAAGCTCGTTTTGATTTAGAGTGGAGTTAGGCGGTTTCCATCTCGCGCTTTTCGGCGCTTGCGCCGAGCATCTCGATGAGGGCCTTGCTGAATGCCGGAATATCGTCCGGATTGCGGCTCGTGATCAGATTGCCATCGACGACGGCTTCCTGGTCGACCACATTGGCCCCAGCATTCCTCAGGTCGGTACGGATCGAGGGCCACGATGTGACGGTCTTACCCTTCACGATTTCGGCTTCCGCAAGCAACCACGGTGCATGACAGATCGCCGCAATCGGCTTGCCGGCCATGTCGAATTCGCGGACGATCGCGACGGCGCGCTCGTTCATGCGGAGAATATCGGGGTTCATTTGGCCACCCGGCAGCAACAGCGCGTCATAGCCCGAACAGTCGGAAATCTCATCGACCGTCTTCTCTACGGATACGCTCTCGCCCCAGTCCTTCTGGTCCCAGCCCTTGATCTCGCCCTTTTCGAGACTCACCACGGTGGTTTCGAAACCGGCGTTTTCGAGGTTGGCCTTGGGCTTCATCAGTTCGGACTGTTCGAAGCCGTCGGTTGCGAGGATCATGATGCGTTTCGTCATAAGGTATCTCCGTAATGTATGTATGCCCATGCAACGTGTGGGGATGACGCGTCGTTCCGTGCTGACAGGCGAAGCGTGGCTCTGGTAGGGCGGGTGTCATGGCCACTTCCGAACTGGACGATTCCGGCGCCGATCCCTTCGATGCCATCGTCGATGCACCCTTCGATTCCGCGCTGTCCGAGCGCTATCTCGTCTATGCGCTGAGCACGATTACCGCGCGCTCGCTGCCCGACCTGCGCGACGGGTTGAAGCCGGTTCACCGGCGCCTGCTGTGGACCATGCGCCAGCTGAAGCTCGACCCGGCAAGCGGCTTCAAGAAGTCGGCCCGCGTGGTCGGCGAGGTCATCGGCAAATACCACCCCCATGGCGATACCGCTGCTTACGATGCGATGGTCCGCCTCGCGCAGGATTTCGCCCTGCGCTATCCGCTGGTCGAGGGGCAGGGGAACTTCGGCAATATCGACGGCGATAATGCCGCGGCGTACCGCTACACCGAAGCGCGCCTGACTAGGACGGCCATGCGCCTGATGGAAGGCCTCGACGCCGGCACGGTCGATTTCATCCCGACCTACAATAACGAGGAAGAAGAGCCGGAGATCATGCCGGGCCTCTTCCCCAATCTGTTGGCTAATGGCGCCAGCGGGATCGCAGTGGGCATGGCGACGAATATTCCCAGCCACAACGTCGCCGAGATAGTCGATGCGACGCTGGAGGTGATCGACAACCCGCATGTCGAGCATGCCCGGCTGATGGAACTGTTCAAGGGCCCGGACTTCGCCACCGGTGGCGTGGTGCCGGAGAGCGCCGAGACGATCAGCCATGCCTACGAGACCGGGCGCGGGTCTTTCCGCGTGCGCGGCCGCTTCCACGCTAGCGAGGCTGACAAGGCCGAAGATCGGGACGCAGGGATAGAGCGGCTGGGCGGCGGCCAATGGCAGCTGGTGGTGAGCGAAATCCCCTACCAGGTGCAGAAGGGCAAGCTGATCGAGCAGATCGCCCAGCTGATCGCCGACAAGAAGCTGCCGATCCTGGAGGATGTGCGCGACGAGAGCGACGAGAACATCCGCCTCGTGCTCGTGCCGCGCAGCCGCAATGTCGATCCCGAACTGCTCAAGGAAAGCCTTTACAAGCTGACCGATCTGGAGACGCGCTTCGGTCTCAATCTCAACGTGCTCGACCGCACGCGCACGCCGATGGTAATGGGACTGAAGGAGCTGCTGGACAACTGGATTGCCAGCCAGATCGACATTCTCCAGCGCCGCAGCCGCCATCGGCTCGACCAGATCGCCCGGCGGCTGGAGCTGGTCGAAGGCTATATCATCGCCTTCCTCAACCTCGACCGCGTGATCGAGATCATCCGCACCGAGGATGAGCCTAAGGCCGTGATGATGGCTGAGTTCAAGCTCACCGACCGGCAGGCCGAAGCGATCCTCAACATGCGCCTGCGGAGTTTACGCAAGCTGGAAGAGATGCAGCTTCGCGAAGAGCGCGACGAGCTGCTGAAAGAGCAGGAAGAGCTTGAAAAGCTGCTCGGCTCGCCCGCTCGCCAGCGCACGCGGCTGAAGCGCGATCTGAACGCACTGCGCAAGGAATATGCCGCGGATACCGATCTCGGCCGCCGCCGCACGACCATTGCCGAGGCCGCGCCGGCGGTCGAATTCAGCATGGATGCGATGATCGAGAAGGAGCCGGTGACGGTGATCCTCTCGCAGAAAGGCTGGATCCGCGCCGCCAAGGGCCATGTCGATCTGGAGCAGGACTTCAAGTTCAAGGAAGGCGACGGACCCGCCTTCGTGCTGCACGCGCAGACGACCGACAAGCTGCTGCTGGCAGGCGACGACGGGCGCTTTTTCACGCTCGGCGCAGACAAGCTGCCCGGCGCACGCGGTTTCGGCGAGCCGGTGCGCAACACGCTCGACATCGACACCAGCGCGAACATCATCGCGGTGATCGTCCACCGACCGGGACAGCGCCTGCTGCTGGCGGCGACCACGGGCAAGGGCTTCGCCGCCACCACCGACGACATCCTCGCCGAAACGCGAAAAGGGCGGCAGGTCGTCAATCTGAAGGGCGATGCGAAGCTCGCCGTCGCGCGGCCGATTCCGGAAGGGCACGACCACGTCGCGGTGGTCGGCGACAACCGCAAGCTGGTGGTATTCAATCTCGAAGAACTGCCCGATCTCGCCAAGGGACAAGGCGTCAAGCTGCAGAACTACCGCGATGGGGGATTGTCCGATGCGACGACCTTCAAGCTGGAGGACGGCCTCAGCTGGAAGATGGGAGGCAAGGGCGACCGCACCCGCACCGAAACCGAGATGTGGCAATGGAAAGTCGCGCGTGGCGGTGCAGGCCGGCTGCCCCCGCAAGGTTTCCCGCGGGACAATCGTTTCGGCTAGCGGTTGACCTTCCGAGAATGTAAGGAGAGGACAGCGCTATGCGCTTCTTTCCTTACCTCCTCGCGTTGGCTCTCCTGCCAGTGTCGGGGCATGCCGACGGTACCGAACAACTGCTACCTGAGAAGGACGAGCTGACCGCGGTCGATCCGCTCACGCATGTCGACCACTTCTTGCCACCCGAGATCGCGGGCGACATCGAAAGCGGCAGGATATGGACCGGACATCTCGCTCCGCCCGGCATATTCGACGCCCGTTTTATTGGGCCGGTCAGAGACGAAGGCGACGGAACCTGTCGTCGCGCAACCTATTGGTTCTTGTTGGAAGAGATTCCCGGACAGGGCACGCGGATTGCAAAGCGTCGGCCCGCGAAGGACCTCGTCGCTCCTCGCGCGGCGACGAGTGGTGGCCAATGTATCGCTGAAACCGGCATGGTGCCGCGCAACGATCGCTATCCCGATCGCCAGCTCTACGGGCTCCGCACAATCGCCGAAATCGTCGAGAGTGCGAAAACCGGTGCCGTCGCCCGGGACCAGGTTGAGTGTCGGACCGATGACGGAGCCTGCAGGGATGCTTTGGCGATACTCGCTGCATTCGATCTGCAGGTTTTGATCTCACTCGATGTCAGATCGCTCGTGAAGGATTGCGGGCCTGAAGAGGGTCGTACGCGACTGTGCACGATGCGCCCGATCGGCGATGGCGATCCCTTCATCCTCGAAGCGCGTCTTCCGGATCGCGACAGTGCTCAGACGTGGAAGCTGGAGTGGGAAGCGCGCGATGGCGAGCCTCTCGCGCTCTCGATGCTGCGTACGACTATCATCTGACCTCACGCCACAAAAAAACCGGAAGCGCCCTCCCGCGCTTCCGGTTCTGTTTTCGATCCCGAAAGGGTCGGTGTCCGGCGTTATTCGCCGGTGGTGTCGCCCTCGGCAGGTGCAGCGGCCTGCGACATGGCGGCATCGATCTGCGCGTTCGTCAGGCGGGCCATCAATCCGTGGTCGGTCGCATCGAAGTGCGAGCGCAGCAGCGTGACCTTGTTGGCTTCGTCACCACCGCGAGCGATCACGACATTGTCACCATCGACTTCGACGACCGTGCCGAGCGGCGCGTGATCCGCAGCCATGGCTACGGCGCCGACGGTCAGCGCGGCATCGCGCTTGGCAGCGGCTTCAGCGAGCTGCGCGTCGACCATGCCGTCAATCTGGGCCTTGGTGACCGTGATCGTCGGGCCGGTGTCGCCTTCGCCATACATGTTCACGGCGAGCGGAACCTTGTGCTTGCCGGTGTCGAGCACGGCCTGGCCGTTTTCGACAGCCACGATGGTGCCGACTTCGCCGCCCTGCGGGCCATAGACGGTGGCACCGGCGACGACCTGCTCGTTGGCGAGCGCAGGGGTGGCGGCAAGAGCGACGGCGGCGACGGCCAGCTTCGCGAATTTCATATGATCAACTCCAAGACTTGGTTTTCGAAACTTGCGGTTCCGCCACGCGCCAACGCGCATCGAAGCCGCCTAAAATGGAAAAGGGCGAGCAACCTTTCGCGGTTGCACAACCCGCCGAGCCCCTCCGGGACACGGCTGCCGTATGGCACATTCGGCCAAAAGTGGCAAATGCAAGGTCTTTATGGTGCAGTGCAGCTTAAGCTAGGCTGAAGGCCCTTCACGCCGTACCAGTTCTTCGGAAAGCAGCTCTTCCACGCGGTCGCGATCGGGAAATTCCTCGCCGATCCAGCGGGTTTCCACGGCTCTCAGGATGCGAGCGACTTCCGGGCCGGCGCCGACACCCCGCGCGACGATTTCACCACCCTTGAGCGGTAGTTGCGGTATTTCCCAATCCGCCAGCGCTGCGGTACTTGCTCCAGACAGGAGCAGGCGATCGATCGCGCAGTCCGCGCCTTCGCGATAGGCCAGTGCCCTCGGCGCATCGACATCGGCGGGTTTGCGTTCGGCTGCACAGACCAGCCGGGCGCGCTGGGCTTTCGACAGCCGGAGCCGCGCCGCTACCGCCTCCGCTATGGTCGGGATCGGCGGAATCAACGCTGCAAGCCTTCTGATGCCCTCAGGCGCGTGGCCTTGCGAGGCCTCGCTCGCGACCAGCGCGATCAGACAGACGATCTCGTTACGACGCGCTTCCGGCAACACGACGCCGAGCACGCCCAGCTGCTCCATCAGCTGCACCGTCGCCACCGGATCGGGGAGAGACAGGATGGCGAGCAGTTCCATCGCCACCCGCTCGCGGCTGAGTCCCTTGAGCGTCGCGGCAAGCTCCTCGCAGGCGGCAACTGCTTCGTCGTCCAGCGCATCGCCGAAGCGCGCCTGGAAGCGGAAATAGCGCAGGATCCGCAAATGGTCCTCGCGAATGCGTTCGCGCGCATCGCCGATGAAGCGCACGCGCCGCGCCGATAGATCGGCAAGGCCGCCGAAATAATCGTCCAGCTCCAGCGTCTCGGGATGGGCGTAAAGCGCATTGATGGTGAAGTCCCGGCGCGCGGCGTCTTCGCGCCAGTCGTCGGCGAAGGCTACGGTCGCGCGGCGGCCATCGGTAGAAACATCGCGGCGCAACGTGGTCACCTCGACCGGTCCGCCGTCTAGGATCGCCGTGATCGTGCCATGGTCGATGCCGGTCGGAACGGTGCGAATGCCCGCCGCGCGGCATTTGTCGATTACCGTGCCGGGGCGATGCGTTGTGGCGCAGTCGATATCGTGCGGTTCGATGCCGAGCATGGTGTCGCGCACGCAGCCGCCGACCCAGCGCATG
Source organism: Qipengyuania profundimaris (assembly GCF_030717945.1). Lineage (NCBI taxonomy): Bacteria > Pseudomonadati > Pseudomonadota > Alphaproteobacteria > Sphingomonadales > Erythrobacteraceae > Qipengyuania > Qipengyuania profundimaris. The sequence goes on from NZ_JAVAIM010000001.1 coordinate 1,181,196, forward strand.
CTGGTGGCACCCAGCGCCTCGACCAGCTGGCCGAGGTCCTCACGCTTCGTCCAATCGGCATCGGGCAGGCGGTCAGCCATGGCTGCGATCCAGCCACGCGATGCGTCGCGACAGGTTCCAGCAGATCGCCGCGGTCACGCCCCAGATGCGATAGCCCTCGTGATCCATCTCGAGATATTCGCGCATCGCGCCTTTCCAGAACACTTCGTTGCGGTCCCATTGCGATGCATCCATCAGCTTGTCGAGCGGGCATTCGAACCAGCTTTCGACCTCGCGCGGGTCGGGGCGGATGGGCAAGTCGTGCGGCACCACCGCCAGCACGGGCGTGATGTCGAAGCCGGTGCCGGTCTGGTAGCGATCGGTCGTGCCGATCAGCCGGACATGCTCGCGCGGGATGGCCAGTTCCTCCCACGCCTCGCGCAGGGCGGCTTCGACCGCGTCCTCGCCCTCGTCCAGCTTGCCGCCGGGGAAGGCGACTTGGCCGGGATGATCCCGCATGGTGCGCGGGCGCTGGGTCAGCAGGACGGTGGGGTTCTCGCGCTCGGTCACGGCAATCAGCACGGCAGCATCGGCGGTGCGGTCCAGATCGGCGAAGCGCGCATCCGACATCAGCGGGCCGACATCTTGCGCATGCCCCTGTTCGAACAGATGCACCAGACGATCGAAGATTGCGCTCATTCAGGCAGGAGAGAGAAGGTTTCGCTTCCGCTCGTCACGGTGAAGTCGCCACCTTCGTCGAACGCGATCTGAGCCAGCTGCTCATAGGTCGAGCGGTTGAGCCGCGCCTCGCAACCGCGCCGGACGTGAACGTAGAGCGCAGGCTTTTCCGGATCGCCCGCCGCGCGGATCGGGTTGTCGGGCCCGGCGACGACCACATCGTCGGTGTTTGTGCGGAAGACGAGATCGCCGTCCTTGCACGAGACATCGGTGGCGATGAAGCAGGCATCCTCCACCTCGATCGACAGCTTCTGGTAGGGCACGACCAGCCAGTAGCTGCCGTCATCCTCGCGGTTGAGCAGGCCGGAAAAGGCGCGGACCATGCCTGGCCGCCGGATCGGCGAGCCATCGTGATACCATGTCCCGTCCGCCGCGATCCGCATGTGGCTATCGTCGACATTGTCGGGCGACCATTGCTCGACTGGCGGCAGCTTGCGATCGGCCACCGCCTGCGCGATTTCGGCGAGCGACATTCCGGCGAGTTCGGGGGGCGGGGTATAGGGCATTGAAGGTGTGGTGGCAGAACGTGGAGCGGGACTCAATGGAGGTTTTGGTCGCATGCGGTCAGGACGTCCGTCCTGATCTGGCTGTGCCATCTCGCTCCCCCACCCGGCGTGGGCCGGTGCCGCCGCAAGGGTCGGACGGATGTCCGGCCCGTAACCAGGATAAAACTACCCAGCCCACGGCCCCAGCATCCCCTCGGGCGGGAGGATCGCTGGATTGCCCGTTCGTGCCAGCAAGCGGTGCTTCTCGAACGGGCCGGGGCAGTGCCAGCCGCCGGTGTGATCCGCCACGAAGCCCCAGCGGTCGTAATAGTCGGGATCGCCGATCATCACCTGCGGCAGCGGTGCCGCGCCGTCGTCGAAGCCCGCATCGATCGCCCCGAGGCTCGCCGCCATCAGGGCCTTGCCGAAACCTTCGCCTTGCCGGCCGGGCATGACCGCGACAGGCCCCACCATGATCATCGGATGCGGGCGGCCCTGCGGGTCGGTGAGGGCTACCGGCCACAGCTGGATCGTACCGGCGAGGTAGTCCTCGTCGTCCAGCGCGGCGAAGCTCAGACCGTCGAGCCATTCGACACCTTCGCGGATGCGATAGGCAGTACGCGCGTGGCGGCCCTCGCCGAACGCGGCGTCGAGCAGGTCTTCGACCAGTGCCGGGTCGATCGCGGACAGGGGGACGAGTGTCGCCATGGGGCGGGGCGCTTAATCGCGCCTCGCTGCCAAGTCGATCAACTTTGGCTTAGGCCCGCAGAAGCCAGGCCGCGCACCATCAGGACGGGCGCAGCTCCAGCAACCGGCCACCTTCGCCATCCTCCAGCACCCAAAGCGCGCCATCGGGGCCATAGACGACCTGTCGGATGCGATTGCCCATGTCGTAGCGGGCGACTTCGCGGGCCTGCTCGCCATCGAAGGCGATCCGGATCAACGCCTGCGTCTTCAGGCCGGCCACGATCAGATCGCCGTCCATGCCTTCGAACAGGTCGCCGTCATAGAACACCATGTTCCCCGGCGCGATCACGGGCGACCAGCTGATGACCGGCTTGGTAAAGCCGTCGTCCGCCGTGTGGTCCGGGATGTTGGAGCCATCGTAATTGTCGCCGTTGGAGCGCACCGGCCACCCGTAATTCGCCCCGCGCTGGACGAGGTTGAGCTCGTCGCCCCCCGCCGGGCCATGCTCGATTTCCCACAACCGACCGGCGCTATCGAAATCCATGCTCAGAATGTTGCGATTGCCGTAAGTCCAGATCTGGTCGGTCGGGCTGCCTTGGTCGGCGAAGGGATTGCCAGATGCCGCGCTGCCATCGAGATTGAGGCGCACGATGGTCCCGAGCGTGTTCTCGGTATTTTGCGCAGGGTCCTGCTTCTGCCGTTCGCCGCTCGAGACGAACATATATTGCTCGTCCGGGCTGAAGACGATGCGGTGCGAATAATGGCCACGGCCTGTTACCTTCGGCGTTTGACGCCAGATGACATTGAGATTGCTGACCGAGCAGGCAGTCGCACTGGCGCAGTTCAATTGGCCGCGCCCGACCACGGCGCCGCGCGTGTCGCCTTCGCCGGCTTCCGCCCAGCTGAGATAGATGGTGCGCGTGCCGACGGAACTGGTGCTTTCGGAGGGCAGGAACGCCACGTCGCCCAAGCCGCCCTGGCCGCCGTAATCCACTTGCGGCAGACCGCTGACCGTGATCACGCGGTCGTTATCGGTGTTGTAGATCTTCGCAGTGCCGGGCTTTTCGGTAATGAACAGCATCGACGTGCCGGGGATGAAGGCAGACGCCCAGGGTTCGTCGAATTCGCCATGCGCCGTAATCGCGAAATCTCCATCGAATTCACCGTCCATGGTCGGCGAGGGGGTCGACGCCGTTTCGCCGCCATCGGTGGAATAGGCGTTGCCGCAGCTTGCGAGCAGGGCGAGGGGCGATAGGGTGGCGAAAAGGATCGAAGGCTGCTTCATCATCGGTAAGGCTCCCGTGTCTATGTTTTGTGCAACACCTGAAGGCGGACTTGGTGCCGCGCCGCTGATCGTCGGCGTGGACGAGGCCGGACGCGGCCCGCTCGCCGGGCCGGTGGTGGCGGCTGCCTGCGTGCTGTGCTGCGAACCGCCGCAGGGGCTGGACGATTCCAAGAAGCTCTCGGCAAAACGCCGCGCGGAGCTGGAGCCGGATATCCGCAAACGCTGCGCGTGGGGGGTCGCGGTCATCCAACCTGACGAGATCGACCGGCTCAATATCTTCCAAGCCACCATGCTGGCGATGACGCTCGCGACGGTGCGGCTGGTCGAGGCGCTGCAGCTGGAGCCTGCCGAAGTGCTGATCGACGGCAACATGACCCCGCACGGGCGGCGCGAGGAATGGCGCTGGCCGCAGGCGCGCGCGATCGTGGGCGGCGACGGCAAGAAAGCCTGCATCTCCGCTGCCTCTATCATCGCCAAGGAGCATCGCGACCGGATCATGCGCGATGCGGCTACGGCGCACCCGCATTACGGGTGGGAGCGCAACATGGGCTACGGAACGGCCGAGCATCTCGAAGCATTGCGAACATACGGGCCGACGCCGCTGCACCGCCGCAGCTTCGCGCCGGTATCGCAGATGGAGATGTTCGCGTGAGTTTTGCCTATTCCGACGTACCCGACCAGAGCGGGACAACCGCCATCGTCACCGGCGCCAATACCGGCATCGGGCTGGAGATCGCCCGCGGCCTTGCGCGCAAGGGTGCCCGCGTCATTCTCGCCTGCCGCGATGCCGAAAAGGCGACCGCCGCTATCAAGGAGATTTCCAGCGGGCCGGAGCAGGCGGATCTCGATTTCCTCCCGCTCGACCTTTCCAACATGGCCTCGATCCGCGAGGCGGCCAATCTGGCGAAGAAAGAGCCGAAGATCGACCTGCTGATTAACAACGCCGGCATCATGATCCCGCCGCTCGGCCATTCGATCGGCGGGGCGGAGCAGCAGTTCGCCGTCAACCATCTCGGCCATTTCGCTCTCACCGGTCTGCTGCTCGACAAGCTGGCCGACAATGGCGGTGCGCGCGTGGTCAGTCAGGCGTCGATCGCGCATAAGGGAGCGAAGATCGACTTCGACAATCTCGACGCGTCGCAAGGCTATTCGCGCACGAAGTTCTACGGGCAGAGCAAGCTCGCGAACCTGCTGTTCGCCTTCGAGCTCGACCGCCGCTTGCGCGCCGCGAATTCTCCTGTCACCTCCATCGCCTGCCATCCCGGCGTCGCGCAGACCGAGATCACCCGCCACCTCGGCGTTTTCGGCAAGGTCTTCGGGCCAACCGTTGGCTTCTTCCTCAACACGGCCGAAAACGGGGCCGTACCCGCATTGCAGGCCGCGACCGATCCGGAGGCCGAGGGCGGGGACTATTTCGGCTCGTGGGGCCTGCGCGAAATGAGCGGGGCCACGTCCGGAAAGGCCTATGCCACGAAGACCGCCCGCGACCCTCTGCTCGCAGCGCGGCTGTGGGCGAAATCGGTCGAGCTGACCGGCGTCGATCCGGGGCTTGCACCCGCGTAGTTCCGTAGTCAGTCAGACGGCGAAGGCCTTGGCGCGCAGCGTCTCGATATAGGACTTGCCGAAGCTCTCGGCTGCGTCGTCATCCTTCGCCATTCCGCCTTCCTGCTCGTTCGCAGCCGTGATCTCGTCGCGGCTGTTGACGCGCGGGAAACGCTCCGGCGGCACCGGAACATTCAGGAACTGGCACAGCGGCTCCCATCCCTGTTTCGGATGGAACACTAGCAACCGCTCTTCCGGCACGGCGTCGATGATGGCGGCGTTGCGATCCTCGAACCATCGGGTCATGAATGCCCGATCACGAATGTCGCCGCCATGGAAGTGGTCGAAGATGGTGCCCTTCATCATGTCTCCGGTCGGGGTGCCGACCAGATGGGCCTGCATGTCGTCCGAGAAGATGGTCTCGCTGACGGATTCGAACCAGCTGTCCGCATCGCGGACCGTCAGCAGCACTTTTGCGTGTGGGTAATATGCGGCAAGTTCGCGCCAGTATGAGGCCGACGGATAATCGACGGTCGAGTGAAATCCCTGAAAGATTTCGTCCCAATCCGGCCTGCCCGCAACCGCGTCCAGCCACAGCGGAACCTGCCGCCGCGCGTCTGCGAACAGTTCCGCCATGTGGAAGCACGGCCCGAAGCCGAGATGCTCCAGCGCGAATTTCATGGTGAAGGTCGCCGTTCGCCCGACGCCTGCTCCGATAACCTTTAATGTCATGAGATCCTCCCGGTTGAAGCGACCCGGGCTGTCTGGAAGCGCCATCATTGCAGGATTTCACGGGGAGTCGAGTCTTCCCGGCCACACCCCCACATATCGAGTCGTCAGAATCCACGCAGACTCAACATCTTGTGGGGGACTCCTTTCGTTCTCCCTCACCTCCGCAAGATATCGCGCGTTAGGCAACCTACAAGCTGCTTGACGGCGGACTCGTTTGGACTCACCCTGTGGATAACTAACGCGAAGGGGACGGACAAATGGGGGTCATCGAGACCGCGAAAACGCGCGCACGGCGCGTCGAGAAAGTCGTGGACTTGCCGCTGGAGCAGCCAATTGCGCTCCCGGTCGGGCGCATCCTCGATGGCGATTGCGTCGAAGCCATGCGCTCCATTCCAAGCGCCAGCATCGACCTCGTCTTTGCCGATCCGCCCTATAACCTCCAGCTCGGCGGCGATCTCAACCGGCCCGACGGCAGCCATGTCGATGCGGTGACCGACGATTGGGACAAATTCGACACCTTCAAGGCATACGACGATTTCACGCAGGCCTGGCTGGTGGAGGCCAAGCGCATCCTCAAGCCCGACGGCGCGCTGTGGGTGATCGGCAGCTATCACAACATCTACCGCGTCGGCGCGATTTTGCAGGACCTGGGCTTCTGGATCCTCAACGACATCGTCTGGCGTAAGTCCAACCCCATGCCCAATTTCCGCGGCACACGCTTCACCAATGCGCATGAGACGCTGCTGTGGTGTTCGCAGGGCGAGAAGGCGAAGTATCACTTCAACTACCGCGCGATGAAGACGCTCAACGACGAGCTCCAGATGCGCAGCGACTGGGTCCTGCCGATCTGCAACGGGGCGGAGCGGCTGAAGGAGGGCGGCCACAAGGTCCACCCGACGCAGAAGCCCGAAAGCCTGCTCTACCGCGTGCTGCTCTCCACTACGGAGAAGGGCGACGTGGTGCTCGACCCGTTCTTCGGCACCGGTACTACCGGCGCGGTCGCCAAGCGCCTCGGCCGCCAGTGGATCGGTTGCGAGCGAGAGGGCGTCTACCGCGAGGCGGCGCTGAAGCGAATCGCAAAGGAACTCCCGCTCGACGAAAGCGCGCTCACCACGATGCAGGCCGGCCGCAGCGCTCCCAAGGTGGCCTTCGGCGCGCTGGTCGAGAACGGCTACCTGAAGCCCGGCACCGAGTTGTTCGACAAGAAACGCCGCTGGACCGCGACGGTGCGGGCGGACGGCTCGCTGGCATCCGGAAAGCAGACCGGCAGCATCCACGGCCTCGGCAAGGAGCTACAAGGCGCGCCCAGCTGCAACGGCTGGACCTTCTGGCACTACGAGACTGGCAGCGAGGTCAAACCGATCGACGCCGCGCGGCAGCTGTATCTGCTGGCCGTGGAAGATTAGCCGCTCCGCTTGTGTGGCGGAAAAGTCGCACTCACAGGTGCAAAATCGCGCAAGGGAGGTTTTTCGACCAACGGCCTTGCCTCGCACATCCCTTTTGGCTGTTAGCGCCCTCATTCGAATTTTCCGAATTACGATAATCGAGGGTTACATATGAAGTTTACGCCGATTGCCCTGAGCAAGCGCTCGATGCTGGCAAGTGCAGCCGTTCTTGCACTGGTCGCACCGATGAGCGTTCAGGCACAGGATGCCGCCGAAGACGAAACCTGCATCGACGAAGATGCCGACGGCGATTGCGACGATGTTGCCGGCGCGGTCGAGCAGAACGCCATTGTCGTTTCGGGCACGCGCATCCGCACCAACGAGTACGATTTTGCAAACCCGGTCGTCGCCATCGACGACACGGCCATCCAGAACAGCGGCGTTACGAACCTGACCGACTTCCTCACGGAAGCTCCGGCTCTTACCGGTTCCTACACGTCGAACGACGGTTCGGGTGCCAATGCCGGCATCGGCGGGGTCGGCCTCAACCTCCTCGACCTTCGCAACCTCGGAACGCAGCGTACCCTGTTGCTGATCGACGGCCGGCGCCATGTCGCTTCCGTGCCGGGTTCGTCCTCGGTCGATACCAATACGATCCCGATCGACCTGATCGAGCGCGTCGATATCGTCACCGGTGGCGCCTCCGCCATTTACGGTGCCGACGCGGTTACTGGCGTGGTGAACTTCGTCACCAAGCGCGATTTCGAAGGCTATACGGTGCGCGCGCAGAGCGGCATCAGCGAGGAAGGCGATGGCTACACCGGCTTCATCTCGGCCACCGTCGGTACCAACTTTGCCGGCGGTCGCGGCAACATCGCCGCGAACTTCGAATACGGCCATGACGACAATCTGCTGCTCTCGGACCGCCGCGAATTCGGACCCAGCTTCCGCTCGTTCTACGACAATCTCGACGACCAGGCTGCGGGTGACGATCCGAACGTTCCGGACCTGATCTTGGCATCGGACGTCAACTATCTGGACTCCAGCCCGATCGGTGCAATCGACGTGGACGGCGACTTCCTGCCTGATTTTCTCGGCGATGGCCGCCCCTATATTCCCGGCACCTTCCTGGGCAGCTTCTTCGAAAGCGGTGGTTCGGGCACTCCCGTGTCGACCTACAGCGGGGAAATCCTGCCGAAGATCGATCGGTACATCGGCAATCTGCTTTTCAGCTACGAACTGACCGACAGCATCCGCTTCTTCGCGGAAGGCAAATATGCTCGGGTCGATTCGGAATCCTTCGGCCAGCCGACCTTCGATTTCTTCATCGGCGTGCCAACCGATAACCCGTTCATTCCGGACAACATCAACGATCCTGCAGTGAACGTCTTCGACGGTCTCGGCATCGTTCTTGTCACGGGTCGCGACAATCTGGACCTCGGCCGCCGCGGCGAAACCAACCGCCGCGAAACCTATCGCGGTGTCGCCGGGATCGAAGCCGACGTCACCGACACGATCCGTTTCGACGCTTCCTATGTCTACGGCCAGTCGGATGCGACGGTCCGCCAGACGAACACGCGTTTCAACGACCGGTTCTATGCGGCGCTCGATGCAGTTGACGAAGGCGAATTCCTGACCGGCACGCCCAACGGCAACATCGTCTGCCGCTCGAACCTCACCGGCGATGCGACCAGCTCGAACCAGAACGTTACCGGCGCATTCTTCTTCGACGATTTCGACCAGTTGTCGTTCACGCCCGGCGCGAACAGCGGCTGTGTTCCGTTCAACATCTTCTCGAACGCTCAGGACCCGGCGTCGCTGGCCTTCATCAACACGACCGCGGTCGACACCAGCACGGTCAAGCAGCATGTCGCCACGGCGGCATTCAGTGGCGATTTCGGTGACGGCTTCGCGCTGTGGGGCGATCCGATCGGCTTCGCGCTCGGCGGTGAATATCGCAAGGAAATCAGCGAAAGCATTCCGGATCCGGTCAATACGACCGGCCTGACCTTCGGCAACGCGCTGTTCCCGGAAACGGGGTCCTTCGACGTCTATGAAGGCTTCGTGGAAGTGCGCGTGCCGATCGTTCAGGATCGTCCGGGCTTCTACGATCTTACCGCTAACGGCGCTGCCCGTGTATCGGAATATTCGACTGTCGGGACCACCTTCACCTATCAGGGCGGCCTGGTCTATGCTCCGGTTCCCGATTTCCGGATCCGCGGCACGTACGCCCAGGCGGTTCGCGCGCCGAACATCGGCGAATTGTTTGCTCCGTCCAACCAGACGTTCGCATTCATCGACGATCCGTGTGCCTTCGACAATATCGACAACGGCAGTGCAACGCGCGAAGCGAACTGTACCGCGCTTCTTACCAATCTCGGCCTCACTCCGGCCCAGATCGCAGGCTTCACCGGCGATGCCGGGACCAGCCTGCCCGGCCTCAGCACCGGCAACGTCGATCTGAGCGAGGAAACTGCCAAGACCATCACTGTCGGTGCCATCTTCCAGCCCAGCTTCATTCCGGGCCTGGTCATGTCGGTCGACTATTACGACGTGGAAATCGAGGATGCGATTTCGACCCCGACGGCCAACACTCTGCTCGAACTTTGCGTCGATGCAGATACGCTGGACAACGAATTCTGCGACAATATCGACCGCACCCCGGTCGGCGCCGGGTTCGACCCCAACGATGCAGGTGTAGTCCGGGACTTCACCCTGCGCCCGCAGAACGTCGCGGCTTTCTCCACCAAGGGTGTCGACTTCTCGGTACGCTACCGTCAGCCGACCGACAATCTGGGGACGTTCAACTTCAGCGTGATCGGCAACCACCTGATCGAACTGAAGACGCAGGGCACCCCCGGCGCGGACATCGTCGAGGAAGCAGGCGTCCGCGGCGCGCCGGAATGGCAGGTCAATTTCGACTTCAACTGGACGCTCGACAACTTCAACCTGAATTACGGCATCAACTATTGGGACGAAACGCTTCGCTTCGCGCGTGCGGACATCGAAGCTGATCCCGATATCGTTGCACCGGAATATCTGAAGATCGACGCCAAGTTCGTCCACGACATGCAGCTGCGCTGGACGACGGACGACGACATGAGCTTCTACGTCGGGGTGAACAACATCTTCGACCAGGAACCCGATGTCGGCCTGACCTTCTACCCGGTCAGCGCACTCGGCCGGTTCTTCTACGCCGGCGTCAGGATTTCGGGCGACCAGCTCGGTTTCTGATCGATCGGTCCAGAACGTTAAGGAAAAGGCCCCGGTTTACGCCGGGGCCTTTTTTGTAGTCGGGGTCAGGTCCGCGGGGCTTTGCTACTCTGCATTCGCGCGGTAGTCGCAGGCCGACGACCTGCTCGAGCTCGCTAAGCCCGACTTCGTACCGCACCTTCTAGCACAGCTGTGACGCCTGAAGTGGTAGTCAGGTAGACCGATCCACCCCGCGCGGCAGCTGTATCTGCTGGCGGTTGAGGAATGATGACGTAGGAGCGCGTGCTTAGGAGACAATACTCCATTGCCGCTCGATTTCGAAAGTCTCGATGATCTGCTCGAAAGCGCGGCAGTCGCTCATGGAATCAGTGGTGATGACCACTGTCAGAGGGATCTTTAAGCCTGACGAACGCGTCAGCGCGACCACGAATTTCTTGCCTTGGGGAGTTGCGATCAATCGTCCGGTGCCAGCCGCTATGGAAACCTTGTCACCGTTCTCCGCATCGAGCCAACCGTAATATCCGAGATATGGAGAGACGATGACCGGCCCTTCGGCGGTATCGACGGTAACGGGTAGGAAGCCATCCGTCGGAACGGCGGCTTTATTCGAGTGCACCGTGCCCGTGGTGGAAAAGGAACAGCAACCGGCAATCTCGACCGTCGGAGCGTTCCCGCCATCCGCGCTTGGCTCCGTTGGCGGAACAGTCGCGCAACTTGCCAGTGCAAGGGTACTGAGACAGAAGACTGACCTTTTCATCGTGTGGCAAAATGCTGCGGACAAAGTTTGCGTTCCCGTGCGTAGCGTTTCCTGCGTACAAAGGAGCTACAGGGCGCGCCCAGCTGCAACGGCTGGACCTTCTGGCACTACGAGAACGGCGGCGAGGTGAAGGCCGTCGTTGCCGCGCGGCAGCTGTATCTGCTGGCGGTAGAGGATTGATTCCTGCGAAATCTTTCGGAACGACAATTTTACGCTGGTTGTGCTAAGTCAACTCCGAGCGCAGATTCAAACCCGTGTCAGGTTGTGTTGCACAGTGACCAAGCCGGAAGTGCCAAGAAACCGCAGTAGATCGTTCCTCAAATTTCTGGGGCTATCTCAACTCGCCGCTCGAATTCGAAAGTTGTTTCTGCGAGGGAGGAAATCAGCCTCTGAAGAGGACTGCCCGGAAGACGAGGAGATAAATCAGTATGTCGAAGAAAGAGGCGATAGTATCCGCCGAGGGGCAAGACGTACAGACCACCGATTCCGTCTTTGACTTTCTTTACCACGACAGCCGACGAATAGCTTCTTACCTGTCACAATTCGACAATAGCGGAGCGTTGACGGGGGTTACAGCGTCGGAGGGTGTAACTAAGGGAGCCAAGCGGGGAAAGCGAATTGGATTCGGTGGCAACACTCCTGTTGGCGGGGGTAACCTCGAGTTGGAGATTGGCCCCGGGGAAGCCGGAAGTGAAAGTCTTGTGCGGGTTTATGACCCTTTCTGGGCCAATGCACTTCAGTTTCTTGATGTTTTGGACCAACGCGGCATGATCCAGCGGGACTTGGAAGCAGCCAACGTTGGCCAATTCGTTCTGGTATCCGGGTTTTTGAGTATTCAAGACTTGGGAATGATGAAAGACGCTTGGAAGACCACTTCTCTCCAGCGAAAAATGCTGGGAGGTGCGCAAGGAGGGAAAAAAATTGCTAACATGACTTCAGCGCAGAAAGCCGCGCTGAAGGAGGAGAAAGAAAATACCGAGATGTTTCTCGATATGATCCAACTAATGCCTCACTCTGTTCATGCGAGACTGCTTACAATAGACGATCAAACCAAGCTAGTTTGGTGCGCAGTCAATCAAGAATATTTGGTCATGCCGCCAAGTGATATATCACTAACTTACGGGAACGTGATGTCTGGCGAGTGGTCTATCCTCGGCATCCTAAGTGCTCACCCCGAGTATCTCACGCCAGATCTTGATGGGAAGTTCGATGAGAATAATTTGGGTCTGACTGAGAGCATTGTAGGACAGATAACGAAAATTCTGTCACCAATCGTAAGGGTGGCACTCGGTCGTCCGTCTGCTGCGTTCGCCGTCACTCCACTGCTGATATTCCGCGAAGTCGCATGACCCCTTTATCCCGGCATTGTAATCAACTGAATATATTTGATCGATTACCGTTGGCATAGCGGCTTGGACGATGCTGGGCAGAAAAGGGCTTAATGTCGCGTTGCCTTGCGCGGCGTAATAGCGAGTTCGCTGTCCTACATCGCATTCCCACGCTAACACCGCGCCCATGATCCAGCGCTTCATCGCCTCCCACCAGCTCAGCCAAGCGCCAATCACCCCCTCCATCACTTTTTCCGCCTTGGACTGTGTAACATGCGGTCCATGTCGCGGTGCTTGCCCTGAGGCTTTCCAACAATGATCCAACACGCTTACATCCGCCCTATCGGCATCGTCCCCGGTCCGCAGGCCGAGCATGGCAATGCCATTCGGCTGGCGGGCGGGATGGGTTATGCGAGCCGCTTTGCGGTGGTCCTGCGGCAGGCCAAAGAACACGGGGGCGAGGTGGTCGATCGCTGGCTCGCAGCGCCCGATACGATGGCCGAGGTGCTGGCGCAGCTGCCCGACGATGTCGCGGGCGATGCGGAGGAGCAGTGGGCCAATCTTACCCTCGCGCATCCGGCGCTGGAGCTGGGCGCGCGCACGGTGCGGCTCGACCAGCCGCAGGTGATGGGCATCCTCAACGTCACCCCCGACAGCTTCAGCGACGGCGGCTCGCATGACAGTCCGGATGCCGCGCGCGAGCATGCTGCGGCGATGGTGGAGGCGGGGGCGAGCATCATTGACGTGGGCGGCGAAAGCACGCGGCCCGGCGCCAAGCCCGTCTGGGAAGGCGACGAGATCGCGCGCGTCGTCCCGGCCATCGAGGCCGTTGCGGGCATGGGCGCGGCAGTCAGCGTCGACACGCGCAAGGCTGCGGTGATGGAGGCGGCGATCGAGGCGGGCGCGGCGCTGGTCAACGATGTCAGCGGCCTTACCCACGATCCGCGCGCCGCCGAAGTGGTCGCGCGCGCAGGCGTACCGGTGGTGCTGATGCACGCGCCCGGCAGCGGGGAGGACCTGCACGAGGGTGGGGACTACGCCAATGTCGTGCTCGACGTGTTCGACGCGCTGCGCGCCCGGCGCGATGTGGCGCTGGAGGCGGGGATCGAGGCTCGCAACATCCTGCTCGATCCCGGCATCGGCTTCGGCAAGTCGCTCGCCGAGAACCTTGCGCTGATAAACGCCCTGCCACTGTTCCACGCGCTCGGCCACCCGCTGCTGCTGGGTGCGAGCCGCAAGCGGATGATCGGTGCATTGTCCAATGAAGCGGAGGCGAATGCTCGTCTCGGCGGCAGCGTGACGCTGGCGGTGAAGGGCATGGACGCCGGCGTCCAGCTCCACCGCGTTCACGACGTACCCGAGACGGTGCAGGCGCGGAACGTGTGGCGGGGCTTGCGCGACGCGGCGCTGACGGATTTCGGGGACCTGCCGGGCTAGCCAGGCGAGGCGGCGCTCCCTGCCAGCAGCCCGCCGTCGAGCGTGAGTTCGGCGCCGGTCATGTAGCCGCTCTCGGGGCTGGCGAGGTAGACGCAGAGCGCGGCGACCTCCTCGACCGTGCCGAAGCGCTTCAGCGGCGTGTCGGCGACCAGCGCGGCCATCTTCGCGTCGCGGTCCGGCCCGTCGCCCAGCATCGGCTCCCAGATGTCGGTCAGGATCGCGGCGGGGTGGATGGAGTTGCAGCGGATCGCGAGCCCCTGCTGCGCGGCATAGAGCGCGACCGACTTGGAGTGGTTGCGGATCGCCGCCTTGCTGGCCGCATAGGCCGCTGCGCCGGGAATGCCGACAAGGCCGGAGCGCGAGGACATGTTGACGATCGAGCCTGCGCCCTTCGCTCGCATGGCGCGCAGGGCATAGCGGCAGCCGAGAAAGCAGCCGTCGGTATTGACCGCATGGACGCGGTGCCACTCGGCCAGGCTGGCGTTCTCGGGGTCGTGCGGGGCGGGGCCGTCCTCGAAGCCGGTGATCCCGGCGTTGTTGACGAGGACGTCGATGGCGGGAAAGGCTGCGGCAAGCGCGTCCCACTCCGCCTCGCTCGCCACGTCGAGCCGGTGGAAGGTGCAGCCAAGCGCGTCGGCCGCTTTCCTACCTTCCGCTTCGTCGATATCGGTGAGCACGACTCGCGCGCCTTCGGCCAGGAAAGCTTCGCACACCGCCTTGCCGATCCCGCGCGCACCGCCGGTGACCACGCAGAGCATGTCGTCCAGTTTTGCCATGGTTGCGTGGCTAAGCCGTTCAGGCGGCGTTGTCGATGCCGAGCTCGCTGAGCTTGCGGTAGAGGGTCGAGCGGCCGATGCCGAGGCGGCGGGCGACTTCGGTCATGCGGCCGCGGTAGTGGCCGATGGCGAGGCGGATGATGTCGGCCTCGATCTCTTCGAGGGGGCGGAGGTTGCCGTCTTCTTCGTAGAGCAACACGCCGAGCCCGCGCGCCCGGCTCTCGCCGCGGTCGGGATTGTCGCCAAGCAGTTCGGCAAGCTGCGGGAAGCTGTGCGCCGTCAGCGCCTCGCGCTGTTCATGCACACAGGCGCGGTAGAGCACGGATTGCAGCTGGCGGACGTTGCCGGGCCAGTCGTAGGCTTCGAGCAGGGTCAGTCCGCTGTCGGCGATGGAATGGTGGGTGAAGCCCGGCTGCTGGCCGATCTTGGCGAGGAAGTGGCGGGTGAGGGCGGGGATGTCTCCCATCCGCTCGCGCAGGGCAGGGAGGTGGATGCGCGTGGTGCCCAGCGCGTCGTAAAGTCGCTGCGAGAATGCGCCCGATGCCGCCAGCTCTTCGAGCGGAACGTCGCTCGAGGCGAAGACGCGGACGTCGATCTTGAAGCCGTGCGCTGCACCGGTGGGGCGCACAATGCCGCTTTCGAGGACATCGGCGAGGCGGTCCTGCTGCGGCAAGTCCATCCGGTCGATATCATCGAGGATCAGCGTGCCGCCGTCGCAATGCTCCAGCAGGCCGGTCTGGCGATCGAAGGCACCTGCGAAGGCACCCTTCTCGTGGCCGAAGACGAGCGATTCCAGTGACGTTGCAGGCATGGAGCCGCAGCCGACCAGCTTCATCACCGCCTTGGCGCGGGTGGATGCGGCATGCATCGCTCGCATCAGCATTTCCTTGCCGGTGCCGCTGTCGCCTTCGACCAGCACGTTGCCATGCCCGCGCGCCGCAGTGGCGGCCTTGGCCAGCGCGGTGCGGAACGGGGCGGCGGTACCGACCATGGCATCGAAATCGAGCTCCGCCGGCAGCTTCTCGGTCATCGGCTGCAATTCGTCGCGCGGCGCTTCGTCGCGGGTCGCGCTGCGCAGCGCGGCCATCAGGCGATCGGGTCCGACCGGCTTGATGAGGTAATCGGTCGCGCCAGCGCGCATCGCCTCGACCGCCAGCAGGGGCGAGGTGCTCGCCGTGAGCATCAGCAGCGGCACGTCGGGCCGGGCAGCGCGGATGTCGCGGATCAGTTCGCAGGCTGCATCACCGGGAACCCACTGGTCGAGCAGGACGGCACGCACATCGGCGCCTTCTTCCGTCCCGAGAGCTTCGAGCGCTTCGTCGCTCGATCCCACGACCAGCGTGCGCCACCCTTCGCGCGCGGCAAGCGCCGTGACGAGGCGGCTCTGGGCCGGTTCGTCATCGATCAGCATCAGCAGACGTGTTGTCTCGCTCGCCATCCGCTCGTGGCACTCCCTTGAGGTGGTGGCCGGTTGGTGGCCGATATCATCGCGTTATAGCCGCTCGGGGTAAAGACCTGATTAAGCCTGTTATCCCGTGGGCCGCGCGATGAAGGGCTTGAGCAGGTCGCACGGGCGCGATAGACCCGCGGCCAATCGATATTCCAGATCAGGGGTACCACCATGGAATCCGCCAATGACCACAAGGCACACAACAGCACCTATTCCTCGTTCATTGCCAACCTCAAATGGTCGGTTCCGCTGATTGCGGTGATCGCGCTGCTCGTCGTCATCATGATCGCCGAGTAAGCGGCGCTTGATGCGCATAGCGGTCTTGAAAGAGCGTGCGCCCGGCGAAAACCGGGTCGCGCTGACCCCCGAAACGGCAAAAAAATTCATCGCTCTCGGGGCTACCGTCGCGGTTGAGGAAGGTGCCGGATCCGGTGCCGCCATTCTCGACGCAGACTATGCGCAGGCCGGAGCAGAGGTCGTCCCTGCGGCTAATGCCGTGAAGGACGCCGATATCGTGATGGGCGTGCAGGCGCCCGATGTCGCTTTGCTGCAAGGTGCCAAACCAGGTGCCTGGGTTGCCGCGACTTTCGACCCGTTCCGCAATCGCGAACTGGTTGAAGCCTATGCGGCTGCCGGCTACGAAGCGCTGAGCATGGAATTCATGCCTCGCATCACGCGAGCGCAGAGCATGGACGTGCTGTCCAGCCAGTCGAACCT
The DNA here is from genome assembly GCF_030717945.1 of Qipengyuania profundimaris. NCBI lineage: Bacteria > Pseudomonadati > Pseudomonadota > Alphaproteobacteria > Sphingomonadales > Erythrobacteraceae > Qipengyuania > Qipengyuania profundimaris. Next base: position 1,197,707 of record NZ_JAVAIM010000001.1, read on the forward strand.
CGCCGGCTACAAGGCAGTGATCACGGCGGCCAACGAATATGGCCGCGCCTTCCCAATGATGATGACCGCCGCCGGCACGGTGCAGGCGGCCAAGGTCTTCGTGATGGGTGTGGGCGTGGCGGGCCTGCAGGCGATCGCGACGGCCAAGCGACTGGGCGCGCAGGTAAGCGCGACCGATGTGCGCTCGGCGACCAAAGAACAGATCCAGTCGCTCGGCGCGAAGGCCGTGTTCGTCGAGGATGTCGAGGGGATCGAGGGCGAAGGTTCCGGCGGCTATGCCACCGAGATGAGCGAAGAGTACCAGAAGGCGCAGGCTGAGTTGGTGAGCTCGCATATCTCCAAGCAGGACATCGTCATCACCACCGCGCTGATCCCGGGCAAACCCGCACCGCGGCTGATCTCGGACACGCAGATCGCCACGATGAAGCCGGGCAGCGTAATTTTCGACCTCGCCGTGGCGCAGGGCGGAAACGTCGAGGGTTCTTCGCCGGACGAGGCGGTCGAGAAGCACGGCGTGAAGATCGTGGGCTATTCGAACACGGCGGGCCATCTGGCCGCCGACGCTTCCGCGCTGTTCGCGCGCAACCTCTACAATTTCCTCTCTGCCTTTTGGGACGAGGAGGCGGGCAAGCCAGTGCTCGACGAGGAGATTGGCGATGCCGTGCGGCTAACGCAGGGTGGCAAAGTCGTGAACGAGAAGCTGGCGTGAGACTTTCTGGCATTCTTGCAGCTGCTGCGATAACGATTTCCTGCGTTCTCACGCCTCCGGCTAATGCGCGGTCCTCGATCGTCCCGCTTTTCCTCACCGCGCCCGAGGAAGGCGAAGCAGCCGATGGTTTTGTCGAGGAGAACGACGCATTCTACAGCGTGCCGGTAGTTTCCGGTGTCACGGTCACGCTAGCACAAAGGATTGCAGTTCCCGGAAGCGTAATCACGCGCTACGTCGCTGCGGACACCGTGCTGTTCCAAGCGACCAGCACCGAGGGGATCGCCTATTGCGCGTCGTCCAACAAGAATCCTGATGATCCCCCTCAGTATGACCGGATGGTGCGCGTTTTTGTATGCTTGCGAGACGATGATCGCGACGGCGCATTCGACCGCGCCCTCACTACCGGTGGGGAAGCTGCCGCCTTCCCGGTGATGCAGGATGGAGACAACGACTGGCGCGCGCTGGATGAACCTGTCCCCTACACCCTTTCGACTACACAGCCCTATCCGGTGAATTATTCGATGCAGTTCGTACTGCGCCGCGCGATCCCGAAAAAGGACGTCGTGTTCGTCGCCCTCAGGATCGCCAACGGCGATGATGCCGAGACGATCTCCTACGACCGCTACGAACTGGATTCGAAAGGCGAACTGGAGCTCTTCGGAGGTCAATTCAGAGTGACCGGGATGACCAAGGACGGGGCGCAATTCGAGATGATGCGGCCGATACCGATACGTCCGGTAATCCTGGGCAAGACACCGGCGCGTGCATTTTACGTTCCAGGATAGGCGCACTCAACCCATGGACTTCATTTCGATCCTGTCGATCTTCGTGCTGGCGTGTTTCGTCGGTTATTACGTGGTCTGGTCGGTCACGCCTGCGCTGCATACGCCGCTGATGGCGGTGACCAATGCGATTTCCAGCGTCATCATCGTCGGCGCGCTGATCGCGGCGGCGGCGGCGGATGTGCCGGGGGCGAAGTGGCTGGGGCTGCTCGGCATCGTGCTCGCATCCGTGAACATCTTCGGCGGCTTCGCGGTGACAGCGCGAATGCTGGCGATGTACAAGAAGAAGGAGAAGAAGTGATGCGGGCGCTCACCTCACTCCATCGTCGCCCCGGCCCCCGAGCCGGGGTGGTGCTTCCTTCAGGTGCGGTCCGAGGAGATAGGCACCGACCCCGGATCAAGTCCGGGGTGACGTTTGTTTTGTTGGCGACCCTGTTTGCCACCCCCGCTCATGCAGCAACCGGCGAGGCGGTGAATCCGTTGGTCGCGCTCGCCTATCTCGTGTCGGGCGTGTTCTTCATCCTCGCGCTGCGCGGCCTGTCCTCGCCCGCGACGAGCCGGACGGGCAACCGCTTCGGCATGATCGGCATGCTGATCGCAGTGGTGACGACGCTGGTGACGCACTTCCCCATGAGCGCTCTGGTAAGCGAGACACCTGTTGGGGTTGACGTCGCTTGCGTGCATGACTGTGTCCAGCGATTTGATCTGTTTTCAATGGGCGAAATACTGGTCGCCATCGCCATAGGTGCGATCATCGGCATCACCATCGCCCGCCGTATCGCCATGACTGCGATGCCGGAGCTGGTCGCGGCTTTCCACTCGCTGGTCGGCCTCGCCGCGGTGCTGGTGGGCTGGGCGGCCTATCTCAATCCGGGGGCATTTGGGTTACTTACCGACATCGGCATCGGTGCCGTTTCGAAGGTCGAGATGGGGCTCGGCATCGCTATCGGGGCGATTACCTTTTCGGGCTCCGTCATCGCCTTTGCCAAGTTGTCGGGGCGGATGAGCGGTTCGCCGATCCTGCTGCCTGCTCGGCACGTCATCAACCTCGGCACGCTGGCGGCGATCATCGTGCTGACCGCGCTGTTTGCGATGGCCGGGCCTTCCGAGACCATGCCGCTGATCATCGCGCTGACGGTGCTCGCCTTTATCATCGGCTTCTTGCTGATCATTCCTATCGGCGGGGCGGACATGCCGGTCGTGGTCTCGATGCTGAACAGCTATTCGGGTTGGGCCGCGGCGGCGATGGGATTCACGCTCGGCAATACGGCGATGATTATCACCGGTGCGCTGGTCGGCTCCTCGGGCGCGATCCTCAGCTACATCATGTGCCGCGCGATGAACCGCAGCTTCATCAGCGTGATCGCGGGCGGCTTCGGCGCGGACGACAGCGGCGCAGGTGGCGGCGAAGCGAGAGAGCAGCGCCCCTACAAGCAGGGCAGCGCCGCCGATGCGGCCTTCATGCTCGAACAGGCGGAAAAGGTCATCATCATCCCGGGATACGGCATGGCGGTGGCGCAGGCGCAGCACGCGCTGCGCGAAATGGCCGACATGCTGGAGGAAAAGGGCGTTGAGGTGAAATACGCCATCCACCCCGTCGCCGGGCGCATGCCGGGCCACATGAACGTGCTGCTTGCCGAAGCGCAGGTGCCCTACGAAAACGTGTTCGAGCTGGAGGACATCAATTCCGAATTCGCGCAGGCCGACGTTGCCTTCATCATCGGCGCGAACGATGTGGTGAACCCGGCTGCCAAGACCGACAAGTCCAGCCCGATCTACGGCATGCCGGTGTTCGACGTGGACAAGGCCAAGCAGGTCTTCTTCATCAAGCGCAGCATGGGCGGCGTGGGATACGCGGGCGTCGACAACGACGTGTTCTACATGGACCAGACCATGATGCTGCTGTCCGATGCCAAGAAGATGGTCGAGGAAATCGTGAAGGCGCTCGACTGAGGCGATGCGGAAGGTCGTCATCATCCTTGCCCTGCTGGCCATCGGCGTCGGCGCGCTGGTGTTCTACCTCAATCTCGACAGCTGGACCGAGGACCGCATCGTCACCGAACTGACCACGCGCGGCGTGCCCAAACCGATGGCCGACTGCATGGCGACCCGCATGGTCGAACGCCTCTCCCCACGTCAGCTGGCCAAGCTGGAGCGGCTGCGCCCGCAGGATGGCGAGGCCGACGTGCCGGTCTCCATCGCGGAACTGCTCGAGCGCCTGCGCCGGGTGGACGATCCCGAAGTGGTCGAGGTCACCGGCAGCGCTGCGGCGGTCTGCGCCTTTTCCATCTGACTTGCATTCCCGAACCCTTGCGGCACAATGGGTTGCAAGGGAGAGACTCATGATCCGACTGACCATCGCTGCCGCCTTGCTGGCCAGCGCATTGCCGCTGCTCGCCGAAACGCATACCGTCTCGCCCGGGGAGGGCGCCCAGGCGCGGTTACAGGAGGCGCTGATCCTTGCCCAGCCGGGCGACGAGATCGTGCTGGAGGCCGGCCGCTATGCGCTGACCGACGGGCTCAGCCTCGATGTCGACAATGTCACCGTGCGCGGTGCGGGCATGGATGGGACGGTGCTCGACTTCACCGGCCAGCAGGGCGCGGGCGAGGGATTCTTGATCACCAGCGACAATGTGACGGTGCGGGACTTCGCGCTGGAGAACCCGAAGGGCGACGGGATCAAGTCCAAGGGCGCGGACAATATCGTCTATCACCGCATCCGCGTCACCTGGACGCGCGGTCCGCATGAGGAGAACGGTGCTTACGGAATCTATCCGGTTGAGAGCAACGGCGTGCTGGTCGATGGCGTTAAGGTCACTGGCGCCAGCGATGCGGGCATTTACGTGGGCCAGTCGAACGACATCACCGTGCGCAATTCGATCGCGGAGGCCAATGTCGCCGGGATCGAGATCGAGAACAGCCGCAACGCGCTGGTCGAGCACAATGTCGCCACGCGCAATACGGGCGGCATCCTGGTGTTCGACCTTCCCGGTCTGCCGGTCATGGGCGGAGGCAATGTGATCGTGGCGAATAATCTCGTCGTCGCCAACGACACGCAAAACTTCGCCCCTGCCGGAAATATCGTCGCGGGCGTGCGGCGTGGGACCGGGATCATGGTGATGGCCAACGACAAGGTGCTGGTGGAGAACAACATCCTTTCCGGTAATCCGACCGCGCCGGTCATGGTGATCGCTTATACGCAGCCGTTCGAAGACGAACGCTACGACCCGCTGCCGCGCGAGGTGACGATCGGAGAGAACACATATGACGGCGGCGGTTACGATCCGCAGCTCGACGGGGCGGAAATGCTGCTGGCGGCCTTCGGCGGCGAGCTCCCGCCGGTGCTGTGGGACGGCCTCGGCTCGGTCGCTGCCGTGGAAGGCACGGCGGGGTGGAGCCTTAATTTGACCGAGGCAGGCAAGGGTCTCGGCGGCGCGCAACCCGGCCCGCTGAGCGTGGCGGAGCCGACCGGCGAGTTCGACCGCAGCGGCATCGGCGCTCCGGCGGCGCTAGAGGCACGGTTGGCAGGATGAGACATAGCGCCGTCCTGGCGGCAGCGGCGCTCGCATTTGCGGGCGCGCTTTCCGTGCAGGCCACGCCGCCGCCACCGCAATATGTGAACGACAAGGCGATCGCGGGCACAGGGATGCCGCGCCTGCTGTCGGACTACGGTTTCTTCGCCGACCTCGGCGCGCAGGTTCCGGTGCCGCACGTCTATCCCTACCGGCTCAACACGCCGCTCTATTCGGACGGGGCGGACAAGCTGCGCTTCGTCTATCGCGCTCCCGGCACGCAGTTTCGCGCCGATGGCGAGGGGCTGATCGATATGCCGGTCGGCGCGGCGCTGATAAAGACTTTCGCGTTCGGCGATGGCGAGAGCCGGCGGCTGATCGAGACGCGCGTGTTGCTGCATCGCGCGGATGGCTGGGTGGCGCTGCCCTATCTCTGGAACGAGGAGCAGACCGATGCGAAGCTGGCGGTCGCCGGTGCGCGCGTCGATCTGACCACGCCGAAGGGGGAGGCGATCAGCTACCGCGTGCCGAACAAGAACCAGTGCAAGGAATGCCATGGGCTGGAGGATGCGGTGGTGCCGATCGGTCCCAAGGCGCGCAATCTCTCGGGCGAGTGGTTGGCGCAAATGGTCCAGGCCGGACATCTCGACCGCTTGCCGGAGGGCGCGGACCAGCTGCCGCTGTGGGAGGCACGCGAAAGCGCAAGCCTGAACGCGGCGGCGCGCGCCTATCTCGACGTCAATTGCGCGCATTGCCACCGCCCCGGCGCGACCGCCTCGAACAGCGGCCTCGACCTGCGCTGGGAGCAGCAGGACCCGCATGCGCTCGGCATCGGCAAGCGACCGGTCGCCGCGGGGCGCGGCGCGGGTGGTCACCTGTTCGACATCGTTCCGGGCGCGCCGGAGAAATCGATCCTGACCTACCGCATGGCCAGCTCCGAGCCCGGTGTCGCCATGCCGGAGATCGGCAAGGAAACGGTCGACGAGGACGGGCTGGACGTGGTCAGCCGCTGGATCGCTGAGATGACACCGTGAAACGGGTACTGCGCATTCTGGGCGTCCTGGCGGCGATTTTGGTCGCCGCCTTCCTGATCTTCCGCGTCCCCGATACCGATGCGGATGAGATGTGGGCGAAATACGGTGGCGAGCCCTCGCAAAGGCTGAAACTCGCCGACGGCCGCACCGTGCATTTGCGCGACGAAGGGCCGCGCGATGCTCCGGCGATCGTCCTGCTGCACGGCTCCAATGCCGACCTGATGACCTGGCAGCCATGGACCGAGAACCTGCGCGAGGACTTTCGAGTCATCCGTTACGACCAGCGCGGTCACGGGCTGACCGGGCCAGCTCCCGACGGCGGCTATGCCCGCGATGCCTTCGTCGACGATCTGGACCTGGTTGCCGATGCACTCGATCTCGACCGCTTCGTGCTGGCAGGCAATTCGATGGGCGGCAGCATCGCCATGGGCTATGCCATCGAACACCCCGAACGGCTCGCGGGGCTGGTACTGGTCGATGCCTCGGGTGCACCGATAGAGCGGGACGGTGGCGGCAATCTCGCTTTCACGCTCGCCGCCATGCCGGGCGTCGGCACGGCGCTCAGCCAGGTCATGCCGCGGAGCCTGATCGAGCGCAGCCTGTCGCAGAGCGTTACCAACCAGGCCGTGGTCACGCCCGAGGCTGTCGATCGCTATTGGGAAATGGCCCGCTATCCGGGAAACCGCGCGGCAACACGCGAGCGTTTCGGCACCGAGCGCGTGCCGTTTACCGCCGAGGCAGTCGGCGCGGTCGATGTGCCGACGCTGGTGATGTGGGGCGAAGAGGACGCGCTCGTGCCGTTTGTAGCAGCCGATTGGTACATGGAGCACCTGCCGAACGCCACGCTCGTCAGCTATCCTGGCATTGGCCATATCCCGATGGAAGAGGCACCCGTCGAAACCGTTCAAGACCTGCGCGACTGGCTATCATCACAAAGGATCGCGGAACAGGTCGCCGAGCGAGGAACCGGCACCTGACCCGTCCGTTCTAATCCCCTGAAACGCAGACGGGTTCATCAGGCGCCTGCTGCATCAGGGTAAAAGGGGCTTAATCTTGCGCACACTCGGGCTGATCGGCGGCATGAGCTGGATCTCGACCCGCGCCTATTACGAGCGCATCAACAAATTCGTGCAGAAGCAGGCGCCGCCGATGGCGAGCGCACCGATGCTGATCGAGAGTCTCGATTATTCGAAGGTTTACGAAGCCAAGCAGCACGAAGATTGGGACGCGGTGGCGGGTATCCTCGTCGACTCCGCCCGACGCCTGGAAAGCGCGGGCGCGCAAGGCTTGGTCATCGCCGCCAACACCATGCACCGGGTTTACGATCAGGTGGCCGAAGCCGTGTCGATCCCACTCTTGCACATTGCCGACGCCGTCGGCGACGCAATGCAGGCTGCCGAATGCGAGAGCGCCGCTATTCTCGGTACGCGCACCGTGATGACGGAGAGCTTTTACCGCCAGCGTCTGATCGCTCATGGCGTGGAGCTGCTGCCGCCCAATCCCGAGGATGTCGAAATGGTGGACGGGATCATCTACAAGGAGCTGATGCTGGGCCGCGTCACGCGGGATGCGGAGCGGGCGTTGAAAACGCTCATCACGTCGAAGGACAAGGAAGGCGCGGATGCGATCGTCCTCGCCTGTACCGAACTCGAACTGGTCGTCGACACGCGCGCCAATGTGCTGCCGGTGTTCGATTCCACCGATATCCACTGCCGTGCGGCAGCCGACTGGATCATCAATTGATATAGCGGCGCATGGGAATGCGTCTTTTCGGGTACACCGCACAGATTTTCGGTCGAAATTAACCATCGCGATATTGATTGCGATTGGATCGCCGTCATGCTGCCTTTTCCTATCTGAGGGAAGGGACTGACAACATGAAAATTACGTACGGTCGCATTGCGGCCGCTAGCCTCGTTGCGCTTGCGGCTGCCGGCATGGCCAATTCCGGCAATGCCCAATCGACGCCTGCCAAGGGCGCGAAAATCGAAAATTCCTATATCTGCGTCTTCAACCCCGGCCTCGTCGCCAAGGGCAATGTGAAGGCCGAAGCCAACCGCTCGGCCAAGGCAGCGGGCGGCGCTGTCGGCTTCACCTACAAGAATACCATTCGTGGTTTCTCGGTGAATGCGTCGGCGCAGGGCGTCTCCAAGATGCAGGCGAACAACCCGCGTATCGCCTATTGCGAGCAGGACCAGGTGATGGCGACGGCGCAGCGTGGCAAGCCTGGTGGTGGCGGTACCGCCCAGCCGAGCGAAAGCACGCCGTGGGGCGTGACGCGCGTCGGCGGCGGACTTAGCGGCGCTGCAGGCCGCGCGCTCGTCATCGATACCGGAGTCGATCTCGATCACCCTGACCTCAATGTCGATGTCGCGCTGTCCAGCGCGTTCAACGCAACGCGGGACAAGAATGCGGACGATGGCAACGGCCACGGTACGCATGTCGCGGGTACGATCGCGGCTATCAAGGGCAATGGCATCGGCGTCGTCGGCGTTGCGCCGGGTACGACCGTGGTGGGCATCAAGGTGCTCGACCGTCGCGGTTCGGGTTCGAACAGCGGCGTGATCGCCGGTGTGGACTACGCTGCCAGCATCGACAACGGCAACGACGTAGCCAATATGTCGCTCGGCGGCGGCTTCAGCCAGGCGCTGAACGATGCCGTCATCGCTGCGGCACAGGGCGGGCTCGAGTTCGCGCTGGCTGCCGGCAACGAAAGCACCAGCGCGACCACCAAGTCGCCTGCGTCGGCCAACCACCCGAACATCTACACGATCAGCTCATTCACGCAGAACAACGACAGCTGGTCGAGCTTCTCGAACTACGGCAATCCACCGGTAGATTTTGCGGAGCCGGGTTCGGCCATTCCGTCGACCTACAAGGACGGTGGCTACGCCACGCTGTCGGGCACCTCGATGGCCAGCCCGCACGCGGCCGGCCTGCTGCTGCTCGGCAGCATCCGTTCCGGCGGCACCGTCAATGGCGATCCGGACGGCAATCCGGACACGATCGGCATCAACTGATCGTAATCGAATGATGGGGAGGGCCGCGCGGCACTGGTCGCGCGGCCATTTCTTTTTCGCTGATAAGGTGGCGGGTTCGCAATCTGTTCACGTTGTCCGCGCCGGTGCGCTGGCTTAACCCCGCCCGCGATGACGAGAGCACCCTACGCTGCCGATCCCGCCAAATCGCGTGGCCGCGAGTTCCCCGAGGAGCGCGAAGGCACGCGCGGGCCGCGCAGCGAATTCCAGCGCGACCGCGACCGCATCGTCCATTCGATCGCCTTCCGCCGCCTGCGCTCCAAGACGCAGGTGTTTGTCGCTCCCGATGGCGACCACTACCGCACCCGCCTGACGCACAGTATCGAAGTGGCGCAGATCGGCCGGGTCATCGCGCGCGAACTGGGGCTGGACGAAGACCTGACCGAAGCGCTCTGCCTGGGCCACGACATCGGCCATCCGCCTTTCGGCCACGCCGGGGAGACTGCGCTGGAAGAGGCGATGGTACAGGCCGGCGGCTACGATCACAACGCGCAAGGCATCCGCACGCTGGCGCGGCTGGAAAGCCCCTATTGCGATCACGACGGGCTGAACCTGACATGGGAGACGCTGGAGGGCCTCGCCAAGCACAACGGTCCGGTCGCAGCACCGAACTGGGCACTGGCGGAAATCGACGCGGCCTTTCCGCTCGAACTGGACACTTGGCCCTCGCTGGAGGCGCAGGTAGCCGCGCTCGCCGACGACATCGCTTACGACAATCACGATATCGACGATGGTCTGCGCGCCGGTTTTCTCGAGCTCGACGACCTTCTGACGCTCGACCTGCTGGCCGACCAATGGCGCGCGGTCGAACGGCGCTTCCCGCACGCCCCGCACGAGCGCAAGCTGCGTGAACTGATCCGCACGCAGATCGGCCTGATGGTCAACGATCTGCTGACCGAAACCCGATCGCGCGTCGATGGTGTGGGGAGCGTCGACGAGGTACGCGGCGCAGGCAAGCCGCTCGCGGCCTTCTCTGCGGGAATGGCGGAGCAGGAACGGCGGCTGAAGAAATTCATGTACGATAGGCTGTATTACCACCCCGAACAGCTTTCTACGGCCGAGCGCGCGCGCGATGTAATCTCTCGGCTCTACGCGGCTTACAGCCAGGATCCCTCAACCATGCCGGACGACTGGCTGGCGAAGCATCCGCAGGGCGAGCCGCAGCGCAGCCGCCACATCGCGGATTTCATCGCCGGAATGACCGATCGCTTTGCCATCGATCAGGTCCGCCGCATTTATGGCCGTGCTCCGGAGGGGCTTAGCAATGTCTGACGCGCTCCGCATCCTGCTGGTCGGTGCGACCGGGCTGATCGGCGGGAAGGTTATGGAGGCCTGCGTCGGGCGCGAGGACATGCGTCTTTCGGCGATCGCCCGGCGCGAGGCACAACTGCCGAAAGGTATCAGGATGGAGCTGTTCGTAGCCGAGCCTGCCAAGTGGGGCGAGGTGGTCGAGGCGATCAAGCCCAAGGCGATGATCTGCGCGCTCGGCACTACGTGGAAGAAGTCCGGCGAGGACGAGGCGGCGTTCCGCGCGATCGATCAGGATCTCGTGCTCAGCGTGGCCGAGGCTGCCAAGGCGCAAGGGGTGGAGCGCTTCGTCCACGTCAGCTCGGTGGGTGCGGCGATCGCGTCGAAAAACTTCTATTTGAAGGTGAAGGGCGAGGTCGAGCGAGATTTGACGAAACTGCGCTTCGACCGGCTCGATATCCTGCGCCCGGGCCTGCTGCGCGGCAAGCGGGACAACGACCGCCGCCCGGGCGAGCGGATCGGCATTGCGGCGGCGCCTTTCGTCAATCTGATGCTTCATGGCGGCTTCCGCCAGTATCGGGCGATCAGGGCAGAGACGGTCGCCGATGCGGCGCTGGCCCTGGCGCGCCGCGCGGCCCGGGGTCGCTTCATCCACGATAACGACGCGATCATGCGCGCCGCGAAGACGCTGCCGCGGCTGGACGAAGGATAAGACCGTCATGTGGGAGACGCTTTTCGGACTGGCGAACGGTCTCGCACTAATCATGTGGATCGGCCTGATCGCCTTGCCACGCTGGCCCGCTTTGCTTGCGGCCGTTCTCTATCTCGGTGTCGGCCTACTTTGCCTGACCTATGCGGTCTGCGTCATCGGACTGTTCAGCGGCTTGCTAGACGGCGGCGGAGCTGGCGGCTCGCCCGATTTCACCACGATCGAGGGCGTTCGGACGATCTTCGCGACCGAGGCCGGAGTGACCGTGGGCTGGGTGCACTACCTGGCCTTCGACCTCTTCGTCGGCCTGTGGATCGCGCGCGATGCCGATGCCAAGGGGTTCTCTCGCATCGTGCAGGCCCCGATCCTGCTCGCGACCTTTCTTGCAGGGCCGCTCGGCTTGTTCCTTTGGTTGGCAATCCGGGAGCGAAGCGCCCGCAAGCAGGGGCGATGGCAATAGCAGGTTGCTCCATGCAACCGATGTGGCATGATGCGCCTCACAGCTGAAAACAGCGGAGAGGACCTATGTCGGCAACGGATAAACTCACATTCGATGAATTGATGCGGCATTGGGCGGAAGAAAAGCCCGATACTGTTGCGCTGGAGCAGGATGGCAACGCGCTGACCTTCAGCGAACTCGAACTGCGCTCGCGCAAGATCGTTGCTATGCTGGGCGCACATGGCGTCGCCAAGGGTGACAGGATCGCCTGGCTCGGCAAGAACGCACGCCATTATTTCGAGCTGTTCTATTCGGCGGCCCGGCTGGGTGCGGTGATGGTGCCGATCGGCTGGCGACTCGCCGCGCCGGAGATCGCCTATATCCTCGGTGATACGGGCGCGAAGGTGCTCTTCATCGACAACGGGTTCGACGAGCTTGCCGCCAAGGCATGCGGCCAGATGGAAAGTGCACCCGAAGTCGTCGACACGCCGAGTGCGCTCGCGGAAATCGAGGCGGCAGCACCTGCCGACTTCGACCCGGCCGGGCCCGACGACGCCATCCTCCAGCTCTACACCTCGGGCACCACCGGCAACCCGAAGGGCGCGGTGCTGACCAATGCCAATCTCTTCTCGCTGCGCGTTCCGGCAGAGGAAGCGGCGCAGCCATGGTCGAGCTGGGATGACGACGAAGCAATCCTCGTCTGCATGCCCTGCGCGCATATCGGCGGGACGGGCCTCGGCATCATGGCGATGGCGGCGGGTATCCGCGCCATCGTGCAGGCGGAATTCACGCCCGACGGCGTACTCGACGGCTTCGAGCAGGGCATTACCCGGCTCTTCATCGTGCCTGCCGCGCTGCAGATGGTGATCCAGCACCCTCGCGCGAAGGACACCGACATGTCCGGCGTGAAATACGTCATGTATGGTGCGGCGCCGATCCCGCTCGACCTGCTGCGCGAAGCGGTGCAGACGATCCCCGATGCAGGCTTCCTACAATGCTACGGCATGACGGAGACGACCGGCACCATCGCCATGCTGCCGCCGGAGGACCACAGCCTCGAAGGCAACCAGCGGATGAAATCGGCAGGCAAGGCCGTGCCGGGTGCCGAGCTCAAGGTTGTCGGCGAGGATGGCGAAGAACTGCCTCGCGGCGAGGTCGGCGAGCTGATCTGCAAGAGCCCGTCGAACATGGCAGGCTATTGGAACCTGCCGGAAGCGACATCGTCCTCGCTGATCGACGGCTGGATGCACACCGGCGATGCGGCCTACATGGACGAGGACGGCTATGTCTTCATCCAGGATCGCATCAAGGACATGATCATCTCCGGGGGAGAAAACGTCTACCCGGCACAGGTCGAAAGCGCGATCTACGGCCATCCGGCGGTTGCGGAAGTCGCCGTAGTCGGCGTGCCGGACGATACCTGGGGCGAGGCGGTGAAGGCCTGCGTGGTGCCCAAGCTCGGCAGCGAGGTGGATCCGGCAGACATCATCGCCTTCACGCGCGAGCGGCTGGCAGGCTTCAAGGTGCCCAAGACCGTCGATGTAATCGAGGTCATGCCGCGCAATGCGAGCGGCAAGATCCTGCGCCGCGAGCTGCGCGCACCCTATTGGGAAGGGCGCGATCGGGCGGTCAATTGAAGCGGTATGCGCCTGCGGCAGGGCGGAATGTCCTGCCCATAGGCGACGTTCTGGCAGAGGAATTGCCCGAGAGCGGACTGGTGCTCGAAATTGCGAGCGGGTCCGGCGAGCATGCGCTGGCCTTTGCGCGGCGCTTTCCGGCGCTCGACTGGCAACCGAGCGATCCCGATCCCGAAGCAATCGCCTCGATCGCTGCGTGGCGCGAGGAGGATGGGCCGGACAATTTGCGACCGCCGGTGATCCTCGACGCATCCTCGGAAGATTGGCCCGTGGCGAGTGCGGCCGCAGTGCTTTGCATCAATATGGTCCATATCAGCCCATGGAGCGCCACCGAGGGCCTGATGAGGCAGGCGGCTGAAGTGCTCGATGCTGGTAAACCGCTGATACTCTACGGTCCGTTCATCGAGGATGACGTCGAAACCGCGCCGTCGAATATCGCCTTCGACGAGAGCCTGAATACGCGCAATTCTGCATGGGGTCTGCGAGCCTTGCCGGCTGTGGATCGGCTCGCCCGGGCGAGTGGCTTCGATCGAACCAACCGCTATCCGATGCCAGCGAACAATCTCACCGTGGTCTACCGCCGCCAGCGCTGATCTGCACCGGAAACAAAAACGCCCGCCGGTGAGGGCGGGCGCCTTGGAAATTCTGCGTTAGGGGCTGGGTCAGATGACCTCGTCCCCGGCATCGCCGACGGATTCGATATCCTGTCCGACACCGCGGACCGTGTTGCAGGCCGTGGCGGTCAACGCCATCGTGGTAATTCCGAATGCAAGCAGGATCTTCTTGATCATGTCCTGTCCTTTCCCGAAAGGCTCAACAGCGAGCTTGAAGGTCATAACGGCCGATCCCCGATCCGGTTCCCGAAGCAGTTGCGCGGCTTGTCCACCGCCACCATATGCCGCGCGATGACCGAGCCCGACTTTCTTTTATTTGCCAGCGATGCCGAAATTCTGGCGCTATGGGGCGTAGCCCTGCTGGTCGTCGCCGGTATCTGCTCGCTCATGGAGCGCAGGCGGCTGAAACGAACGCAGATCAACCAGGTCGGCTGGGTGCCGTGGACCGGGCTGTTCGTAATGTTCGCAGTGCTCGGCGGTGGGATGCTCGCCGTGTCGGTCCCTGCGATCATGCAGGGCTAGACGCTTAGAGGCACGCCTCCAGATAGGCCTGGTCGAAGCCGAACTGGCGCGCCTTTTCCAGCGTGTAGGGGCGCAGGCCCGAGGAGCGGAACTCGCCGAGGATCTTCCCGTCCTCGCTTTCGTCGAGATATTCGAACTTGAACAGGTTCTGGGTCACGATCACGTCGCCTTCCATGCCGATCACCTCGGTGATGTCGGTGGTGCGGCGTGAACCGTCGCGCAGGCGCTTCACCTGCACGATCAGGTCGACCGATTCAGCGATCTGGCGCGAGATGGCTTCCTTCGGGATTTTGATGTCGCCCATCAGGATCATGTTTTCCATACGGCCGAGGCATTCGCGCGGGCTATTAGCGTGAAGGGTACACATCGAGCCATCGTGGCCCGTGTTCATGGCGGCGAGAAGGTCGAAACATTCCGCGCCGCGGATTTCGCCCAGGATGATGCGGTCGGGGCGCATACGCAGGGCGTTTTTGACGAGGTCGCCGATGGTGATGGCGCCTTGGCCTTCCAAGTTCGGCGGACGTGTTTCCAGCGGCAGCCAGTGCGGCTGCTGCAGACGAAGTTCGGCGGCGTCCTCGATCGTCAGCACGCGCTCGCCCGGGTCGATCATCTTCGACAGGGCATTGAGCATGGTCGTCTTACCGGAACCGGTACCACCCGAGATGACGATGTTCATCCGGCAGGCGCCCGCGATCTTGAGCGCGGTACACATCTTCTCGCTCATCGAACCGAAGTCCTTGAGCATGTCGAGCGTGATGGGCTTTTCCGAGAACTTACGAATCGAGATCGCCGTGCCCTTGAGGCTTAGCGGCGGAACGATCACGTTCACACGGCTGCCGTCCTTCAGGCGGGCGTCGGCCAGCGGGGTCGTCTGGTCGACGCGGCGACCGACCTGGTTCACGATGCGCTGGGCGATCTGGAAAAGGTGCTGTTCGTCGCGGAACTTGATCGGTGCGATCGTCAGCTTGCCCTTCTTCTCGATATAGGTCTGGTCGGGACCATTGACCATGATGTCGGACACGTCGGGATCGTTCAGCAGCTCTTCGAGCGGACCGAAGCCGAGCAATTCGTCGACCAGGACTTTTTCGAGCGCGAACTGTTCGCGGCGGTTCAGCGTGACCTTCAGTTCGGCCAACACTTCCATGATGATCGGGCGGAATTCTTCCGACAGCTCGTCTTTCGAAAGTGTTGCCGCCGCTTCGGGGTCGACGCGTTCGAGCAGGCGCGGAAGCACCTGTTCCTTGATCTTGTGGACGCTTGCTTCGAAACCACCGACTTCGGACTTGTTCGAATGCTGGGCATTCATGCGCTCCGACAGGCGCGCCATCGCATCGTCGTTCGGACCGCCTTCTGCCGGCAGCGGCGGAAACTGCTCGCCGCCGTTGCTGTCGCTCTTGCTCTCGCTCGGTGAAGGGGCAGGTGCGCCGCCCTGCATCGGGCGGGCACTGCCGAATTTCGGACGCGCACCGGAGGCCATGCCTGCCTGTCCGTTCTTTCGTCCGAATGCGCTCATTACCTAACCCCCGAAAAACCTGGCCGTTCGCGATACAGCCCCTCGATCGCAGGATCGCCTCGACTGTCTATCTCGTCGTGGTGAATAAGTTGGAAACCTTGATTTTTCCCTAATGGACTAGTGCGGCATGGGCGGTTTGGCCGGACAAACCGTACCGCGCGCAGACGATCTCTGGACGAGGGAGAGTTAACGGCTGGTCACCGGACGGCACATTGTCTAGCGGCGATGCTGTTCAAGCGGCGGGGCCGATTATGCAAGACGACGAGAGACGCGGGATCCTGCTGGCGACAGCCGGTTTCGCGACCCTGTCCGTCGGCGATGCGGTGATCAAGACGATGGCGGGCGAATGGTCGCCGCTGGCCGTGGCGACCCTGCGTTTTGCGATCGGGGCGGTGGCCCTTTCGGCACTTTTGATGCGCAGCGAAGGCCCAGGGGGTTTCAGGCCGAGCCACCCGTGGCTTCAGGCAGCGCGCGGGTTTTGCCTTGCGGCGGCATCGCTGTGCTTCTTCTCGGCGATCTACGTCATGCCGCTCGCTTCGGCGATGGCGCTGGCGTTCGTTTCGCCGGTGTTCGTCGCACTATTGAGCGGGCCTCTACTGAAAGAGAAAGTGCGCCCGGCCGTATGGGTCGCCTCCCTCGTCGCGCTGGCTGGTGTCGCGCTGGTACTGCGCCCGAATCTCGCCGCGCTTGGCTGGGTCGCGCTTTTGCCGCTCGCATCGGCCAGCTTCTTCGCGCTCATGGTGGTCGCCAATCGGGCGAGTGCTGGACAGGGGAGCGCGCTGTCGATGCAGGCCTTCATCGCGACCGCCGCCATGCCGTGGCTGGTGCTGGCGATGCTCGGCGGCCACTGGTCCGGCGTGGACGAACTGCGCGTCACCATGCCCGACTGGACGGTCATCGCGCGCTGCGCGGTCGTCGCAGTGACGGCCAGTACGGCCCACTGGCTGACCTATCTGGGAACGATGCGCGCGGGCGCGGCCACCATAGCGCCTACCACTTATATCCAGATGCTGGTCGCGACGTTCCTGGGCTGGTGGTGGTTCGGCGATATTCCCGATCTGGCGACGTTGGCTGGTGCGGGCATCATCATCGCGGCGGGGCTATTGCTCTGGCGCTCTACGCCTGCGGCGCGGCCAGCGGTAGCGAAGGGCAAAGACGATTGAATGCCGGGCGAGAACCGCTAAGTCACACGCCACGCCAAAGCGGGGATAGTAAGTAATGTGCGGAATAATCGGAATCGTCGGCAAGGAAGCGGTAGCCGATCGGCTCGTCGACGGGCTGAAGCGGATGGAATATCGCGGCTATGACAGCGCCGGGATCTGCACTGTTGACGGCGGCGAACTGGTCCGTCGCAGGGCGGAGGGAAAGCTTGCCAATCTGGTCGAGGTTCTTGCCGCGAATCCCGCGCCGGGCGATATCGGCATCGCACACACCCGCTGGGCCACCCATGGCGCACCGACCGCGACCAATGCCCATCCGCATGCCACCGAACATCTCGCACTCGTGCACAATGGCATCATCGAGAATTACAAGGAACTGCGCGCGGAACTGACCGAACAGGGTCGCAAACTGGAAAGCGATACCGACAGCGAAGTCGTTGCGCATCTCGTGTCCGCACGCGTCGAGGACGGCGACACCCCGCAGGAAGCCATCGCCAATGTCCTGCCGCGCCTGCGCGGTGCCTTCGCGCTCGCCATCGCGTTTCGCGAGCACCCGGATATGCTGATCGGCGCCCGCCGCGGCTCGCCGCTGGTCCTGGGCCATGGCGAGGGGGAAACCTATCTCGGTTCCGACGCGCTCGCGCTGGCCCCGCTGACGCAGCAGATCGCCTATCTCGAAGAGGGCGACTGGGTGGTGGTGACGCGCGAAGGGGCGGAGATCCACGACGAGACCGGCGCCGTTGTCGAACGCGAGATCCGCACCTCCGGCGCATCGGCCGCCGCAGTCGAGAAGGGCAATTATCGCCACTTCATGCAAAAGGAGATTTTCGAGCAGCCGACCGTGGTGGCACAGACGCTCGGCTCCTACCTGCGCCAGTCGGACAATTCGGTTGCGCTGCCTCAGTTCGATTTCGACATCTCTCGCATCCGCCGCGTGACTATCGTTGCTTGCGGCACCTCTTTCTATGCCGGGATGGTCGCGAAATACTGGTTCGAACAATTCGCTCGCGTTCCGGTCGATATCGATGTCGCTTCGGAATTCCGTTACCGCGAGCCGGTGCTGGAGGAGGGCGGACTGTCGCTTTTCATCTCGCAGAGCGGGGAAACGGCCGACACGCTTGCCGCGCTCCGCCACTGCAAGGAAGCTGGCCAAACAATCGCTGCAGTCGTCAACGTGCCGACCAGCTCAATGGCGCGTGAAGCCGACCTTCTGCTGCCGACCCATGCCGGACCCGAAATCGGCGTGGCCTCGACCAAGGCGTTCACGTGCCAGCTCGCAGTGCTCGCCGCGCTGGCCGCGCATATGGCGGTGAAGAAAGGCCTTATGAGTCGTGAGGAAGAGCAGGAGGTGGTCGCTCACCTGCTCGAGGCTCCCGCCTGTCTCAATGCCGCGCTCGATCACGATGACGACATCGCAGCAATGGCCCCGCTGATCGCCCCCGCGCGCGACGTGCTGTACCTAGGCCGCGGTCCCGATTTTCCGATGGCACTCGAAGGCGCGCTGAAACTCAAGGAAATCAGCTATATCCATGCCGAGGGCTATGCCAGCGGCGAAATGAAGCATGGCCCGATCGCACTGATCGACGAGGATGTGCCGGTCATCGTCCTCGCGCCGTCCGGCCCGCTTTTCGAAAAGACCGTTTCCAATATGGAGGAAGTGCGCGCTCGCGGTGGTCAGGTGGTCCTGATTTCCGACCGCGAGGGTCTGGAACAGGCCGGCGAAGGCTGCCTGGCGACGATCGAGATGCCCAAGGTTCATCCGCTCATTGCACCGCTCGTTTACGCCGTACCGGTCCAACTGCTCGCCTATCATGTCGCCTGCGTGAAAGGTACTGATGTCGATCAGCCCCGCAATCTCGCGAAATCGGTCACGGTGGAGTGAGTTTGTCGCTGTATTCCTTACGGAAAAGCGAACTGCGCTAACGTTAGGTAATTACACGAAAATCGGTTGAGCCTTTACCTGCAGCTAACGATTGCGCGTTAACCGTCTCCCGGTGAGCGACCAAGAGAAGTCACCCGCGAACGGGATCGCACCAATGTCGATTGGGGAAGCTATCGGGCTATCGACGCCCGAGGGTGCCGAGTGGTCGCGTATCCATGGCTATCAATACACTCAGCTGAGCAAGCGCATGATGGCGCGCGCCATTTCGCATGCGATCGGTTTCGCCTTGGTCGCCCTGATCCTGTGGGGCGAAGTCGAGCTTGCGCTGATCGGAGCCTGGGGCGTGGCCTTGATCTTCGCGGTTCTGCTTGCTGCCCACGAAGATCGGGCTGCGCGTTTTGCAGACACTGTCCATTATGGCATCTGGGAGATGCGGCGCCATGCCGTGGCGAGCGCTGCCAAGGGCGTCGTCTGGGGGATCGGCTTGATGCTCTTCGCGCAGACCGGCGGAGCGAACCACCTGGCAATCGTCTGGAGCATTCCTGCGGTTCTAATTCTCGCCAATGCGGCAAGCCGTTTCAGCGCCCCGCTTGGATCGATCGCCTTTACCATCGCGACAGGGATCGGCGGGCTGGTCGCCGCGCTGCTTGCTGGCGACTGGCTGCTTCTGACCGTTGTCACGTTCACGATGTTATTCGCGGCGTTCGGCACTATCGAGAATGCCCGCGTCGCAGTGACCGGGCGGTTGAACGAGACTGCCGCGATGGAAAAAAGCGAAGTCGTCTCCATGCTCTTGCGGGAATTCGAGGAAAATCAGGCAGACTGGCTCTGGCAGATCGATCCGCGCCGCCGCCTGAAATCGGTATCGCCACGCTTCGCCTTTGCGCTCGGATGCAGCGCCGAAGATGCCGAAGGCAAGCTGTTCTTCGACCTTATTTCCGGCCGCGATCTGAATCCCGCTACCGATTCCGATGGGCTGCGCGAGTTCGCTGAGAAGCTGAAGCGCAAGGAATCTTTTTCGGAGCTAGTCATCCGCGTGAATATTCGCGGTGCGGAACGCTGGTGGGAAATCTCCGGCACCCCCATGCTCGACGAAGCTGGCAAGTTCATTGGCTTCCGTGGTGTCGGCTCCGATGTGACCGAACAGCGCGAGTCCTCCGACCAGATCGCCTTTCTTGCTCGCTACGACACCCTCACACAATTGCCGAACCGCCTCTTGCTCAATGAAACGCTGGGCGAAGCGCTGGAATATGCCGCGCACTGGCGCACGCGCTGCGCCTTCCTGATGATCGATTTGGATCGGTTCAAGTCGGTCAATGATTCCCTCGGCCATCTCGTCGGAGACCAGTTGCTGGCGCAGGTTGCCGGTCGCCTGAAAAGCCTGACGGGTGAAGGCGAGATCTGCGGTCGCCTGGGCGGGGACGAATTCGCAGTCGTCATCCGCGACGCTTCCGATCGCAAGCGCATCGACCGTTTGGCACGCGCCGTTATCGAACAGCTGTCAGAGCCGTACCAGATCGAAAACCAGATCCTCTATGTCGGCGCCAGCGTCGGCTCGGCCGTGGGTCCGCGCGATGGCAAGACGGTCGAGGAATTGCTGCGCAATGCCGACCTCGCGCTTTATCGGGCGAAGGATGCAGGCGGCAACGAACATTGCGATTACGAGCCTTCGCTCCACGCCAATGCGGAAGAGAAGCGCCAGCTGGAATTCTCGCTGCGCAAGGCGCTGGAACGCGGGGAAATGCTGCTCCACTACCAACCGGTAGTGGATGCCAAGACCGAGAAGGTCGTCAGCTTCGAGGCCCTGGTCCGCTGGAACAGCAGCGAGCATGGCTTCGTCAGCCCCGGCAAGTTCATCCCGCTGGCGGAAGACACGCGGCTAATCGTGCCGATCGGCACTTGGGTGATGCAGGAAGCCTGCAAGGAAGCGGCCGGCAACTGGCCGTCTCATGTGAAGGTCAACATCAACGTCTCGCCGGAGCAGCTGCTGGAGCCCGATTTCGCCGCGACCGTGGTGCAGGCGCTATCGCACAGCGGCCTCGACCCGAAGCGGCTCGAGATCGAGGTGACCGAGAGCATCTTCCTGCGCGACGCGAGCGTGGCTCGCAAGGCGCTGGAGCAGTGCATGGCGCTGGGATGCTCGGTGGCGCTGGACGATTTCGGAACCGGCTATTCCTCGCTCGGCTACCTGCGCAAGCTCAAGTTCTCGACCATCAAGGTCGATCGCAGCTTCGTTCAGGGGGCAGCGCAGCAGAGCCGGGAATCGCTCGCCATCATCCGCGCCGTGGTCGCCATGGCGGAGAGCCTCGGCATGACCACTACGGCCGAGGGCGTGGAGAATGAGGAAGAAGCCGAGATGATCCGCAGCCTGCGCTGCAACAAGATCCAGGGCTATCACTTCGGCCGCCCCATGCCCGCCACCGACGTGCGGATGCTCTTCGTCCGAAGCAATGCGGAGGCCGTCCGCAAGCGGGCCTAGAGCGTCAGGCGAAAGCCTTGATAGCCGTTTCGAACAGCTTGCGCCCGTCGGTTCCGCCATGTGCCGGTTCGATCGCGCGTTCGGGGTGCGGCATCATGCCGAGGACGTTGCCCGCCGCGTTGAGGACGCCGGCGATATCGCGGCGCGATCCGTTGCAATTCTCGGCATAGCGGAAGGCGACGCGGCCTTCGCCTTCGATGCGGTCGAGCGTTTCGTCGTCGGCGAAGTAGTTGCCATCGTGATGGGCCACCGGAATATGGATCATCTCGCCGGCTTCGTAGCCGCCGGTGAACAGCGATTGTGCGTTCTCCACCTTCAGGGGAACGGTGCGGCAAATGAAATGCTGGCTGGCATTGCGCATCAGCGCGCCGGGCAGCAGGCCGGCCTCGGTCAGCACCTGGAAGCCATTGCATACGCCGAGCACCGGGACGCCGCGATCCGCCGCGGCCTTGACCGATCGCATGATCGGGCTGTTCGCCGCCATCGCGCCCGACCGCAGGTAATCGCCGTAAGAGAAGCCGCCGGGCAGGGCGATGAAATCCAGCCCGTCGGGCAGGTCCGCATCTCCATGCCAAACCCGCAGCGGCGCGCTGCCTGACGCCTGCTCGATCGCCACCGCCATGTCGCGGTCGCAGTTCGAGCCGGGAAAGGTGATGACGGCGGCACGGAAAGACATCAGCCGACCTTCTCGATGCGGTAATTCTCGATCACCGTATTGGCCAGCAGCTTGCGGCACATTTCGTCCAGTGCTTCGTCGCTGGTGCCGTCTGCCACGTCGAGTTCGACCGTCCGGCCGATGCGGACATCCTCCACGCCTTTAAAGCCGAGCCCTTCCAGCGCGTGGTGCACGGCGCGGCCCTGCGGGTCGAGCACGCCGGGCTTGAGACTGACGAGAACGCGGATTTTCATGAGCTGCCTTTCGCTAGCGCGAGTGTGCGCGCGCCTATGCCGCGAAGCGCGCGGCACTTCAAGACGAGGGGCAGGCTTTTGCCGCATCGCGACGCTGTCCCGGCACCTGCGCTGTAGCCGCGATGCAACATAGGTTACAGATTGGTGACGCATCTCGCAGTTGCAGCACGCGAATGGCCGGCGAATCGGCTATGAAGCGGCACGTCGCATTCGACCTTACCCTCCAAACGCCTCGCGAGGATCGCGCGGGGATCAAGCAGGACCTCTTCCATGACCCATCGCATTCTCGCCCGCCGCCTGTTCGGTACAAGCCTTGTGGCGCTCGCCGCCGCCGCTTCGCAGCCCGCTTTCGCGCAGGACGAGGCGACCGGCGCCGAACAGCAGGGCGATGGCCAGCTCAACACGATCGTCGTGACCGCCAATCGCCGTGAGGAGAACCTGCAGGACGTGCCGGTCTCCGCCGCCACGCTCGATGCCGACACGGTTAAGACCATCTTCGACGCCGGTGCCGAAGTTACCGCCCTCGCCGCACGCGTGCCCGGCCTGTTCGTCGAAAGCTCGAACGGGCGTGCCGCTCCGCGTTTCTACATTCGCGGCCTCGGTAATACCGACTTCGACCTTGCCGCGTCGCAGCCGGTCTCGGTCGTGATGGACGATGTCGTCCTCGAGAACGTGACGCTCAAGAGCTTCCCGATCTTCGATATCGAACGCATCGAGGTGCTGCGCGGCCCGCAAGGTACGCTGTTCGGCCGCAACACGCCGGCCGGTATCGTGAAGATCGACACCGTGCGCCCGGGCGACGCCTTCGAGGCGCAGGGCTCGGTCAGCTACGGCAGCTTCGATTCCATCTCGCTCGATGCAGGCATCACCGTGCCGCTGGCGGATATCGCCTCTGTCCGCGTATCGGGCCTGTGGCAGAGCCGCGGCGACTATATCGACAACGGCTTCACCGGCGAAGAGGATACCTATGGCGCCTATGACGAACTCGCTGGTCGCATCCAGCTGCTGCTGACGCCGACCGACCGGTTGAGCATCCTGGGTTCGTACCAGCTGCGCGACCTCGAAGGCACCTCGACGCTGTTCCGTGCCAATATCCTTGGGCCGGGCGATAACGAGCTCAACGAGAATTACGACCGCAAGACCGTGTTCTACGACGCGGGCGCGGGCAACCAGGCGCAGTACGAAGCCGACATCGCGACCATCCGCGTCGACTACGATGCCGATTTCGCCACCGTCACCAGCATCACGTCCTGGGCCAACAGCGAGGGTTCCAGCCGCGGCGATATCGACGGCGGCTTCGGCGCGGCCTTCCTGCCGGTGAGCGGTCCGGGCTTCATCCCGTTCCCCTCCGACACGCAGGACTCGATCGAGCTCGACCAGTTCACCCACGAGGTGCGGCTGGCCTCCGACACCGGCGGCACGCTGGACTGGCAGGTCGGCATGTTCGTGTTCGAAAGCGATTTCAACGTGACCACCGTCGGCTTCGATTTCCCGCCTTCCGTGACGGTCCGCCACACCAATGACAGCTGGGCGGTGTTCGGCCAGCTCTCGGCGCAGGTGACCGACGTGCTCAAGCTCACCGGCGGCCTGCGCTGGACCGATGACGAGAAACAGTTCGGCGTGACCTCGCCGTCCTTCATCTCCGGTCCCGGCCTGCAGTTTCGGGAAGTCGAGGATTCGCGCCTTAGCTGGGACCTCGCCGCCTTCCTCGACGTGAGCGACGATGCCAGCGTTTTCGCACGCGTCGCCAACGGCTTCCGCGCACCGACCATCCAGGGCCGCGACGTGGCCTTCGGCGCGCCGCCCTCGATCGCTTTGTCGGAGAAGATCACCAGCTACGAAGTCGGCTTCAAGTCCGAGCTGGCCGACCGCCGCGTGCGCCTGAACGGCGCGGTCTATTACTACACGATCGAGGATCCGCAGTTCTCTGCCGTCGGCGGCGCGGGCAACCTTGTGCAGCTGGTCAATGCGGAGAAGGGCCGCGGCCTCGGCTTCGAGCTCGACAGTGCCTTCCAGGTGACGCCCGATTTCCTGATTACGGCCGGCCTCAGCTGGAACGACACCAAGATCCAGGACGAGAACCTCGCTGTGGGCATCTGCGCGCAGTGCACCGTCGTCGATCCGACCGTCGTCCTGTCCGGCACCACGCGCGCGCTGGTGGACGGCAACCCGTTCCCCAATGCGCCCGAATGGATCGCGGACGTAACGGCGCGTTACGGTTTCCCGATCGGCAATGGCGGCGAAATCTTCGCCTTCACCGACTGGGCCTATCAGGGCGCGACGAACTTCTTCCTCTACGAGAGCGAGGAGTTCAACGCGAACAACCAGATCGAAGGCGGCCTGCGCGTCGGCTATGCCCGCACCGACGGCAGCCTCGAAGTCGCGGCCTTCGTGCGCAACATTACCGATGCCGACAATGTGAAGGGCGGCATCGATTTCAACAACAATACCGGTTTCGTGAACGACCCGCGCGTCTTCGGCGTGTCGGCCCGCGTCCGCTACTGATCGCAATCGTCACGGGGGAAAAGGCCGGGAGGGTGAATGCCTTCCCGGCCTTTTTGTTGTCCGCCGGATTTATTCGCCGCTGCCTTCCGGGACGACGGCAATGCGCAGCACGCCGTTGGCGGTCAGGTAGCGCCGGGCGAAAGCCTGGATGTCGGCGGCGGTGATCTCGCGCAGTCGCGGCTCGTAGCGACGAATGCGGTCGAGGCGGTCGGCGCGGAGTTGGGCGTTTTCGAGCGCGCCGACCCAATAGCTGTTCTCGCGCCGCTGCTTGGCGATACGTTCCACCAACGGATTGCGTGCGCGGGCCAGCAGGTCGTCGTCCACCGCAGAGTCGCGCATCTCGGCGGCGATTTCGTCGATCGCATCGAAGGCCAGCGCCTGCTTCGAAGGTTCGACGATAGCCAGCGCGCCGAGATAGCCGAAGCTGTCGAACACGCTCGACATGCTGGAATAGGCCTCGGGCGAATAGGTCGCGCCGAGCTCCTCGCGCAGCTTTTCCGTCAGTCTCAGGGTGATGACCGCGGCGGCAAGCTGCCCGGTTATCTCTTCCCTGTGGTTGTCGTCATCATCGGTCGGCCAGGCGACATGGACAAGGCCCTGGTCGGCTTCGCCCTTGTGGTAGAGCGTGCGCAGGCTGCGGTCCTGCGGGAAGACGACTTGCCGTGCTTCGGGATAATCGCGTAGCGCTTCGGGCCGCTCCGGCAAGGCTCCGAAGGTCCGCGCGACGGCATCGATCACCTGCTGCTCTTCAAAGTCGCCAACTACGGCGATCTCGATCGCACCCTGTTCGAGTCCCGGCGCTACAGCGGCGCGCAAGTCGTCGAGCGTCAGCCCGAGCAATTCCTGCTCGTCCGGCGTGCCGAAGCGTTTGTCCCCTCCGCCGATCACGCGGGGTACTTGGTTGCGGAAGACGTTGATCGGCGAGGCATCCGTTTGCGCGATGAAAGACGGGATGATCGCGTTCCACCGGGCCTCGGCTTCGGGGCGATACCCCGGTGCGGTCAGATAGGCCGCGGTAACCTCCATCTGGCGCTCGAAATCGGCAGCCTTGGTGGTTCCTGCGGCATGGAAGTGGTCGGTCGCGGAGGCGATGCCGAGGCTCACGTTCCGCCCCGCCAGAATGCGGCGCAACTCCTCGAAATCATGCTGCTCCAGCCCTGCAAGTCCGTAGACCGAATTCAGCATCATCGTCGCGCCCGGCTGGTCCAGCCCGTAGCCGAGCTCTCCCGCGCCTATGCGAACATGGAAACGGACTTCGTTGTCCTTGAAATCGGTCGGCTTGAGATTGAGCCGCACGTTGTTGTCGAACGTCAACGCGCGGAAGCCGAGATCTTCGATCCGCTCGTCCGCCACCACGGTGCCCGGCGTACCGAAATCGGTGTAGGCGAAGTCGGCCGTCGCCTCCTCGACCGGCGACGTCACCGCGACCTCTTGCGCCGCCTCATAGGCTTCGAGGATCGCTTCTTCGCCTCCTTCGACCGGCGCCTTCGACGCTACGAGAATTAGCGGGCCCGAACCGGTGAAGGCTTGCTTGAAAATCGCATGAACCGCCTCCGCTGTCAGTTCCGGGCGGATCCGCTGGAACACGTCGTACCGGGTGGCCGGCGTGACGAAGGGGCGCTCGTCGGACAGCGTTGCGATGAGGCCGTTCGCCAGCGTCGCGCTCGGCCGCGTCGCCTGCCGCTCGGCGCCGTTCTTCAGCGCCGTATCGAGATTGGTCAGCGCTTCGGTGATCTCGCTGGCGGTGAAGCCGTATTCGAGCGCGCGGCGGATCTCCTGCTCTCCGACTGCGAGCGCTTCGTCCCAGCGATCCTCGCGCGCGTAGACTGTGACGCCTGCGTGCGTTGCGACATCTTGGAAATCGGCAATCCGCATCCCCGCGCGCAGAACAGGCGATTCCGGCGCAAGCGCCAGCTTCTGCAAACGGCGATTGACGATTTGCGAGGCGACGCCGATTTGGAACGCCCGGCTTGCCTCGGCGACGGTCGTGGGCCGCTCGACGAAGGGCGACTGGCGGGTGATCTCGACCAGATAATCGATCGAGGGATCGACAAAATTGGTCGCTGCGGGTGCGCGCTCGAAATCGACTGTGCCGACGTTGGTGACAAACAGCGGCTCGTCCGGCTTCTGCCAGTCGGCAAAGCGCTCCTTGATCTTGGCCTCGATCATGTCCGGATCGACTTCGCCCACGATCACCAGCGTGGCATTGTCCGGCCGGTAATAGCGCTCGTACATCGCGCGCAATTGCTCGGCGGTCACCGTGGCGGTGGGGCCGGCTCCATCGGGACCGGGAAAGCGCGTGGCGTAGAGAGTGTCCGGAGCGAGCAATTTGAAGGACGTGCGGGCGTTGCGCGCCTGATAGCTGTTCCGGGTCTGGATTTCGGATTGCAGGATGCCGCGCTCGCGATCAACCGCGTCTTGCGTGATGGTCAGCTCCGAGCCGATCTCGCGCATCAGCATCAGGCCGGTATCGATCAGGCTCTCGTCATTGCGAGGCAGGGCCAGCTTGTAGATCGTCTCGTCGAAGCCTGTCGAGGCATTGGTGTCGGCGCCGAACTTGAGCCCCTCCCGCTCGAGCAGCTTGATCATCTCGCCTTCGGGAACATTGGCCGACCCGTTGAAGGCCATGTGCTCGATGAAGTGTGCGGCGTTCAGCTCGCCGTCGAGTTCGTCGATGAAGCCGACGTCGTAATGCATGCGCAGCACCACTTCGTTCTGCGGCGTCGCATTGCGCATGATCGCGTATCTCATACCGTTGTCGAGCGTACCGAAGCGGACCGTCGGGTCGGCGGGAATGTCGTAGACGGGGAAGTTCCAGCCGGTGACAGTACTCGGCTCGATTTGCGCCTCGGCGGCCTGTTCCGTTTCCTGCGCAGCTGAATGCACAGGGATAAGACAGGCCGCCGCTGCCAGAGCGAGCAGGGGCAAGCCGGCAATGCGCCGGCGCGGGGTGAGGCTGGTCATGAAATGCGTCCCGATTGCGCCGCAACAGCGGCAAGTCCGGACGTCAGCCTAAGGCAAAATCGCCGCGCCGCAAGCGCAGCGCGCGGCAATAGTGCGTGCGCCCTATGCCTATTTCTTCGGCTTGACCGGGGAGCGCAAGCGGCTGCGATGGGCGCTCATGTCGAGCACCTCACCGGGGCCGTTATCGTCGTCCTGCAGCAGCTTTAGGCGGCGGGCGACTTCCTGATAGGCTTCGCTCTCCCCGCCGAGGTCGCGGCGGAAACGGTCCTTGTCGAGCTTTTCGCCGGTATTGATGTCCCACAGACGGCACCCGTCGGGGCTGATCTCGTCGGCCAGGATCACGCGGCTGTAATCCCCGTCCCAGATGCGGCCGAACTCAAGCTTGAAATCGACCAGCTTGATGTCGATCGCGGCGAACATGCCGGACAGGAAATCGTTGATGCGGATCGCCATGCTGGCCATGTCCTGCAGCTCTTCATGGCTGCACCAGTTGAAACAGGCGATTTCCTCTTCGGACACCAGCGGATCGCCGAGGCTGTCGTCCTTGTAGCAATATTCGAGCAGCGTGTGCGGCAACAGCTCGCCTTCCTCGATGCCGAGGCGCTTGCTGAGGGAGCCCGCCGCGACATTGCGCACGATCACTTCGAGCGGGATGATCTCGACCTGGCGGATCAGCTGCTCGCGCATGTTGAGGCGGCGGATGAAGTGGGTCGGGATGCCGATGTGGCTGAGGCGTGTGAACACGAACTCGCTGATGCGATTGTTGATCACGCCCTTGCCGTTGATCGTGCCCTTCTTCTGGGCATTGAAGGCGGTCGCATCGTCCTTGAAATATTGGATCAGCGTGCCGGGTTCGGGCCCCTCGTAGAGGATCTTGGCCTTGCCTTCGTAAATCTGGCGGCGACGTGCCATGCAGCTGTTCCTTCGCGCTTCAAAAGCCTGCGCCCCGGTGGCGGAATCGGATGCGACCGCTGCCCGGGGCGTTCGGCAAGCCGCATACAGAAGCGGTACGGCTAAAGCAATCAGTGGACCGTAGGGGCGTCATCCTCGACCGCGGGGGCATGATCGCGCTTCAGCTTCTCGATTAACCGGCCGAGCGTAGCGCGCTGGACGAGGACGCTGAACAACACTGCGGCGAAAGTTGCGGCGAGGATCAGGTCGCGCGTTTCGCCGGGCGGCAGTGAGAGGGCGAGTGCGATCGAAATACCGCCGCGCAATCCGCCCCACCACAGCACGCGGCCCGCGCCCTTGTCCTGCAAGCGCGCGGCGGGAATGGCCTTGGTCGAGACCAAAATGCCGATTGCCCGAGCCGCCAAGGTGATCGGAATGGCGACCAGCGCCAGCGCCGCTTCGTCGAAGCCGACGGTCAGCACGATCATTTCCAGCCCGATGAGCAGGAACAGGACGGAATTAAGCAATTCGTCCACCAGCTCCCAGAACTTGATCACATAGTCGCGGGTCACGTCGCTCATGGCGTAGGTAACCCCCTGGTTGCCGATCAGCAGCCCGGCCACCGCCATCGCCAGCGGGCCGGAGATGTGGAGATAGGAACACAGCGCATAGCCGCCCATCACCACGGCCAGCGTGATCAACACCTCCAGCGTGTACTCGTCCATGCTGGCGAGCGCGCGATAGCCGACCCAGCCGAACACCAGCCCCACCAGTATCCCGCCGCCCGCCTCGATCGCGAACAGCCGTGCACCTTCGGACAGGGAGAAGTCATTGCCGCTCACCGCCGCGCCCAACAGGATGATGAAGACCACGATGCCCACGCCGTCGTTGAACAGGCTTTCGCCCGCAACTGCGCTCTGGAGCGATGCGGGGACGTTCTCTTCCTTCAGCACGCCGAGCACCGACACCGGATCGGTCGGGGCGATCAGCGCGCCGAAAACGAAATACCAGATCGGCGCGATAGGCAGGGAGAGCAGCATGCCTACGCCCCACATGGCGAGCCCGACCAGCACGGTCGAAATCAGCACGCCCACGGTGGACAGCAGCAGGACCGGCAGCCAGGCGACCTTCAGCCGGTCGAGATCGACATGCAGGGCACCGGCGAACAGCAGGAAGCTGAGCATCCCCTGCAGCAGTGTTTCGGTGAAGTTCAACTGCTGGAGCGTCTCGGTTACCCAGTCGTCCAGCGTAATGCCTGGTACCACCGCATCGACCGCGGTCAGCACGATCGCCGCCAGCGCGCCCATCACGGTCAGGCCGATGATATGCGGCAGCTTGATGAAATGATGGTTGAGCCAGCCGAGCAGGGCAGAGGCGACCACCAGGATCGCGGCGAGTTCAAAGGCGGATAGCGCGCTGCTGGCTGTCTCGTGCATCCCGGAGGGGTTAGCGCGGCATCACGCCAGCACAACCCTCAGCCGCAAAGTTTCGCTGCCGTGTTAGCTACGCGCCTGCCAAGATAGCGCGCGCCATCGAGTTCGACTTTGCTCGGCTGGCGCGATCCGTCGCCATCGGCGATCGTGGTGGCACCATAGGGCGCGCCGCCCTTGACCTCGTCGACGCCGACCAGTCCTTCGAAACCGTAATCGAGACCGACCACCGTCATGCCCATGTGCAGCAGATTGTTTAGGATCGACCACAGCGTCGTTTCCTGCCCGCCATGCTGGCTCGCGGTCGAGGTAAAGCCCGCGCCGACCTTGCCGATCAGCGCGCCCTTCTGCCACAGACCGCCGGTCTGGTCCCAGAAGGCTGCCATCTGACTGCTCATCCGGCCGTAGCGGGTGGGGCTGCCGACGATGATGCCGTCGTACTCGGCCAGCTCCTCCGGCCCACCGATGCAGGTGTGGCCTTCCATCTGCTGGAAGCCTGCGCTTTCCACCACCTCCTGCGGCGCGGTTTCGGGCACGTGCCGCACCACGGCCTCGGCGCCCGTTTCGCGCACGCCCTCGGCAATCGCTTCTGCCATCTTGGCAGTGTGGCCGTAGGACGAATAATAGAGCACGAGGATGCGGGTCATGAGGGATTCCTTTTTGTTCGGTTCGATGGTCAAAGCGTGTGGCGCGGGCAGGGGTTCCGCATGACGGACGGGCCAGTCCTGCCGTGGCGTTATCGCCATTCCGGCCTGCTCGTGGGCTCGCAGATCGAGCTCGAGGCATGGAAAGCCTTTCGCACCGAAGATGAGGGCGAGCCGGATGTCGCCATAGTCACGTCCGACGAACGATGTCCCGACTGCCCGACCGATGGCGGCACCGCCACCGATATTGACGGCGTGCGCTTCGCCATTGAAGGTGTTGGCGGCTGGCAGGTGCAGGAGGGGCGGCGCATCCTGCTGCATCCCTCGCTCAGCGCCGATCCGCGCGAGTTGCAGCTTTTCACCCTCGGCAGCGCCTGGGGCCTGCTCGGCTACCAGCGCGGGCAGGCGATGTGGCATGGCAGCGCCGTCGAGCTGGACGGGCGGTGCGTGCTTTTCTGCGGCGAGGCGGGTGAGGGCAAGAGCACCATGGCGGCGGCGATGATCGCCAGCGGCGCGACGCTGGTGGCAGACGATCTCAGCCGTGCGGCACCGGGCGAGGGCACTGCGCTAATCTACCCGTCGAGCAGCCGCTTGAAGCTATGGAGCCAAGCGATCGACCATCTCGGCTGGCGGGACCGGATCATCGTGCGGGACTGGCTGCGCGACGACAAGTTTCACTGCCGGGTCCCCGCGCACCATGCGGGCGGGGGCGCCATGCCGCTCGACGCGATCGTGGTGCTCCAAAGTGGAAGCGAACCCGCGCTGGATCAGCTGACCGGTGGCACGGCGCTGGCGGCGGTGCTCGCCGGGACGATCTACCGGCCCGAAGCGCTGGAGGAGATGGGCTTATGGGCCGAGCAGGGGGCGATCGCGGCCAAGATCGCAGCGCAGGCCCCGGTCTATCGCCTGACCCGCCCGCGCGATCTGGCAGCGCTAGGCGAGAGCGTGAATGCAGTCACGGAAATGCTGAAATCGCTCGGGTAGCGAAGTGGTGCCCAGGGGCGGAGTCGAACCACCGACACGACGATTTTCAATCGTCTGCTCTACCACTGAGCTACCCGGGCACACCGCTTCGGCAAGAGGACCGCTGAGGCCCTGCGAGCAATGAGAGCGCGCCTATGGCGAAGCTGGCGCGCCTTGGCAAGGGGGGAATTCAGTCTTCCTGTGCGCCCGTCACCGCTGCCGCGATTTCTTCCGGCAGGGCGGGGCGGCCTGCCACACTATAGCCGTCGCCAAACCATTGCGAGAGGTCGCGGTCGCGGCAGCGGCTGGAGCAGAACGGGCTGAATTCCTCGATGCGGGCTTTCTTGCAGATCGGGCAGGGCTTGGCGGGCTTAGTCATGCGGCACGATCTGGGCCTGCGCCGCCTCGATCGCAAGACCGGGATCGGTTTCGACGCGCGTCGGGCGACCGGTGCGGCGTTCGAGTTCCGCGAGCCATTCGGGTTTGAGCTTGACTTTCAGCGCGGGGTGGACCGTCAGCAAAGTCGCACCCGGCCCCTCGACCATTTCCGCCCGACGCAGCGCCATACGCGCGGCCATTCCCACGCGCGAAGTGGCAAAACGATTGAGCAGCGAGGGGCCTTCGAGCCGCGCGACGATGTGGACGAAGCCGAAGCCGTTCATGGCGGTGCGCTCGTGCGGCCAGTTCGCGAGGGCTTGCTCAAGCGCCGCATCGATTGCCTTGCGGTCCTTTTTGGCTTCGAGTGTCGGGAAGTCGATGCCAATGGACCCGCCGAGATCGAACAGCGGCAGCCAACGCGCGATTTCCGGCACGGCAGCCAGCGCAAGCTCTCGCGGTGACAGGTCCCCGTCGATGTCGATCAGCGTCATCGCTGGCGTGACGGCGAAGAGCAGCGAACCGCCCGAGAATTCGACTTCGCCGGAAGATGCGGCGTGCCAGATGTCCTCCCACGCTCTGCCGGGGAAACTGCGGACAGGTGTTGCGCCATCTATCGGACTGTCCGCCGATGCGGATGTCGCCGCCCTCGGGCGAGCAGCCGCCAGCTTGAAGCGACCGCGTTCGGTGATGGCGGCGCGCGTAATCACAAGAGGGATGGTTGCGCCTTCGCTCGTATCGCGCGGCAGCCGATCGACAAGTAGCTCGCGGCCCGACGGATGCAGCGCTAGACCGCGCGATCCAGACTTGCGGAGGAGTTTTCCGTCGAAGGTCTCGCCGGGCGCAAGTTCCCCCGGCCAGCGCATTTTCGCAGCCCGAGGGGTGTCGCCCTCCACTAAGAGCGCGCGCGTCTCGCTAATGCCATGCTCGACAAACCACTCCGGCCTGGTGTCAGGCAATGTCGAACCCCGCCGCTTTCAGCAATGCGCGCGTTTCGTAGAGCGGCAGGCCGACTACGCCAGAGTGGCTCCCCTGGATACGGCTGATGAGCCCTTCGGCCATGCCCTGAATGGCGTATCCGCCCGCCTTGCCGTCCCACTCGCCGCTGGCGAGGTAGGCGTCGATCTCTTGCGTCGACAGGCGCTTAAACATTACTAAGGTCTCGCTCAACCGCTCGCGCATCGTGCCGTCGGGGTCGCGCAGCGCAATGGCCGATAGGACGCGGTGACGGCGGCCGGAGAGAAGTTCGAGGCATCGGCGCGCAGTCGCCTCGTCTTCGGCCTTGGGCAGGATGCGGCGACCGGCCGCCACGACCGTGTCGCCCGCCAGCACGAAGCCATCATCCAATGCGGCCGCTTCGGCCTTCTCGCGCGCCATGCGCCTGGCATAGTCGCGCGGCAGTTCGGCCTTGCGCGGCGTCTCGTCGATATCGGCGGGAGCGATGGCATCGGGAGTCACGCCGAGGCGCGCTATCAGTTCGCGCCTGCGGGGACTTGCCGATGCGAGAATGAGCCGTGGCGAGCTCACGCGCGCTTACTGCGGGCCGGGGCCCTGGCCCGGGCCGCCACGGCCGGGCATGAAGCGATAGGTGATGCGCGCCTTGGTCAGGTCGTACGGCGTCAGTTCGCACAGCACTTCGTCGCCCACGAGCACGCGGATGCGGTTCTTGCGCATCTTGCCGGCAGTGTGCCCAAGCACCTCATGGCCGTTTTCGAGCTCTACCCGGAACATCGCGTTCGGCAGCAGCTCGACCACCTTGCCGCGCATTTCGAGGAGTTCTTCTTTGGCCATGCAGTCTGTCTATCCGTGTCTAGGTGAAGTTTCGTGGTCGCGCCCTGTAGCGGCAAGCCTGCGAAAAGGGAAGCCTCGGCGCTCTCGCCGCGCCGCGGGGCGCTGTCCGACCAATGTGGGATGCGCTTCGACCGGTTACAATCCGATACGTCATCACCTGTTGTAACGTTGAAGGGTTTCCTACACTGACGGAGGAGAGGGGCGGTTATATCGAAATACGAAAGCTGATCCCTTGAAGCATTGCCTTGCAATTACCGTCTCGCTCGCCGCGCTTGTCTCGGCGAATACTGGCCTCGCACAAGAAGCGGCGGAGATAGCGCAGGAGCCCGCTGCCGACGCGCAAGAGTCCGACGAGCCGGAGTACGACGACGACACGATCGTCGTCACCAGTACGCGCATTCGCGGCCAGCTGATCGTGGATCAGCCGCCCATCGCCGAATATGACGAAGAAGATATCGCCGCTTTCGGCGGCGGTTCGATCGCCGACATCATCGAGGCGATCCAGCCTGCCACCAGTAGCGGAGCCCGTGGCAGCCGCGGCGGCGGACGCCCGGTTTTCCTGATCAATGGGATCCGCGTGTCTAGCTGGCGCGAATTCCGCTCCTATCCGCCGGAGTCTGTCGCCAAGATCGAGGTTTTCCCCGAGGAAGTGGCCCAGCGCTTCGGCTATTCCCCCGACCAGCGGGTGGTGAACATCATCCTGAAGCCGAATTTTCAGAGCGTCACTGCAGAGGTCGAGTACGAGCAGCCTTCGCGCGGCGGCTATTCCTACAACGAGCAGGAACTCACCTATCTGCGGATCGGCGAGAAAGCTCGGGTCAACTTCAATGCCGAAGTCGAGGATCGCAGCCTGCTCACCGAGGCGGAGCGCGGGCTCGCCATCGAAGGGCGCGAAGACGAGGCACCTTTCCGCTCGCTGGTGTCCGACACCTGGAGTGGCGAGCTGACGGCGAACTACGCGCGCGCCTTCATGGAGAGCGGCGATTCCATCAGCTTGAACGCCACCCTCAACCGCGACCGCAGCCGTAGTCTGTCCGGGCTGGCGAACGATGGGCTGACACCGCTCGAACGGCGTAGCGAAACCGACACGATCTCGCTCGGCGGGACCTTCAATTCCGCATTCGGCGACTGGAAAGCCAATTTCATCTCCGACGCCGTGTTTACGGATGGCGAAACGCAGATCGACCGCTTCGATTCGTCCGGTTTCGATATCGCCGACAGCAGGACGTACAGTATCACCAACAACGCCACCCTGACCGGCTATCCCATCGCACTTCCGGCGGGCGACGTGGCCGTGACGCTGGATGCGGGTCTCGACTGGACGCGGCTCGAGAGCGCCGACACACGCTCCGATACGGATCTATCGCTCACCCGTAGGCGGGTCGACGGCGGCATCAATCTCGCCGTACCCATCGCCGAACGCGACGGAGCGCTGGGAGCCATCGGCGATCTCAGCCTGAACCTTTCAGCAGGAATCGACGAACTGTCCGATTTCGGCGTGCTGACCGACTGGACGGCAGGAGCAACCTGGCGGCCGTTCGAGAATCTGACGCTGGGCGCGACCTATTTCCGCCGCGAAGTCGCGCCGAGCCTGACTAATCTCGGCAGCCCGCGGATTGACGAGTTCAACGTGCCGGTGTTCGACTATGCCAGCGGGGCGACCGAGTTGGTCACCTTGGTTACCGGCGGAAATCCCAACCTCGTCGCGGAAACGCAATCGGACTGGAAGTTCTCCGGCAATTGGCGCCTGCCGTTCTGGGAGGATGCGCGGCTGAACTTGGAATACGGGATTAATCGCTCGAACGATGTCACCTCTACGCCGGGGTTCAGCGCGGCCTTCGAGGAAGCTTTTCCCGACCGCGTAACGCGCGATGCTGGCGGCGACCTGCTGGCGATCGATCGCCGGCCGATTACCTTGTTCGAAACGCGCAGCCGTATCCTGTCGATCGGGTTCAACGCGCGCGGCCAGATCGGCAAGGCGCCCGAGCGGCCTGAGCGCGGAGCGGAGCGTGATGCGCAGCGGGGCGGGGCAGGCGCGCGTGGCGGCTTCGACCCGGCGCGCATGGATGCGATGCGCAAGGCCTTCTGCGGAGTGCCGCAAGGCGAGATCCCCGACCTGTCGCAAATCCCCGAACAGTTCCGCGCACGCTTGCTGGACGACAGCGGCAACCCCGATCCCGAGAAGATCGCCGCTGCGCGCGAGCGTTTCTGCGGAGAGGGCGCCGAGCAGCGCGGTGAAAGGTTCGCCGCCATGCGCACGGCCATTTGCGCCGATCCGCCCCAGCTGGATGGCTTGCCGGAGACGATGCTGGCCCGCCTAAGGAACGAGGATGGAGAAATCGACCCCGAGCGGCTCAAGGCACTGCGCGAGCGGATGTGTTCTGCCGATGGCGCACAAACGGAAGGTCAGGCCCGCCGGGGTGGCGGACGGCGCGGGGGGATGAACCCTTTCAGCCGCGGCGGCGGCGACGAGGACAAGCGGCCGCGCTATTTCTTCAGTGTCAATTTCGATCGTACGCTGGAGAACGACATCTTACTGGCAGACGGCGGCCCGCTGTTCGACCAGCTGGCTGGCGATGTGCTGGGGGGCGGCGCAATTGCCGCGAACTCCGCGCGGCTGGAGGGTGGCCTGTTCTGGCAGGGCTACGGCTTGCGGTTGTCGGGCCGATACACCGGAAAGGCGCGGCTCAACGGCAGCGGACTTCCGGGCTCAAGCGATCTGTTCTTCGACGATCTTGCGACCCTCGACCTACGGCTATTCGCCGATCTCGGCGAGGTGTTCGACAAGGACGACGGCTGGCTCAAGGGCCTGCGGGTCTCGCTCAAGGCCGACAACATCTTCGATGCGCGCCGCCGCGTGGTGGACGAGGACGGCGTCGTGCCAGATGCTTACGACCCGCTGCGGATCGACCCGACCGGGCGCTATCTCGGCATCGACGTCCGGAAGGCGTTCTAGCGCGTCAGTGCAGCCGCGAGCGCGGGAAGGCGATGTTGGCGATGCCGCGCGGGCTGAATTTGTGCCACTCGCCTTCGGGCTGGGCGAGGCGGTCGGCGATGGCATAGACCACCGCCGGATTGACGCCGAGGCCGATATGGCTGGCGATCACCTCGATATTCTCGCAGCACTCGTGATCGGCCGCCTGGACCGACCCGCGCCAGTGGACCACGCCATCGCCCTTGGACAGGATCGACGTGGTCGGCACCGGCGGCGCCTTGGCGAGGTCGCGGAAATTGCCGGTCTGCATCGGTTCGGGTTCGCGTCCGTTGAGGAGTTCGAACAGCCGCCGCGCATTGGTGTGGTTGCGATCGTCGCTGATCGGGCTGCCGAGGCTGATGACCATGCGGACCTTTTCGGGTGCCAGCTTGGCCAGCTCGCGCGCGAAGACCCCGCCGAGGCTCCAGCCGACGATCGAAATCTTGTCGCCAGTGCGATCGTGGATTTCGTCGACGCAGGCCATCATCGCTTCGATGCGGGCATTGTCGACCCGCAAATTGCGACCGAGGTTCCAGCCGACCGCATTGTAGCCGAGCCGCTCCAGCATCGCGCGCAAGGGCCGCGTCGAGGCATCCGACGCCATGAAGCCGGGCAGCACCAGCACGCCATGCCCGTCGCCTTTCGGCAGCCGCTTGAGCAGCGGGCGCAGCGCCAGGAAGCTGGCGAATTCGCCCATGGCTCGGCTCGGCTCGGTCAGGGCAAGCAGCGTGTGCGGCGGGCGCGCTTCGGTTGCCGTCTCGGCAGTTGCGGTAGTCAAGATGTTTGTGATCCTTTCCCTTTACGGGTGGCCTTCGAACGGCTGGTGGCCTGTTTCGTGCCTCCCTTCGCCGGTTTGGCGGGTGTTTTGCGTACAGCCTGCTTCTTCGCGACAGGCTTTTTGGTCGTTGTCGCGCCTTTCTTAGGCGCAGATTTCTTGGCAGTGGGCTCCTTCGCCGGTGCTTCCGCCGCCGCCTTCGCCGCATCGCGCAGTTCCTCGAAGCTTTCGACGATGCATTCGATGTAGAAATCGGGATCGGGCAGCAGTTCGCGGCAGGCGGTGAAGCTGATCGTCGCTTCGTCGGTATAACTTTGGACGACGTGGCCCAGGCCCATGCCGTCGGTCAGGCACACGAGGCCCATCTGGCTTTCCAGC
This sequence comes from Qipengyuania profundimaris, assembly GCF_030717945.1. NCBI lineage: Bacteria > Pseudomonadati > Pseudomonadota > Alphaproteobacteria > Sphingomonadales > Erythrobacteraceae > Qipengyuania > Qipengyuania profundimaris. Next base: position 1,235,584 of record NZ_JAVAIM010000001.1, read on the forward strand.
CGCGAGCCGCAGGAATAGATCGGCACCGGCGGACCGGGCACATTGGTCACCACGGTCGAGAAGATCGGCCCGACGCCTCGATTGGCGAGCCCGAGGCGGGTATAGAGCTGCGCGCCGAGGCTCATCCACAGGGCCGGGCTGACCTTGCTCGCCTCGGTCATGTTGCGCGCGCCCATCGCCTCGGTCATCGCTTTGGAATTCTTCGTGCGGTCGTGGCAATATTGCAGCCGCTCCAGCGGTTCCTCGATATGCGTACCCAGCGGCGCGACCATCGCGGCGACCTGGTTGCCCATGTCGCCTTTTTCGTCCTTTGTGCGGACCGAAATCGGGGCCATGGCGGTGAGCGTCTTCTTGGGCAGGTCGTCCTTTGCAAGCAGGTATTTGCGCATCGCGCCGCCGACGATGGCGAGAAACACGTCGTTTACCTTCGCGCCATCGACCGCCTGCCGGATCATCTTGATATCGGCGAGCGGCACGCTGCGCCCTTCGACCACGCGGTGGCCCGAAATCTTGCGGTTGAAGCGCGTCTTGGGCGCGATCATCTCGCGCGAGAGGTCGAATTCCTTGGCGACCATGCCCTTCAGAGCCTTGGCGAGGCCAGGGGCAGCCTTCGCCGCGACCTCCAGCTGCTTCATCGGATTGGTGATCGCGTTGAAATAGCTCTTGCCGAGCAGTTCGACGGGATTGGGCACCTTCTCCGGTTGCCATTCGTCGAGACTGTTGGGTGGTGGTTCGTTGGGATCGAGAGTGTGCATCGCCTCCAGCAAATCCACCCCGCTCATTCCGTCGATCGCAGCGTGGTGGACCTTGGTCACCATGGCGTAGCTGCCTTTCGCAACGCCTTCGATGTTATCCAGCCCTTCGACCACGGTGAACTCCCACGGGGGTCGTTTCAGATCGAGCGGGCGCGAAAAAATGCGGGCGGCCTGGATGCACAGCTGCCGCCAGTCGCCCGGCTTGGGCAGGGCGATATGGCGGACGTGATATTCGAGGTCGAAATCCGGGTCCTCGATCCAGTAAGGATAGTCGAGGTCAAAGGGCACGCGCACCAGCCGCTGGCGGATCGTGCGGCTGAGCTGCATGCGGCTTTCGAAGAAGCTCAGGATGTCCTTGAAGCGGACGAAGCCGCCGGGCGCGGTCTCAGGGTTGTAGATCAGGATCGAGCCGATGTGCATCGGCGAATTGCGCGTTTCCAGCGCGACGAAGCTCGCATCCATGCCCTGGAGTTGGCGCATGTCGTTCCTTTCTGCACCACCCCAGACCCGTTGCGAGCGTGTGGCGGCATCCCCTGCGCGGCCCGTGTTTTCACGGATCCGTCACATCCGAAGCTAGCGAATCTGCGGTTCCGGTCAACTTGCCGCGCCCGTCAATGCCTTCCCTAACGGCGGAACCTTACAGAGCCTCGCCAGCCGCGACCCCGCTCGCCCAGGCCCATTGGAAATTGTAGCCGCCCAGCCAGCCGGTGACGTCGACCGCTTCGCCGATGGCGTAGAGGCCGGGAATTCGCTTTGCCTCCATGGTCTTGCTGGAAAGTTCGGCGGTCGAAATGCCGCCGACGGTGACCTCCGCCTTGGCGAAGCCCTCGGTGCCGTTGGGCCGGAATTCCCAGCGACGCAGGCGGTCTTCCGCGGCGCGCAGTTCCTTGTCGGGCGCATTGCCGAGCTCGGTCGATATGCCCAGCTTTTCGGAGAGGATGTCTGCCAATCGGTCTGGCAGGGCATCGCGGAGCAGCGATTTGAGCGTGGCGCGAGGCATTTCGCGCTTCGCGTCGAGCAGCCAGCCATCGGCGTGGCCGGGCAGGAAGTTCACGACCACCGGCTCGCCCGGCGACCAGTAGCTGCTCGCCTGCAGGATTGACGGTCCGGACAGGCCGCGATGAGTGAACAGGGCGGCTTCGGGGAAGCTGGCCTTGCCCGCGCTCGCGACGACCGGCGCGGAGACACCCGAAATTTCTCGAAACAGCACTTCTTCGCCGCCGAGCGTCAGCGGGACGAGGGCGGGGCGCGGCTCGACCACCTTGAGCCCGAACTGTCGTGCGAGGTCGTAAGCGAAACCGGTCGCGCCCATCTTCGGAATCGACGGCCCGCCGGTGGCGATGACGAGGGCGGGTGCTGTGTAAGTTGCAGTCTGCGTCGCAACGGTGAAATCGCCGTCATGCTCGACCGAGGCGACCTCCTCGCCGCAGCGCACATCCGCGTCGCCTTTCGCGCATTCCTCCGACAGCATTGCCACGATCTGCTTGGCCGACCCGTCGCAGAATAGCTGGCCGAGCGTTTTCTCGTGCCAGGCGATCCCGTAACTCTCGACCAGCTCGAGGAAATCGCGCGCCGTGTATCGGGCCAGCGCGCTCTTCGCGAAATGCGGGTTCTGCGACAGGTAATTCGCCGGACCCGAACCGATATTGGTGAAATTGCACCGCCCGCCGCCGGAGATCAGGATTTTCTTCCCCGGCTTCTCCGCGCGTTCGAGCACCAGCACGCGCTTGCCCCGCTGGCCCGCGCGCGCGGCGCACATCAGCCCGGCGGCCCCTGCGCCAAGCACGATTACATCGTAACGCTCCGCCATGTCAGCCCTCGTCGAGCGCGTAGTCCGGCTGTTGCCGCGCGGCGAGGAAATACAGCACCGCGCCGACCACCAATATACCGCCGAGCACCAGCCACGCCTGTAGCGCGGTCTGGCTCGCGATGAACAGCGAACTACCGACCGCGAAGATCACGCAGGCGAGATGCAGTGGCACGATCCGCCCCTCGCGATGCTCCAGCACGGGGAGGGCACAGCTCGTGACGATATAGGTCACAAGCCGGATCAACGTGCCCGCCACGGCCAGCACGGTAAAGCCCTCCCACAGCCCGAACAGGATGGCCGCCACGCCGTAGAACAGGATGGCGTTGAACGGCGTGAGGAAGCGTGGGTGCACATAGGCGAACCAGCTCGGCAGCATGCCGCGCCGCGCCATGCCGTACATCAGCCGCGGCTGGGCGACGCCGCTGGCGAAATTGTTCGCGCCGATACTGAAGCTGGCCGCGATCACGATGGCGAGCGAGCCGATCTGGCCCATCGCCGCCTCCGCGGAGCCGGCCAGCGCATTGTTCTCGCCCGCGAATTCGGGGCCGATCAGGATGAAGGCCCAGATCACCGCCATGTAGATCAGCGTCACCCCGCTCACCATGGTGACGATCGACAGCGGCACATCGCGCTTTGGGTTTTTGAACTCGCCCGCCGCCTCGATCACGCCCTCGAAGCCGATGAAGGCGTAGAAGGTGAGCAGGATCACGGTTTCTACCTGGCTGAACTCGGGCAGGGCGACAGCGCCCAGTTCTCCTCCGGCGAAGAAGGCTGAAACAACTAGCGCGGCGAGCGGCACCAGCTTGATCGCGGTCATGACGCCCAGCGTCCCGACCGAAGCGCGCATACCGTAAAGATTGATCGCGGTAATGATCGCCAGGCCGACCGCCACTGCGACCGGCGCAGCCACCGGCCCGTCCAGCCCCGGGAATACCACTGCGAGATAGGCGACCATGACATGCATGTTCGCCGCCGCGGTGACGATCGCGCTGACATAGCGCGCCCAGCCGGCTTGAAAGCCGACGAAGCGCCCGAACGCCGCCTCGCCATAGAGCACCGATCCGCCGCTATGCTCGAACCGCGCGCTCATCCAGGCGTAGCACAGGGCCAGCGGCAGGAAGAGCACGCCGCCCACCAGCATCATCCACGGCGCGAAGTTGCCGACCGCCGCCACCAGCACGGCGGGCAGGGCAAAGATGCCGGCCCCGATCATCCCGTTGAGCGGGAACAGCGCCGTCCCCCAGAAGCCGACCGTGCGCGGCGGTGCGATGTGTTTGCCGTCCATGGCGGGTGGGGATGGCGGCAAACGCGGCTTTGCACAAGCGGAGTGCGCGCACTATCTGCCACCCATGTCGCGCACGAAAGCCGGTTCCCCCCATGACCCGAGAGGCAAGGAGCGTTTCCACGAGGAACGCGCGACTTATACCGTCGCCAGCGCTCAGCCCGATCTGGAAGCCGGCCTCACCGCGATCCGCGAAACGGTGAAGACGCTGAAGCCCCGCCCCGGCGTCTACCGCATGCTCGATGCGCGGGGCGACGTGCTCTATGTCGGCAAGGCGCGCAGCCTGAGGGCGCGGGTGGCGAATTACACGCAGGTCAAGGCGCTCACCAACCGGTTGCAGCGGATGGTGAGCCAGTGCCGCCGGATGGAGATCGTAGTCACGAACTCCGAGGCCGAGGCGCTGTTGCTCGAAGCGCAGCTGATCAAGCGCTATCGCCCCCCGTTCAACGTGCTGCTGCGCGACGACAAGAGCTTCCCCTTTATCCTGCTGCGCGCCGACCATGCCTATCCGCGTATCCAGAAGCATCGCGGCGCGCGGCGGGCCAAGGGTAATTACTATGGCCCCTTCGCCAGCGCGGGCAGCGTGAACAAGACGCTGAACGCGCTGCAGAAGCTGTTTCTACTCAGGAGCTGCACCGACAGCTTCTTCAACAATCGCGACCGGCCCTGCCTGCTCTACCAGATCAAGCGCTGCTCCGCGCCCTGCGTCGGCCGGATCGACGAGGCGGGCTATGCATCGCTGGTGCGGGAGGCGAAGGATTTCCTCGGCGGCAAGTCCAGCGCGGTGCAATCCGACCTCGAAAAGCAGATGGCGAAGGCGGCGGAGGATCTCGACTTCGAAACGGCCGCCATCCTGCGCGACCGGCTGCGCGCGGCGACCTTCATCCAGGGCAGCCAGGCGATCAACGCCAGCGGCGTCGGCGATGCGGATGTCTTCGCGCTGGCCGCCAAGGGCGGCCACATGGGCGTGCAGGCCTTCTTCATCCGCGGCGGGCAGAACTGGGGCCACCGCGCGATCTTCCCGCGCAACACCGGCGATGTGGAAGAGGCGGAGGTACTCGCCGATGTGCTCCTGCAATTCTACGAAGAGGTGCCGCCGCCCAAGACAATCCTCGTCGATCGCGAGTTGCCCGAGCAGGACTTGATCGCCGAGGCGCTGTGCGAGAAGGCCGGGCATGCCGTCGCCATTTCGATCCCCCAGCGCGGCACGCGGCGCAAGCTGTTGCAGCAGGCGACGCGCAATGCGGTCGAGGCACTGGAGCGGCGACAGGCGGAAAGCGGCGCGAAGGCAAAGATCCAGCGCGAGCTAGCCGAATTCCTAGAGCTGGAGGACGTGCCGCAGCGCATCGAGGTCTACGACAACAGCCATATCCAGGGCGACAAGGCGCTGGGCGCGATGGTCGTCGCCGGGCCGGAAGGCTTCGAGAAGGGCCAGTACCGCAAGTTCAACATCAAGTCCGCGCAGACCAACGACGATTTCGGCATGATGCGCGAGGTGATGAGCCGCCGCTTCCGCAATCTCGCCGAGAACCCGGACGGCGAAGAGGGGAAGAAGAACAGCCACGAGACCGTCTGGCCCGACCTCGTCCTGATCGACGGGGGCAAGGGCCAAATGTCGAGCGTGCGCGATACGCTGGCGGAAATGGGGATCGAGGATTTGCCGCTGATCGCCATCGCCAAGGGACCGCACCACGGCCGCGAGGGGCGCGAGGTGTTCCACTTCCCCGACGGGCGCGAGAAGACGCTGCCGGTCAATTCGCCGTTGCTATTCTATCTCCAGACCCTGCGCGACGAAGTCCACCGCTACGCCATCGGTGCCCACCGCGCCAAGCGCAGCCGCGCCATCACCGCCAGCCCGCTGGACGAAATTCCCGGCATCGGCCCCAGCCGTAAACGTGCGCTGCTGCTGCACTTCGGCACGGCAGGCAAGGTGAGGGCAGCCGCGCTCGACGACCTGAAACGCGCGCCCGGCATCAGCGAGGCGGTCGCGCAGAAGATCTACGATTTCTACCACGCGGGAGGGTAGGACAGGCTCCTCGCCCGATCAGCCCTCGATAACGCCCTCTTCCGCGCGCAGGCGGCGGGCCTGGAAGGCGAAGCGGGCGGCTTTGCCGACGTCGTTCTGGAACGAGGAATTGACGATCCCGCCGACCACCGATCCGACCAGCGGCACGACCATGCCGATGCGGTTGCGGACGGAGGCAAAGGCAAGTGCGCGGCTGATACGCTCGACCACTTGATCGATGATGGGCGTGATGTGCTCATGGTCTGCATGAACCAGCTGGCCTTCGCCGCCGATACCCTGTTCGAGATCGGCGATGCGGGCCTTGCGCTGCTCGGGATCGTTCAGCGCGGCGAGTTCGAGAATCTGGAGGCGGAACAGCTTCTCCGCTTCGCCTTGGCCTTCGAAACCATAGGCGCGGCCCGTATCGCGGATGACCCGCAAGGCGATGGCGATGGTGGCGGGGATATCGGCGCTCATCGATAATGCGCCGCCAAGGCCCGCCGCCGCGCCGGTCGTCGCGCTGACGCTGCGCGCCGCGCGGGTGACCTTCTCGGCAGCCCGATGGGCCGCGTCCATATCTTTGGGGTCATGATCGAAGCGGACCAACTGCGGCGCGTCGACCGCCCGATCGAGACCGTTTAAAATCATCTCGACCGCGCGCTTCGGCACCAGATCGGCGAGGGTCTTGCCCAAGGGGTGGGTGAGCCGTTCGATGCCCCTGCCGAGGCGCGACGGCTTGCTCTGGCGGAATTTCCGCTGCTCGCGTTGGATGTCCATACACGGGCAATGGCCGGCGAGCCCGCCCGTTCCAATTCGCCTTGCGTTATGCGGGGTTACCGTCGCTCCAGCCGATCTTGGTATGCGTGCCGTCGCAGAAGGGCTTGTTACCGCTCTGGCCGCAGCGACACAGCGCCATCCGGGCGCGGCGTTCGTATTCCTCGCCGTCGGCGCTCAGCACGCGAATGCCGCCTTCGACATAGAGCGGGCCGGAGCACTCCTCGGCCGGGTCCTGCGTGGTGCTGATGCGCATGGGGCGGGGCGCATCGACCGGCTCGCCGGTCTGCGTGTCGATGGCGACGAGGCGGCCGGAAACGCAGTTCTTGATCTGGTCGAGGAAGATGGCGGCGACTTCCGGATCGTCGGTCTTCTCGACCTCGTCCCATACTGTCTGGTGCGTGTCGCAGAAGCGGGCGAGGGCGCACAGATCCTCCTGGTCCATCAACTTGAAGCGCGGTCCGTCGAGCACCTCGGCCTGTTCGGCATAAGGCGCGCGGTCGGCGACCTCCTTGCCGTCGAAGCCCTCGCGCTTGTGACTGTTGTCGCAGAAGGGCTTGTTGCCGCTCTTGCCGCAGCGGCACAGGTACATCGTGTCCTTGCTTTCGAACTCGCCGGTCTGCGCCCATTCGAGCGATTCCCCGGCCTCGTTCACCGCGATGCTTTGTTCGATAAACGGCACACGGCCTTCGACCTCGTAAGGTCCGTCTTTCGTCACGGTGATGACGGGTTCGCTGCTTTTGCCTTCTGCCATGGCAGATCAATCCCTCTGCAGACCCGACGGTTCCGCGCGCCGGATTTGCGCCAGATCAAGGAACGAGGTCCGGATAGTGTATAGTGTTGTCCCGGCAACCACCTGCAGGGGAGACACGCCATGAAATCCATCCTGTTCAACGCCACCGGCGACGAGGGCTTTTCGAGGCGCCTCGACTCGGTGCTCGACATTACGCGTGCGTTCGACGCGCATCTCACCCTATTGCACGCGATACCTTACGAGGCCGCGGGCGCAGTCGATCCCTACGGCGCCGCTTTTGCCGCGATGGTGCCGGTCTGGCGCGAGCAGGCGGCTGCGCTGAAGGAAACGACGCAGAAGGACATGGCCAACGAGGGCGTCGCGTGGGACTGGGTCGATGCCGCCGGGCCGACGGCCCTCGCGCTGCTACACGCGTCCTCGCTCAACGATCTCGTCGTGGTCGGCGCGCAGGAACCGCGCACCAATGCGAAAGGTGCGTCTTTCACCGCCGGAGAGCTGGCGGTGACCGCCGATTGCCCGGTGCTGGTGCTGCCGGCGAATTGCCAGCGTTTCGAAGTGGGCGCACCGGTGCTGGTCGCCTGGGACGGATCGGCGGAAGCGAGCCATGCGCTGAAAGCCTCGGTGCCCTTCCTGCGCCAGGCGAGCCACGTCTATCTGGCAACCGCAAAGGAGAAGTCGCGCAAGGGACGCGCGGGCAGCTTGCCGGATTTGCCTCCGGTCGCCGGAGCGGACTACCTCTCGCGCCACGGCATCGCTTGCGAGATGGTCGAGATCGGCGAGGACGAGGACGGTGTCGACGCCGCGCTGCGCAAGGCCGCAGAAGCGCGCAAGGTCGGGCTGATCGTGATGGGCGCCTATGGCCGCACCCGACTTGCCGAGCGGATCTTCGGCGGAACGACCCGCGCCATGCTGGGCGATGTGACGGTGCCGCTCCTGCTCACGCACTGAGCGTGGGCGGTCAGCTTAGCCTTTCGCAGGCTTGCGTTTGCCCTTGAAGGGTTTGCCAGCGCCCGGCTTGCCCTTCTTGAAGGGAGGCTTGCCGCCGGGGCGTTTGCCCGGACCGCCGTGATCCCGCTTGCCCATCGGGCGGGCTTGGACTTTTGCTCCGCCATGCTTGCGGTTCTGGCGCGCCTCCACGCGGGGCCCCTCCGGCGACTCGACGATGGCGATGGCATCCTGCTCGTCGTCGGGAGAGGCGGTGCGGGCCACGGCGTCGGCGAACTTGGCGGCGACGGCGCGCGGCACCTGGAACCAGCTTTCGTGCTGGCCGATGCGGATCGCGCCGATTTCGTTGCGGGTGATATGCCCGCGGCGGCAGATCAGCGGGAGGATCCAGCGCGGTTCGGCATTGTGGCGGCGGCCGATATCCATCTTGAACCACACCACATCCTCGAAGCCGGGGCGGTGCTTTTCGGCCTTCGACTTCTCGCGCGCTTCGGGGGTGTTGGCGAGCAACTCCTCGGGCGCGGGCAGGTCCGCGCGGTGAGCATGGACCAGCGCGGCGGCAATGTCCTCCGGGCTCATCCGGCTCATGATGTCGGCGGCGATCTCGCGGTCGTCGTCCTCGAATTCGCGCGGTTCGGTGATCGCTTCGATCAGGCGTGTGCGATCCTTCTTGCGGATCGCCTGCGGGGTCGGCGCATCCATCCATTGCGCGTCGATCCCTGCACCGCGCAGCATGCCTTCGACCCGGCGACGGCGGTTATAGGGGACTACGATGGCCGCGGTGCCCTTGCGCCCGGCGCGCCCCGTCCGGCCCGAGCGGTGCTGGAGCGTCTCCGAGTCGCGCGGGATCTCGACATGGATGACGAGGGAGAGGCTCGGCAGGTCGATACCGCGCGCCGCCACGTCGGTCGCGACGCATACGCGCGCGCGGCCATCGCGCAGCGCTTGCAGCGCACTGTTGCGCTCGCTCTGCGAATGCTCGCCGGACAGCGCCACGACGCCGAAGCCGCGGTTCTGCAGGGTGGCGTGGAGCCGCCGCACGCTCTCGCGCGTGGCGCAGAAGGCGATGGCCGTCTCGGCCTCGTGAAAGCGCAGCAGGTTCACCACCGCATTCTCGATTTCGGACGGGCCGACGGTGATCGCCTGGTAGGCGATGTCGCCATGACCGCGCTCTTCGCCGACGAGGGAGAGGCGCAGCGCATTGCGCTGGTAGCGTTCGGCCAGCCGCTCGATCTGGCGCGGCATGGTGGCCGAGAACAGCAGCGTGCGCCGCGCATCGGGCGTCGCGTCGAGGATCTCTTCCAGGTCCTCGCGAAAGCCCATGTCGAGCATCTCGTCCGCCTCGTCGAGGACCACGCCGATCAGGCCGGAGAGGTCCAGCGCGCCGCGCTCGATATGGTCGCGCAGGCGCCCCGGCGTGCCGACGACGATTGCCGGGCCGCCGCGCAGATTGCGCCGCTCCTTGCTCGCATCCATCCCGCCGACGCAGGTCGCGATGCGCAGCCCTGCGCCTGCATAGAGCCAGCCGAGCTCGCGGCTGACCTGCAGCGCCAGCTCGCGTGTGGGTGCGATGACGAGGGCGAGGGGCTTTTCGGCCAGCGGCGTGCCGCCCAGTTCGGTCAGCAACTCGTCTGCCAGCGCGAGCCCGAAGGCGACGGTCTTGCCGCTGCCGGTCTGCGCCGAAACGATGAGGTCGCGGCCCTTGGCCTCAGGTTCGATGACGGCAGCCTGGACGGAAGTGGGCGCATCATAGCCGCGTGCGGCGAGCGCATCGCCGATCACCGGCGGAAGGGTTTCGAAGGACATGGAATCTCGTGCGTTGTCCGGCGCTGCGGTGCAAGGAGGCACGGCTCTGGGCGCGCGGGTAGTGCGGACCCTATAGCGCAAAGTGACGCGTTTGGCTTGTGGTTTTTTGTGCAAGTGCGAAGGCGTGCTTCGGTTGTTGACAAAGCCCTTGGACTCAAACAGTTTCGGCCGGATCAAGGGGAGCCAGCCTAATCGACAGGCGCGCACAATTGTTGGATGCCATGTCGGGGGTCGCCAGGGGCGACCGGCCCGCGCTTCATACCGTCTACGAAATGACGTCCGCCAAGCTGTTCGCCACCATCGTGCGGATCGTGCGAGAGCGCGAGCGCGCCGAAGACCTGCTGCAGGACGTTTACGTCAAGGTCTGGAAACGCGCCGGTCGCTTCGACCCGGCCAAGGGCAGCCCGATCACATGGCTTTGCGCGATCGCCCGCAACACGGCTCTCAACGATTTGCGCCGCAGTGCGCGCGGGGAGGAACTGGCGGGCGACACGCTGCCAGAGGTGGAAGACGACGACATCAAGCCGGCCGACGAATGGCTGTGCGACATGGAAGACAATCGCGCGCTCGCCCGATGTCTCGAGGAATTGCAGGGCGACCATCGCCGGTCGATCAAGCTGGCGTTTTTCGAAGGCTATTCGCATTCGGAACTGGCGGAGAAGGTCAACGTGCCGCTCGGCACGATGAAGAGCTGGATCAGGCGCGGGCTTGCCGGGCTGAAAGGGTGCCTCGGTGGCTGACGATACCGCCATTGTGGAAGACGATCCCTTCGTCCGCGCAGGCGAATATGCTCTCGGCGTGCTCGAGGGCGACGAGCGCAGCGCAGCGCAGCGCTCCATGCTGAGCGATGCGAATTTCGCCGAAGCCGTGGCGTGGTGGGAACGCCGACTGGGTGCGATGGGTGAGGCCGCCGGTCGGATGCTGCCTTCGCCGTCCGTCTGGACCGGGATCGAAGCGCGGCTCGATGCGGATACGCCGGCGGATGTTGCGACTATGCCGGAGCCGTCGCGCGGACCTTCTGGCTGGAGCATCGCGACGGCGATTGCGGGGCTGGGTGCGGCGGCTGCCGCGCTAGTGCTGTTCCTTTCCACGCCCGAAACGGTCGAAACGCTGCCGCCCGATGTCGCACTCGCGCCCAGCGAGCAGTTCGTCGCGCAATTGCAGGACGAGGAGGCCGGCCGCAGGCTTGCAGGTGTGGTCGATCCGCAGAACCGGCGCCTCTCGCTATCGATCGACGGCTTTACGGCGGGCGAGGGCCAGGCGCCCGAACTGTGGGTCATTCCCGAAGGCGGCGCACCGGTCTCGCTTGGATCGATCCCGCAAAGCGGCAGCTTCGCGCGCGATCTCTCGGCACGCGAGGCCGAGCTGCTGGTGGCAGGTTCTACGCTAGCGGTCACGTTCGAAGAGGACACGGGCGTTCCGCATGAGGCTCCGACACCGCCGATCCTTATTGCCGGCGCGCTCGACAGGGTCTGACGCTTCAGTTTCTTTCTCTAAGAAACAACCACTTACCGTTTATCTGAAAACTTTGTTCATTGACGGTGCATCCGATCGTGCACCGTCCGGGTAGCTGCGCGCGCTGTCCCGGTCGGGACGGCAGCCGAGACCCGCAGGTCTTCGCGCAGCCCGGATGGTGATCGCCGTCCGCTGTGGGAGGGGATGACCCGCGCAGATCGGCTTTCTGGTCCGAATAGGAAGAAAGCATATGATCAAGACAACCAACACCCGCCTGGCAGCCGCGCTGCTCGCCGGCACTGCGATGTTCGCGATGGCAACGTCGGCACAGGCCGACGAAACGCCCGAATGCAACGACGCGAACACCAACTCGACCGAATGCGGCACCGATGCGACCACGACCGGCGACGGCGGCGTTGCCGTCGGTACCGGCGCGATTGCAGACGGCACCGATGCCGTTGCTGTCGGCAGCGACGACGAAGGTACCGCGCCCGCCACGGCTCGCGGCCCGTCCACCACGGCGATCGGCGGCGAAGCATTTGCCGAAGGTCCGGGCGCCAGCGCCATCGGTTGGCGTTCGGCAGCGACCGGCGAGCGCGCCACGGCTGTCGGCCACCTTGCCACCGCGCAAGGCGAACGTTCGACCGCAGTCGGCGAGAATGCCGACGCGCAGTCCGATTTCAGCACGGCGATCGGCAACGAATCGGTAGCCAACGGCATCGATGCTCTCGCAGTCGGTGATAGCGCGATGGCGATGGGCAACTCGACCTCGGCCGTCGGCGGTGAAAGCATCGCCACCGGTCCGGGCGCAAGCGCCTTCGGCTGGCGCGCCGAAGCCACCGCAGAGCGTGCCACCGCGCTGGGCCACCTCGCCACGGCACAGGGCGAACGCTCCACCGCCATCGGCGAGAATGCCGACGCGCAGACCGATTTCAGCACAGCCATCGGCAATGAATCGATCGCCAACGGCATCGACGCGCTGGCAGTGGGCGACACCGCCATGGCGATGGGCAACTCCACGACTGCTGTCGGCGGCGAGAGCGTCGCGACCGGTCCGGGTGCCTCGGCCTATGGCTGGCAGGCCCGCGCCAATGCGGAACGCTCTACCGCGCTGGGTCACCTCGCCACGTCCGACGGCTTCGCTTCGGTAGCCGTGGGTGAAGCGGCCGCGGCCCAGGGCCGCGGCGGCATCGCCATCGGCGGCAACACCGACGGCGGCGCATTCGGCGCGCTGGCGACCGACGATGCCGGCATTGCCCTTGGGGGCGACGCTGAAGCGCGCGGCGTCGGAGCGATTTCCATCGGTAGCGACGGCGACGGCGACGGCGACGGTTCGGTAGCCGATGGTGTCGACGCTTTGGCACTTGGTGCCGATGCAATGGCGACGGGTAACTCGACCTCGGCCATCGGCGGCGAGAGCGTCGCCACCGGTCCGGGCGCTAGCGCTTTCGGTTGGCAGTCGGTTGCCGGAGCAGAGCGTGCCACGGCTGTCGGCCACCTCGCCACGGCGCAGGGTGTCCGCTCGGTAGCGGTCGGCGAGAATGCCGATGCGCAGACCGACTTCAGCACCGCCATCGGTAACGAGGCTGTCGCCAACGGTATCGACGCACTGGCCATCGGCGACACCGCCATGGCGATGGGCAACTCGACCACTGCAGTCGGCGGCGAGAGTGTTGCCACCGGTCCGGGCGCAACCGCCTATGGCTGGCAGTCGAGCGCCGGGGCCGAACGCGCCACCGCGCTGGGCCACCTCGCCAATGCATCGGGCGTGCGCTCGGTCGCAGTCGGTGAAGCAGCCGCAGCAAGCGGCGACGGCGCAGTCGCCATGGGTAACGAAGCCGTCGCCTCGGGTGCGAACTCGGTCGCCATCGGTAACGGCGCGACCGCCACGAACGATGGCCAGGTCGTCGTCGCCTCACTCGATGCGAGCAGCGGTTCGCAGGTCGGCCCGATCGCTTTCGTCACTGCGGACGCCAACGGCACCCTCGGTGTCAGCAGCGCCAACGGCTTGAGCAATCTTGCCAGCTTCAGCGACGTGCAGGCCAACTCGGCGGCGATCATGACCAACTCGATGCTGATCGCCAACAACACCGGCGCCATCGCGGCCAATTCGGCGGCGATCTCGGACCTCCAGAACCAGACGAGCATCCTGTTCGACCTGGCGGACGAGAACAACACCCAGGCCCGCCGCGCCAATGAAGGCGTCGCGCTGGCTCTGGCGATGGAATCGCCGATCATCATGCCCGGCAAGACCTTCGGCGTGGCCGGCGGCTTCGGCTACTTCAACGAACGCGTCGCGGGCTCGGCCAGCTTCGGCTACCGCATCAGCGACAGCACGGTGTTCACCGGCGGCGTCGGCGTAGGCTTCGACTCCGGCGAGGTAGGCGCCCGGGCCGGCTTCCAGGCTTCCTGGTAAGCCCCAGGTCCGGTCCGCAAGCTTCCCTGCGGACCAGCAGGGAGGGGCGGGGCGCGAAAAGCGCTCCGCCCCTTTTTCGTTTGTAAGATAGATGGAGCGCAGCGCGCTCAGACGGTAAATTCGCTGACGGCACCCAGATTGTCGAAGCCGGCCAGGCCGGCATCGGTCATGTGGTAGAAGGCGATCTGGTCCACCAGCGCATCGACATCCGCGCCATCCTGTCCCTGGAAAACCATGTCCCAGACATTGGCGAGGGTGATCTTCGCGCCCTTGTTGAACATCAGCGTAAGATCGAGCGTGCCGTCGTTGTCGTAATCCTCGAGCCACCAGGCTTTCAGGCCCAGATCGTCACGGTCGTGGATCATGTCTTCATGAATATCGAAATCAGTGACGAAGTCGTGGCCTCCGGCCTTCTCGACAACGAAGATATCCGAACCCTCGCCGCCGGTCAGGATGTCGTTGCCGCGGCCACCCTCCAGCCAATCGTCGCCGCCGTAGCCGATCAGGGTATCGGTGCCGTTGCCGCCGTAGAGAAAATCGTCGCCTTCGCTGCCGTGCAGCACATCATTGCCGTTCCCGCCATACAGGGTCACGCCATCCACCGCGCCATCGACGGTGATTGTCACGCGTGCGGTATGGGTCGCGCCATTCGCGTCGACAACGGTATAGGTGAAGGTGTCGAGCAGGCTTTCGCCCTGAGCAAGCTCGTCGATCGCCCCGCCACGCGCGAAATAGCGCAGGCTTTGGGTCTCGGGATCGAATTCCACCCTGCCGGTCGTTCCGTCCGTATCGACCGACAGGATTCGCAAGGCACCGCCGTCCGGATCCGCATCATTGCCGAGCAGAAGTGCGGCAAGATCGTTCGCGACTCCGCCCTCGACGACCGAGAGGCTATCGTTAGCCGCGACCGGTGCCTCGTGCGTGTCGAGTACCGACACGGTGAAGCTGCCCGAGGTGCTCAAACCTGCCGTGTCCGTCACGCGGCCTTCGAGGCTGTACTGCGCCAGCTCTTCGAAATTCAAGGGAGCGGTGGTCGTGATGACGCCGGTCGCTGCGTTGATCGCGAACAGGCCCCCGGCATCGTCGAGCAGTTCGTAAGTCAGCCGATCGCCGAGCGTGTCGTCGGCCACGAGCCGTCCGACCACCGTACCAGCGGCTGCGTTCTCTACCACGCTGCTACCGGCGAGGCGCAGGTTATCCGGCGCATTCGGAATATAGAAGCGCGTGACTTGCGGATCGTTGGCCGAATTTCGGCCGAGGCCAGCGAACTCCGAGTTGAGATGGACGATATCGTACTCGGCGCGTGAGAGCAGCCCACCGCTCAGCAGTGTGTGGTGCAATTGCTGCGTATTGCCATCGACGATGGAGGTATAGCGGTCGCCTGCGTCGAGCCAGTTCGTGAGATTGGTCAGCAAGCCGTCGTCGGTCAGCTGTCGCTGCGCTGCTTCCCACGTATAACCACCGAAACTACCGGTGAGCATGACGTTGGCGTCCGGATCGGCAGCCAGCATCGCTTCGATATATTCGTCTACCGCGGCAATCTGGTTGGTCCGCATGATCGTGCCCGCATGGTACGGATCTTGTACTGCGCCCCACAGCGGGTCGCTGCCATATCGCGTGGTGAAGTGGACGTTGATCGTCGTTACTTCCTCGCCATTGAAACTCCAGGTCGCCACCAGCGGGCTGCGCGTGCCGTCGAAGATTGCGTGGTCGATGACCTGCAGGCTCCCTTCGACCAGTTCCACGCGATCGGGCCGGTAGAGATAGCCGTTGCGGACATTGCCGTTTTCCTGCCCGGCGGTCGAATTGATCTCGTCCGGCGCGATCTCGACATAGACGTATCGCACGCCGGTTTGCTGGAAGATCGCTTCGATCAGGCGGTCGGCGGTCGCATGGCCCGACAGATCGGTTCCGGTGCCTTGGCCATCGGCATCCTGCACGCGCTGGACGGCGATGACATCGGGGGACTGGAGCCGGTTTACGATGTCGTTGGCGACCGAAGCGAAGCGTGCATCGTAGGGGTCGAGGTTCGACAGATCGTACGTCGCGACGGTCAGGTGATTGGCATCGCCCCCGAAATCTGCGGTCTCGCGAGTGAGGGTGGCATCACGCGTAACGACGGCGCGCTCGGTCGCAACCAGCTCGTAGTGATTGTAGCCATAGCCGAGGATGCCGGTGACGCTTGCCAGTTGGTCTCCCACAGTAAGGTAAGGCTGGTCGTAGAGCCGGTCGTCGAGCTGGATCTGCTCGGGGTTCCAGTCGCCTTCGGCGATGGCAAGTCCGCCGCGAATGGTCATGCCGGTCGCGCCGATGCCATGCGAAGCGACGAGATAGGTCTCGCCATAGCTGTTGGTGTTGGAAATCGCCTGCGGCGTTTCCAGCGTCACGCGCATGCCTTCGAGCGATTCCCAGAAATCCAGGCCGTCGGTCTCCGGATCGAAGGAACCGAGCGAGTCGTCCTCGATAACCGAGGTCGGCGGAAGAATGCCGTTGGCACCGATCAGGATTGCCTCGGGGAGAGCGTTGCCATGGCTGTGCACATTGACCGTCTGTGCGGTAATCTCCGTTATGGTCAGGCCCGCTCCGCGCGCCTGCTCACCCACGACACCGGTGACTGTGATCGCATCGCCGACGGCTACACCGGCGACAGAATGGCGAATGAAGATTGCGTCCGAGGTGGCACTGTCGCCATCGCCCACGGCCGATTGTAGCCAGAAGCCGCCGCGGTCGATGGCGGTGATGATACCCTGGGTCGAAACCGTCGCGCCGACATGAGCGGATACGTGGCCTGCGCCCTGGATCTCGTAAATTTCCAAAGAGGGAAGTGTCGGCACCTGAAGGCCGGCAGACTGTTTGCCGAGCAGCGTGGCGGCCGCGATCAGGTCGTAGCCACCCCATGTAGCGGGGGCGTCGGGCTCGATCTGCGAAGTGCGATAGGCCGAAGTGGTGCGTTCGAGATAGGTAAAACGCGAAGCTACGATTTCCGACATGGACGGGGCCCGAATAGTTGATCAGGCTTGCCGCTCTACGACGCAAAGGTAAACGAAGGACTACGCAAAAACCGCAGAATCAAGGGATTTCGCGGTTTGATGGTTAAGATTTTAGGCGCGAGTGTGGTTAATTTTTCGTACCTGCACGTGGGCGCCGATTTGCTCGGTTTTCCTACATCCCCGCCCAGTGCTAACTTCGCGTCGGCTCTTTCAAACCGTCGATCCGCGCTCACCCCGGCCACGTTTGCGGTCGAAACTTAACTTCCATCGCTCACTCGTGTGAGTTTAGGCAAGATCACGAGATCTTATTAAGACTTGGGCCTCGGCACCTGAACGAATCACGCCTCTTTCCTAACCCGCTTCCGCATCATCCCCTCCTGCGCCACGCTGGCGACAAGCTCGCCGGCGCGATTGAAGATGCGACCGCGGTTGTAGCCCCGGCCCGATCCGCTCCACGGGGCGTCGGTGGCGTAGAGGAGCCATTCGTCGGCGCGCGCGGGGCGGTGGAACCAGATCGCGTGGTCGAGGCTGGCGCCGACCAACTCGCCGCGCATCCAGCTGAGGCCATGGGGCAGGGCGCTGGTGCCGAGCAGCGTGTAGTCGCTGGCATAGGCGATCACCGCGCGGTGTAGCGCGGCGTCGTCGGGCAGCGGCGCGCACGTGCGGAACCAGCTGTGCGCGCGCGGCGGGCGCGGTTCGCTGTTCATCCAGTGCAGCTTGTCGTTGGTGCGCATATCGATCGGGCGCGGCCGCAGGACGAACTTGCGCTGGTCCTCGCTCATGCGGTCGCCCATCCGCTCCACCATGGCGCGGCGCTGCTCCATGTCGGGCTTAAGCTCTTCGGGCGGCAGGACGTCGGGCATGGTGGTGTCGTCGTGGGCAAGGCCGTCCTCGGGCCGCTGGAAGCTGGCGGTGAGGTTGAGGATCGGCTTGCCCTCCTGGCTTGCGACCACGCGGCGGTTGGCGAAACTGCGCCCGTCGAAATCGCGCGCGGTGGCATAGGCGATGTCGACGCCTTCCTTGCCGCCGCGTAGGAAGTAGGCGTGGAGCGAGTGGGCCTCCAATCCCTCGGGTGCGGTGGCCTGGGCGGCCTGCAGCGCTTGGGCGATGACCTGGCCGCCGAACACGCGGCCGACGCCGCCGGGCTGCTGGGGGGCGCTGAACGCGTCCTCGCCATCGCGGGTGACGGTGAGCAGGCGGACGAGGCCTGCGACGAGTTGCTCGGGAGTCTGGGTGTCGCTCACCCGCGTGGCTTTGCGGGGACCTTACGCTCGCGTCAAGCGGCGGATGATGCGCCAGCCGGTCGACTTGGCGCGGTTGGCGGCGGGCCACCGGCCAGGGGCGCGGGGGCTGAGGCCGATGCGGCGCAGCGCGGCGTTGAAGCAACGCGCCTCGGCCTCGGCATAACTCCAGCCGCTGCGCCAGGTGATGGAGAGCGAGATCGAGCTTGCCGGCCCGTTGCGGACGAAATGCGGGGCCATGACGGGGACGTAGACCGCCTCGCCGGGGTGGATGGTGAAGGGGGTGCCGCCGGTCAGCAGGTCGTCGGACCACGGCAGTTCGCGCGCGCCGCCGCGGTGGTAGTTCTCGTGGCAGGTGTCGGGCGCAAAGCGGGGGTTGCCGGCGGGAAACTGGGTCATGGTCTTGGTGCCGGTCAGTTGCAGCAGGATGTTGTGCTCCGGGTCGTAATGATAGGGCGTGACGGCATCGGGGCTGGAGATGAAGACGAAGGCCTGCGGGGTGAGCATCGGGCCGGTCGTTGCCTCGATGGCGGGGCGCAGCTCTTCGAGCAGGTCCAGCAGCAGGGCGCGATAGGCGGGGACCTGCTCGATGTTCTTGAGCACCGCCCAGCTGTCGCTGGTGGCGATGTTGCGGATGGTCTCCTCGATTGTGAGGCCGTTGCTTCCGGGCTTGCCGTCGACCCCGACGGGGAGGTCGCCGCGGTTGTACTCGATGCTGGCGTCGGGGAGGTGCGCGGCAAGCGAGGCCAGCGCGTCGAGGGTCAGCCGCTCGTCTAGCTGGAGGCGATGGGCGAGGGTGTGCGGCATCTCGGGATAGTTGGCGGCGAAGGTCGCCAGCGTATCCTGGGGAAACACCTGCGTCGTCCGCTGCTGTGCGAGATCGGGGTCGTGGACTGTCATCGCCGCTGCTCCATCCTCCATGCTTCGATGCGTGCCCAGAGCTTCCCAATCTGCCGCCGCCAGCCGCTGCCGGCCTCGACCGTGATCGAAACCATCTCGCGCTTGTCGCGCCAGATCCGTTCGATCATCGGATGGCCCTCTGCAGCGCAGCTATCGCACCAGGCGAGGTCCGGATCGTCCAGCAGGGCCAGGTTCTCGATCTGCAGCTGCATCCCGGGCGAGTACCGCGCATAGTTCTCGTCGAACGCGGTCTTGAAAGAGAAGCTGCCGGGATGTGCGAGGAAAGTGGCCAGCATGGCAATCGGTGTGCCGTCGAGGGTCAGCGAAAGGCGTTCGAGCCGGCCCAACTCCGCAGCACGGGTGAGCGACTGGATGAAAAGCGCGGTCGTGTGCGTGTCCGAAGCCAGCGACGAACCGCTGTCGCCTTTCCAGCCCTTGGTCTCGAGCAAAAGAAAGTCCTCGATCCAGCGCTGCAGGCCTTCCTGCGACCGCGACCGCGCGATTTCTACGGTGCCGAGCTCTTCGAGGCGCCTTCGCTGGCGACGGAGCTCTTTGCGGACTTTCGGTGTCATGGCTTGTGCCAGATGGGTTTCAGGCGTGCTGCCGCGATTGAGAACAGCCCGACTTTCACGGTGCACGATCTGCATTTGGCGATGCTGCGAAAGGCTGACTTTCTCAAGTGCGCGAGTGACCGCGCAGTCGGCAGGCAGGCGCGAGAAATGCGCGAACCACGAGGAGCCGGCTTGCTGGTCGCAGGTTGCCAGATAGGCGGTCCAGAAGGTCTCCTCATAGCCCGCTTCGACGAGCGGAACGCCGCAGAACATATTGGCGTGTAGCCAGTTTGCACGATGTGGCAGCCGACGACCGTGGTAGACGCTTCTCGAGGTGCACGGCATCACCGCGCGAAGCTGGCCGCCCTCGACCAGCAGGGCGAGCGAAACCTCTTCCTCCGGATCGAAGATGGAGAGCGATGGCACGAGGAAACCCGCTTCAAAGAACGCGTTCGGAGCCAATGCATGGTCGCCGAGCCGCCTCCAAGATGCCTGGAGCCCGTCCAGATCCACCTTTCGCCAATCGAGCAGATGAAACCCATCGGGAAGACCGCACGATGCGGCTCTCGGCATCGCGCCGAGCTTGCTCGCCTGTGCGAGACCGCCCCTGTGCATTGTTCTTGCCTCCCTCGACACGCATGCAACCGCTTGTCGATGCCAGGTTCATATCAGGGCAGGGGTTAAGATACAGCTTGCGAACTCGCAGCGTACCGTAACGGGGCAAACTTGGTGGTGAATATGAAAGCCCCGCCCGGATCGCTCCGGACGGGGCAAACGTGATTACCGATTTTTCGGATCAGTCGAAATTGACGAGCGCCGGTGCGCTGTCGCCGTCGGAGGGAATGTACGCCGGATTGTACTTCTCCAGCCAAGCGTAGGCCTCTTCGATCCACTGGATGTGCACGTCGTCATAGGGGAGATTATGAGTCCCCTGCTCCTGTACGATGTAGCGGAAATCCCGGCCTTCGACCTTCCCCGACTTTTTCAGATTGTCGACCAGAGTATCGGACTGTTCCATCGGGATACGCGCGTCACGCTTGGCCGCCACGATCAGGATCGGGGCCCAGGGCCCATCGGTATTCCGTGCGGACGAAATGCCCTCCGGATCTTCGGACGTTGCTTGGAAGCCACTGTTGAACCGGCCGAGGTTCCGCTCGTCCCACTTGTTCATCAGCGGCATATCGTAAACGCCGGCTCCGGCGATCGCGCATTTCCAGACATTCGGATCGCGCTGGGCACCGCGAGCGGCCGCATAGCCGCCATATGACCACCCCATAATGCAAGCGCGGTTCGGATCGATCACGCCCTTCTCGCCATAGGCAGTGAGGATGTCGTTGAGATCGTCCTGCATACGCTTGCCGTAGCCACCTGGCTCACGGCCCATTTCCTCGAAAGCGCGGCCATAGCCGCCCGAACCGCGATAGTTCGGCTGAATGACGACATAGCCCTGCTCGGCGAGCGGCTGGTTCCACGGCTCCGTGCTGTTTGTGGCCGACTGGACGCCGAATGGTCCGCCATGGGGCATGACCACGACGGGCAAGTTCTTTTCGCCCATGCGATGGCGCGGATAGGTCACGATCGCCTGGATCCGGGTGCCGTCGCTGGTGGTATACCATTCCGCCTTGACCGGATTGAGCGGCGCGTCCTTGAGTGCGGTCCGCGTCCAGTTCAACAGTCGCAGCGAACCCGACTGCGTGTCGTAGAGATAATAGCCGCCTTCGCGCCGCATTCCGCCGCCGTACACGATGACCTTGCTGAAATCGTCCGTGTAATCGACGATTACCGCTTCGTCCTGGCCAAAGACCTCTTCCAGCCCGCCCTTGATCGCTTTCAGGGTCGGATCGGTGAAGACGCGGCGCATGGTGCCATCGAAGGTATAGTAACCGACGACCTTGGTGTTGTCCTGATTGGTAATGATACCCTGCAAGTCGTAGCCTTCGACTTCGAAAATCGGCTCGCCAAGCTGCATGGTGTTCATGTTCATGCGGTAGAGCTTGTCATAACCGTCCTCGCGACTGATGACATAGGCATCGTCCGTGCCGGGAATGAACATGCGCGGGCTGGGCAGCGTGCTGGTAAAGGTTTCGTCTGCCTCATTGTAGACCGTCTTGAAATTCGCATCGTTTTCCGAACGATAGAGCATGCGCACTTTGCCGTTCTTGCTGTCGCTGTTGAAGCCGGCGCGGACCATGCCATTTCCATCGGCTACCCAGCCCCTGACGACCGGGTTGGTGCGCTGGACGGTTTTGTAGCTGCCATCGGACACATCGACTTCGACGACTTCGGGGATGCCCCAGCGCTCCGTGCTGGTGGCCACGCTGTCGCGCTGGAGCAGATAGGTACCGTTGTCGTGATTGATGTTCAGTATCTGGCCTGCATCGAAGCCGGCATCGCGCCAGGCTTGCTGCACCATTTCACCGCTATTGATATCGTAGGCGACCAGGCGGCGGAAATCGGCCAATTGGCCGTTCATGTTTTCTCGGCTGATGACCGTCATGACGACGTGATCGTTGCCGACCCAGCGGAAGCTGGTCATCGTCCGCTCGCCAGCCTCGCGCGCTTCTTCGGAGGCGAGGATCAGCTTCGGCGGGGTGCCGAGGTTCTCCAGGTCGAGAAGCACAAGGACTTCACGACCGCCCTGTCCGGTACGATAGGCAAGATGGCGGCCGTCGGGCGAAATGCGCGTGCCGCTCATATTCGATTGCTTGACGAACTCGGCGACCGGAATGCGGCCGTCGACGAGTTCGGGCACCTGCGGTGCCGCTTCCTGAGCGGCGGCCTGCGGTGCGACCGCGATGGAAGTGGTGGCGAGCGCGAGCGCTACGGCGCTCGACGCGCGCAGAGCGAGCTTGGCAATAATCATGATGCAGTCCTGCGTCCCTAAGTGAGTCCCAAGGACAGAGATCCTGAGCAAACCCCTCGCTCGATCGTGAAATGACCGCCCCTGTCCACTACCTATAATGCAACTCGGCGGCTGAACTTCAAGTGAAATCCCCGCCCGGATCGCTCCGGACGGGGTCTTTTCCCACGAAGGCGGAAGGCGTTCAGCCAGCCGCCAGCGCTGCCAGCAGCAGCAAAGCGACGATATTGGTGATCTTGATCATCGGGTTCACGGCGGGGCCCGCGGTGTCCTTGTAAGGATCGCCGACCGTGTCGCCGGTCACAGCGGCCTTGTGGGCTTCGGAGCCCTTGCCGCCGTGATTACCGTCTTCGATGTACTTCTTCGCATTGTCCCATGCGCCGCCACCGGCAGTCATGGATAGCGCGACGAAGATCCCACCGATGATCACACCTAGGAGCAGGGCCCCGACGGCGGCAAAGGCGTTCTCCTGCCCGGCAAGGAACAGGATCGCGAAATAGACCACGATCGGTGCCAGCAGGGGCAGCATCGAAGGCAGGATCATTTCCTTGATCGCGGCCTTTGTCACGAGGTCCACCGTACGGGCATAGTTCGGCTTGCTGGTGCCGGCCATGATGCCCTTATCGTTGGCGAATTGCTCACGCACGTCGACCACCACGTCACCCGCAGCGCGGCCAACGGCGGTCATGCCCATCGCCCCGAACAGATACGGCAACAGCGCGCCGAGCAGCAGGCCCACGATGACGTAAGGGTTCTCGAGGCTGAAATCGACGTCCGCCTCTGGGAACAGTTTTGCCAGGTCGGTCGTGTAGGCGGCGAACAGCACGAGCGCGCCGAGGCCCGCCGAGCCGATGGCGTAACCCTTGGTCACGGCCTTGGTGGTGTTGCCGACCGCATCGAGCATGTCGGTCTTCTCGCGAACGCTGTCGTCGAGACCGGCCATTTCGGCGATGCCGCCGGCGTTGTCCGTCACCGGGCCATAGGCGTCGAGCGCCACGACCATGCCCGCCAATGCCAGCATGGCGGTGGCCGCATAGGCGATGCCCATGAGGCCGGCGAGCTGGAAGGTGGCGATGATGCCGGCCACGATCACAAGCGTGGGAAGGGCAGTCGATTCAAGGCTGATCGCGAGGCCTTGGATCACATTGGTGCCGTGGCCCGTTTCCGAGCTCTTGGCGATCGAGCGTACCGGGCGGTAGTTTGTGCCCGTGTAATACTCGGTAATCCAGATGATGAGGCCGGTAATCGCGAGGCCGATGACCGAGCAGATGAACAGGTCCATGCCGGTGAAGGCGGTGACCTGCTCTGCCGTGCCTTCCTCGGCCAGCGGAGCGCCCGGATCGACGCCTGCCACCGCACCACCGATTTCCGTGCCGATCCCACCCAGCGCAAAGCTGATGACGAGATAGATCAGCGGAATGGCGAGGACGGCGGAGACGATGAAGCCCTTGTACATCGCGCCCATCACATTCGTGCCGCCCTTGGCGAGCTTCACGAAATAGGTACCGATGATGCTGGTGACGATGCAAGCCCCGCCGATCAGCAGCGGAAGCGCCATCATCGGCAGCAGCAGGTCGCCCAGCACATCGCTGAACAGCAGCGCGGTGAGCACCATCGTCACGCCGACGGTGACGACATAGGTCTCGAATAAATCGGCTGCCATGCCGGCGCAGTCGCCGACATTGTCGCCCACATTGTCGGCGATCACGGCGGGGTTGCGGGGGTCGTCTTCGGGGATGCCCGCCTCGACCTTGCCGACGAGGTCGGCGCCGACGTCGGCAGCTTTGGTGAAGATGCCGCCGCCCAGACGCGCGAAGATCGAGATCAGCGAAGCACCGAAGGCAAGGCCGACGAGGCCGTAGACCACTTCGTCGCTATCGGGGGCGAAGCCTGCCGGGCCGACGAGATACCAGAAGAAGACGGCGATCGAGAGCAGGGCAAGGCCTGCCACGAGCATGCCCGTGATGGCTCCTGCGCGGAACGCCAGCGTCAGCCCCTGTTGCAGACCGCTTTGCGCGGCAGCTGCAGTGCGGACGTTTGCGCGCACCGAGATGTTCATCCCGATGAAGCCTGCAACGCCGGACAGCACCGCACCGATGACGAAGCCGATCGCCGGCATGAGGCCGAGAAACACGAACACCAGCACGGCGACGACCACGCCGACCATGCCGATAGTGGTGTACTGGCGCTTCAGATAGGCTTGCGCGCCTTCCTGGATGGCGCCGGCGATTTCCTGCATTTTTTCGTTGCCGGCGCCGGAATTGAGCACCTGGCGGCTGGTAACGAAGCCGTAAATGACGGCCAGCAGTCCCAACCCGATAGATATGAGAACTAGGTCCACGGAAAATTTCCCCTCCCGATTGTTTATGTCTTACTACGCCCGTCGTTTGGAATGCGGGCGATTGCGGGCAGAGGTATACGGGCCATGTCTTGCGTGACAAGGCCGAAAAGCGCAGCGATCAGCGCTTATCGACGGCGTTGCGCGCAAGTATTCAGTGCTGGTAGCCGAGCGGCCTGCTTGCGTCCGGCGGTGAACCGTCGAGCAAGAGGGGGGCAGTGCCATTTTCCGATACGGTCCCGATACGCGTAGCCGCGGTTGGGAACACGGCGTTGGAAGGCGCGGTAAAGAGCAATTGGTAGTCGTCGCCCCAGCGAATGCAGTCTTCGAAGCGAGACTGCGCTGCGACCGGGATGCAAGCGCGTTGAAGGTCAAAAACCGTGCCGCTAGCGCGCGCCATTCGTGCGGCGTCCAGCAACAGACCGTCGCTGACATCCATCATGGCGCTGACATGCGGGGCCAGGGCGATCCCTTCGTCGAGCAATGGCTTTGGGCGAAGATAGGCTGGTTCGAACCCTCTAACGCCTTTGAAACCGAGCATAGCTTTTCCGAGTACGCCCGTAACGAAGATGGCATCGCCCGGCCTAGCACCGCGCCTGTCGGGCACAGGGCAGTGTGCAGCACTGCCAATTGCGGTGCAGCCCCACACACGTCTTCCTGCACCTCCAACGGTATCGCCACCGAGAAGGGAGACGTCGTAATGTGCAAGGACTTCGCTCAGTCCCAGAACGAAGCGATCGTCGTCCTCGCCGAGCATATGCGATACGAGAACGCCCAAGGGGCGCGCGCCCTTTGCGGCAAGATCCGAGAGATTTACCGCAATAAGCTTCCAAGCGATATCGGCCGGATCGTCGGTATCGCGCACATGGACGCCTTCGACAATCGTGTCATGCGTGATGACAAGCGTTTGATTGCCGAGATTAATAACCGCTGCGTCGTCTTCCAAGCCGCGAGCTTCGGGCGCTTTCGCCAATGCACGAAGCGAGGCGATGAATGTGTTTTCCGCAGACATCTCTATCGGAAATCAGCGCTTAGCGTTCGCTAAAAGTGCTTGCCAGGGCGAGGTCAATGGAGTCTTCTCAACTCGTCGATAGCGGGACGTGCTACGTCCCGCTCGTCGGATTCACTTGCTAGGCGCAACCATCTGCGAGCCATAGTTACGTCCTCCTTCACTCCCATCCCGCGGGCATAAGCGGTGCCGAGAAGCAGCATCGAGCGGTGGTCGCCACGATTTGCTGCTTTGGTGAACCAGTCGATCGCAGCGGCAGATGAATATGCTACGCCTTTGCCATTGGCGGACAGCCAGCCAAGCTCGCGCATCGCCCATGTGTCGCCAGTTTCTGCCAGCGACCGAAGTGAAGAAATGGCAATATCAAAATTGCCTTGCCTTAACCATGCTTCGATATTGCGTCGCAGCGACGAGTCCGAGGAGTAATGCTCGGTGGCATTACCCGGCCGAATATTCGAGATGGTCGAGGTATCATTCGACGAATGCGTGTTTCCCCAACCGGCGTTCGGCAGAAAGGCAACGCTTGATGCTGCAAGGAATGCGAATGCTTTCAACATCGGCTCACCTCGTTAATGCGATCCAAGCCATGGGACCACGGAACGGAACTGAAAGCAAGATTTAGCGCCCGACCTCTTTCGCAATCGCATCGAGGATGCCGTTCACGAACTTCGCCTCGCGGTCGTCGAAGAAGGCTTTGGCGACGTCGACATATTCGCTGATCGACACAGCCTTGCCGACATCCTGCCGGGCGAGCAGTTCGTAGGTTCCGGCGCGCAGGATCTGGAGCATGGTCTTGTCGAGCCGCGCCAGCGTCCAGCCTTGCGCGAGGCGGGCGGTCAGCAAACCGTCGATCTCCTCGCGCCGCGCATCCACACCGGCGACGACATCGTCAAAGAAATCGACGTCGGCCTCGGCGTATTCGTCGTCTTCGATCACGCGGCCGAGGCGGTGCTGGTGAAACTCGTCGAGCAGCTTGGCGAGCTTCGTGCCCTCCATCTGCTGCTGGTAGAGCGCCTGCACGGCGCCGAGGCGGGCGGCGCTGCGGGCCAGGCTGCGTTTGGTCTGGGTCACTTGTTCAGTCTCACGGAAATCGAAAGGGCGTGCGCGGGGAGGCCCTCGGCCTCGGCCAGCTTGACGGCGGCGGGGCCGATGGCGGCCAGCGCCGCGTCGGAGGCGTCGATGAAGCTGGTGCGCTTCATGAAGTCGAGCACCGACAGCCCGCTGGCAAAACGCGCCCGGCGCCCTGTGGGAAGGACGTGGTTGGGGCCGGCGACATAATCGCCGACCGCTTCAGGTGTATGCTTGCCGAGGAAGACGCTGCCGGCATGACGCAGCTTGGCGAACATCGCCTGCGGATCGGCGACCATGAGTTCGGCATGTTCGGCGGCGAGGCGATCGGCGAGGGCGGGGGCCTGCTCGAGACTGTCGACGATGACGATCAGGCCGTGCGCGTCCCAGCTGGCGCGCGCCGTCTTGCCGGTGGGTAGCGACAAAAGCGCGCGGTCGATACTGTCGCGGACCATGCCTGCGAGCGGCGCGTTGTCGGTGATGAGGATCGACTGGCTGGTCGGATCGTGCTCCGCCTGGCTCAGCAAATCGGCTGCGATCCAGTCCGGGTCGTTGTCCTTGTCGGCGATGACGAGGATCTCGCTGGGACCTGCGACCATATCGATGCCGACGACACCGTAGAGCTGGCGCTTGGCTTCCGCGACCCAGGCATTGCCGGGTCCGGTGATGACATCGACTTTTCCGATGCGCTGCGTGCCATAGGCGAGAGCGCCCACGGCCTGCGCGCCGCCGACGCGCCAGACCTCGTCGACGCCCGCGATATGAGCTGCAGCAAGGACAAGCGCATTGCTCTCGCCCTTGGGTGTCGGCGTGACAACCACGAGCCGCTCGACCCCCGCGACCTTCGCGGGAACGGCGTTCATCAGCAGCGAAGAGGGATAGGCCGCACGACCGCCCGGCACGTAAAGGCCCGCCGCCTCGACCGGAAGCCAGCGCGCGCCGAGACGCATGCCGATATCGTCGGTATAATCGCGGTCTTCGGGCAGTTGGCTTTCGTGATAGGCACGAATGCGGCTCGCGGCGAGTTCGAGCGCGTCGCGCAGCTCGCCATCGAGCGCGTCGTAAGCCGTCTTGCAATCCTCGGCGGAAATGCGCCAATCGCTATCGCTGGTCAGCCGGTGCTGGTCGAACCGCGCAGTGTAATCCACCAGCGCCGCATCGCCGCGCTCTTTCACCTCGTTGAGGATGTTCGCGACATCGCGGGCGACATTGGTGTCGCTCTCGCGCCGGTCGCGCACGACCTTGTCGAACTTCGCCTCGAAATCGGCGTCGGAGGTGCGGAGCAACTGCATCAGGCGGCTTTACGCTCGGTCGCGTCGCGGCGAAAAGCCTCGACCAGCGCGGCGACCCGCGGGTCGGTCTTGAGCGCGGCGCGATTGACGATCAATCGCGCGGTGATGTCGATGATGTGCCCGGTCTCTACCAACCCATTCTCCTTGAGCGTCTGGCCCGAAGAGACGAGGTCGACGATCCGCCCGCACAGGCCGAGCGATGGTGCGATCTCCATGGCGCCGTTAAGTTTGACACACTCCGCCTGCACTCCCTGACGCTCGAAGAAGCGTCGGGTGAGGTTCGGATACTTTGTCGCGACCCTTACGTGGCTGGCTCCGTCGACACTGGCTGCGCCTTCCTTCGGTTCGGCCACTGCGAGGTGGCAGTGCCCGATGTCGAGATCGACCGGCGCATAGAGATCGGCGTAGTCGAATTCCTCGATCACGTCGGAGCCGACGATGCCCATCTGCGCCGCGCCATGCGCCACGAAGGTCGCCACATCGAAGGCGCGCACGCGGATCAGGCGCATGTCGTCGCGCGTGGTGCCGAAGGTAAGCGAGCGGTTGGCCTTGTCGTGGAACGCCTCTTCGGGCACCACGCCGGCGCGCGCCATGACGGGCAGGGCCTCGTCGAGGATCCGCCCCTTGGGCACGGCAAAGGTCAGGCTGTCGCTCATGGCCGCGCAGATAGGCAGCGAAGGGACAAAGGGCAACACGAATGGCAGACCAGGCGGTCATGGATATTGTTTCGGTTCCGCAAGCGATCGCGTGGCAGGCCGAACATGCGGAGAAGAACGGCGCGCCCGGAACCGCGCGGATCGTCCGCGCCCTGCTCGCGCTGGAGGATAGCCAGGCTGCGACCGCGCGCCGTATTAACGGCTGGCAAGGGCTGAGCCTGCGCGATGCCATGCCGCTGCGGATCGCGGGCGGCATTCACAACCTTCTGCTGACGGGCGAGGAGCCGCGGCTCGAGGATGTCTATGCTGGTCGGATGAGCGACCAGGGGCAGGTCGACGCGCTGGTGCGCGAACTGGTCGAGACTTACGATGCGCGGCTGATGCCGTGGTTGGACGGGCCGCCGCAGACGAACGAGGCGGGCCGTTCTGCGAGCCTGATGGCGGGGCTGCTGTGGCTGGCCGATGGCCGGGTCGCGCCGCAATTCGAGCTGCTGGAGATCGGCGCGAGCGCGGGCATCAACACAATGATGGGGCGCTATCGCTACGATCTCGGCGGCGTTCAGGTGGGACCCTCGGCGAGCCGCATGAAGATCGAACCCGAATGGCGCGGATCGCCGCCGCCGGACAGCGAGCCGATGCTGGTCGACGCGCGCGGCAGCGACATCGCTCCGGTCGACCTGACGGACGAAGCGCAGGCGCTGCGCCTCAAGAGCTATGTCTGGCACGAGGCGTTCCAGCGCATGGCCCGGATCGACGCCGCCATTGCCCTGGCCGAGCGAATGCCGCCGGAAATCGAGCGGATGGACGCGGGCGATTGGGTCGAGCACGAACTCGCCAAATCGCAGGAGGAGGGCGTCACGCGCGTGCTCATGCATTCGATCATGTGGCAATACCTGCCGGACTTTACACAAACGCGGATAATCGCTGCGATGGAGAAGGCGGGCGAGGCTGCCGACGCCGACCGCCCGCTCGCCTGGCTGTCGCTCGAAACAAATCGCGAGACTTTCGCGCATGAGTTGCATGTGCGCTACTGGCCCGGTGGCGAGGAGGCGGTGCATCTCGCCAATGCCCATGCGCATGGCGAATGGGTGGAGTGGCTCGGCTAGTCGGTCCGTTCGAGAAACTCGGCCAGCGCCCGGTTATAGGCCTCGGGCGCTTCCCACTGCACGAAATGGCCGCAGTCCGGAATGCGGACGAGCTCGGGATTGTCGATGACGGTATCGAGATCGTCGAGATTAGCGGGCGGCAGTGCCTGATCGTCCATCGCCCAGATGACCAGCGTGGGAATCGTCAGCTTGGGCAGGGGGAAGGGCTGGTAGTCTGCTGGTAGCTCGTATGGGGCATCGAGCGGGAGGACCTCCATCGGACTAGCGCGATAATAATTCAGCATCCCCATCGCCGCATCGGGATCGGACCAGTCCTGTAGCAGCCGGGCCTGCTCTTCGGGCTCCATGGTGGAGGCGACCTCGCGGCCTTCGAAAGCCTTCATCAGGACGGGGAGGAGGCCATGCTCGCGGATCAGCGGATCGTTTGCTCGGTCGCGGAAAGTCGAGAAATACTGGCTCGCCTCACGCTGGGCGCGGTTGGTGTAGAGCAGTTTCGGAAACAGCACCGGATGCGGGGCATTGGCGATGGCCGCGCGCGTCACACGGCCGTTCATCATCCCAGCATAGGCGACGCCCCATGCAATCGCGCCGCCCCAGTCGTGGCCGACGATGGTAAAGCGATCGATCTCCAGCGCATCGGCGAGCGCGAAAACGTCGCCGATCAGCTTGTCCGGCGTGTAGGCCTCGACTTCCTGCGGTTTGGACGAACCACGATAGCCACGCTGATCGGGCGCGATGCAGCGATAGCGGTCGGAGAATGCCGGGATCTGGTTGCGCCAGGTTCGATGGCTTTCGGGAAAGCCGTGGAGGAAGATCAGCGCCGGGGCGTCGCGTGGCCCCTTACCGACGACGTCCAGCTCGATTCCGTTGGCAAGTGTGACGCGCTTCTGCTCCAGCCCGGTCATCAGCCCTCGGCCTTCATCTTTTCCATGTAGCCGCTCGCGACCATTGCCGCGACCTGGTCGAGCAACTGCTCCGGGGTACGGCGTGCCTCGCCCATCGCCTGCTCCATGCCCTGTGCCACTATCACTTCGCGCTCGCCCTTGGCGACGGCATCGACGATCCATTTCGCCGCCTCGCCCGGCGGGATGCCGTTGTCGATGACCTTATCCGAACGCCCGCGCTTGCTGCCGTCGGAAGTGAGGGCATTGCGGCTGACATCGGTGGCGACCGATCCGGGGTAGATGACATGGACCTGCACATCGCTCTGCGACAGTTCGGCGCGCAGCGCGTCCGCATATCCCGCAAGCCCGAATTTCGCCGCGCAATAGGCCGTCCGCATCGGCACGCCGACCTTGCCGGCGATGGAACTGATGAACAGCAAATGTCCGCTGCCGCGCTCGGTCACATGCGGCAGCAGCGCCTGCGTCGCGGCGATTTGCGCGGTAAGGTCGATGTCGATGATCTCGCGATAGACCTGCATGTCGGTGTCGACCGCCGCGCTGCGCTGGGACACGCCGGCATTGGCGACGAAAATATCGACGCCGTGCCAAGCGACGGCTTTGTCGGTCGCGTGCTTCATGGCGTCGTCGTCGCGCACGTCGAAGGGCAGGATGAGCGTCTCGGTAGAGATGCTGTCCGCGACCTCGGCCAGCCGCGCCTCGTCGCGACCCGAGAGAATAACCCGCGCGCCCCGGTGTCCCCATTCGCGCGCCAGTGCTGCGCCTATGCCGCTGCTCGCGCCCGTGATCCAGGCGGTCTTGCCTTCGAAGTTCATATGATCCCCCTCAAGGATAGGTTACGGTTTTGGGTGCGCCATCGGGCAGCGGAATTCGCTCTTCGCTATCGCCCGGCACGTCGGCGAAGCGTCCTTCGCGCCAGTCTTCCTTGGCTTGCTGGATGCGATCGCGACTCGAACTGACGAAGTTCCACCACGCATGGCGTTGCGTTTCGAACGCCTCGCCACCGAGCAGCATGACCCGCCCGCCGGACTTGCTCTCGAGTGTCATGTCGCGCCCCGGTTGCAGCACGTTAAGAGCAAACTTCTCGAGCTTATGCCCGTCTAGCTCCGCCTCGCCTCCCACCAGCATGACGGCGCGTTCGTCCGCCTCGTCCTCGATGGGGATCGCGCCGCCTGCTTCGAGCACGATTTCTGCGTAGATCGTGTCTGCATAGGTCGTCGTGGCAGCTCGTTCGCCCCATAATTCGCCCATGATCACCACGGCCTTCGCGCGGCCATCTTCGATTACGGGAAGATCCTTCATGGCTTCGAAAGCCGGATCGATCTCCTCGCGCCCGTCGGGCAGGGCGAGCCAGGTCTGCATGCCGTAGAGCTTCGGTCCTGCGCGGCGTTCCTCTTCGGGCGAGCGTTCCGAATGAACAATACCCTTGCCCGCCGTCATCAGGTTTACCTGACCCGGCCGGATGGTCGAGAAACTGCCGATGCTGTCGCGGTGGTCGATCGCGCCTTCGAACAGCCAGGTGACGGTTGCGAGGTTGATATGCGGATGCGGCCGCACGTCCATCCCGCTGCCGAGATCGAGCTGCGCCGGGCCGAACTGGTCGACGAAAATGAAGGGCCCGACCATCGATCGTGCCTTCGCCGGAAGCACGCGGCGCACCTTGAACTGGCCGAGATCGTGGGTGGTTGGGATCAGGGTCTCGGTGATCTGGCTCATGCGGCGTCCAGCTCCTCGTAATGGCGGAAAATGCCATCCTCATTGAAGGGGATGCGCGCCTCGCTGTCCAGATAGCTCGCGACGCCTTCGATTTCTGCCACCGCGTCGCGGCAGGCCATGAGCTTGGGATAGTCGTCGGTGATCGCGGCCATCCGGAGCGGGAAAGCATAGCGCAGACCTTCGACCAGCTGGAACAGCGAGGTGTCGACATGGCTCCACGTCGCGCCTACCATGAAAGGCCCCGGTTTGACGGACAGGGCCGCTTCGAAATGATCGAAGTACTTCGGAATGCGCTCTTCGCGAAATGCCTTGGCGGCACGCTTTGCCGCATCCTTCTGGTCGTCGAAATACAGGCCGCTCGCCACAGGGTGATGAGTGTCGTGCACCTCGGCGACGATATCCGTGATCGTGAGCTGCAACTGGATCAGGTGGAGATCGGTCGCCGGATCGCCGGAGTCCAGATCGTGCTTGTCGGTCAGCCAAGTGAGAATATGCGCGACCTGAGCGATAGCGAAGCCCATCTCCCGCTCGACCAGATAGGGCGGCGCATAGGGCGCGAACTGGCCGCTCTTTTCGCGCGCCTCCATATCTTCGACCAGCGCCTGCGCATCATCGGTTCGCGCCCGGTCGCGGTATGGAATCCCGGCGGCTGCCATGAATAGCCGCACGAACTCGCCGCGTCCCTGGATCGATGGCCAATACCAGAGATCGTAGGCGGGCGACGTCATGGCGTCGGCGCCGAGGCCTGAATGGCGAGCGCATGAACCCGCTCGCCAGGAATGTCGCCCAGCGCCTTGTTGACCATCCGCTGGCGTTCGAGCCGGGATTTCTCGGCGAAGGCCGCCGCCTCGATGACGATGGTAAAGTGCGATTCGCCGCTGCCGTCGTCGCCCGCGTGGCCGTGGTGCTTGGCGCTGTCGTTGATCACTTCCAGCCGCGTAGGCTCGAAAGCCTCCGTCAGAAGCGCTTCCATTTCTTGCTGTACTTTTCCGGCCATCGGGCAATTTCTCCTCTTGCGGGGTTTGCATGGCGAGCATCGCTCCCCATTCTACAACGAATGCGCCAGACGAGGTTCCACGGACGATACGAAGATACCGGCAGGGTCTGCGCCCACCCCACTTGCGAGGAGCCCGGCGAATTTCGCGCCCCCGGTGGCCGCGGGCACGGTTTCGACGGTCCGGGCGAGTGGCAATGGCTGTGCCTCGATCACGTGCGCGAATTCAACGCGGGATACGACTGGTTCGAAGGCATGAGTGCGGAGGAAATCTACCACGCGCAAGCGCCCGGTGCGGGTTGGCGGACGGAACAACCGGCGTACCGCCCGACCGCCGGTGTCGACGGCATGCCGCGCTGGGCCGATTACGACGACCCGCTCGATGCGATCTCCGCGCGGGCGGCAGGTATCCGCAGCCGCGCGCGGCGCGAAGCGGAGATGGCGATGGATGGGCGCTTCAGCCGCGAGGAGGCCGAGGCACTGGAGACCATGGGCCTCGGCACGAATATCGACCGCCAACGGCTGCGTCGCCGCTATTCCGAACTGGTGCGCCGCTACCACCCCGACCGCAATGGCGGGGACCGGCGCCACGAGGCGCGATTGGGGCGGGTGGTGGAAGCCTACCAGCTGCTGAGGAAATCGCGCGCAATCGCCTGATCAGTCCGCTTCGCACAGCGCCTTGAGCTGGTCCGCGCAGGCACCCCAGCCTTCCTCGAAGCCCATGTCCGCATGCTGCTTCATCGCGTCTTCCGTCCAGTGGCGGGCGCGGGCGGTGTAGCGGGTGCCGTCGCCATAGGCCTCGATCTCCCAGATTCCGATCATGAAGGGATCGGAGGGTTCGAAGTCAGATTTTACGGCGTCGGTCGTCACGAAGCGACGGCCCTCGTCCCATGCGAGGAAAATGCCCTCCTGCGGCATTTCCTCGCCGTCGGGACCGCGCATGATCATCGCGCTGCGCCCTCCAGGCCGCCTTTCCTGCGCGACCATCTCGATCATCCAGGGCTTGGGGCACCACCATTCGTCCTGCCGGTTGGCGAGGACGTCCCACACCTTCTCTGGCGCTGCGTTAATTCTGCGGGTGATCGAGAGTTCGTGCATCGCAAATCTCCTTGGAATCAATCGTTCGCTTGCGATTGCGCGATCAGGTCCATGTCAATGGCACGGGCTTCGCGGCAGGCGTCGCGACTGGTCACGCGCTCGGCATAGCGGGCGAAGACATCGCGCTTCGGCATGGTGCCGAAGTCGAGGCCCCAAGCGCATTGGCTGCCGACATAGACATCGGCCATGGTGAAGCGATCGCCGCAGACGTAATCGCGGTCCGACAACAGGGTTTCGAGGGTGTCCATCGCCCGGTCAAAAGTGCCGAAGCCGGCCATGCCGGTGTGTTCGTCCGCAACTTCCCAGCCCATGGCCTTGCTCGTCACCGCTTGCTCCACGGGGCCAGCTGCGAAGAACAGCATGCGATAGTAATCCGCCTTCTCGTGATGCTCGGGCAGAAAGCCGCGTTCGGGATGCATCTCGCCAAGGTAGTGGCATATGGCAGCCGCCTCGCTAATCACATGGATGTGGTCGCCATCGTGATGGACTAGGGTAGGGACCTTGCCTATCGGATTGGCACGCATGAGCGCCTCCGGCTTACTCTCCCAGTCGACCAGCTCGGTTTCGTAATCTGCGCCGACCTCGTGCAACGCCCAGCGCGCGATCTGCCCGCGGCTCATCGGGTTGGTGAAGAAAGTGTAGTCGGCCATGGCTCAAGCTCCTTTCGCTGTCGCGGTAAAGACGGTTTCGAACCCGCCGAAGATCATCCGCTTGCCGTCGAACGGCATGTCGAGCTTTTGCCAGCGCTCGTCTGTTTCCATCGTCGCGTAACAGGCGTCGGCCGTGGCCTTGTCGGGCCAGACGATCCAGCTGAAGACCACGCTTTCGCCCTCGTCGAGAGCAACGGCGCGGCGCAAGTCGGTCTGCGTTCCCTCGGGAACATCGTCGCCCCAGTTTTCCATCATCGACAAGGCGCCGTACTCCTTGAATAGGACCCAGCCGGCTTCGGCTGCGGCGATGTAGGCCTTCCGGTTGCTGTCGGGAACTGGCTGCACGAAGCCGCTGACATAGGTCACTCAAATTCTCCTCATCCAACAAGCGAGCCGGCTGCGACTCGCCATTTGCCAAACATTCTCCTTTGGGTTACAAAAAGCAACAATGAAGTTACCAAAAGAAACCAATCCGGGTCGGGGCGTTCATGGTCGCTGGTATGATGATGCTTGCGGTACGGCCTTCGCGATGGAACTCATCGGCGAGCGCTGGTCGCTGCTCATCATTCGTGAACTCATGTTCGGCCCGCGGCGCTTTTCGGACTTGCGCGCCAGCCTCCCGGGTGTTTCGGCCAAGGTTCTGACCGAGCGACTGGCTGGCCTGTCCGATGCGGGGGTCCTGATCCGGCGCAAGCTCCCACCGCCGGTTTCTGCGCAGGTCTACGAACTTTCCGAGTGGGGATATGCAGCCGAGGCGCTGATCCAGGAACTCGGTCGTTGGGCCGCGATGTCCGCGCAGCATGATCCGACGCTGCCGCTGTCGCCGGTCTCGCTGATGCTATCGATGCGGACCATGTTCAATCGGGAGAAGGCGCACAGTATCGACACGGTGATCGGTTTCGACATCGCGGAAGAGCAATTTTCGGCGACGCTGCATGATGGAACGATTCGAATTTCGCGGGGCGAGCCGGGAGGGGCGGACGCGGTTTTTCGGGCTCCTGTTGCACCCGTCATGGCCGCGTTGCTGTACGCCGGGGTTCCGGTCTCGCAGCTCGAGAATGAAGCGGGACTCGTCATTGAGGGGGATCGCGAGCGTGCGCTCGCCTATGCCGAAATCTTCGAGCTGCCGGACAAGCTGGCCTAGCCCTGACGGAAAGCCCAACGCAGCGTCCGGCCCATGCCCCAGGTCGCCGCTCGTGCGGGGATGCTGGCGAGCCCGGGCCGTTCGAGGCCGAGCATGGAGCGGGCGAAGGGCGGCAGGAGTGCGACCGCCTCTGCGCCGAGCATCGCTTGCACCGCTGACGGTGAGCCCTCGGGCTTTTGCGTCAGCACCAGCTGCGCCACTTCGCGCGCCGCTGGCGAGGTCTGCAAGTCGCCGCGCAATTCGCGGAACAAAGCCTCCGCTTCGCGCCGGTCCAGCGGCACCGGATCGGCTCCCAGCGCGCGGGCGATGACGGCGAACTGGCGATAGTATTCGTCCTGCTCGCTGCCCGGCATGTCGGGGCGAACATGGCGCAGGTAGCCGGCGAGGAAACTGGTCGCCTCGGCCACATGAACCCAGGCGAGAGTACGCGGATTGGTCGCCTCATAAGGCGCGCCGTCGGGCAGCGTGCCTCCGACTTTCGCATGGATGCGATTCACCCGCTCGATCGCCGCCATGGCGTCATCGCGGTGGCCGAAGGTGGTGACGGCGATAAATCGCGCGGTGCGGCGCAGGCGCCCGTGCATGTCGGCTCGGAAATTCGAATGGTCGAGCACGCCCTGCAACGCGTGGGGATGCAGCATCTGCAGCAACAGCCCGCGAATGCCGCCCACCATCATGCCGACGATGTCCGCATGGACCAGGCGGATCGGCGAATCCTTCTCGAACAATGCCTCGTCCGAAACCGGCACCGGCTGTTCGCCGCCCTCGACATCGTTGAACACGCCGCGCACCCGCTCGACCAGTTTGAGGCGAAGTTTCTCTGAAAGGGGGTCTTGCGGCATCGCCAGCCAATATAGGCTTGGCGCAGCGGATATAAATGCCTAGGTCGCGCAGGCGATGAACGACATGACCGACAAGAGCTTCGATGCCTCCGCCAAGACGGTGCTTTCCGCGCCCGATACGCAAGTCGATGTGCGCGAAACCTTCGGGATCGACATCGACTGGAAAGTCCCGGCGTTTTCCAAGCCGGACGAGCGTACGCCGGATCTCGACGAGAACTACGTGTTCGATCCGGACACCACGCTCGCCATCCTGGCCGGCTTCGCGCACGACCGCCGCGTGATGGTCCAGGGCTATCACGGCACGGGCAAGTCGACGCATATCGAGCAGGTCGCTGCGCGGCTCAACTGGCCGTGCATCCGCATCAATCTCGACGCGCATATCAGCCGTATCGACCTGGTCGGGCGGGATGCGATCGTGCTACGCGACGGGCTTCAGGTCACCGAATTCCGCGAAGGGCTGCTGCCCTGGGCGCTCCAGCATCCGGTGGCGCTGGTGTTCGACGAATACGATGCAGGCCGGCCCGACGTGATGTTCGTGATCCAGCGGGTGCTGGAACAGCAGGGCAAGCTCACCTTGCTCGACCAGAACCGCGTGATCCGGCCAGATGCGAATTTCCGCCTGTTCGCCACCGCCAACACGGTCGGCCTCGGCGATACGAGCGGACTTTATCATGGCACGCAGCAGATCAACCAGGGCCAGATGGACCGCTGGAACATCGTCGTCGGCCTCAACTATCTGCCTGCCGAGACCGAGCAGGATATCGTCGAGGCGAAGAATCCGGACATCGATCCCAAGGTTCTGGCCGACATGATCAAGGTCGCGGACCTCTCGCGCCAGGGCTTCATCAATGGCGACATCTCGACCGTTATGAGCCCGCGTACCGTGATCACCTGGGCGCAGAATTATGCGATTTTCAAGGACGTCGGCTTCTCCTTCCGCCTCTCCTTCCTCAACAAATGCGACGAGGAAGAGCGGATGCTGGTGGCCGAATATTACCAGCGGGTCTTTGGCGAAGACCTGCCGGAAAGCGTCGTTGGCAAGGGTTAAGCCTGCATCCCCTATCCATGACTGTGTTGTTCGTTTAACACAGTGGGCGATGGGCGTATTCGATTCCTCCAGACGCAGGCCGCAGGCCGGGCCCGAGCCATCGGGCCATAGAGGCTATTATGCGACGCATGATGCGTTCGATTACGACGACTCCCCGTATGACGATTGGGACGACCGGCTCTCCGGTCTCGACCATGCGCTCGAAGCCGAAGAGCGCCGTAGATTGCGCTGGTGGCAGCGGGACTATTGGCTGGGCCGTCGTAAGCGTTGGTGGGCGGGGCGCATCGCGCTGGGGTTGCTCGCCCTGTTTATCCTGCTGGTCGGCTGGCTGGCGATCACCGCTCCGCTGTCCAAGTCGCTCGAACCGATCGCCCCGCCGCAGATCACTCTGCTGGCGGCCGACGGTACGCCGATCGCTCGCAATGGTGCGATCGTCGACGAGCCGGTCGATGTGGACACCCTGCCACCGCATGTGGTGGAGGCTTTCCTCGCGATCGAGGACCGGCGGTTTTACGATCACTGGGGCGTCGATCCGCGCGGCATCGGACGGGCGATCTTCACGGGCACCGGCGGCGGCAGCACGATCACGCAACAGCTGGCAAAGTTCACCTTCCTGACGCCCGAACGCACGCTGACCCGCAAGGCGCGCGAAGCGTTGATCGCGTTCTGGCTCGAAAGCTGGCTGACCAAGGACGAGATCCTCGAACGCTACCTCTCGAACGCCTATTTCGGCGACAATGTCTACGGCCTGCGCGCGGCCAGCATGCACTATTTCTACCGCAAGCCGGAGAACCTGAAGCCTAACCAGGCGGCCATGCTGGCGGGCCTGCTCCAGGCACCCTCGCGTTATGCCCCCACCAAGCATTACGACCGCGCCAAACAGCGCATGGGCCTGGTGGTGAAGTCGATGGTGGCGGCGGGATACATCACCGAGGTCGAGGCGCGCGGGATGGCACCCCCGGCGCTCGACGTGCGGCTCAAGAGCGACTTGCCGACCGGCACTTACTTCGCCGACTGGGCGCTGCCCGAAGCGCGCAAGGAGGCGGACGGTGGCTACGCCCGGCAGACGCTGACCACCACGCTCGACAGCCGCCTCCAGGCGATCGCGCGCGATGTGACCGGCCGTGCGCCCCTCGGCTCCGCGCAGGTGGCGCTCGTCGCGATGCGGCCCAATGGCGAAGTCGTGGCGATGATCGGCGGCAAGGATTACGAGAAGTCGCCGTTCAATCGCGCGACGCAGGCCAAGCGCCAGCCGGGATCGACTTTCAAGCTGTTCGTCTATCTCGCCGCGCTGCGGGCCGGGTGGGACCCCGACGATCGCATCGCCAATACCGCGTTCACCCAAGGCAGCTATCGCCCCAAGAATTCTCGCGATCGCTATTCGGAAAGCCTGACGCTGGAAGAGGCGTTCGCGCAGTCGAGCAATGTCGCCGCCGTGCGCCTGTTCGAAGAAGTCGGCAGTGAGAAGGTGATCCAGCTGGCGCGCGACCTCGGCGTCACCTCGCCGCTCGCCAAGGGCGATCCCAGTCTGGCGCTGGGTACCAATACGATGAGCCTGCTCGAGCTTACCTCCGCCTATGCCGCCGTGGCCGGCAATGCCTATCCGGCAGAGGCTCACGCTTTCGCGAAGCCGGAACGCGGGTTCTTCGAGAACCTCTGGGACGGGCCGTCCAGTTTCTCTTCATCGACGCGTGACGAGATGCAGCGGATGCTGCGGGCAGCGATCAACGAGGGAACCGGCCGTGCGGCGATGCTGAGCGGTCCGAACTTCGGCAAGACCGGCACGACTCAGGACAATCGCGATGCGCTGTTCGTCGGCTATGCGGGCGATCTGGTGGTCGGCGTATGGATCGGCAACGACGATAATTCGCCGCTCGACGGGATTTCCGGCGGTGGCCTGCCTGCCCGCATCTGGCGCGACTTCATGAACCGCGCGCTCGGCGTACAGGCGACCGGCCAGCCTGCGCCGCGCGAACAGCGCGATCCGGGCACGCCCATCGAGCCGCTCGATGTGCCCGACATCGGCGATATCCCGGTGGGCGATGGCAATTCGCGTATTCGGATACGCGACGGCGAGGCAGTGTTCTCGACCGAGGTCGACGGCATTCCGATCGATATCCGCATCGGCGAAGACGGCATCGGGATCGATGACCAGGCGATCGAAGAGGCACGTCGCCGGGCGGAAGAACGCCAGATCGAGGCCGAGGAGCGTTACGAGGAAATCAGGCGCCAGCGCGACGAACGCCTGCGAGATTTGGAGAGTGCTCGCTTCTAGCCTTGCGGCTCCGCCATCAGCACATTCATGACCGCTGTGGCAATCGGGCGCTGCGGATCGTCCTGCCACGCATCGACCGTTAAGTTCGCGCTGCGCCGACCCAGCTTGGTTATCCGGGCCTTGGCATAGGTCGCCTGGCTCTTGCCCGCCGCCAGATACTGCACCGTGATGTTGATCGGTTTGAGTACTGCCGAGCGATCCCGGCGCTCCAGCTCCGCCCTAAGCAGCGCATAGCCTGCCGTTTCCAGCAACCCCCCGGTCGCCCCGCCGTGATAGTGCCCGGGACGGCCCTCGACCGTCTCGTCGAACTCCACCCGCATCACGGGCGTGCCGTCATCCTCCCTGCGATCGAGCCGGATGCCGAGCGATCGTGCGTAGGGCGTCAGCGCATCCATGTCGGTCGGTTCAGCCATTAGGCACCACCGGACCTTGCGGCGCAATCTTCATGAAAACAGCCTGGATATGCGCGACCGGATCCTCGGCATCGCCATCATGGGCAAGGCCCCGGACGAAGGCGGCGCTGCGAGTCAGACGATAGCATTGCGAGCGACCAAAAACGCTGGCCCCTTCGCGAGCGGGGCGCACGTAATCCACTCTGAGGTCGAGCGTTGCGATGGCGCTGAATTCGTCCATCGTGCGCCAGATCGCCATGCCGCTGGCCATATCCATCAGGCTGAGGATCGGGCCGGAAGCGAGCACCCGCTGCCCCTCTTCGCCAAGAAGGTCCTCGCGCCAAGGCAGCTCCAGCTCCACCCAGTCGTCGCCATGGTCGGAATAGGTGAGGCCCAGCCAGCCCGAATGCCCGCGAGCGGTGAAGAACTTCGTCGCCTCCGCAGGATCGAATTTGCGCACTTTGCCGGTCATTGCGGTGCCCGATAGCGCGCGTTATCAACCGGCATCAATCGATTTCATGCCCAATCCGCTTAGAAACCGCCGCCGGCCAGCGTGTCGATCGCACCTTGCAGGATGATCGCGGCGGCGTGGCTGTCGATGCGTGCGGCGCGCTTGGCGCGGCTCATGTCCTGCGCGATCATCGCGCCTTCGGCACTGGCGGTCGACCAGCGCTCGTCCCACAGCAGCACCGGCAGGCCGAGCGCCAGCGCGACGTTGCGGGCATAGGCGCGGCTCGCCTGCGCGCGCGGGCCTTCGCTGCCGTCCATATTGCGCGGCAGGCCGATGACGACGCCCTTGATGGCGCGCTCGCTCGCCAGCGCGCGCAGGCTCTCACTGTCTTTGCCGAACTTGCCGCGTTGTAGTGTCTTGCCCGCCGTCGCGAAGCGCCACTCGCGGTCGCAGGTCGCGATGCCGACGGTCTTGGTGCCGACATCGAGGCCCAGCAAGGCACCGCCGTCCGGCAGCGCGTCGCCGAATTCGAGCGCGTTGTCGGTTACGATTGCGCGGGCGTCCATGCCGTCACCCGCCGCACCACGTCGTCCTGTAGATTCTTCCAGAACAGCGGGATGTCGTAGACGTGATAATTCCCGCCCGGCAGCACGCCCTGGCCCAGTTCGGGCGGATCGCCGATGTAGAGTATGCCGTTGTCCCCGCAGCGCGCGCCGACTGCTCCGGCGACCAACTCTGCCGTGGCGAGGCTTTCTTCCGGCACCAGCGTGCCGAGATTGTCGCTGGGAAGCGCGGAGCCGCCGGTCATGCCGGTCAGCGGATTGACGCAGAGCACCGGGTCCTCGGTCCCGCGCGGCTGGCCATCGAGGCCTGGCATCTGGCTGTAGCGCGTGAGCAACTGGCCCGGATCGCCATCGTCCGCGAAGCTGAGGTAGCTGACGATGCAGGCGGACTGACCGGGCGATGCGCAGGCGGGAAGGGGCAGGGCAGGCAGATCGTGCGCCAGCGAGATCGGCCAGCCGGGCGCGTAGACGGCCGCGATGCGCGGCTCGAGGTATGTTCCCGCCACCACGTCACGCAGCAAGCGCAACACATGTGCCGCGCCTTGGCTGTGCCCGGCCAACACGATCGGCTTGTCCGGTCCCACGCTCTCGACGAAATAGCGGAACGCCTGCTCGACATCGGCATAAGCCGCATCGATGGCGCGCGTCGCTTCCTCGCGGTCGGTCAGGAAAGCACCAACCGCGGCCTGGCGGTACTTCGGTGCCCAGACCTCGTCGGCGCGGTTGAAGGGACTGGCGAGGCCGCGCAGGAAAACGCGGGCAAGCTGGTCGGTATCGGCATCGTTCAGCGGCGCGTTCCAGTCACCCAGGGCGCCCTTGGTGTAGCTGGTAGGGGGCACGAAGAAGACCGCAAAATCGGGCAGCTCGCGCGGGTTTGCGACCTCGCCGGGCTGCGAATTGACACCCACCTGAGGCGCGCCGCGGTCGAGGCTTTGCTCTGCGGCGGGCGCATCTGGGGATGGCGTGCGCTCCGCCGGATCGGGAGGAGTCTCCGCGACCGCCGGCTGATAGCGCGCCGGATCGTTCGCGCCGAGGCCGGGGCGTGAATACCACATCGCAGGGTCCTGGTAGGCGTTCTGGTCCAGCGGCTCCTGCTCGACGAAATCGCCGCGCGGTACGAACGCGATTTCGGTCGCTTCACGCGACCAGATCGATAGCGCGATCCCGCCGACAATGACCAGCACGATCAGGAACGAGACGATGTAGAGAAACTTGCGGACCATGCGTTCAGGCGTCCTTCGGTTCGAATGTCTTCACGTCGTCCACATCCTCCATCCGAGCAGAGCGGCGCTGCAAAGCGGTCTTGATCATCGCCAGCAGCGGATCGGCGAGCGCGATCCCGAGAATCCCGAACAGCACGCCGAAGATCAGCTGTGCCGACAAGACGAGCGCGGGGGCGAGATCGACGGTCTTTTTCGCGATCATCGGAATGATGACGTAGCCGTCGAAGTTCTGGACCAGAAAATAGACGAAGATCGTATAGAGCCCCATATCGGTCCCGCCCGAAAAGCCGACCAGCACCATCAGCACGCCCGATACGATCGCGCCGATATTGGGGATGAAGGCGAGCAGGCCCGTCAGCAGGCCGAGCAGGGCGGCCATCGGCACCGGGTCGATACCGATCAGCATGCCGCCGAACGCCAGCATGATCCAGGTGAAGAAGCCTTCGAACAGCATGCCGAGCAAGCGCCCTGCCAGCAGGCGGCGCAAGGTCTTCGCCATGTGGCTGAAGGTGTCGTAAAAAGCATCGCGATGGCGCGCCGGGATCATCCAGGCCGCCCCGCGCTCGTAGATGTCGGGATCGACGGCGAAATAGATGCCGATAATCATGATGAGGAACAGCGTCGTGAGACCGCCGACGACACCGCCGATGGCCTGCGTTACCGTCCCCACGCCGCTTGCCAGCGATCCCGCGAAGCTGCGAATATCGCCGGACTCGACCGCAAAACCCCTCGACTGCAGCCAGCCGATGGTGCGGCCGATCTGCTCGGTGACGATACTGGGGAACTGCGCCGCCTGCTGCGAGATTTGAGAACCCGCGAAATAGCCGAGCCAGATGAGAAATGCTGCGGTCAGCAACAACACGATGGCGATGCGGAAACCGCGAGCAATCGGCAGGATGCGAGCCAAGAGGCGCGCTCCGCCATCGATCAGCG
Source organism: Qipengyuania profundimaris (assembly GCF_030717945.1). Classification (NCBI taxonomy): domain Bacteria; kingdom Pseudomonadati; phylum Pseudomonadota; class Alphaproteobacteria; order Sphingomonadales; family Erythrobacteraceae; genus Qipengyuania; species Qipengyuania profundimaris. The sequence continues at coordinate 1,279,828 of NZ_JAVAIM010000001.1, forward strand.
CGCCGAACACCATGGCACCGAAGATCACGAGCAGCGATTGCGAAATGTAAACCGCCAGCACCAGCAGGCCGATCACGATCCCCCAGGTGAAGGCCTTCCCGATTTCGAGGCGCAGTGACCTGCTGTCGATCCGGGTCGGGCTCCTGCCGAGGTCGCTGCGCTCGCTGTCGGACATCTTGTTTGCTCCCCTGTTCGAAGGGATCAACTCGCCGTGGCGCTTCGGCGTTCCACCACCGCAGGACGCAGCGTCGACCAGGAGCGCCCTTCGCGCAGGCTCGTCCACCAGCTCACCGGGTTGAGCGTCGTAGTGCCGTCGAGCGAGAAGGTGATGAACTCAGCGCGCCCGCCGATGTTCTCCAGCGGGATCGGACCGAGCAGGCCGCGCGAGCTGGCGAGCTCGCGGCTGTCGGAGGAATGATCGCGATTGTCGCCCATCACGAAGACCTCGCCTTCCGGCACGGTGATCTCGGGAAAATTGTCGAGCGCCGTGCGGGTATGGTCGATCACCAGATAGGTCGCGCCATTGGGCAGCGTTTCGCGCATCACCGGCACCCGGCACACCAGTTCACCGGCGTCGTTGCGGGCGCGGAAATTGTCGAGATTGAAGCCGTCGCAGCGCGAATTGGCATCCAGCGGAAGGTCGAGCGCAGGCTCCACCCGCTGTTCGACCGGCGTCCCGTTCAGGATGATCTGCCCGCCTCTCACAGCGATCCGGTCGCCGGGCAGGGCGACCACGCGCTTGATGTAATCCTCGTCGCGCTCCGGGTGCACGGGGATGACGATGTCGCCGTATTCGGGTGTGTCGCCCATCACCCGCCAGTCACCGCGCGGGGCAAGGTGGAAGCTGATCGAGGACCAGTTCCAACCATAGGGATATTTGCTGACGATCAGCCGATCCCCGACCAACAGGTTCGGCATCATCGATTCCGACGGGATGTAGAAGGGCTTGGCAATGAAGCTGTGGAACGCGAAGACGGCCAGGAGCATCAGCGCAAGACCGCGGATTTCCGCGAGCCAGTCGACCTTTTCGTCCTTGCTGTCGGAAGACTTGGCGATGTCGTTCATTGCCGGTGTGCCGGTACTCATGCGGGAAGGGCCTCGATGATCACATAAGCTTGCGCCCATGGGTGATCGTCCGTGAGGGTGAGATGAATGCGCGCCTCATGGCCCTCCGGCACCATTTCCGCAAGCCGGATTGCAGCGCCGCCGGTCAGGGCGAGCGTGGGCGCACCGGATTTGGCGTTCACGACGCCGATATCCTTCATGAAGACGCCACGCCGGAAGCCCGTGCCGACGGCCTTGGAGAACGCTTCCTTGGCCGCGAACCGCTTGGCATAGGTGCCCGCGACGGTGAACGGCCGCCGCCGCGCTTTGGTGCGTTCGATTTCGGTAAAGACGCGGTTCTCGAACCGCTCTCCAAAACGGTCGAGAGAGTTCTGAATCCGCTCGATATTGCAGAGGTCGGAGCCGAGGCCGATGATCATATGCGAGACTCATCCATAAACCTGCGCATCCGGCGGACAGCTTCTTCCAGCCCCACGAATACCGCTTCGCCGACGAGGTAATGCCCGATGTTCAACTCGGCGAGCTCCGGAATAGCCGCAATGGGTTTCACATTCTCGTAGGTAAGTCCGTGCCCCGCGTGCGGTTCGATCCCGACGCTGCGCGCAGCGGCTGACATGGTCGCGATGCGCTCCAGCTCGCGCCCCTCGCGCTCGGCATCGCCGTCGAGCCCGGCATGGGCGTATTCGCCGGTGTGGAACTCGACTACCGGCACGCCGAGGCGCTGGGCGGCGTCCAGCTGCCGTTCGTCCGCCTCGATGAACAGCGAGACGCGGATGCCGTTGTCCTTCAGCTTCCACACGATCGGCGTCAGCGTGTTGTGCAGCCCGGCCGCATCCAGTCCGCCTTCGGTAGTCCGCTCCTCGCGCTTTTCCGGGACGATGCAGGCGGCATGGGGTGTGTGGGCGAGGGCGATGTCGAGCATTTCCTCGGTCGCAGCCATTTCCAGGTTCAGCGGCAGATCGGTGGCCTGCTGGATGCGCCGAAGGTCCGCATCACGGATATGCCGCCGGTCCTCGCGCAAGTGCGCCGTAATTCCGTCACCGCCCACGCTGGCGACGATCTCCGCAGCGCGCACCGGATCGGGATGGTCGCCGCCGCGCGCGTTGCGGATGGTGGCGACGTGATCGATGTTCACGCCGAGGCGGAGTTTGCCGGTGCTCGAGCCATTGCTCATGTCGCGTCTCCACACGCTGCGGCTGACAGGATGTCGAATGAGCGCCCCTGCTGCTGCCACAGCTCGCCGAAATCGAAATTTTCGTCCTTCACTGCAAGCACAAGCGCCATCTCGGTCTCGGGAAGGATGAAGTTTCGCAGCTGGTAGCCGCCGATCGCACCGCGCCGCTCGACTATTCTTACCGCCCCGTCGCAACCGGCAAGCGGCACGTCATAGACCCATTGGCCCAGCGCCATGTAGCCGAGCGCCGGATCGCTTTCCCACATTTCGGCTCTCGCTTCGAGTGACAGGAGCCTGCCGTCGAGCAGCGCGCGGTCGAAGGCGATGATATCGTTCATTGAACCGACGATCCCCGCCGAAGCGCCGTAGCGAGAGATGTCGAAAGGGAAGTCCGCGTCGCTGCGCGCGAGGCTGCGCGGTCGCCGGGGGGCGAGCATCGGGCCCTGAATTCCGGCAGTACGAAAGCGTTCGCCGATCAGCGCGCCAATCGGTCTGCCTGTCACCGATTCCAGCACCGCGCCGAGCACGATGTAGTCGCAATTGTTGTACGTCCAGCCTTCGGCGGGGGGCGCGCTGCGTCCGGCAAGGCACCATTCGACCCCGCTCGGTCCGGTCGAATAGAAGTCTGGAACGCCGTTCGCATCCTGCGGGCTGTCGTCCGGATTGCGCAACCCCGATTGGTGTTGGAGCACCTCACGGACCGTAGGCGCGGCGATATCTTGGGCAGGCGGGAACGGTAGGTAGCTTGTCGCCAGGGCATCCAGCTCCAGCGCGCCGCGCTCGACCTCCTGCATGACCAGCACCGCGACGACCTGCTTGGTGATCGAGGCCCAGGGCCACGTTGCGTTTTCGCAGTCAGGCGCGCTGCGGACCCAATAGGTCATGCCGTCGCGATACAGCTGGACCTCGCCGGGGAAATCTTCGCCGATCGCTGTATCGAGTGCGGCGTAGAAGGGCGGGCGGACAGGCTCGGCAGCTTCGTCGCCTAGCACCGATACAGGCTGCAAAGCGCAAGCCAGCGCCGGGCCGGCGAGGCTCGCCCAGACGAGCGCTAGCATACCTGCAAGAAGCCGCATCAAGCGGCGCGGCTCCCCGGCTTGGTCACGGGTATGGCAGCAAGCTCGTCCGGCACCTCGTCCTCCGCATAGCTCGGGAAGGTGATGTCGATCAGCGGGAAGAAGGGCACGCCCAGATCGGCAGACCCGTTGCTGCGGTCGACCAGCGCGCATTCGGCTATCACCTCGCCACCTTCGCGGCCGACTGCTGTAATCGCTTCGCGGCTGGATAGGCCGGTGGTCACCACATCCTCCACCATCAGCACTTTGGCACCCGGATCGAGGCGGAACCCGCGGCGAAGGTGGAATTCGCCTTCGGGCCGCTCGAGGAACATCGCATCTTTGCCCAGCGCCCGGCCCATTTCATGGCCGATGATCAGGCCCCCCATCGCCGGGCTGATCACCACGTCGACCTCGTTGCGAAATTCGCGCGGGATCTTTTGAGCCAGTGCCCGGGCAAGGTTCCCGGCGCGTTCCGGGTTCATCAGCACTCTGGCGCATTGGAGATAATGCCCGCTGTGCCGCCCGCTGCTGAGCTTGAAATGGCCTTCGAGCAAGGCTTCGCTGGCGCGGAATTCGGAGAGGATTTCGTCTTCTGTCATACCGTCCCGGTTCAAAGCGTGTTGCGCGCGATTGCGCAAGAGACAAAGGGTAATGCATAATTTTGTCGGTTGGGCGCTTGAGGCGCAGGCCATCCCTGCCTATAGGGCAGCCCAAATCCCGCCCATTTCCGGGTTGTTGTACCATGGGCGGCCGATTCTCGATGGTCTTTCCAACGATCACCGGGCCGAGCTGAAAACGAGATACGAAAGAGCGTCCAGACGATGAATTTTCCTGGCTTCTTCAAGGGTTTGAACCGCACCATGGCCGGGCTGGCGATGGCTGGCATGCTGGCCGTGGCTCCGCAGGCTGCGCTGGCGCAGGAAGGTCTGACGCAGGACGATCTCGTCGCTCCGGCTCCCGAGCAGACCCCCGCTTCGGCGCTGGAAGGTGTCGATCCGGCAGAAGCTGCGGATGTCGCGGATCCGGAAGCTGTTTCGGCTGGCAGCGATGCCTACACTCCGATGGCCCCGACCGAAGGCAAGGGCATGCCAATTCCCGGCGCGTGGGACGTGCAATCTCAGTTCTCGCCGACCGGCGAATATGCCAACGGCCTGCATGTCGGCCTGATCTGGGTGATGATCGCGATCAGCCTCTTCGTGCTGGCGCTGATGGTTTACGTTGTCGTGCGCTTCCGCAAGGGTGCTAACCCCGTGCCTTCGAAGACGAGCCATAATACCACGATCGAGGTAATATGGACCGTGGTACCGGCGCTTATCCTGCTTGGCATTGCAATCCCCTCTATTACTCTGATCGCCAAGCAGTACGAGACCCCGCCCAAGGACGCGATCACGGTCAAGGCGATCGGCTACCAGTGGTACTGGGGCTACGCCTATCCCGACAATGGCGATTTCGAGATCGTCTCCAACATGCTCGATGACGCCGAAGCGCGTGAGCGGGGCGAGCCTTACCAATTGGCCGTCGACAATCGCATGGTCCTCCCCGTCGGCGTGCCGATCCGCCTGCAGACCACTGCTGCCGACGTGATCCACTCCTTCGCCGTGCCGAGCCTGTGGTTCAAGCTCGACGCCGTCCCGGGCCGCCTCAACGAAAAGATGCTCACCATCAACGAGCCGGGCGTGTATTACGGCCAGTGTTCGGAACTGTGCGGCGCGCGCCATGGCTATATGCCGATCGCGATCGAGGCGCTGCCGCTCGACCAGTTCAACGCCTGGGTCCGTGCCCAGGGCGGCACCGTCGCCGGTGAGGAAGAGGCAGGCATCGAAGCCGATCCGTCGCTGCCGGCCGTGCAGGAGCCCGAAAGCGCCGAACCGAGCGCTCCGGGCGCCGGCGCACCGCCGGTCGAAGACGTTACCACGTAAGCCAGACTTGAATATAGACTCGAGAGATTAGCACGATGGCCACTACCGCCGATAGCTTCCAGGCCCATACCGACGACCACGCGCATGATCACGCCGATCACAAGCCCGGCTTTTTCGCGCGCTGGTTCATGTCCACCAACCACAAGGACATCGGTACGCTCTACCTGATCTTCGCGATCATCGCGGGCATCGTCGGTGGCGCGATTTCGGGCATCATGCGTGCAGAGCTGGCCGAACCGGGCATTCAGTACCTCCAGTTCTGGGCCGAGTTCATGGGCGGCAGCGCGGACTTCGATACCTCGCTGCACATGTGGAACGTGTTCATCACTGCCCACGGCCTGATCATGGTCTTCTTCATGGTCATGCCGGCGATGATCGGCGGCTTCGGCAACTGGTTCGTGCCGCTGATGATCGGCGCGCCGGACATGGCCTTCCCGCGCATGAACAACATTTCGTTCTGGCTGACCGTGGCAGGCTTCGTTTCGCTGTTGTTCTCGCTCTTCGTGCCGGGCGGCACGGGTCCGGGTGCAGGTGTTGGCTGGACGGTCTATGCGCCGCTCTCGACCTCCGGCTCGCAAGGCCCGGCGGTCGATTTCGCGATCTTCTCGCTGCACCTTGCCGGGGCCGGCTCGATCCTGGGTGCGACCAACTTCATCACCACCATCTTCAACATGCGCGCGCCAGGCATGACCCTGCACAAGATGCCGCTGTTCGTGTGGTCGGTGCTGGTTACCGCCTTCCTGCTGCTGCTGGCGCTGCCGGTACTCGCAGCCGCGATCACCATGCTGATCACGGACCGTAACTTCGGCACGACCTTCTTCGACCCGGCAGGCGGCGGCGACCCGATCCTCTACCAGCACCTCTTCTGGTTCTTCGGTCACCCCGAGGTCTACATCATGATCCTGCCGGGCTTCGGCATGGTTTCGCAGATCGTCGCGACCTTCAGCCGCAAGCCGGTGTTCGGCTATCTCGGCATGGCCTATGCCATGGTTGCGATCGGCGTGGTCGGCTTCGTCGTGTGGGCGCACCACATGTACACTGTCGGACTCGACGTGAATACGAAGATGTATTTCACCGCGGCCACCATGGTTATCGCGGTCCCGACCGGCGTGAAGATCTTCAGCTGGATCGCCACGATGTGGGGCGGCTCGATCGAGTTCAAGAGCCCGATGGTCTGGGCGCTGGGCTTCATCTTCCTGTTCACCGTCGGCGGCGTGACCGGCGTCTACCTCGCCAATGGCGGCGTGGACGACGTGGTCCACGACACCTACTTCGTGGTCGCGCACTTCCATTACGTGCTGTCGATGGGCGCGGTGTTCTCGCTGTTTGCCGGTTTCTACTACTGGTTCCCGAAGATGAGCGGCCGGATGCACTCCGAACTGCTTGCGCACCTGCACTTCTGGGGCTTCTTCATCGGCGTGAACGTGATCTTCTTCCCGCAGCATTTCCTGGGCTGGCAGGGCATGCCGCGCCGCTATCCGGACTACGCGGAAGCCTACACCTACTGGAACGAGATCAGCTCGTTCGGCTATCACATCATGGCCGCATCGATGGTCCTGTTCTTCGTGAACATCGCCTATGCTTTCATCGCCGGTCGCAAGGTCGGGGCGAACTACTGGGGCGAAGGCGCGACGACGCTCGAATGGACATTGTCGAGCCCGCCGCCGTTCCACCAGTTCAGCGAGTTGCCGGTGATCGAGGAGCATCACGACCACCACAACCACATGCCCATCGGCGACCAGAAGCCCACTTCGGCATAAGGGCGGGTCCCTCAGGCAAAGCAGCGGCCGGCCCTCAGCGGGTCGGCCGTTCGCACATCCGGCGAAAGGACTTTCGATGCCAGAAATGCGCACCATCGATGTCGGCGACGTCTCGCTGCGCTGTGCAATCGAGGGTGAGGGTCCGCTCGCCATCATGGTCCATGGCTTTCCCGAAAGCTGGTATAGCTGGCGCCATCAGATCGGTCCGGTCGCCGATGCGGGGTTCACCGCCTGCGCGATCGACGTGCGCGGCTATGGCGGCTCCGCCAAACCGCAGCCGGTCGAAGCCTATGCGATGGAGCGGATCGTCGGCGATCTCGTTGGCCTGCGGCAGGCGCTCTCTCCCGATGGGCCCGCCGTTCTGATCGGACACGACTGGGGTGCGCCGATCGTCTGGAACAGCGCGTTCACCCAGCCCGAACACTTCCGGGCGGTGGCGGGCATGTCGGTCCCTTTCGCAGGCGTGCCGAGCCGCCCCTTCACCGAGGTCTTCCACGAACACTTCACCAGCCAGGGCAAGTTCTTCTATCAGGAATATTTCCAGGCCGAAGGCGTCGCCGAAGCGGAAGCCGAGGCGGACCCGCGCGATTTCGTCCAGCGCATGATGTATTCGATAAGCGGCGATGTGTTGCCGGGCGATTACTGGTCAAAGCCCTATGGCGCGACCTTCCTCGAAGGCTTGCCCGATCCCGAGCCGGTCGGCTGGCTGACGGAGGATGACCTCGATTTCTACGAAGCCGAGTTCAAGGCTTCGGGCTTCCGCGGGCCGCTTAACCGCTATCGCAACCACGTCGCCGATTACGAATGGCTCCAGGGCTGGAGCGGCAAACGCATCGAACAGCCAGCGCTTTTCATCGGCGGCACGCGCGATCCGGCGACCTTCCTGTTCGGCGCGGTCGAGGATCCGGTTGCGCTGATGCGCATGTTCGCGCCCCAGGTCGAAGGACGCATCCTGGACGGTATCGGCCACTGGACCCAGCAGGAGGCACCCGATGCGGTGAACCGCCTGCTGATCGACTGGCTAAAACGGCTCTGAGCCCCTATATGGCCAGCGATCCAATGACCCAGGCGACCACCACCCAGCTCCCCGCGGAATGGCGCGATTTCTTTGCGCTGACGAAGCCGCGCGTGATGACGCTGGTGATCTTCACCGGCCTGTGCGGCCTGCTCGCCGCGCCGGGCAGCATCAACCCGATCCTCGGCTTTACCGCCATCCTGTGTATCGCGATGGGCGCGGGCGGTTCGGCCGTGCTCAATCAGTGGTGGGAAGCCGACATTGACAGCGGGATGAAGCGCACTGCCCAGCGCCCCTTGCCCACCGGGCGGATGCGGCGCGAGGATGCGCGCGATTTCGGTATAGTGATGTCGGTCGCCTCGGTCCTCATCATGGGCGTCGCGATCCACTGGCTCGCCGCAATCGTCCTTGCCGTGGCGATCGTCTATTACGCGGTCGTCTATACCATGTGGCTGAAACCGCGCACGCCGCAAAACATCGTGATCGGCGGCGGGGCGGGTGCCTTCCCGCCGATGATCGGATGGGTCGCGGTGACGGGCGACATCACGCTGATGCCGGTGCTGCTCTTCGCAATCATCTTCATGTGGACCCCGCCGCATTTCTGGGCGCTCGCCCTGTTCGTGAAGATCGATTACGAAAACGTCGGCATCCCGATGATGCCTGTCGTCCGCGGCGAGAAATCGACCCGCCTGCAGATGCTGGCCTATTGCGTGCTGCTGGTCCCGATTGCCGCCGCGCCGTGGTTCATCGGCGGGACGGACTGGGTGTACGGGATTGCCGCGCTCGGCCTGTCGCTGGCCTTTCTCGCGCTCAGCGTGCCGGTGGCCTTCCGCCAGCCGGTCGAGGGCGATCGCATGCTGCCAGAGAAGCGCATGTTCGGCTTCAGCGTGTTCTACCTCTTCGCATTATTCGCGGCGCTGGTCGTCGACCGGGTCCTCGCCGCCCAAGGAGTTATCGGATGACCCCCGAAGAAGAAGCCGAATTCAAGCGTCGCCAGAAGAGCCGGAACCTCGTGCTCGGCGGGATCCTGCTGTTCATGGCCTTTCTGTTCTATTTCATCACCATCGCCCGGATGTGAGGATATCGTGACCACCGCCACGCTCGAAACCCGCAAGACCCGAACGGCGCTACTGGCATTCGGCGGCGCGCTGGCAATGCTCGGCCTCGGCTATGCCGCCGTGCCGCTGTACGAGCTGTTCTGCCAGGTGACCGGGTTCGGCGGCACGACCCAGCGCGCCAGCGAAAGCGAGGCCGCCACCGCGGAGCGCCTCGGCGCGGCGGCCGGCGGGCGGACGATCTCGATCCGGTTCGACGGTTCGACCGCGCGCGACGTTCCCTGGAGCTTCCGACCGGAGCAATCGACCGACACGGTGACGATCGGCCAGCGCGACATGGCTATCTACCTCGCCACCAACAATTCGGACCAGCCGATCACCGGGACCGCGACCTTCAATGTCGAACCGGAGCAGGCCGGGGCCTATTTCAACAAGATCCAGTGCTTCTGTTTCACCGAGCAGACCTTGCAGCCCGGCGAGCAGGTGCGGATGCCCGTGCTCTATTTCGTCGATCCGAAGGCGCTGGACGATCCCAATATGGACGGGGTGGAGCAGATCACCCTGTCCTACACTTTCCACCGGGCGATAGAATCTGCCGACTAGGGCCTAGACCCGCGCGCCTCGGCGCTTTAAGGGCAGGCGCGCATAGCGAATACAGGACCAGGGACATATGGCCGGCAACGTCAATCACGAATATCACATTCTCGAACCCGATATCTGGCCCTTCCTCGGCTCGCTGTCGGCGCTCACCTTCACCAGCGGCATGGTGCTGTTCATGCACGAAATGGCCAGCGCGCACCTCGTGCTCGGCCTCGGCATCGCCGGCCTGATCGCCACCTTCTTCGCCTGGTTCTCCAACATCGTGAAGGAAGCCGAACGCGGCGACCACACGCCGGTCGTGCAGCTGCACATGCGCTACGGCATGATCCTGTTCATCGCCTCGGAAGTGATGTTTTTCGTCGGCTGGTTCTGGAGCTGGTTCGACTTCGCCCTGTTCCCCTCGGAGATTTCCGAGGTCATCGGTGGGACCTTCCCGCCCGACGCGATCGAAGCGGTGATCAACCCGTTCTCGCTCCCGCTGCTCAACACGATGATTCTGCTGTGCTCCGGCACCACGGTGACGTGGGCGCACCACTCGCTGATCAATGGTGACCGCGAGGGGCTGAAGAAAGGCCTGTGGGCGACGATCCTGCTCGGCGCGGTCTTCACCGCCATCCAGGCCTATGAGTATGCGGCCGCCCCGTTCGAATTCGGCGGCAACACCTACAGCTCGGCCTTCTACATGGCGACCGGCTTCCACGGCTTCCATGTGCTGGTCGGCACGATCTTCCTGATCGTCTGCCTCGTGCGCACCTACAAGGGCCACTTCACCCCGCGCCAGCATTTCGGGTTCGAAGCGGCTGCGTGGTACTGGCACTTCGTCGACGTGGTGTGGCTGTTCCTCTTCGTCGTCGTTTACGTCTGGGGCGGCTGGGGCGCTGCCGTCCACTGATGCCATCCGGCAGGACCGAAACAAGCGAGGGGCAGCCCGGCCATGCCGCGGCTGCCCTTCTCGCATTGGGCGAATGAGATGACGACCAAGGACGTCCCCATCATTCCGACAATCGTGGTCGCGGTGGCTATCGCGACGATGATCGCGCTCGGCTTCTGGCAACTCGATCGCGCGGCGGAACGGGATCAGATGAAGCAATCGATGATCGACCGTCCGTCGATGCCGGTCGCGGACTATCCCTTTGCCGACCCGCAGAGCGAAGCCTTGCTCTATCGCAAGCTGAATGCGACTTGCGCCGAAGTCGTCGATATGCAGGTCGCAGGTGGCCGGGATGCTTCGGGTCGGACCGGCTGGAAACAGATCGCTACCTGCCTGTCGTCTTCGGGACGCCCATTTCAGGCCCAGATCGGGGTGGCCGAAAGGCCCGATGCGGTAGCCCAATGGTCGGGCGGAGAGGTGGAGGGCGTCGCCGTTCTTGCGCCTGACGAGCGCGGGTTCTGGGAGCGGTTGACGTTCCAAAGCCCCGAACGGCCGCTGATGATCGTCGCCGATACGCCCAAGGTTGGGCTGCTCCCTTCGCAGCCGTCCCGGCCTGAGGAGTATGAGAACACGTCCTGGGGCTACGCTGGCCAATGGTTCTTTTTCGCGCTGACGGCGCTAGTCATCTATATCCTCGTGCTTCGCCGTCGGGGCAGGGACGCTAGGGCAGGCTAAAGCCCGCCTTGCTTGCCCGTGCGCGCCGCCGCCGCTAACCGCGTGTTCCGATGAAATACGTCTCCACCCGTGGCAGCGCCCCTGCGCTTGATTTCGCCGAGGTCACGCTGGCCGGGCTCGCGTCCGACGGCGGGCTTTACGTGCCGGAGAGCTGGCCGCAACTCGGCATGGACGAGATTCGCGACATGCGCGGCCTGCCCTATGCGGAGCTGGCTGCGCGGGTCATGGCGCCCTTCGTCGGCGACAGCCTCACGCCTGATCGCCTGCGCGAACTGACCGGGGAGGCCTACAGCCGCTTCGCTCATACCGCCGTTACGCCGCTGGTCCAGCTGGACGAACGGCAATGGCTGCTCGAACTGTTCCATGGCCCGACGCTCGCCTTCAAGGATGTCGCGCTGCAATTGCTCGGCCTGCTGTTCGAGGAGTTTCTCGCCCGCGAAGACAGCCGCCTGACCATCGTCGGCGCGACTAGTGGGGACACCGGCAGCGCTGCTATCGATGCCGTCGCTGGCCGCGACAATGTCGAAATCTTCATGCTCCACCCCAAGGGCCGGGTGAGCGACGTCCAGCGCCGCCAGATGACCACGGTTCGCGCACCGAACGTCCACAATATCGCCATCGAAGGCAGCTTCGACGATGCGCAGGCCATGGTGAAGCGCATCTTCGCCGACGAAAGCGTTACCGCGCGGCACCGCATCGGCGCGGTCAATTCGATCAACTGGGCGCGGCTGATGGCGCAGGTGGTCTATTACTTCGCCGCCTCGCTGCAACTGGGCGGGCCGGACCGCAAACTCGCCTTCAGCGTGCCGACCGGCAATTTCGGCGACGTCTTCGCGGGCCATGTCGCCGCGCGCATGGGCCTGCCGATCGAGCGGCTGATCGTCGCCACCAACGTCAACGACATCCTCCACCGCGCGCTAAGCAACGGGGACTATTCCGCAGGCAACGTCACGCCCACTGGCGCGCCGAGCATGGACATCCAGGTAAGCTCCAATTTCGAGCGGCTGCTGTTCGACGTCGGCGGCCGCGACGGGGTCGCCCTCGGAGATCAGATGCGCGGGTTCGAAGGCAGCCGCGCGATGATGCTCAGCAATGCCCAGCGGGAAGGGGCCGCAGGCCTGTTTGCAAGCGCTCGGGTGGACGAGGACGAAACGGCGGCCTCAATCCGCTATGCCTACGAGAACTGGGGCGAGATTATCGATCCGCACACCGCTATCGGCCTTCACGCCGCGCGTCACGCCGACCTCGCGCCGCAGGTCCCGGTGGTGACGCTGGCAACGGCTCATCCGGCGAAGTTCCGTGACGCGGTCGAACGTGCAACGGGCATCCGTCCGCCTCTCCCCAACCGCGTCGGCGACCTGTTTGCGCGCGAGGAAGCCTACACCGAGCTTTCGGGCACCTACGAAGCCGTGCGCGACCACATACTCGAGCACGCCGCCTGATGGCCGAATTGCGCCGAGATCCCGTGTTGATGGTGGGTGAGGGCTGGGATGCCTACCGCCTGCTCGACAGCGGCCATGGTCGCAAGTTCGAGGAATACGGTCCCTACCGCTTTATCCGGCCCGAACCGCAGGCGATGTGGACGCCGCAGCTCGACCACTGGGACGCGCATGGCGAATTCGTCCCCGGTAGCGACGAGGATGGCGGCGGCCGTTGGCAGTATTCGGAGGATGTGCCGGAAAGCGGCTGGGAACTGGGTTGGGGCGAGGAGGCGCGCTTCATCGCGCAATGCACGCCCTTCCGCCATCTCGGCTTCTTCCCCGACATGGCACCCGTGTGGGAATGGATGGGCGAACAGCTCGGCGATGCGCGCGATGCCGAGACGATGAACCTGTTCGGCTATACCGGCGTCGGCACGCAGGCGCTGAGCAGATACGGCCGCGTCACCCATGTCGATGCGAGCAAGAAGTCCGTCGCCCAGGCGCGCGAGAACGCAGCGCTGGCCGGGCTGGAGGATCGCCCCATCCGCTGGCTGGTAGAGGATGCGATGAAATACACCGCGCGCGAAGTGCGGCGCGGGCGACGCTACGAAGGGATCATGCTCGACCCGCCCAAGTTCGGGCGCGGACCCGATGGGGAGGTGTGGCGGCTAGAGCAGGGGTTGCCCGATCTCGTTTTCGATTGCCGTCAATTGCTGGATGGCGACAGCAGCTTTCTTTTCCTCACCGTCTACGCCGTGCGCATGAGCAGCCTCGCGCTCGGCGGTTTGCTGGAGGAGGTCTTTGCCGACCTGCCAGGCTTGGTGGAGCATGGCGATCTCGCGGTGCAGGAAGAGACGTCCGGCCGCCTGCTCCCCACCGCGATCTTCGCGCGCTGGTCCAATCCAAGATAGAGGGCAAGGCATGGACGATTCGCTGATCCTCGAAGTGGCCGATTTCGAGCATGACGTGCTCACTGGCATTTATTCCGAAGAGACGGGCAAACCCCAGCCGCTGCGCTTTACCATCCAGGTCCGGATGAAGCCGCTACTTCATTACGATGCGGACACCTCGCTGGACGAGTCGAAAAACTACATGGATCTGAAATTCGCCGCTTCCGAGGCGCTGCCCGAAGGCGTGCACTTCAAGCTGATCGAGGCGGTCGCGGACCATGTGTGCGAGACGCTGTTCCTGCAGGACAGGCGTGTCGAAGCGGTGACGGTCAAGATCGTGAAGCTGGCCATCGCCGAGGCGGGCGAGAAGATCGGCATCACGCTCCACCGCGAGCGGCGCGAATGAAGCGCATCGCGGTGAACGAGTTGCCCGACGATCCCCTCGCCGCTGCGGGCCTGTTCCACCAACACTGGCTCAGCCATATCGAACACCAACTCGAGGACGCCCTCGATGTGGCCATCACGGTACCGGCGGCAGACTACAAGCACCGTGAGTGGCGCCGGGCCGTCACCGCCGGTCTCGCGCGCAAGCATGCGCCGCGCAGGGTGAACATGGTAGCCGGCGAAGGCGCGGCGCTCGACGCGACTATCGCCTATCTCGCCGACGCGCCCGGCGTTACCGGCCAATATCTGGAGACCTGAGGCATGGCCGTGACGATCCTCTTTCTCGGCCCCCTGCGCGATCTGGCCGGAGAGCAGGCGCTTGAAGTTCAGGCGCCACTCGATTGGTCCGGCCTGCTGGAAGCCGTAGGTCCGCAAGTCGCGGAGCGATTGGCAGAGCAGCGCGTCAATGTGGCCTGCGCGGGTAAGGTCCTCGCCGACAAGACCCGGTTGGATGCCGAGGATGGCGACGAGGTCGCTCTGCTGCCTCCGGTGAGCGGTGGCTAGGCTCACCATCGACAGGCCGCTCGATGTCCGGCTGCTCGACAAGGGGCTGTCGGTCGGTGAGGCGCTGGCCGCGTTCAATGCCGCCCATGGCGACGCGGGCGGTGTCGTGTCGTTTCTCGGCAAGGTCAGGCCCGATGGCGATGTCCGCGCGCTCGAGCTGTCGCATTACGAACCGCTGACCCTGCCAGGGATGCGAGAGTTGGCGGAAGCGGCCCGCGAGCGATTCGCGCTCGACGGAGCCTTGGTCTGGCATCGCATCGGCATCATGACGCCAAAAGAGACCATCGTGCTGGTCGCCTCTGCTGCCCGGCATCGGCGCGACGCCTTTGCCGCTGCCGACTACCTGATGGACCATCTCAAGAGCGCCGCATGGCTGTGGAAGCGCGAAAGACGCGCAGACGGCTGGCACTGGATCGAGCCACGCGGGCAAGATCACGAAGATATCGCGCGTTGGGAATAATTTGCGTGGTTTGATCTCGATCAAGGAATCGATCTCCGGCTCGGGCCAAAAGGTCTCCAACAAGGAGATCGAACATGTCCAAGCATCTTACTCGCGACCTCGTTGCCCAGCAGGCCGTCATTGTTCCTGCGCCGAAATTCCGCCACGAGGTCGATCGTACGTTCGAGCTGCCCAAGGGCCTCTATGCTGCGACCGTGGCGCTCTACCTCGGGTTCCTCGGCGTGATGGCGGCGGGGCTATCGACGCCCGGCCTCATCATTCCGATGGCCATCTTCACGTTGTTCGTCGTGGCAGGCTTCGGCGTCCCGGCGATCTGGACCAGGCTGGCACCCGGTACCGCGTCGCGCCCGATGAGCTTCGCCAAGCTGCGCCGCGATGGCATCGCCACGCTGACCGGGCGGCTCACGGCCAAGGATGCAAGCGTTCAGATGTTGATCCTGCCGGTCATCATCTTCTGCTGGGGCGTGACGACCGTGACGATTGCGGCCCTGGTCCGCTGATCGAATTCAGGTGTTGGGGAGGAGCGCGGGGTCGAGCAATTCGATCCCGCGTTTTCCGTCGCGTCGGATCGCCCCGGCGCGTTCGAAGCGGGTAAGCGTCCGGCTAACGGTTTCGATGGTCAAGCCCAGCATATCGGCAAGCTCGCTTCGTGAAAGCGGCAGGTCGAAACGCCGCGCCGGATGACAAGGCGAATCGCTCGCCGATCGGGCCAGCGACAGGATCGCGCCCGCGACGCGGCGTTCGGCCGAGGCATTCCCAGTCAGCGACAGCAATTCGCGGCTGGCATAGAGATCCTCCTGCGCGCGCCGCAAAAGCGCCGTGCCGAGCCGCGGGTACCGCTCGATCGCCAGCTCGAAGGCGGGCCCGGAGAACACGCAGACCTCGCTTTCGCCCAGCGCCACGACATCGTGCTGGACGTAGGGTCCGAACATCTCGCCGACAAAGCCGCTGGGATGCACGAGCGACAGGATGCGCTCGCGGCCCTCGCTGTCCGTCGAGGTGATCTTCAGGGCGCCGCTAACCAGCGTGGCGCAGGCTGCATCGCTCAGGCCTGCCGAAAACAGAGTCTCGCCCTTTGCCAGCCTGCGCGTGCGCCCGGCTCTTGCCAGCTCGTCGCGTTCAGCCTCGTCGAGTACGGCACAGGCTGCGCGATCGCGCACCGGACATGTCGCACAGGCGAGGCTCATTGAACGCGCGCGCGCAGTCGCTCCAGCGCAGCGTCCTCTTCCGCGACCAGCGCGATGACTTGCGAGCGCGCGGCCTCGATCGCTGCCGTGTCGTCCGCCTGCACCGATGCTGCGGCGTACAATATGTCGAGATCGCCCAGCGGCACCGAGGCTAGGCTCCTACTCGAATCGAGATCGGCGAGGGCGACCTGTGCGGCGGCCCAGCTATCGCTGCCGATTCCGGCGCCCGAAGCTGCCGCCACCCGGCGCTCGGCTGTCGGCAGGGCGCTCGTGAAAGCGCGATGGGCTTCGGTCGCCCGGGCGACCAGCGCTGCAAGCTGTTCGGGGAGCGGGCCGCTGAGCGGAGTCTCCACTGCGGGCACATCGATCGTCTGCGGGGGGCCGACATCGAACTGTCCTTCGGCCCGCTCGATGTCCCGGACGGCAAGCGAGGGGTAATCGCTATCCGCAGGAGTCGCGCATCCGGCCAGCAGAAGCGCAGGGCAGGCGGCGAGAGAGAGCTTGCGATACGTCATCGCGCTCTCCATATCATGCAGGCCGAAAGTCGCCAGCGAGGATGCAAAAATCGTCGCTCTGGCCGTTGACTTGGGCCCGCCATTCGCCTAACGGCACGCTTCTTTCCGGGGCTGCCAATCGGCGGCCTGACGGGTGCGCCGTATATTCGCAAGGATGCGGCAAAGCTAATTGATTGAGAGATAACCACCATGTTCGCAGTAGTGCGCACGGGCGGCAAGCAATACCGGGTTGCCGCCGGAGACAAGATCGCCGTTGAAAAGCTGGCTGGCGAAGCCGGCGATACCATCACGCTGGGCGACGTCCTGCTCGCCGGTGAAGGTGAAAAGCTCGAAGACGCCGGCAAGGTGACCGTGTCCGCGGAAATCATCGCCCAGGCGAAGAGCGAGAAGGTGATCGTCTTCAAGAAGCGCCGCCGCCACAACTATCGTCGCAAGAACGGCCATCGCCAGCAGATGACCCTGCTTCGCATCACCGCCGTCGGTGATTCGAAGGCAGAGAAGAAGGCTGCGCCGAAGAAGGAAGCGGCTCCTAAGGCCGAAGCCAAGACGGACGACGCGCCGAAGGCCGAGACCAAGAAGGCTGCTCCCAAGAAGGGCGCCGTAGAGGAAAAGGCTCCGGCCAAGAAGGCAGCGCCGAAGAAGGCTGCCGCCAAGAAGACCGAAGACAAGAAGTAAGGATTACGGACGATGGCACATAAGAAAGCAGGCGGTTCATCGCGCAACGGTCGCGACTCAGCCGGTCGTCGCCTCGGTGTGAAGAAGTTCGGCAGCGAGAACGTCGTCGCCGGCAACATCATCGTGCGCCAGCGCGGCACCAAGTTCTATCCGGGCACCAATGTCGGCATGGGTAAGGACCACACCCTGTTCGCCCTTACCGACGGTATTGTGCGCTTCCACAAGGGCAAGCTCGACCGCAAATTCGTCTCGGTCGACATGCTGGCGGAAGCCGCCGAATAATCGGACGCTCCGATAACGGGATCGTCCAGACGGGACGGTCCCAGCCGGGATAACCACCGGCAACCGAAGAGGGAGATGGGGCTTTCCTGTTAATTCAGGGGGCCCGTCTCCCTCTTGTCGTTTCTCCCTCTCAGTCTGGCGAAATATCCTTTCGCCGCCACGCAACTGTCACGCGTCCGGCCTAGGAGCCCGGAGCGTGGATATGGGGAGAATACCGATGTTCCATGTTACCGAGAGGCTGCTGTTGCGGCCCGCCTGGCCCGAAGATGCAGAAGCGCTGTTCGGCGGAATCGCCGACGAGGGCGTCGTCCGCAACCTGGCGCGCGCACCTTGGCCCTATCTCCCCGAACACGCCCGCCAGTTCGTCATGCGCGAACAGGATAGCAAAGTGCCGAGCTTCCTGCTGACGTTGCCCGGTAGTCACGGTTCGACGATTATCGGTGGTGCGGGACTTGGCGAGACGAAGAGCGGCGTCGAGCTCGGCTATTGGATCGCGCGGCCTTATTGGGGCCAGGGCTTCGCCACCGAAGCGGCTCGCGGCGTGATCGAAGTGGCGAAGTCGCTCGGCTACGAGCGGCTGGAAGCAGGACATTTCACCGAGAATCCCGCGTCCGGCCGGGTGCTTCGCAAGATCGGTTTCCGCCCTACCGGCAAGGTGGCGCCGCGGCACAGCTGCGGACGCGGAGAAGAAGCTGATTGCATAATGTACCGCCTCGACCTGTCCGAAGATAAGGTCGCTGCGCCGAAAGCAGCCTGAGGCAAACGAAAGGCCCCGCAATTGCTTGCGGGGCCTTTCCTGTTTCGCTTCGTGAGGCTTATTCGGCAGGCATCAGCGCCGCTTCGAATTCGCCCTCGTACTTGCCGATCAGGTGGCGATCGTCGTGATCCCACGGGTGGAACCCCGGCTTGAAGTAGCTCAGCCACGCGGGGAAGATGCGGCGAACGACGCCCGGCTTCACGGTGAGATACTTGAAGAGACCCCACTTGGCCTTCCAGCCGGTGATGCCGTCCTGCGCCAGCAGTTCCAGCGTGTCGGTCCAGCGGTTGCGGAAGAAGTTGAAGCTGACGATCAGCATCATCAGGCTGCGCAGCTTCCAGCGGCGGAACGGCGTCCAGTCCCGGGTGGCGTGGTTCCAGGTGTCGAAGGCGACGCCCTTGTGCTCGATCTCCTCGACCGAATGCCATTCCCACATCGCGCGCACTTCGGGATCGGCATCCTTGAAGTGCTGCGGATTGGCGAGGAATTCCTGCGCCATCATCGCGGTGTAATGCTCCAGCGCCATGGTCGCGGCGAGGTTGACGATGACCGGGCGATCCTTCGTCAGCGCGAGCATCTCGCCAACGCGCTTGTCGATCGCCTTGATGTCGTAACCGTGGTCTTCGGCAAGTCGGTTGAACGCGATGTGTTCGCGCGTGTGGTTGATTTCCTGCTTCACGAAAGCACGGATCTCTTCGGCCAGCTTCGGATCGGCACCATCGCGATGCGCCTTCACGGCTTCGATGAAGAAGGCCTCGCCACGCGGGAAGGTGGCCGACAGGGCGTTGTGCCATGCCGTACCGAACGCATCGCCCGCCCACCAACGGCGCGGCATGGTGTCGCGATTGAAACGCTCGTCGCGCACGGTGAGGGTGAGATCTTCCGGCGTCGGGGCGGAAGTACGGTTATCGGTATCGATGGTGACAGGGGCGTTCATGGGAAGGCTCCAAGGTTAACTGACATCAATGTAAGTAGAGCCTGCTTACATTGATGTCAATAACGATGGGTAAACGGCTTTGCGTGCTCGCCGCTTTGGGTTAACGCTTCACCGCATGGCCACGCGCAAGAGACTTTCCCCCGAAGAATCCCGCCTCGCTGCACTCGAAGCGGCAAGGGCGTTGCTGATCGAAGCGGGCCCTCAAGCGGTAACGCTCAAGGCCGTCGCCGCGCGGATCGCGCGCACGCATGCGAACCTGCTGCATCACTTCGGCTCGGCGGCGGGACTGCAAAAGGCGCTTGCGGGGCATCTGGCCGGAACGGTGTGCGACACGATCATCGATGCGGTGCGCGCCAGCCGAGCGGGGCTAGGATCTCCGCGCGAAGTGGTCGATCTTGCCTTCGATGCTTTCGACAAGGAAGGGGCGGGGGCGCTTGCCAGCTGGATGATCCTCACCGGCAACGAGGATGCGCTGACGCCCATCGTCGAGACGATCCACAACCTCGTCGACGAGATCGCGCCGGAGGAGGCCGAGCACGGCGGTGACCCGATGCAGGTTCATGAAGAAACACTGGCGCTGGTCCTGATGGCGATGGGCGATGCGCTGATCGGCAGTGCGCTTTCGCGCTCGCTCGGCTTGCCGGAGACCGCCGCGCGCGACCGGGCGGAGCGGATGCTGGTCAATTCGATCGGGGCGCTCAATCTGCCGGAGTAAGCCCCGGCTTCATCCATTCCGGCGCGCGATCTGTGTCGATCGCTTCGAGCCGCAGGTGATCGATGGCAAGGTCGAGGTCTTCATGGGCCATTTTGCGCCGCTTTTCCTCCGATGACTCCAGGGGCACCACGACCAGGCGGCGATTGACCTTGCTGCGCCAATTCATCCGGGCAGTGTTTTCCTGCCCGACATAGCAGCCCTTGTTGAAACTCACTCCGTGCAGCTCCACCGCATTGGTCTCGAGCCAGAGGATGTCGCCCAGTTCCGCGCGTCCTTCGGGAACACCAAGCGACAGCCGGTGCGCGCGCCACGCGTCGTCGGCTGCTTCGTCGTCATCGTCGACAGGCGAAAGCCAGCGCTGGCCGAGCGCACCAAGCCGGGGATCGGCCGCTCCGCCGTCGCCCATCTCGCGCTGCCAATGCACACCGACCGCAGGATCGACTTCGATGTCGATCGCACGGCGCAGGCGGTAGAGCGACAGGCGTTTCGCAAGCTCCTCCGCCGCATCGTCCTCGCAATCGATCAGCAGTTCGCCTTTCGAGCCCGGCCAGACGAGGAAATCGAACATCGTCTTGCCCTGCGGCGTCAGCAAGCCCGCATAAACCGGCAGCCGGCCTGCCACATCGTTGGTGACTAGGCCTTGCAGGAAGCCGACCACATCCTCTTCGGCATTGCGGGGCGAAAGGCGGATCACTGCCCGCTCGAACAATCGTGTCGCAGTCATGGGTGACAGATAGGACGCGACCGCCCATAGGCAAAGCCATGTTCAGCGACATCGAGCAATTGGTCTTCTCCGGTGGTGGCATCCGTTGCTTCTGGCATGGCGGTTTCCTGTCCGGATTGGGCGACAAGGCGGCGCTCGCCCCGCAACGGGTGAGTGGCGCGTCGGGCGGCGCACTGAGCGCCGCTGCGTGGATCGGCGGGCGCGAGCAGGATCTCAAGATGCTGATGAGCGAGGCGTTCCGCATAAACGATGCGAATTACGACCGCAGGCGCAGCAATTTCACGCCGCACCAGGAAATCTACCGCGCCGTGGTCGAAACCACATTGGACGATGCCGCGATCGAGGCAATCGCCGAAGGGCCCGAATACGAAGTTTCGCTGTCATGCCCGCCCAAACATGTCTCGGCCCGCATGAGCGCGGTTTTCTATGGAATCCTCTACAAACTCGATCAGGCTATCCGCTCGACCCCGCACCTGATCTTGCCGCGCCGGGCGGGACTGGGCGAACTGTGTGTCGATGCGCGCCAGGCCGCGCGCGACGGCAAACTCGTCGATCTGATCTGCGCCGCTGCGACCATCCCGCCCGTCTTCGATGTGCCGGAATGGGAGGGAGACCGGGTGCTCGACGGCGGCATGCTCGACAAGGCGCCTTTGCCGCAAGACGATCACGGGAAAACGCTCGTGCTGCTCACCAGCATCTACGACAATCTCCCCCAGACCGATCGCTGCACCTACATCCAGCCGACCCGCGAGGTCGCGGCGGACAAGATCGATTTTTCCGACGCGAGCAAGGTGACCCGCACCTGGGAGCAGGGCGAAGCGGACGCGCGGCAATGGCTGGCAGACCGCGGGCAGTGCGGCTAAGGCGCGCTCAATGACCCAGACGCTTACTATCCGCCGGCCTGACGACTGGCACCTGCATTTCCGCGACGGCGAAACGATGCGCGCCGTGGTGCCGCACACCGCGCGGCAGTTCGCGCGCGCCATTGTCATGCCGAACCTGTCGCCGCCGGTGACCACCAGCGCCCTCGCCGCTGCCTATCGCGAGCGAATCGTGGAAGCCGTGCCGGAAGGCGTAGAGTTCACGCCGCTGATGACGGCCTATTTGACCGACGAGAGCAATGCGGGCGATCTTGCGGCTGGCTTCGCCGATGGCATGCTTACCGCTGCCAAGCTTTACCCGGCGGGCGCTACGACGAACTCCGCGCATGGCGTTAACGATGTCGCCAACATCAGCGGCGTGCTGGAGCGCATGGCCGAGATCGGCATGCCGCTGTGCGTCCATGGCGAGGTCACCCATGCAGAGATCGACATCTTCGACCGCGAAGCCGTGTTCATCGAGCGCGTGCTCGAGCCGCTGGTCGCACGCCTGCCCGAACTCAAGGTGATCTTCGAACACATCACTACGAGGCAGGCGGTCGAGTTCGTCGATGCGTCGGGCCCGAATATCGCGGCGACGATCACGCCGCAGCACCTGCATATCAATCGTAACGACATCCTCGTCGGCGGGATCAGGCCGCACATGTATTGCCTGCCCGTCGCCAAGCGCGAGGAGCACCGGTTGGCCTTGCGCAAGGCCGCGACCGGCGGTTCTGCAAAGTATTTCCTCGGCACTGACAGCGCGCCGCATCATCGCCAAGATAAGGAGAGCGATTGCGGCTGCGCGGGCATTTTCAACGCGCCACACGCGCTTGAGAGCTACGTTACGGTGTTCGACGAGGAGGGCCAGCTCGACCGCTTCGAGGCTTTCGCATCGGAAAACGGACCGCGCTTCTACGGCCTGCCGCTCAACGAAGGCACCGTGACGCTCGAGAAGATCGCACAGGAAGTTCCGGCATCGGTCGCTGGCGGTGCGGCGGAGATTGTACCCTTTCATGCCGGCGAAACGCTCAGTTGGCGGCTGGCCTCCTAGAGCGCGACCACAAGTCCCAGACGAAGATCGCCGCCGCTGCCCAGATGCAGGCGAAGCAGGCCGCCTGCGCGAAGTTCAGCTCTTCGCCGAAGACCGTGAGCCCCAAAATGAAGACGATGCTCGGCGCAAGGAACTGGATGAAGCCGAGCGTCGAATAGGGCAACTTGCGTGCGGCGATGGCGAACAGCAGCAGCGGGAATGCCGTCAGAGCGCCGCCCAGCATGATCGCGAGGCTGAGGCCGATGTCCTGCACGAATGACGAACCCGCCGGGCTCTGCGCGTAATACCATGCGACGCCTAGGGCCGGGAGGAGCAGGATCGCCGATTCGATGGTAAGGCCCGGCAGCGAGCCGACCGGCACTTGCTTGCGGATGAGGCCGTAGGTTCCGAAGCTCATGGCCAACGTCAGGCTGATCCAGAGGGTTGTCAGCGCTCCTCCCAATAACAGCGAAACGCCGATCCCGGCGATTGCCACTGCAACCCACTGCGGGCGCGACAGACGCTCGCCGAGCAACAGCGTGCCTAGCAGCACGTTGACGAGCGGGTTGATGTAATAGCCAAGGCTGGCAGCGTAGACCTGCCCGTTCTGAATCGCCCAGACATAGACCACCCAGTTGATCGCGATCAGAGTCGCGCTCAGCAGAAGCAGGGCGAGGGTCTTGCGATCCGCCAAGGCCCGGCGGACTTCGCTGCCCTGTTTCCGATAGGCGACGATCAGCAGGCAAAGCGGCAATGTCCAGATGATCCGCCAGCCGACGAATTCGAACGGCGGCATGCTGCTGACGAGAATCAGGTAAAGCGGCAGGAATCCCCAGATGACATAGGCGCCAACTGCCGCCCCGAGGCCGGTCCTGTCTGTTTGTGAAGCGGCCTGCGTCATCCTGCAGCGGCGCTAGGCGCGCAAAAACCGCGCTGCAAGCTTCATCTCGCCGACGCCAAATAGTCGGTTCGTCGCAAATTTGCTTTCTGACGGCGCGGTTGCATTCGGTTCAGGTTGGCGGGCCTAAAGCTGAACATCACAGGGCCAATACAAGATCGCAAAAGGGACGAATACGATGGCAAATATGTTTAAGCTTCCAGCACTGGCCATGGCCGCAGCGGGCCTCATACTGGCCGTGCCCGCATCCGCCGCACCGGCCGCCAATGCTGCTCCGGCGGCGCACGCCTCCGTCTATTACGATGGACCTGCTTCCACGGTTTACGAGCACGGCAAGAAGAAGCGCAAGCATTGGAAGCGCTATCGCGATCGCGCCCATTACAGCGACCGCGGCTATTACAACGATCGCCGCGACTATCGTGACTACCGCCAGTCGCGTCCCTATTACATGGGCTACGACCGCAACTATGGCGAGCCGGTCCGCCGCGACACACGCATCTGGCGCGGTCGTGACGGGCGGTATTACTGTCGCCGCGACAATGGCACCACCGGCCTTCTGGTCGGCGCGGGGGTCGGCGCGCTGATCGGCCATGAAGTCGCCGGTCGTGGCGACCGCACTCTCGGCGCGATCCTTGGCGGTGCTGCCGGGGCGCTGCTCGGCCGGACCATCGATCGCTCCAGCACACGCTGCGGCTAATCCGAAACACCAGCTTTCGTCCGTGCCCACCCACGGGCGGAGGGCGGCACCCTAGATAACAATCACGGGCCGCCAAGGGCGTCTCTTCTTTCCCATCGGAGAGAGGAGGCGCCCTTATCGTTTTGACTTAAGCTTTTCGCAGGCTAGGTGTCCCGCTATGATGCAGCGCGCTGCAAGCGGCTGGAAACCGACGGTCCCAGACAGCAGAAGCCGACACCTGTCTGCCGGAGGTCCCTGATGAAATTCCGTCCCTTAGCTGCGCTCGCCCCTGTCGTCCTGCTGGCTGCCTGTGGCGGTAATGCGGATGACGCGCAGGATGCCGATGCGGTCGATCCGGCGAGCGAACAGGCGCTCAACGATGGCTTGATGAGCGATCCCGACCTGGCCGGTCAGAACGAGGCCAATGCGGCCTTGTCGGGCACGGGCAGCCAGGCGATCCCCGAAATCGACAAGAGCCCGCGCGCCGTCGAAGCCGCGCGCAACCGCGCTGCGCAGATGGTCGGCGGATCGTCCAATCTGAAGGCCGCTCCTGCTGCCAAGCAGCTGGCGGCCAATGCGCCCGATACGGCGGCGATGGTGGCCGCAGCGCGCGCTGCGGTAAAGCCGGACGGCCCGAATTGCGCTGCGAGCGCCGAATACGGCTCCGCCTGGGCCGCCAAGCTCCCGACTGCTTTCCCCGTCTATCCGCGCGGCAATACGCAAGAAGCCGCCGGGACGGACGAGGGCGACTGTGCGTTGAGAATCGTCTCCTTCTACACGCCGGTCGCCCTCGACGACGTTCTATCCTTCTACAGCACGCGCGCCCGCGATGCCGGCTTCAATGTCGAGCACACGGTGAAGGACGGGGACAATATTCTCAGCGGCACTAAGGGCCAGTCGGCATATGTCATCTATGGCCGCCGCCTCGATCAGGGCGTGACCCAGATCGATCTCGTCACGAGCAACTGACGCGTCCGCCCCGCCGGGCAGCCGTCAGGACTTGAGACCGATGCCGATGGTGGCGCGCGGCTGCTCCATCTCGGTGCTCGCCACCGGATAGGCGCAGTAATCCGCTGCGTAGAACGCCGCCGGACGATGGTTGCCCGACAGGCCGATCCCACCGAAAGGCGCGGCCGACGAAGCTCCATTGGTAGGCCGGTTCCAGTTGACGATACCGGCGCGGATTTCGCTCCAGAACTGCTCGAAATCGCTCGGACTTCCTCCGATAAGCGAGGCGGACAGGCCGTAACGAGTATTGTTCGCCTCGGCGATAGCGGCATCGAGATCGGCCACGCGGATCACCTGCAGCAACGGGCCGAACAGCTCGATATCGGGTCGCTCGGCGATATCGGTCGCATCGAGGATCGACGGCGACAGGAAGGGCAGGCTCTCGTCCTTGCGCTTCATGTGCACGATCGGCTTCCCGCCGCGCGACATCAGCGCGACGAAGCTTTCGGATAGAAGATCTGCCGTCTGGTTGTCGATCACACACCCCATGAAGGGCTGCGGATCGGCGAAGGGTTCGTCGACGATAAGCCGCTCGGTCAGCGCCTTCACTTCCGCGACGAGCTGATCGAACATCGAATCGACCACGATCAGACGGCGCGCGGCGGTGCAGCGCTGGCCTGCAGTCGTGAAGGCCGACTGGATGATCGTCGCGGCGGCATCGGCCAGCTTGGGCGTGTCGGTGACGACGATGGGGTTGTTGCCGCCCATCTCCAGCGCGACGATCTTGCCGGGGTTCGAGGCGAGCTTGCGATTGATCGCAATCCCGGCGCGCGCCGATCCGGTGAAGAGTACGCCGTCGACATCGGCATGCTCGACCAGCGCCTTGCCCGCATCCGGGCCGCCGTGGATGCACTGCACCACGCCTTCGGCAATGCCGGCTTCGTGGAAGCACCGGGTCAGGAATTCGCCAACTGCGGGCACTTTCTCGCTCGGCTTGAAGATCACGGCATTGCCCGCGATCAGCGCGGGGACGATATGGCCGTTCGGCAAATGCGCGGGGAAGTTGTACGGCCCGAGCACGACCATCAGGCCGTGCGGTTTATGGCGCAGCGCGGCGGTGCCCTGCAGCGCGCTGTCGAGCTTCTTCTGCCCGGTGCGTTCGGCATAGGCGGTGACGGAGATATCGACCTTGCCGATAACGGCCTGGACTTCCGTGCGGGCTTCCCATAGCGGCTTGCCGGTTTCGCGCGCGATCAGTTCGGCGAAGGGTTCGGCATGCTTGCGCACGGCGTTGGCGAAGCGGCGGAGCAATTCGACGCGCTGGCCCAGCGGTATCCGCGCCCAGTCGCGCATCGCCTCCCGCCCGCGGGCGATCGTCTGCTCGACATCGCCCGCCGTGCCGCGCCAGATTTCCGCGCCGGTGGCAGGTTCGGTAGAAACCAGTTCCATATCAGACAATCGAGACCTTCCCGCGACCTTCTTCGTTCGTGTGCGCGCCTATGAGATAGCGGCGTGAGTGCGTCAAATGGCAAATGGCGACTACATCACACATGGCCAGCCGGCGCCGGTGCCGGGCCGTGTGCCTCGCCCATGCGCCGTAAGACCGCGACCTTGTCGGCCAGCGGTTGCCAGTCGTCGTTTTCGGCAATCGCCGACCAGATGCTCTCGACCTCGTCGATGAGCATGGACTGCGGCGCTCCGTCGCTCCAGTAGGGGTGATTACTCGGTAGAGGGCGATAGTCTGCCATCGCGTCAGCCAGCGCACCCTCCGCCTCTCGTTTGCCCTGATGCCGGAAGAAGAACTCGTCCGGCTGGGTCCCGCTTTCGCGCAATTGCGCTTCGCTCGCCGCAACCAGCGCCGCGTCCGCCTCCGCGCCGCGACTTTCGAGGCCGAGGCGCCAGCACCACCGCCGCCCGATGGCTTCCATGTAGAGTGGCCCGAAGCGATCCATCGCGGCGATCAGCGGAGGTGCGTCTGTCAGGACGCGCAGGGTAATGGCGAACTGGCCGCAATTCCAGTGCAGCGCTTCCGGCTGGCGGCCGAAGGCGTAGAGCCCCTGATGATCGAAATAGGCCGCGGTGAACGCCGGGTCCCATTTCGGCAGGAACCGCCAGGGTCCGTAATCGAAGCTCTCGCCCGAGATGTTCATGTTGTCGGTATTGAGCACGCCATGGACGAAGCCTGCGACCATGTAGCTGGCAGCGAGATCGGCCAGCCGCTCGACCACGAGGTGCATCAGCTTCACCGCAGGTTCGTCGCGTCCGGGTGCATCCTCCGGCGGCGGCGGGCCGGGAAACTGTTCGAGGCAGTAGTCGACAAGCTGCGCCATATGCTCGCGCTCTTCCAGCGCGAGAAGCCGCTGGAAAGTGCCGATGCGGATGTGTCCATGGCTCAGCCGCGTCATCACGGCAGAGCGCGTGGGGGAAGGCTCGTCGCCGCGCCACAGCGATTCGCCCGTCTCGACCACGCTGAAGGTTTTGGAGGTGTAGACGCCCAGCGCCTCCAGCATCTCGGTCGCCAGGATTTCGCGCACCGCACCCTTCAGGGTCAGGCGGCCGTCACCGTCGCGGCTCCACGGCGTCTGGCCCGATCCCTTGGTGCCGAAGTCGAGCAGGCGGTCCGCTCCATCGCGCAGCTGCGCGAACAGGAAGCCGCGTCCGTCGCCGATCTCGGGATTGTACACGCGGAACTGGTGGCCGTGATAGCGTAGAGCCAGCGGCTGCGGCAGGTTGTCGGGCAGCGCCTCGAAGCGACCGAAATGGCGGAGCCAGTCCTCGTCCGAGAGATTGTCCAGCCCCACCGTCGCTGCGTGGCGATCGTTGCGGAAGCGCAATGTCGTCTCGGGAAAGTCGCCCGGCGCGACCGGGTCGCCGATCCATTCGGCGAGGGCGGCGATCGGCGTGTCGGGGCGATAGCTCGCAGCTTGCGGTTCGTCGCGCATGCAGCGATAGTGGGGACGAAGCCCGCCCGCAGCAAGGGCGACACCGAAATCGGCACGGGACACACTCCTTCGACCATGGACACGAGCTACACCGACCGCAGTTGGCAGAGCGCCGACGGCCTCACCCTGCATTTCCGCGACTATGGCGAGGCGAACGACCGACCACCGGTGATATGCCTGCACGGCTTGACCCGCAACGCTCGTGATTTCGAGGATCTGGCGGCGCATATCGCAGCGCAGGGCTGGCGCGTGATCGTGCCCGACATGCGCGGGCGCGGCGATAGCGAATATGCCAGCGACACGGCGAGCTATGCCGTGCCGACCTATGTCGGCGATGTGATCGCGCTGCTGGAGCAGGAGGGGATCGAGCGTTTCGTTTCCGTCGGCACGTCGATGGGCGGGCTCATCACGATGGTCCTCGCCACCGTGCGGCCCGATGCGCTGGCGGGGGTCGTGCTCAATGATATCGGACCGGCGCTGGAGGTGGCGGGACTGGACGCGATCAAGGGCTATGTCGGGCAGGGGCGTAGCTTCCCGACCTGGATGCACGCCGCCCGCGCGCTGGAAGAGGTGCAGGGCGCGAACTTCCCGCGCTTCGAAATGCAGGACTGGATCCGTATGGCCAAGCGCGGGATGGCGCTGGCCAGCAGCGGGCGCATCGTGTTCGATTACGACATGAAGATCGCCGAGCCGATCCTTGCGGCGGACGAAGCCGCCGTTCCGCCCGATCTGTGGCCTGCTTTCGAGGCGCTCGGCGGACGTCCTGTGCTGCTGCTGCGCGGCGAAGTATCGCCCCTCCTGTCGACGGAAAGCTTCGCCGAGATGCGGAAGCGGCTTCCCGAGGCCACTGCCGTCACCATTCCGCAGATCGGCCACGCGCCAACATTGGACGAGGCGGAGGCACGCGCGGCCATCGATACGCTCCTCGGGCGCGTGGCATGAGCGCCGGTCGCCCGCGCATCCTGCACCTGCACTCCACCTTCGCCGCCGGGGGCAAGGAACGGCGCAGCGTGCAACTGATCAACGCCTTCGGTGCCAAGGCGAAGCACACCATCGTCTCCGCAGAGCCCGACCGGCTGGGCGCCGCCGACGGCATCGCGAAAAGCATCGACGTTATGGTGCAGCCCGAATTCCCCAGCCTCAAGGGCCTGCCGCTCCCCGGTCGCCTCCAGCGGCTCGCCAAGGCGATGAAGCCCTACGATCTCATCCTCACCTATAATTGGGGCGCGATGGATGCGGTGATGGCGCATACGCTGTTCAAGGACGTCCACGGCCTTCCGCCGCTTATCCATCACGAAGACGGATTCGACGAAAGCGAGCTTCACCGCCTGAAGAAGCGGCGCACCTGGTACCGGCGGGTCGCGCTTGGGCGGTCTTCCGGGCTCGTCGTTCCGTCCGAACGGCTCGAGGAAATCGCGCTGGTCGATTGGCAGCAGCCGCTCGGCCGGGTGAAGCGCATCCCCAACGGGATCGACACCAAGGCCTTCGGCATGCGGCCGAAGAAAGACGCGCTGCGGCTGATCAAGCGCCCGGGCGAGCACTGGGTCGGCACGCTGGCGGGCCTGCGCACGATCAAGAACCTGCCCCGGCTGGTTCGCGCCTTCGCGCCGCTGCCGGACGAATGGCAGCTGGTCATCGTCGGCGAGGGCGAGGCCCGCGACGCGATCCTTGCCGAGGTTGATCGCCTCAAGATTAATCACCGCGTCCACCTGCCCGGTTCGGTCGCCGATCCGGCGCGGGTCATCGGCCTGTTCGACATTTTTGCCCTATCGAGCGATTCCGAGCAGTTTCCGCTCTCGGTCGTCGAGGCCATGGCTGCGGGCTTGCCGATCGTCGCCCCGGCGGTGGGCGATATCGCCGGGATGGTGGCCGAAGCAAACGAACCGTACATCACCTCCCCCGGCAGCGAGGGCGGCCTTCAGGATGTCGTGGCCGCGCTGGCGCAGTCGAAGGACCTGCGGCGCCAGGTCGGCGAGGCCAATCGCGCAAAGGCCGTGGCCGAGTTCGACGAAGCGAAAATGGTGGCGACTTATCGGCGCCTCTTTTCGAGCGCGATGGGGCGGGAGCTGTAGCCGAACCGGCGTGCGCTTTCATCGTCCGTTCACCCGGACGGGGACAGGCTTCGACGACCATTGCCCTTGGCGGGCGCACTGCCTAAAGACGCGCAAACATTTTTCGACAAGACAAAGCGGAGCCCGCCACACGTGGCCCTCACACCCAAGAAAGAACTCAGCCGCGAGGAAAAACTCGCGAAACGTGACGCCGCCGAGCAGGAAGCCCTGCTGCGGGAGGTCGATGACGCGGTGCGCCAAGGCGATACCGAGGAATTCTTCACGAAATACGGCAAGCCTTTGCTCGCCGTGCTCATCCTCGGCCTGGTCGGTTTCGGCGGCTATTTGTTCTGGGACAGCCGCCAGGAACAGGCGATGGAGGCTGATTCCGAAGTTCTCGTGGGCGCGCTCGACCAGGTCGAAGCGGGCAATCTGCAGACCGGATACGACCAGCTCGAGGCGCTGGCCGGTGAAGACAGGGGCGGGGCCTCCGCCGTTGCAGGACTCATGCGCGCCGGGATCGCTGCCGAGCAGGACAGGCCCGATGAAGCCGCGCGCCTCTTCGCCGCCGTCGCCGCGAATGAAAGCGCACCACAGGCGCTGCGCGACCTCGCGAAGCTGCGCGAAGTCGCCACGCGGTACGACAGCCTGTCGAGCGGCGAGGTGATTACCCAGCTGAAACCGCTTGCCGTTCCCGGAAATCCTTTCTTCGCCAGCGCCGGCGAACTCGTCGCCCATGCCTACATGGACCAGGGCAAGGAAGCCGAGGCGGGCGCGCTGTTCGCGCAGATCGCTAAGGCAGACGATGCGCCCGAAGGACTACGCTCGCGCGCACGGCAGATGGCCGGCGTGCTCGGCGTCGATGCGATCGAGGACGTGGACGCTCTGCTCGAAGAACAGGGCGTGGACACTCAGGCCGCGGATGGCGAAGCCGCCGCGCAAATCCAGTAAGGGGCCCGTTCGGGCCGGAATGGAAGAACCGACTATGGATCGTAAGGGCCGGAAGCCTTCGAAAGCTAACTCACGCAGCGGTTTGGCACGCGGCGTTCTGGCCGTAGCGCTGGTCGCCAGCCTCGGCGCCTGCAGCGGCGGCCTGTTCGGCGGCGGCGATGAGAAGGCGACTCCGACGATCGGCAATCGCGAACCGATCCTCTCGCGCATCGAAGCCGGTGCCGAAGTCGATCCTGCGCTGGCCGGTGTTGCGGTGGTTCTCCCTCCCGCGCAGGCGAATGACAGCTGGGCGCAGGCCGGGGGCACGGCCAGCAAGTCCTATGGCCATCTCGCGCTCTCCGCCACGCCGACGCGGGCGTTTACCGCCGAGGTCGCGGGCGGCTCCAACCGCGAGCGTCTGGGCGCTGCGCCGGTCGTGGGCGGCGGTATGCTGTTCGCGGTCGGTAGTGACGGCGAACTCGATGCTTTCGACGCGCAAACCGGTGCCAAGCGCTGGGCATTTGCCCCCAACTTGACTGGTGACACGCGCGCTTCCGCGTTTGGCGGCGGCGCGAGCTATGCCGATGGCAAGGTCTACATGACCACCGGTGCGGGCGACGTCATCGCCCTCGATGCAAACACCGGCGCGCAGCTGTGGCAGGTCAAGCCCGCCGGTCCATTGCGCGGTTCGCCCACCATCGCCTTCGGTTCGCTGTTCGTGATGACGCAGGACAACCAGATCTATGCGCTCGACCTGAACGACGGCGCGGTCCAGTGGCAGCAATCCGGTTCGGCGACCCAGGCCGGCGTTTTCGGCGTGGCGGCGCCTGCTGCAGGGCAGGGTACGGTTATCGCCGGCTACAGTTCGGGCGAGCTCATCGCCCACCGCTACGAAAACGGCCGCACGCTGTGGGCCGATGCGCTGGCGCGCACCTCGATCTCGACCTCGGTCAGTTCGCTGACCGATATCGACGCCGATCCGATCATCGACAATGGCCGCGTCTACGCGCTGGGCCAGGGCGGCCGCATGGCAGCTTACGAGCTGGTCACCGGGCAGCGCATCTGGGAACTCAGCCTCGCAGGGATTTCCACGCCGGCTATCGCCGGCGAGTGGATTTTCACCCTTACCGACGATGCCCGTCTGCTGGCCATTGCGCGCAGCACCGGCAAAGTCCGCTGGATCACGCAGCTGGCGCAGTATCGCGATCAGGAGGACAAGAAAGGTCCGATCTTCTGGACCGGTCCTGTCCTCGCCGGGAACAACCTCTGGGTCGCCAGCAGTGAAGGCGAGATCTATCGCGTCAGCACGGGCGAGGGTTCCGCCAGCCTGTTCTACGACCTCGACGAACCGGTCAGCCTGGCTCCGGTGGTGGCTAATAACACGCTCTACATCCTCGACGACAGCGGCACGGTTACCGCCTTCCGCTAGGCTTTGCGCTATTCTCTGCCGGGTGTTAACCATTCGGGTGTAGGACGGCGGGGAAATGGATACGCGTGAATCGATCCCGGTGACGCGGCCGAAGAGCGATGTCTCTGCGGCTGTCGGGCTGGTCGGCCTGGCCGGGCTGTTCGGCTGGGTCCTGTTCGCGCGCGCCTATCCCGCGATTGCCACCAGCCTCGACCTGCCCGGCCCGCGCGAGGTCATGTCCGGTCCGCACGCAGCATTGGTCGGCCTGCTCGCCGCGGCGCTGCCGATGGCGCTGTGGTCGGTAGTGGTGGAGAAGGTGCATCGTCGCCCCAGCACCGGGCTCGACTGGTCGCTCGGCCGCACGCGACAGCCCGATCGTGCGGACACGCTGATCAAGCTCATCGGCCTGTGGGCGACCTGGGCGATCATCGCTGCGCTCTACTGCCTGTGCCGCTGGTACTGGAGCGGGAATTACCTCTTCTCGATGCGGGTGCTGGGTTATGCGGCGATTCCGCTCATGGTGCTGTCGGTCCCCTATGTGTTCTGGATCGATCGCTACATGGTGAACCCGCGCGACCATGCCTGGCACTTCGGGGCACTGCTCGTTCGCAAGGCCGGGTGGCAGGTCGATGAAGTCAAGGCGCATTGGCGCAGCTGGATCATCAAGGCCTTCTTCACCGCCTTCATGATCTCCATCATCCCGTTTGCCTTCCGCAACGTGGTGGAAGCCGATTTCGGATTGCTCGCCCAGCGCCCCGAGCAATTAGCGCTGATGATTATCGAAGTCATGTTCATGGTCGACGTGATGATCGGCACGGTCGGCTATATCGTCACCATGCGCCCGCTCGACGCCCACATTCGCAGCGGCAATCCCTTCCTGGCAGGCTGGGTGGCGGCGCTGATCTGTTACCCGCCGATCGTCTGGGGCATTCTGGGCGAGGGCAAGGCGATCAATTACGAGCTCGGTACGCCGGGATGGATATTCTGGCTGGAGGGCAACGATCTCGCGCTCGCTGCATGGGGCGCGCTGCTGGTGGTGCTGACCGCGTTCTACGCCTGGGCGACCTTCGCCTTCGGCCTGCGCTTTTCGAACCTCACCTATCGCGGCGTGCTCACGAACGGGCCATACCGCTTCACGCGCCATCCGGCCTATGTGTCGAAGAACCTGTTCTGGTGGTGCGCGACGCTGCCCTTCCTGGTGCAGGACGGTTCATGGGTGGAAACCATCCGCAATTGCTTTTTCCTGCTGGTGGTCAACGCGATCTATTTCTGGCGGGCCAAGACCGAGGAAGCGCATCTGCTGCGCGAGGAT
This sequence comes from Qipengyuania profundimaris, assembly GCF_030717945.1. Classification (NCBI taxonomy): domain Bacteria; kingdom Pseudomonadati; phylum Pseudomonadota; class Alphaproteobacteria; order Sphingomonadales; family Erythrobacteraceae; genus Qipengyuania; species Qipengyuania profundimaris. Next base: position 1,313,646 of record NZ_JAVAIM010000001.1, read on the forward strand.
GAAAAATATCGCGTGTACTACGCGTATATGGCGCAGCACGGCCTTCTGACCGCGCCGCTCACACGCCTGCAGCGATTGGTCTGGAAGCCGCGCGAAACTCTGGCACCGCAGCCCGCGGAGTAATCAGCCGAGCGGATTGCCCTCGTCGGTCTCGTAGATGCGAATATCGCGCGAGGCGGGCGGATTGTCGGCCATCACCTTCTGGAATTCCGCCATGTGAGCGGATGTGCCATGCGCATCCAGCGCCGCCTGGTCGCGCCAGCGCTCGAACAGCACCAGCGTATCGGGATCGGCCAGATCGGTGGCGAAGGCATAGTCGAGGCAGCCGTCTTCCGCACGGCTGGCGCGGACCATTTCGACGATCGCCTTGCGCGTCGCGGCATCGATCGTGCGGCCCAGCTTGATGGTGCCATTGATCTGGATCATCGCTCTTTCCCTTCGCTCAGAAACTGTATTTGTAGACGCGCTCGATATCGCCGCCCCATTCGCCATGATAGCGATCGAGCAGGACCTGCGCGGGCACCTTCCCGCTGGCGACGATCTCGTCGAGCGTTTCGAGGAACCCGGTTTCGTTGTCGCCCGACGAGTTGAGACGCGCGCGGGAGGCGAGCCCGGCGCGGGCAATGGCCAAGACCTCTTTCGCGAGATCGCGCAAGGTGCCACCGCCCGGAATCGGTGCAGCGAGCGCCTGCTTCGGCACAGCGTTGCGGAGCGCCTCGCGCTCTTCCATCGTCCAGTGCCTGACCAGATCCCATGCGCCGTCGAGTGCGCCTTGGTCATAAAGCAGGCCGACCCAGAAAGCGGGGAGGGCGCAGATCCGACTCCACGGGCCCCCGTCGGCACCGCGCATTTCGAGGAAGCTCTTCAGGCGGACTTCGGGGAAAGCGGTGGAGAGGTGGTCCCACCAGTCGCTCTCGGTCGGTTTCTCGCCGGGCAGGACTTCGAGTTCGCCCTTGAGGAAATCGCGGAAACTGTGCCCTGCCGCATCGATATATTTCCCGTCGCGGAAGACGAAATACATCGGCACGTCGAGCATGTAGTCGGCCCAGCGCTCGTAACCGAAGCCGTCCTCGAACACGAAGGGCAGCATGCCGGTGCGGTGCGGGTCGGTGTCGCTCCAGATGTGGCTGCGGTAGGACAGGTAACCGTTCGGTTTCCCTTCGGTGAAGGGCGAATTGGCGAAGAGCGCGGTCGCGAGCGGCTGGAGCGCGAGGCCGGTGCGGAATTTCTGCGCCATGTCCGCCTCGCTCGAATAATCGAGGTTCACCTGGATGGTGCAGGTGCGCAGCATCATGTCGAGGCCCAGCGTGCCGACGCGGGGCATGTGGCGCTTCATGATTTCGTAGCGACCCTTGGGCATCATCGGCAGTTCTTCGCGGGTCTTGTCGGGCCACATGCCAAGGCCGAGGAACCCGACGCCGCAATCCTCGCCGACGCGCTTCACCTGGTCGAGATGCCGCCCGGTTTCCGCGCAGGTCTGGTGCAGGTTTTCCAGCGGTGCACCCGACAGTTCGAGCTGGCCGGCTGGTTCGAGGCTGACCGTTCCGTCCTCCCCGCGCATGGCGATGACCTTGCCGCCCTCTTCCACCGGTTCCCAGCCGAACTGGCGCAGGCTCATCAGGATGTCGCGGATGCCGCCTTTTTCGTCGTAGGACGGTGCGCGGAAGTCGCTACGGTGGAAGACGAGTTTTTCGTGCTCGGTGCCGATGCGCCACTGGTCCTTGGGCTTCTCCCCGCGCTGCATCGGGGCGACCAGCTGGTCGCGGGATTCGATGACGGGATCGGCGTTGCCGGAGGTCTCGCGCGTGCTCATGGTCGGTGGCGTTAGAAAACCGAACCTTTGGAGGGAAGCCTTTTATTCTTCGTCCAGCCAGTCGCCCGCTTCCGCCATCCACACGGCGGTCCCGGCGATGGCCGCCGTCTCGCCGCGCAGGATCCTCGGGCCGAGGCTGATCGCGACGGAGGCGGGATGCGCGCGGATCGCGGCCCGTTCGGCATCGTCGAAGCCGCCTTCGGGGCCGACCAGCAGCGCGGCCGGTCCCTCGGCATAGCAAAAGGCGTCGGCGGCCGGTTCGCCGCCATCCTCGTCGGCAAAGAACAGGTGGCGGTCCTGCGGCCAGTCGCGCAGCAAGGCGTCGAGTTTTGCGACCGGTGCGATCTCGGGCAGGGCGGTGCGCGCGCATTGCTCGGCCGCTTCGGTCACGATCGTGTCGGCGCGTTCGGGATTGAGCTTGTCCGCCACGCAGCGCCGGGTGACGACAGGGGCGATGCGCGCGACGCCGAGCTCGGTCGCTTTCTCGAGCACGAGATCGAAGCGGTCTTTCTTGAGCAGCGCGGGGCAGAGCCAGAAATCCGGCACCGGCTCGCGCAGGCGCAGGTGCTGCCCGACCTCGAGCTGGACGCGGCGCTTGTCGACTTGCGTGACACTCGCGGCCCATTCTCCCGTGAGATCGTCGCACAGGATCACCGCATCGCCCTCGTCAACGCGCATGACCCGGGCGAGGTAATTGGCCTGGTTGCCTTCGACGGCGATAGTCCGGCCGGAGCCGAGTTCGTTCTCGACGAACAGGCGCGGTGCACTCTTGGGCGGCCAGGCGGGTGTTGCGGGCATGGCTTTGCAGGTGGCACGTCGGAGGTTAGGGAGCAAGCGATGAGCGAAACCGCCAACCCCGACGTCGTCCCCGACAGCGAACATAAAGGCCTCGTCGCGCGGCTGCCGCAATTGCCGTGCGATCTTGCGATGCTGGCGCGGTTCGACCGACCGATCGGCTGGTGGCTGCTGTTCTGGCCCTGCGCCTGGGGCGTGTGGCTGGCCGGGGCGGGATGGCAAGTCGCACTGCTCGGCTGGTTGCTGGTCGGCAGTATCGCGATGCGCGGTGCGGGCTGCGTCTATAACGATATCGTCGATGCAAGGCTCGATAGGAAGGTGACCCGGACTGCAAGTCGTCCGGTGGCCAGCGGACGTGTTTCGAAGAAGGTAGCTTGGGGTTGGTTGCTCGCACTGTGCCTGATCGGCCTGCTCGTCCTCGTCCAGTTGCGCCCCCTCGCGCAAGGTGTAGCGCTAGCGAGTATCGCTCTTGTCGCCGCCTATCCCTTCATGAAGCGCATCACTTGGTGGCCGCAGGCTTGGCTCGGCATGGTGTTCACCTGGGGCCTGCTGGTCGGCTGGACGCAGTTGCGCGCCGACAATTGGGACGCTCTGGCTTCAATGTACGCAGGCGCAGCGCTGTGGGTCATCGGCTACGACACGATCTACGCGCTGCAGGACCGCGAGGACGATGCGCTGGTCGGCATCCGCTCCAGCGCGCTGCGGCTCGGCGGCCATGTGACCGGCGGCGTGGCGCTGTTCTATGCTGGCGCAGTGGCCCTGTGGGCGCTCGCCTTCTGGCTCTACCGTGCGGACTGGATCGCGCTGCTCGCGCTGCTCCCCGCCGCAGCACATCTCGCGTGGCAGGTCGCGACGCTCGATGCGGAGGACCCCGCCAATCCGCTCGATCGCTTCCGCTCGAACCGCTGGACCGGCGCGCTGGTTGCCGCCGCATGCTTTGTCGTGGGCAACGCCTGATGTGCAATCTCTACCGGATGACCAAGACCACCGATGAGGTCGCCAAATGGTTCGACGCGGTCAATGCACTCGGGGGGGCGAACTTCGCAGAGGAAGTATTTCCCGGCTATCCCGGTGCCGTGGTCGCTGAAGGCCAGCTCCAGCAGATGACCTGGGGTTTCCCGCTGGTGATGAAGGGCAAGAGCGGCCAGCCGCTGAAGCCCAAACCGGTCAACAATGCGCGCACCGACAAGCTCGACAGCTTCTTCTGGGGCTACAGCTTCGAAGAGCGCCGCTGCATCATCCCGGTGACGGCCTGGGCGGAGGCCGAGGGTCCCAAGGGTGGCAAGACGCGCAGCTGGATGTCGCGGCCAGATGCGGAAGTCTTCGCCGTCGCCGGTGTCTGGCGCGAGTCGAATGAATGGGGTCGCTGTTATTCGATGGTGATGACCGATGCGGACGGGCTGGCGACAGAGGTCCATTCGCGCATGCCGGTGCTGCTAGAAGATGCGGACATCGGCGTCTGGACCGGCGGCTCACCCGACGATGCGCGCGCTCTGTGCAAGCCCTGGCAAGGCGATCTGACCCTCGACCGCACGGGCGTACCGTGGTCCGGTCGTGGACAAGTCTCGTTGCTCTGACCACGCAAACTTGAGCGACTCGGTGCGGTGTGCCTAGCCTTGCTGCATGACGGACACATTCGTCGCCCTTTCCGATCCCACGCGCCGGCTCCTGCTGGACCGGCTGAGCGAGCAGGGCGGGCTTACGCTCTCCGATCTCAGCGCGGAGCTGCCAATGTCGCGGCAGGCGGTGGCCAAGCATCTCGCGGTGCTTGAGGCGGCAGAACTGGTCGCGAGCGAGCGCGACGGGCGATGCAAGCGGCACTACCTCAACCCGATGCCACTGGCGAAGATGGCGCGGCGCTGGCTAGGGCGGTTCGAGGACGTGCCGATGACCGCGCTGGCGGGTTATCACGGGTCCGAAGGGAATCAGGGCTTCGCTCCACGGATGTAGCCGGTTGCGGCGGTTGACGACGGCGAGCGAACAGCGGCTTGCGCGGCATGATCTCATTCATAGCTGACCACCTCGAACTCGATCCCGTCCCAGTCGAAGAAATAGAAACTGCGCGGGCCGGGCTCGTATTTCCCGTGATTGAACGTTTCGAGGCCATGCTCGATCACGACCGCTTCGGCGGCGTCGAGATCGTCGACCGCGATGCCGATGTGGTTCATCGGCACGCTCTTGGCGAAATCACCGGCAATCCGCGGGCTGGTGTGTATGGCGACATAGGCATGATCGTCGCCGAGGTGGGTCGAGCGTCCGTTGTCGAGCGAGGGCCCTTCCCAGCGGCGGTGCCAGCCGGTCAGCTGTTCGAGCAGCCTGGCGCTGCGTTCACCGTCGGTGACCGAGAAATTGACGTGTTCTAACCGTGCATTGGCCATGGATAATCTCCTGTTCGAATGGCGATGCACGCATTGATGCAACCTCAAGCTAAGTTGAGGTCAAGGTTTAATTGCGCTATAAGTCTGATCGATGAAAGCGAACGACCTGCTCAGCATCGGCGAACTCGCCCGCCGCACCGGCCTGAGCGTGTCTGCGATTCGGTTCTACGAAGACAGGGGTCTGGTCGAGCCGATGCGCACCGGCGGCAACCAGCGCCGCTTCCTGCGCAGCGATATCCGGCGTCTCAGCTTCATCCTGATCGCGCAGAATCTCGGTCTGTCGCTGGCGGAGATCGAGGAGGCGATGAAGGGCCTGCCGCATGGCCGCACGCCAAATGCCGCCGACTGGAAGCGGATCAGCGGCGCGATCCGCCAGCGCATCGATGCACAGATCGTGCAGCTGGAGAAGGTCCGCGAGGACCTCGACGGCTGCATCGGCTGCGGCTGCCTGAGCCTGAAAAAATGCGCGCTCTACAATGCGAACGACAAATGGGGCGAGAGCGGCAAGGGGCCGCGTGTCTTGCGTTAGAAGGCGAGGTTTGCGCGCACACCGATCATGTCGATGCCGGGGTTCTGCTGTGAATTGAACAGGCGCGCATTGCTGATGTGTACCCAGCTCGCCTCGACCGAGACGCGCTCCGATACCGGCAGGCCGATCGCGATCTCAGGCTCGAACAGCACGCGGCTGCCGAGGTCGGTGCGGATGCGGGTCTCGGGGTCGAGCCTGAACGCAGGCGCGTCGTGCAGGGCGAGGCCGACACCGGGGCGCAGGTACACCGGACCCAGATCGATCTTCCAGCTCACGCCCGCCGCCACGAAGTTGGTATCGCCCGCCGTATTGACCGACCCAAAAGCATAGAGCGACGGCTTGCCGACGAAGGCCAGCGCCTCGATCGGTTCGCTCCGAACGCCTGCCTGAAGATCGATGCCGTCCTCGTTCGTCTCGAAGGTGAAGGGCGTATCGACACCATGCGCCATGACGCCGCCATAGACCTCACCCGCATGGGCCGAGGTCGCAGCGGCTGAAACGAGGCAGGCGCCAATGATGGAAAAAAGGCGTTTCATTCGAAGGCTTTCGCTGGAGTGAAAGCCTTGCTTAATCACGCTATCCTTGCTGCAGCCTGACGCTCAATATTCCGGCCCCAGCTCCTCGTCGAGGTCGCGCGGGCGGGCGAAATGCACCAGCTTGCCACAGCCGTCGCGCAGGTCGGCCCAGCTCTCGATATCAAGCTCATAGACCGCATAGGCTGCGGTCGGGAATTTGACCTTGGCCTCGTCGTAAAGATCGTTCTCGTTCTTCGGCGCGACCAGTTCGAACAGCATGTCGCCCAGACCCGGATTGTGGCCCGACAACAGCACCGCCTCCGCATCGCCGCCGCATTCGCGCAGGACGTCCATGATCGTATCGGTCCCGGCGAGGTAGAGCCGCTGGTCCCATTCAGGCGCGAGATCTGGCAAGGCGTCGGCCAGCGTCAGCTTTACCCGCTCGGCCGGACTGGCGAGCACTGTGTCCCACTTTACGCCGTGCCTGGCGATATGCTCGCCGATCACCTTGGCGCCCCGATGGCCGCGATCGTTCAGGCCCCGGTCGAAATCGCGCTTGTCGCTCGCGCCCCAGTCGGACTTGGCGTGGCGCAGGAGACCGAGGATTTTCACGAGGCGTCATTCTCCGCAGCGACTTGGGGCTCGGCTGTTCCAACACCCTTCGCCACGCGCTGTAAAGCCTCTTCGAGTGTCAGGCGGATGACGGGCGTGCCTTCGGGGAAGGCCGACAGCAGCCGGCTGGGGAAGGCGCTGGAAAGAACGATGAAATGGCCCGAATCGTCGCGGCTGCGGATCAGGCGACCGAAGGCCTGCGCCAGCCGCGCGCGGATGATGCGGTCGTCGTAACGCTTGGCGCCGCCCTCTTGCTCGGCGGCAGCCGCGCGGCGGGCGCAGTGGAGGATGGTCGGGCGCGGCCAGGGCACGCTTTCGAGGACCACGCAGCGCAGGCTCTCGCCCGGCACGTCCACCCCGTCGCGCAGGGCATCGGTGCCGAGCAGGCTGGCACGTGGGTCGTCGCGGAAGATATCGGTCAGCGTGCCGGTGTCGATCGGATCGACGTGTTGGGCGTAAAGCGGCAGGCCGGCCCGGGCGAGGCGGTCGGCGATGCGGCCATAGACCGCGCGCATCCGGCGGATCGCGGTGAAGAGGCCGAGCACCCCGCCACCGCTCGCCTCGATCAGCCGCGCATAGGCACCCGCCATCGCGGGAATGTCGCCCTTGCGGATGTCGGTGACGATCAGCACTTCGGCGCGGTTGGCATAGTCGAACGGGCTGTCGGCCTGCGCGGTGCGCGGATTTAGCTCCAGATGCGGCGCGCCGCTGGCGGCGATGGCATGCGGCCAATCCGGCCCGGTCTCGTCGCGATCGGTCAGCGTGGCGCTCGTCATCATCAACCCGTGCGCCGGTTCCATGACTACGCGGGCAAAAGGCTTCATCGGGTCGAGCCAGTGGCGATAGAGGCCGACGTCGAATTCGCGTGCATCGTTGCGGTCGACTTGCAGCCAGTCGACGAATTCCGGGTCCGCAGGCCCGCCGAGCCGCCCGAGCAGCGCTTCCCACGCCGCGATCAGGTCGATCCGCCAGGCGAGCGAGTGGCGCGCGCCCTCGATCCGCGCGCGACCCTGCCCGTCGAGCCAGTCGGGCGCGTCTTCCAGCACCGCCTCCAACCGGCCCGCCAGCTTCAGCAGCGGAACGCGGATGGCAGCCAGCGCCTGCGCCGCGGTGCCAGCCGCTTCGACCAGTTCGCCGGGCATCTGCGCAGTCTCGGTCTCGATCCCGTAGCCTGCCTCCAGGCCGCTTTCGTCGCGCGCGAAGGTGGTCGCGCGGACCTGCGCCAGCAATTCCTCGACCGGGCCGATCGGCGCGCCTTCCGCCAGCCGCCCCAACCAGCCTTCGGACGGGAGGGCATGCGCCGCCTCGACCGCGGCTTCCACCGCCTCGCCGCCCGCATCGTCATAGCTTGCCACATCGGCCAGCCGCGCCGCGAGTCCGCGCCGCCGCCCGCGCGAGTTCTTCTCCGGCCCGACGATCCAGCGCCTGAGTTCGATCGCCTCCTGCCCGGTGAGCGCGGCGGAGAAGGTCGAATCCGCCGCGTCGAACACGTGATGCCCCTCGTCGAACACGATCCGCGTCGGCCGCCCGCCCTGGTCCCGCCCGCGCGCCGCATTGACCATGACCAGCGCATGGTTGGCGATCACCAGATCGGCCTGCGCGGCATTCCTTGCGCTGCGTTCGATGAAGCATTTCCGGTAGTGCGGGCACCCGGCATAGACGCATTCGCCGCGCTGGTCGGTCAGCGCCGCGATGCCGCGTTTCCGGAACAGCGTGCCGAGCCAGCCGGGCAGGTCCCCGCCGATCATGTCGCCATCCTGCGTATAGGCCGCCCAGCGCGCCACCAGATGCGCGAGGATCGCGGGCCGCCCGGCAAAGCCGCCCTGCAGCGCATCCTCCAGGTTCAGCAGGCAAAGGTAATTCTCCCGCCCCTTGCGCACCACCACCGGCGGCGAGCCGTCCTTACGGGTCGCAGGCCATGCGCGGGCGCTTTCGCGGCGCAGCTGGCGCTGGAGGTTCTTGGTATAGGTGCTCACCCACACCGTGCCGCCCGACAGCTTCGCCCAGAGCGAGGCGGGGGCGAGATAGCCCAGCGTTTTGCCGATGCCCGTGCCCGCCTGCGCCAGCAGCACATGCGGGCGCTTCTGCCGGTC